>NZ_CP133267.1:1525000-2190000 GCF_030915465.1 Neobacillus sp. PS3-34
TGGCAAGATGATGAAGGGAGTGAACTACATGATTGTATGCATCCAAGTATTGATGGTTTTCAAACAAAGCTTTACCATCCACATAACGACGGATTAACTTAGCGAATTCAACCCCCATTTTTATTTTCCTTCCATAGAAGGGAAATTCCCTGAGCTCCGTTTTGAGATGTGCTACAAATTCATTGCGGTCGAATAAAATCTTCGAATCATTAATCCATTCAAAAATCTTCCGATTGGACCCCAACAAAATCCATTCTCTTAATTGTTCTTCCGTAATAATATGCATGGCTGCCTTTTTATCTGAATAAGAATAATGTTTAATAAATAAAGGCTTGTCTGCTTCTCTGACGATAATGAGCAGAATTGCATCGAAAGAATCCGTTGAAGAAAAAGATTTTTGTTTTTTTTCTATCGATAATACTCCCAGAGTATTAGATTGGCTTGCTCTTTCCTGATAAATCGGACGAAGGATATCTTCCATTGTTTTATTCCTCCACACTTTTTTACTTGATCAGGGCGCTTGCGCCTTTTTTTCATAGCCTATATTTTCGACAGTGATAAAAATTATCCTTCTAATTTTAAAAAGGAAAAATCAGACCTTCCTAGTGTACCATTTTTCAAAACAGAAAGTTGTGGTATAGTTTTTTTCAGGAGGGAATCAGATGGCTAAATATTCTAGTAAAATAAATAAAATACGCTCATTTGCATTAAGCCTGATTTTTATAGGCTTTATTGTAATGTATGGAGGTATTTTTTTCCGCACTTCTCCTTTAATTATGACGATTTTTATGATTTTAGGGCTTTTATTTATCATCGCTAGTACAGTAGTATATTTTTGGATCGGCATGCTATCGACGAAAACCATTCAGGTGGTTTGCCCAAGCTGTGGAAAACCCACAAAAATGCTTGGCCGAGTGGATATGTGCATGTATTGCAATGAACCATTAACACTTGACCCTAAGCTTGAAGGAAAAGAATTCGATGAGGACTATAATAAAAAAGGAAACGAAAAATAGCTATCTCTTTCAATAGAGATAGCTTTTTTAATTTAAAAAATAAAAAAAGCCGTTATCATTTTTATGATTCGGCTTTTACTTTTTAATCAATGTGCCTCTTTAACCGCACAATCCGGACAGGTGCCGTAAATTTCCATGCGGTGATGGCCTACTTTAAAGCCTGTTACATGTGAAGCAAGATGTTCCACTTCATCTAAACCCGGATAGCTGAAATCAACAATTTTTCCGCACTTTTCACAAATAACATGGTAGTGATCTGTCGTAATGAAATCGAACCTGCTTGAGGCATCTCCATAAGTCAATTCCTTTACCAGTCCAACCTCACGAAATACTCTCAAATTGTTGTAAACTGTCGCCACACTCATGTTGGGGAACTTCCCCTCCAGCGCTTTATATATATCGTCAGCAGTAGGATGCGACATCGAGTTTATTAAATATTCGAGTATCGCATGACGTTGGGGAGTAATCCTCACTCCTGTCTCCTTCAACGTATCCAAAGCTTCTTTTAATTGGGGCTGTGACATCGTCATGCACCTCTTCCCGAAAGAAATTATTACATTATAATTGTTATAATTAGTTTACTAAGCAATTAATCCTTTTGTCAATATTGTAACCTCTAGAATGGTAAATCTTTTGAAGTTCTTAACGGCCATGGAGAATTTTTTCTTCCATTCCCAGTTTATCATTAACATAACGGGCGGTTACGAATAACAGGTCCGAAAGCCTGTTCAGGTATGCAAGGACCAATGGGTTTACTTCTTCCAGCCCGACTGCACACCTTTCAGAACGCCTGGCTGTTGTTCTTGCTACGTGAAACGCTGCCCCTGCTGGATGTCCTCCAGGTAGAATAAAATTTGTTAACGGTGTAAGGGTAGATTCCCATTCATCTATCTGAAGTTCTAGTTTTTTTATATCCTCTTCTGAAACGCTCCATTTTACTTCTTTTCCCTTAGGAGTCGCAAGCTCTGCACCTACGTGAAATAGATTGGTTTGTATTTGATGAAACACTGCTTCTAGCTCTTCTTTGCCAGGGAAAAATTCACCTTTCAAGTAACTGAGAGCAAGGCCAATCATCGAATTCGTTTCATCGCATGTTCCATAGGCTTCTACTCTAGGATCATTTTTCGCCACACGCTGGCCATAAATAAGTGAGGTAGAGCCTTTATCCCCTGTTTTCGTATAAATTTTCATCATTAATAGCCCCTTTTCAAATCAATTACGTTCACAAAATCATTTCTGTTATTAATATATGTATGAAGATTATACTTAAAAATTTAAACGACCTACGCTGAGCATTAACCTCCTAGGTCATTCTTTTTTATCATAGCACTTTTTTAAAATTTACATCATTAAAACAAAAAAGGCGGGTCATTATGACCCGCTAAAAATATATCTGAGGAGGTATGCCCTAATAAAATGATATTCAAAACTTGTTTGTTTGCATGGACATCAGCCTTTATGTAGAAAAATAGGCCATATTGGGCTGTATTTTTTCCGGCAAGCAGGTATGGAATCCCAAACTACCTATATATTCCCCTTAATAAATTCGAGAGCTTCTTCCACATGGCCCTTTACTTTAACTTTTCTCCACTCTTTGGCAATTTTACCTTCTTTATCGATTACAAACGTGCTTCTTTCAATCCCCATATATTCTTTTCCAAAGTTATTTTTCAGCTTCCATACATCATAAGCTTCTGCCACTTGATGATCAGGATCAGATAACAATAAAAAGGGCAAACCGTATTTCTCCATGAATTTCTTATGGCGGTCAATCGGATCAGGGCTGATACCCAAGATCACCGCTCCTAACTGGCCAAATTGTTCATGCTGGTCGCGAAAGTCACATGCTTCCGTTGTACAGCCAGGTGTCATATCTTTCGGATAAAAGTAGAGAACAACATTTTTCCCTTTGAAATCCGATAATTTTACCATCTCTCCGTTTGTTGCTTGCAAAGCAAAATCAGGTGCTGCAGCTCCTGTTTGTATCGTCATTAAGACCACTCCAATTATTAGTATTGTGTACTTAGCGTATCCAATCTTCTCAGCTAACACAACTATTTTACAATCGGTGGTTTATGTTCCATATCGAATACTGCTTTAGCTACAAACGCTGCGGGAATGGTATATCCAATTAACGCTTCAATAATAGCAATCACTCTCCCTGCTCCAAGTGGTACAATATCTCCATGACCGACCGAAAAGAGCGTCATCGCGCTAAAATAAATACTTGTTTCAAGAGTGTCAGCAAACCCATTCGCGGGGCGTACAGAAGATGTATCACCAAGAGCGGGATATCCGTTTAAATGGAGCAATGAATAAATTAGTCCAAAGCCAATCATTACCGTTACGTAAATGGTTGTTAAGAACATGAAATTTTCAAAGGATACGAGCTTTCCTTTTATCTTATAAGGTGAAAACAGAGTTTTTAAACTCATGAATATACAAAAGACAATTAAAGTAAGCAGCAAATAGAACATAAACCGCCCTCTCTTTCCGGACATAAGTATAGTCTATTTCTATGCAGGCTTGCCCCATTAAATATCAAAAACCAGACGAACACGTCTGGTTTTCGAAAATCCCATATTAATTTCCCGCACCCCTGTACTTCTTTACACCCTCATTCCACAAAAGAATGGAAATGGCAAAAAAGACAATGCCCATAACAGGTGTTAAAAAAGCATATCCAAACCATTCTCTCTTCCCGAGAAAATAAGCAGCTGGATAGACACCAACGAAAGCAAAAGGCAAAATCCATGTCAGAATGAATCTGATTGCCTTATTATAAATGTCAACGGGGTAACGGCCATAGTTACCAATATTGTACATCATCGGCATAATCGACGTTCTTGCGTCTGCCCAAAAGCTGATGCATGCAAGCATCACAAAAACCCCGCCATACACAAGCGCACCACCAATTACAAATAAAAGAAAAATGAACGGATCGTACCACATAATCTCAAGTCCAAGACGGCTTCCTGAGTAAAACATGACACCCAGACCTGTAACCGCCCCGAATAATGATTCCAGCTCAATCCGCTCCAGAATAATCTGAAACAAGCTATGAATTGGCCTTGTAAGAATCCTGTCCAGTTCCCCTTTTACAATATACCGCTCATTAAAATCCCAAATATTGAAAAAGGACGAGAAAATAGCAAATGGGACAAGGAAGAAACCATAAATAAAAATGATTTCATCTCTGTTCCAGCCCGCCAAAAGGCTTGTACTGGCCGAAAACGACCAGAATAAAGATAAAATTGACTGCCTGTGATAATAAATCAGAAAAAATCTCAACAAATAAGTCTGCCCTGTATTGAAGCCTCGTCTTCAAGTACTGGGCAAGATATTGGAAAAACATTGATCCATAAAACATCCATTACCCTCCTTGAATGACAAGCTGCTTTTTAGCCAGAATCCATAGTATCTGCACCGGCAAAACCAGAACAAGAACCCAAACAGATTGCTGAAGTATCGCATTTATTGCCTGATGATGGCTGAAGCCATTTGTAAAGATCATACTGGGAATATAACTGATTCCCTGAAACGGCAAAAATTTCATCAAATGCTGTGCCCATCCAGGGAAAAAGCTGATGGGAAGCAGCAGGCCGAGAAAAGGTCAATGACGACTCTTTTCGCACGGATTAGACCAGCATTATTATATAAGAAGAAAGTGGTAATTCCAGTCAGCAAATTCAACTGGGTATTGATAAGAAAGCTAAGCAGAATGGATATTACGAAAAACCCCCAGACAGCCGGATTCCATGTAATTTTCACAGGAAAGATTAGTGAGACAATCAGCATTCCGGGCACCGAAAAGAAGAGAAGACGAAAGATTCCTTCACCTAAACCCTGCATCGTTTTCATCCACAAATAGCTGTAAGGCCGAATGAGTTCGACTGCCACTTTGCCTTCCATAATTTCAACCGCCATTTCACGGTCGATATTATTAAAATAAAACGCCCTTGCCATCCATGCAATCGCGACATATGTTGTCATCTGGACAACGGTTAGCCCCTCTATGTGGCCTTTATTTCCATAAATAGCCGACCATAAAAAATAGTCCGCCAATATTGATGCCGTAAATTAAAATTCCCGTATAATAATTCGTTCTGTACGCAAGCATCATTAAAAAACGGATGCGGATCATTTCCAAATACTTATCCATTCAGGTTCCCTCCCTTCATTAGACTGATCCTTTTTCATAGATGTTGCGAATGATTTCTTCTGTAGTGATTTCATTGATTTTCATATCCTTTATTTTATAAGCAGCAGCCACTTTCGCGATCACCTGTGAAATCAGCTCATCTATATCATCAATGAGTGCGGAGAAAATCTGTTTCTTTTCATCAAGCTCCCATTTCACCGGCATGCCAATGGTCAAATCACGTAATGCTGCCATGTCGACTTTTTCCACAAATTGAAATTGAAGCTCTTTTCCTTCTCCCCATTTAGCCTTTAAGCTGTTCAATGCTCCGTCATAAATGATGTTTCCTTCGTCCAGCATGATTACCCGTTCACATAGGGCTTCAATATCTGACAGGTCATGGGTAGTCAGCAAAATCGTTGTATTATACTTCTCATTTATTTCTTTTAAAAATTCTCGGATTTTTAGTTTTACAAGTACATCCAAACCAATTGTTGGTTCATCGAGAAACAGTAATGGCGGGTTATGGATTAAAGCTGCAGCTAATTCGCAACGCATTCTCTGTCCCAAAGATAATTTTCGGACCGGCTTGTCCAATAGCGGTTCAATATCCAGTGTCTTGATCACATGGTCCATATGCTCGTTATAATGGGCGTCCGAAACCTTATATACCTTTTTTAATAGCCTGAAGGATTCCTGGACGGCAATGTCCCACCATAACTGGGAGCGCTGCCCGAAAACAACTCCAATTGTTTGGACAAATTTTTCCCTTTCCTTGTGTGGATTCATTCCGTTTACAATAATTTGTCCGGAAGTAGGGGTTAGAATGCCCGTCAGCATTTTTATGGTAGTTGACTTTCCGGCACCGTTTTCCCCTATGTAACCAACCATTTCCCCCTGCCTGACTGAAAAACTAATATCGTTAACAGCTGCCATGACTTTATAATTTCTGGTAAAAAGGTCTCTAAACGCACCTTTTAATCCCGTTCTGCTCGAATAAGACTTAAACTCTTTTCGTAAATCCTTTACTTCTATTGCATTGATGTTCATTAATTCATTCCTCCTGAAGAATTGCCGCCTAACAAAACAGTTTAGCTAATTGGCGGACCCAAAACAACTACCAAGCATTATTAAATTGGAATAGGTTGGCGAAAATAGTCATAATGTTGTTACAGCCATAAATCACTAAAAAAGTGCTAGAATAGAAAAGTATTGATTTTAAGGAGGTAAAACATGCAATTCACCAATTCTGAAAGATTACATAATGAAGCATTAAATCATATCGTCGGCGGCGTCAACAGTCCGTCACGTTCCTTCAAAGCCGTCGGAGGAGGAGCACCCGTAGTTATGGAGCGCGCTCAGGGAGCTTACTTCTGGGATGTTGACGGCAACCAGTATATTGATTACCTCGCAGCCTACGGTCCTATTATTACCGGACACGCCCATCCCCATATCACGGAGGCTATAAAAAAAGCGGCAGAATCCGGAGTCCTATATGGCACCCCCACTCCACATGAAGTGAAGTTTGCTAAAATGATTAAGGATGCCATTCCTTCTCTTGATAAAGTACGCTTTGTAAATTCCGGGACAGAGGCTGTCATGACAACAATCCGCGTTGCCAGGGCTTACACAGGAAGGGACAAAATCATTAAATTTGCCGGCTGTTACCATGGCCATTCCGATCTTGTACTTGTCGCAGCTGGTTCAGGCCTTCTACGCTTGGCACCCCTGACTCTGCGGGAGTACCGAAAAGCATTGCAAAGGAAGTCATCACGGTGCCATTTAACGATATTGAACCATTTAAAGAAGCTCTCGAAAAATGGGGCAGTGAAATCGCAGCTGTTTTAGTGGAACCGATTGTCGGCAACTTCGGCATTGTCGAGCCAAATCCCGGCTTTCTTCAACAGGTCAATGACTTGACTCACGCAGCAGGTGCACTCGTCATTTACGATGAAGTTATCACTGCATTCCGATTTATGTATGGCGGCGCTCAGGATTTACTAGGAATTCAGCCTGATTTAACTGCTCTTGGAAAAATTATTGGCGGAGGGCTTCCAATCGGCGCTTATGGTGGGAAAAAAGAAATTATGGAACAAGTGGCTCCGCTTGGTCCAGCATATCAGGCTGGTACAATGGCCGGTAATCCTGCATCCATTCTTTCTGGAATTGCCTGCCTTGAGGTATTAAAGCAAGAAGGCGTGTACGATTATCTTGATCGTTTAGGTTCGATGCTTGAAGACGGTATTTTAGCTGCTGCAAAAGAACATGATGTTCAAATTACGATTAACCGCTTAAAAGGTGCACTGACCATTTACTTTACAAACGAAAAAATTGAAAACTACGAGCAGGCAGAGAATACAGACGGCGAAACATTCGCTAAGTTCTTCAAATTGATGCTTCATCAGGGTATTAATCTTGCACCGTCTAAGTATGAAGCATGGTTCGTCACCATTGCCCATACAGAAGAAGACATCGAAGCAACCCTCCATGCTGTAAATCATGCATTTTACTCACTTAAAAACGAATAAATATTCATATTTTATGCAAAAAAGGAAAGGTGGTGCCTTTCCTTTTTTTGTTTATTTTCTTTGAAAACGTTTGCAATTAACAAAAAATATCTTTTTATCACATTTCCCACTTGTTTTTCATATCCAAATAAATGTATAAATATTTGATTTCAGAAAATTGCTATGATACTATAAATATATATTTTCACTTTTCTGTCCTTTAAATGAACGCCCCGCTAAATAACTAAATCAATTTAATATACCACCCTAGCAGCACATTCAAACTATACGTTTTTCAGGAGGTGAAAGCTTTATAGGATAAACCCTGTAAAGCCAAATTGATGAATCAAAACTGGACCCCTTCGCTTTTTAAAGATTTTCATAATCAGGAACATGATGCATGCGGAATTGTCGCATGCCTGGAAAAAAATAATTTGCCTACAAGGAAAAATATCTTCAACTGCATTGATGCACTTGTCACTATGAATCATAGGGCAGGCTTTATTAATGGAGAGGGTGACGGAGTTGGCATTCACATCGATATTCCGAGAACACTTTGGAAAGCAAAACTTGCAGATGCAGGGCTTAACCCTGAAATTTCCGTTCTAGACGGATTCGTTGTCGGACATGTATTTATCAGCAGCAAAGCTGACATTCCACTCGTTAAAGATCAATTAAGAAAAAAGCTAGCAACCTATGGACTCCAGCTAATATTTGAAACCGATCAGGCAACCGATTCTTCTGCTCTTGGACCAATTGCGATTCAAGAAAATCCTGTATTCTGGCAAATTGCCTGTCTATCAAATAAAAGCGGCTCCTCACTATCCAAAGAATTATTCCATGCCCTTGTCGATTTTGAGAAAAATGAAGCTGTCCATGTCGCTTCACTCAGCCAGCATCATGCCGTCTATAAAGTAATGGGTGCGGGAGATATTCTTCCACACTATTATGATGACCTTGCCAGCCCACTTGTAGCTTCAACAATGACTCTGGGCCATAACCGCTATTCCACGAATACTTTATCAAGTTTTTTCAGGGTTCAGCCATTCAGCGTGCTCGGACATAATGGAGAAATCAATACAATTGCCAGATTGAGAGACGAAGCCAGGATGATTGGCGTTCCTCTAGTTGAAGGCGGCAGTGACTCCCAGGATTTAAGCCGCACAATGGAAACTCTTATCTGCCGGGATGAGTATTCTTTATTCGAAGCAATGGATTTGGTGTTCCCACCAATTATTAATGAAATAAAAGCATACCCGGAACATCTTCAAGATTTGTACACGTATATGAGAGAAAGCTGGGGACATTTTGCGCAAGGTGGAGGGATCATCTCCCGGTTTGGCGATGAGGCGGTATTCAGTGTCGATGCCCTCGGCCTTCGTCCGCTCTGGATGCTTGAAACCGATAGCTCTTATTTATTCTCTTCTGAACAGGGCATCATTCCTTCAAGTGAGTTTGTAAATGAGCCAAAGCCGTTGGCACCTGGTGAAAAAGTAGGCTTTAAATGGAAAGGCAGCAAATTGGAGCTTTTTGAACAAAGAGCATTTCAGGAAGAAGTATACAGCCGTTTTTCAAAACGCGTCGAGCTCAAGGAGGTACGCAGCAGACTTTATCCTCCAGTTTTTGAGAAAACAGTCACGATGGCACACCCGGATAAAATCCATAATGGACAATATAAAGCGTTTGGCTGGGAGCGTGACCATATTCAGTTAATCGAACAGATGGCTGAAAAAGGGATTGAGCCTATTCGCTCCTTAGGGCACGATGCACCGCTTGCAGCCCTGAATCCTGAAAGAAAAAATATTCCCGATTTTATTAAGGAAAGTGTAGCTGTTGTCACCAATCCGGCAATTGACCGTGATCGGGAGATGGAACATTTCTCAACCAGGGTTATTATCGGAAAGCGTCCATCCCTTTTCACAAATGAAACTGCCTGCCAGGTCATTGAACTCACCTCTCCTCTTCTTTTAGAAGGAAGAGCTGGTTATGACTGCTCGGCGTCAATACAGCAGCCTAGCTTTGACCAATTGGCACAATTCTTTTTAGAGCGAAAATCGGCTGCCTATTTATCTGCAACTTTTAATCATGGTGAAGAAATTGCCGCAGCACTTGAAAGGCTTGCTTGTGAAGCTGTCGAAGCTGTCCAGCCAGGGAAATCCTTCCTTATCCTGGATGATGCCAAAGCCCACCAAGACGATGCACTGTGGCTCGATCCCCATTTAGCTGCAGCTGCCGTTAATCAGGCACTTGTGAAAGCTGAATTACGAAGAAGTTGTTCGATTGTTCTGCGGTCAGCAGCCCTTCGCTCGCTTCATGACATTGTGACAGCTTATGGTCTGGGAGCAGATTTGGTTAACCCTTACTATATGTTCCTGACTGTATTGGATGACTCAGTGACTCCTCTGCTGAATCTTTACACTGCGCTTACTAAAGGGCTGGAAAAGGTCATTTCGACGATCGGGATCCATGAATTAAGAGGCTATGGGCGTTTATTTTCCGCAATAGGCCTTAATGAACAGATTGCATCAGTTCTCGGTATTGTTAATTTCTTTGGTTCAACTGAACTTATATACAATTTCGCAAGCATGAAGGAAGATGCCATTGCAAGGGCAGCTGATTTCCAAAATGATAACGAACGAATCGGAAAAACATTCCATCTGTTCCCGCGCATCTGGAAAGCAATTGGCGATGTAGCGTCAACTGGCGATTATAATGCTTATCGTGAAAAAATCACAGAGCAGGAAACTGGAAATCCGACGACGATTCGCCATTTAACAGCCTTAAAAACGAGCAACTCAACTATCTCCCCCGACAATGTTGATATCAGTGTGGGGGAGCACAGCCTTCCGTTTGTTATTTCTTCGATGTCGTTCGGTTCTCAAAATGAAACAGCTTTCCGCGCATATGCGGAAGGGGCAGAACGTTTAAATATGGTCAGCCTAAACGGCGAAGGCGGAGAAATAAAGGATATGCTCGGTAAATATCCTAAAACGAGAGGCCAGCAGGTTGCTTCCGGAAGATTTGGAGTAAACGCGGAACTATTAAATTCTTCAAATCTATTAGAAATAAAAATTGGCCAGGGTGCGAAGCCAGGAGAAGGCGGCCACCTTCCGGGATCGAAGGTGACCGCGAAAATCGCTGAAGCCCGAAATGCCACCATTGGTTCGGATCTTATTTCCCCTTCCAATAACCATGACATATATTCGATTGAAGATTTGGCACAAATGATTCTCGAGTTAAAAACAGCCAACGACCAGGCTAAAATTGCCGTTAAGGTCCCAGTAGTTCCAAATATCGGTACCATTGCTGTCGGTGTGGCAAAAGCAGGCGCTGATATTATTACCCTGAGCGGATTTGACGGCGGTACAGGTGCAGCACGAATCCATGCACTCCAGCATGTAGGCCTTCCGGTTGAAATTGGTGTAAAAGCTGCCCACAATGCCCTTCTTGAAAGCGGTCTTCGCAACCAGGTCGAGCTTTGGGCTGACGGAGGAATTAAAAGTGCCCTCGATGTTATGAAGGTCATGCTTCTAGGGGCGAATCGCGTAGGTTTTGGTACCTTATCTATGCTTGCGATTGGATGCACAACCTGCAGGGGCTGCCACTTGGATACATGCCATGTCGGTATTGCTACCCAAATTGATTCTGAAGCCCAGGCAAAGGAACACGGATTAAGGCGTTTCGTTCCACGCCAGCTTGATTTGGCCGTCCAGGGATTGATAAATCTTTTCACAGGATTCTCCCAAGAGTTAAAAGTGCTGGCAGCATCCGCTGGGATCAAAAACTTGCAGGATGCTGTCGGAAGATCAGATTTGCTGGAACAAATTAATGGGCAGCATCAGCTTGACCTGTCTTATTTGCTTAAGCCGCTTGAAATATCTCAATTCAGCCAGCATGGGGAAAACTTTTCACTACAGCATGCACAGGAGCAGGTTGCTGTCGGGGCTGAATACCTCGATGCCAGTATTGAGCAATTGAATACATCACGTGAATTTTACAGCATCACATCTGAACAGCGCGTGCTAGGAAGCAGGGTTTCCTGTCACAGGGTCCGGGGCAGATTGGATGGCTCTTATAGGCAGCTACCTGCTGTCAAGCTTGCCTACCGGGAAGGTTCGATACCAGGGAATGGGCTCGGTGCGTATAACACAGAGGGAATTAATATTGTTATTAACGGAGGAGCGCAGGATGGCATCGGAAAAACAGCCTTTGGAGGAAGTATTACAGTCCTCAAATCACCCGGCAAAAACGGCCGATACTATAATGGCTCTGTCGGAAAAGGTTTTGGCTACGGTGCTCAAAAGGGCTTGCTTATCGCCCAGGGAAATGCCGATGCACGGGCAGGCATAAGACTTTCGGGAGCTGACATCATTATCGGCGGGCGAATTGAAAGACCTATCTCTGAAAACGAAGCAGGAAATATCGGCTCCAATGCCAATATTAAAGGATTTGCGTTTGAATATATGACGAATGGACGCGCTCTTGTTCTAGGTGACCCTGGCCCATGGATTTGCGCCGGAATGACTGGCGGTGTCGTATATGTCCGGCACCAGCCTGATAAAGGGCTGACGAAGGAAGCCATTCAGAGAAGGGTCGCTAAAGGAGCCAAAGTTTCAGTATCCGCATTAGGAGAAAAGGGTAAAAAAGATTTACAGGAGCTTTTAGGCAACTATGTTGAAATCCTTGCTGCTGACGGCCAGAAAGATGAAGCAGACGAATTGAAAGCATTGTTAGCCACTCCAGAGAACCACTTTGTTGCAATCCTGCCGGTTAAAGAGCAGGCAGATCCATCCGTTTCGACTGAATAAGAATAAAAGGCGCAAGCGCCCTGTTTAGCCCCGACAGGCATAAGACGAATCACGCAGGAAATCCTGATTTCTGGAGTGATTTGGCTTATGACCCCGAGGGGCTGGGCGCTGGAGCTAGATTAATACAACTTGTAGAAGTTATCCACTTCATTCAATTTTATAATTTCCTAAACGATCATAAAAGGCGTCCGCGAGCTGCGGACGCCTTTTATAAATATAGGTAATTTTCCATTATTGCTTGATTCTCCATAGTAATCAATGTATAGTACATAATTGTTTAATCTTTAGCAAAAAGGTTTATAGTAACAATAAAACCTTTATAGGAAAGGAAATATCTTGTAATGAAGTTAGGCGCCCGCATTTTGAAAACGGGAATAGCAATTATTTTATCTTTATATTTAGGACAGCTGGTTCATTCCCCTTCGCCAGTCTTTGCTGGCATCGCTGCAATTTTTGCCGTCCAGCCGACCATCTACCGTTCATACCGATCGATTATTGAACAAATTCAGGGTAATCTTATTGGTGCCGTGCTAGCCATGTTTTTTGTATTGGCGTTAGGGAACCATATTGTCGTCATTGGCCTTGCAGCCATTATCGTTATCACCATCAACTTGAAAATGAAAATTGAAAACACAATCGGGTTATCCCTGGTTACACTTGTCGCCATTATGGAATCACCTGGTGGAAATTTCATTCAGTTTTCTGCGATACGTTTCTCTACCATTATGCTTGGAGTTTTCGCCGCTTTTATCGTTAATCTTGTCTTTCTTCCTCCTAAATATGAAAATAAGCTTTATTTTAAAATTTCCAATACAACAGAGGAAATACTTCGCTGGATCCGATTAAGCTCGAGGCATGCGTCGGACCATAATCTATTAAAAAATGATATCGATAAGTTAAAAGATAACATGATTAAAATCGGACAACTTTACTTAATGTACAAAGAAGAACGTTATTACCTAAAAAAGAATGATTTAGTTAAGTCCAGGAAGCTTGTCATTTACAGGCAGATGATTTCTGCCACAAAGAAAGCCCTGGACACACTTAAACGGCTGCATCGTTTCGAGAACGAGCTACACCTTTTGCCGGAGGGATTCCAGCAGTCAATTCAAGAACAGCTTGATTGCCTTATCAATCACCATGAGCAGCTTATGCTGCGCTTTATCGGGAAAATTAGAAATCAGACTGTATATGAAGAAGGGGCATTATGTTTAAATAAAAAGGAACTTTTCGGACTTTTTTTATTGCGCCAGAAGGAAGTATCTGAGCAAGACGATGGCCATTTATATCACACGATGCAAATCGTCTCAACCATCATCGACTACGGGGAACAAGTTGAGCATTTAGATACGTTAATCACGAGCTTTCAATCCTACCACCAGGATGAAAATGAAATAAAAATTGATGAAAATTCCATAGAATAAAGAAGAAAACGAAGCAGGCTCATCCTGCTTCGTTTTCTTCTTTATGTTCAAGCTGCTGTACCTGAAATAGTTTGTAATAATTACCTTGTTTTTTCATGAGCTCGTCATGCTTTCCAATCTCAACGATCTGGCCATGCTCGATCAGCACAATCCTGTCAGCATGTGTAATTGTGGAAAGGCGATGGGCTACGATAAAGGTGGTCCGTTCCTTCGCGAGCTCCTCCAGGGATTCCTGGATTGAGTGCTCACTTTCAAGATCCAATGCAGAAGTCGCTTCGTCCAATATCAAAATAGGCGGATTTTTTAAGAATACACGCGCAATTGCAACCCTCTGCTTTTGTCCTCCAGAAAGCTTTACGCCTCTTTCTCCTACTCTCGTATCATATCCCTGTGGCAGGCTATTGATAAATTCATGGGCATTGGCAGCTTCGGCCGCGCGAAACACTTCCTCCTCAGAAGCATCCGGCTTTCCAAGCAAAATGTTCTCTTTAACCGATTCGCTGAAAAGGACATTATCCTGGAACACTACCCCAATTTTATCTCTCAGCGTCTGGACCTTAAACCGGCGAATATCAACTCCATCCAGTAAAATACGTCCATTCGAAACATCATAGAAACGCGGAATAAGGCTGACAAAGGTAGATTTCCCCCCACCGCTCATTCCCACAAGCGCAATTGTTTCTCCCCTTTTTACATCAAGGGTAATATTTTTTAGTACTGTATCTTCGTTTTCATTGTAGGCAAAGCTTACATTTTCGAATGAAACATCGCCAGATACCTTATCACAAACAATCGCATCCTCTGGATCCACAATATCGTATTTTTCATCCATTAGTTCAAAGACCCTGTCCATCGAAGCAAATGATTGAGTTAATGTGGTGGAGGAATTCACCAGCCTCCGCAGTGGATTGTAAAGCTTATCAATATAGGCAAAAAAGGCAATCATCGTGCCAAGTGTGAGGGTGTGCTGAATAACAAGATAAGCAGAGTAGCCAATTACAATTAATGGCGCAATATCAGTAATGGTATTAACAGCAGCAAACGCCTTGGCATTCCAGCTGGTATGCTGCAACGCTTTCGTTAAAAAGTTTTTATTCTGTTTGTCAAACTGCTTTTGTTCGTACTCTTCAATCGCAAAGCTTTTGATTACAGCCATTCCCTGGACCCGTTCATGCAAATAGCTTTGTACCTCGGCAAGGTGCGGAGCGTATTCTTGTGAGCTTCCGCAGATTACCAAAAAAATATCTGACAGATAAAGTATACAGCGGAAACAAAAGAATGGAAACGACGGTCAGCTTAACATTCATGGAAAACATAATCACGATGGCAATCACGATTGTAGCGATATCGAGCCATAGGTTCATAAGCCCTGAAATGACAAATGTCTTTGTTTGCTCGACATCATTGATCATCCTCGATATGATTTCACCCGCGCGCGTATTGGCATAATATTTAAAGCTGAGTTTTTGAATATGTTTATATAAATGATCCCTGATCTCATATAAAATTTTGCTTGCAGTCCACTGCGCAAAGTACTGCCGATAATACTCAATTGGCGGGCGCAGAACGGCAAAGATGAAAATCATGCCACCCAAAATATACATGAGCCGTTGAATTTTATCGCTCTGTGACAGCGTGTGACTCCCTATAATATCATCGATCACGTACTTAATCAGCATGGGAATGATAAGAGGAATGGCAAATTTAATTAACCCGATTATGATAGTCCCAATAATTTGCATCCGGTAGGGCTTAACAAATTGAAGATATCTTCTTATACTGCTCAAGCTTTTTCTCCTCTCCCAGCCATTCTTCAAACAAAAACCTGTTGATATAAAAATCAACAGGTATGGAAAATGGCCATTCCTTCTCTGCCACTAAGAAACCATATACCTAAGCCCTTAATGGAAGAATATTTTAACCTCTATAAGTCAAATACCGTTCATACCATGTATCAATAAAATCTGGTGCAAATGGGCCCTTTCGTTGGCGGATCCAGCGGATTAACTTTTCGACATTTGCTTTAAGTATTTGATCAATGACCTCGGGATATTTCATTTCACGGCGGTGGCGTTCATATTCATCCTCGTCCAATAAATTAAACGTCATATCTGGAAAAACTTTAATATCCAAATCGTAATCGATATATTTAAGTGCTTCACCGTCAAAAATAAATGGTGAGCTGATATTGCAGTAATAATAAACTCCGTCTTCACGGATCATTCCGATTACATTGAACCAGTACTGGGAATGAAAATAACAAATAGCAGGCTCTCTTGTCACCCATGTTCTTCCATCCGATTCAGTGACAATTGTCCGGTCATTCCCGCCAATGACCAAATTTTGCGTCCCTTTTAAAACAGTCGTTTCTTCCCAGACGCGATGGATGTGCCCATTGTGTTTATAGCTATGTATTTGCATTGGCTCACCTTCGATGGGTACGCCCATGATTCTCCCCTACCTTCATTTCTCGAACGCTTTGCAACCTATCCATATCCGATCAAACGACAAAAGGCAACAAAGTACAATTCCTATTTTCTATTATTATAACGGTTGGGGAAAGAATTTAAAACAAAAGAGCCATTGAAATCAACGACTCTTTGTAAAAAAATCAATTTTTTTTAGAATAATACCTCAAATGCAAGATGTTTCTTCTACCTTTTGATAGGATTGGATTACATCCTCTGTTTGTTTTTCAAATATTTTCTGAATTTCCCTTAGCTCTTTCTTCATCCGCAGTACTTCTAAGTGAACACTTTCAAGCTCGCTTTCATTTTGTAGAAGCTGTAATTCTTCTTCTATTTCCTGACAGCGTTCCAATTCAGCTTGAATGTAGAGTAATTTTTCCATCGTCTTCAGTTGCTCGGAAACCAAACGGTTAAAATTGTTCATTCTCCACCCCGCCCAATTTTTTTATTCTTCATAAGTAATTCTTTCATAAAGAATTTTATCCTTTGACTAGTTCTGGCGAGACAAGAGAAGTTTTGTCGAAACAAACAAGGAATATTGAATATAACACCAGAAAAAAGGCACTCTCCTAAAAGAGTGCCTTAAAGCAAAGATGATTATTGTTGGCCGAATTCGCCGCTGTTTTGGTTTTTACCAGCTTCTGCCTGCTGATTTTGTTTTTTCACTTCAGCAGCGTTTGTTTCGCTAGCGAACTCAGTGCCATATTGGCCTTGGCTTGATTTTCCAGCAGCTGATTGCTGGTTTTGTTTTTTCACTTCAGCCGCATTTGTTTCACTCGCGAACTCAGTGCCATATTGGCCTTGTGAAGATTGTGCATTTTGCTGTTTTACTTCCTGGACGTTAGTACCAGCTTGTGTTTTGTTTGGCTGTTGATTGAAGTTTGCCATTGTAATCACCTCCACGCTCATTAATTTAACCAAGCATGGAGAAGCTTATCCTATTTTTTTATGGTAAAAAAACCCACATACGCATTACTTATTTACACAAGCAGTGAAATTCCGCCGTCAACTATAATCGTTTGGCCACGAATCATACTCGACTCATCTGTCAAAAGGAACATCACGCAATTTACCATATCAGTTATTTCCACCATTCTTCCCGCAGGAGTTTTTACTTTTGCCTCTTCAAGAAGTTCTTCGCGATTCGGAAAATGTTTAAGGGCTTCTGTATCTACCGCTCCGCCCGAAACAGCATTGACGACAATATTTTTAGGTGATAATTCAACTGCAAGATATCGTGTCAGTGCTTCCAGGGCTGCCTTAGAAACACCGACTGTGGTGTAATTTTCAAGATAACGGATAGACCCAAGTGAGCTGATACTGACAATTTTTCCTCCCCCGCTTTTCTCCATAAGCCTTGCTGCTTCTTGGGCGCAAAATAATAACGCTTTGCTATTAATATTCATCGTCCAATCCCAGTGAGACTCTTCAAGTTCCATTGCATGCGCAAAACTCCAGATGCCGCATTGTTTACAAATACGTCCAGACGTCCAAATTCCTGTTCAATTTGCGCGAACATTTCCTTGATTTTGTTTACATCCCCTACATTTGCTTTAACAACCAGTACCTTTCTTCCAAGAGCTTCTATTTTTTCAGCGGTTTCCAGTGCGGACTTTTTACTTCTTGCATAGTTAATAACAATATCATATCCTGCTTCTGCCAGCCTGATTGCTGTCGCTTGTCCAATTCCTCTGCTGCTTCCTGTGATGAGTGCAATTTTTTGTGTCATTGTCTTTCCCCTTTTACTTTTGGTTTGTTTACATTTTAGCTTTTTAAGGTATAGAAGACAATTCGAATAAAGAGAATAAAAAGAAGAGACAAATGAAATGAGGAATGTGAAATGTACGTCGGCAGAGATATGACTGAATTATCAATGACCTCAAAGAAAGGCTGGAACAACAGTGAACTAGCCTTTTTTCACCATGCCTTTCAGCAAATAACCCCCTATTTGAATAGCGAAGGTCAAACCATCCATCGCGAAATCATTGAAGAAATTGAAAGCCGCGGCGGGATGAAACGCGGTGAGGCAGATTACACACACGGAACTGAGATTACTTACGATTAATTAAATACTAAAAAAGAGCGCCGGCAGCTACTCGGCGTTCTCTTTGTATTCTTCATAAATTCTGCGCATTTTCTGATGCGATACAGGAAAAGCATATTGCTCCATCTCTTCAAATGAAACGAGCTTCCATTCCGGAGATTCCTGAAAGCCCTCTTTTATTTTTCCTGTGTAGATTTTTATATTCCAGATTAAATGTGAAAAAACATGCTCTATTTGCCCAATCATATTTTCAGGTTCCACAATTAAATCAAACGTTTGATTAAATTGGTCGGCCAATTGAAATTTTTCATATTGTAGCGGATGGTGGATTTCCACATTAGGAAATTCCCATAAATTTGCGAGCAGTCCTGTTTCAGGACGTTTATGAATCAAGTACTTCCCTATTTCATCTGTAAGAATCAGGGCTGCAAGCTGAACATCCCTCTGTTTATTTTTCTTTGATTTAACCGGCAATTCTGCCTGTACTCCTTCATGAAAGGCAGTACAATGCTCACGAACCGGACATAACAAACAAGAAGGCGAGGTCGGTGTACAAATGAGTGCGCCAAGTTCCATTAATGCCTGGTTAAAAAAAGAAGGCTCTGTAACGGAAATAGTGGATCGAACTGCTTCTTCAAACACTTTTCTTGATGAAGGCTTTGCAATATCGGCCCAAATGGAAAGTAGCCTTGAAAAAACCCTCATAACATTTCCGTCAACAGCTGGTTCTGGGATTCCATAGGCAATGCTTAAAATTGCTCCCGCAGTATATGGACCTACCCCTTTTAAGCCAGATATCTCCTGAGGTGTATCTGGAACGTTACCTGAGTATTTTTCTCTAACTTCTTTTACAGCTGAATGGAGATTCCGAACGCGGGAATAATATCCAAGCCCTTCCCACGCTTTCAAAACTTTCTCTTCCTCTGCCTCGGCGAGGTCATTAAGAGTAGGAAACATGTCTATAAAACGGTTAAAATAAGGGATTACCGTATCGACGCGTGTTTGCTGTAGCATAATTTCAGAGACCCAAACCTTGTAGGGGTCCTGGTCCTTTCTCCAGGGCAGATCACGCTGCTCTTCTTTGAACCAAGAAATTAAGTCATGCTGGAAATTTTCTATATTAAATTGTTCAAGATTTTTCAAATGTGTTTCATTCATTTTTGTTCCTCCAGGGTGTTAAACATTCTGTAAATAGGGAATATAATAATAAAATTTTTTAACGACAAATGTAAAAGTAAAACAGCACAAAAATGTATCTCTTTTAAAATTAGACCAAATGGGGATAAACAAGCAAGTGTGAGTTTTAATATTTTAAAAAAAGGAGGCGATCCTTTGGATACAGGAACTCATGTTGTTATGGGGCTCGCGCTGGGAGGATTAGCTACTCTTGACCCGGCCATTGCTGCAGACCATGCCACAGCAAGCAGCGTATTAATTGGAACGATAATTGGTTCGCAGATTCCTGATATAGATACGGTTCTAAAGCTCAGAAATAATGCGGTCTATATCCGCAACCATAGAGGCATCACCCATTCAATCCCTGCTGTATTATTATCGGCCGCTCACTATATTCGCCGTTGTCTATCCATTTTATCCCGAAGCAAACCTGCTCCATTTATGGTTATGGACCTTTTTGGCCGTATTCCTTCATGTATTTGTTGATATATTTAATGCATATGGAACCCAGGCAATAAGGCCTTTCTAGAAAATGGGTAGCTTTGGGGATAATAAATACCTTCGATCCTTTTATTTTTGGAATTCATGTAATTGGACTCTTTATTTGGGCGGGAGGAACTCAACCTGGTTATACTTTTTTAGGGGTATATGCAGTCATCATTTGTTATTACATTGCCCGTATTCTTGCAAAGCAAAGGGTATTGGCAGAGGTGAAGGTACAACTCCCTGATGCCGAAGAAATTATTATTGCTCCTACGATGAAGTATCATCAATGGCGAATTGCTGCCATGAGCAAAGACAAATTCTTCGTCGGTGTTGCACAGAATTACCATGTTAGGATTCTGGATCGTTTTCAAAGAATCGCCGTCCCCCAAACTCCGGTTATTGAAGCAGCAAAAAAGGATAAAAATCTTTCCGCATTTTTATCGTTTTCCCCTGTTTATCGCTGGGAAGTAGATGAATTTGATGATTTTTACGAAGTCCGGTTCATTGATCTTCGATACAGAAGCAACGGATACTATCCTTTTGTGGCGGTTGTCCAGTTAGACCGGGATCTAAAAATTATTACATCCTATACCGGCTGGATCTTCAGCGAAGAAAAATTGCGCAAAAAACTGGATATACTTCCAAATTAAAAATAAAAAGCGCAAGCGCCCAGTTCAGCCCCGACAGGCATGGGCGCTGGAGCTAGATTAATACACACTTGATAGAAGTTAGTTATTCAACATTTAATTATTTAACTATTCTCTAGACGAACAAAAGAAGCGATGACACCTGAATGTCATCGCTTTTATTTTTAATGAAGCTTGTTTTTGTCCTGTATTAAGTAATCCTTATATTTAGGATTTTGGGCTACAAATTCGTGAAGGTTTTCTCCATATTGTTCAATCCAATGCCGCACAATTTTCTCTGTCATTTCAATGCCTTTATATTCTCTGCCAGCCCGGGCGTATGTTGTTTCAAAATCATCCCATAATAGTTCGATCCATGTTCTTGCCTGCTCATACGATAAGAAATCATTCTTATTCAGCAAAAGCTTTGTTAATCTTTCCTGGTAATCTTTCATGTCAATCACTCCATTGGGATTTTCTTTTAACATAACCTCGATAAAATTGCCCCATACTATTTATACGTGGTTAGCATTGAATCCACTTTGCTTTTCACGTTTTCTCATTCCCTACACAGGAGGTACATCTTAATGAGAAACAAAGAAACAGGTTTCCCGAACCAAAATAACAACAAATTTGAAGGCGAACCAAGAGCAAAGGCCGAATATGCTTCAAAACGTGCTGATGGAACGATCAATACTCATCCACAGGAGCGTATGCGCGCATCAAACCAACGAGAAAACGATACAAATAATGAATTATTTTCCTGATTGTCCTTCATCAGTGGGGTTCATCTCCACTGATGATTTTATTAATTTCCTTAACATTGAAATTGGCAGGGCCTCTTCGTCTTCTTTGCCGCTTAATCGGAAGCCCCATGCAAAGACCCCATTTAAATAATCAATTTTAAAATAAGCACCAGGGTCGCCGTCTATTTCATATATTTCCCCTGGCTGAAAATCATCTGGATTCAATAAATATGCTTTAGCCATAATGGCTTTTCTTTCTAAAACAGCAAACTCACTAACCATCCCCATCTGTTCGGCTTTACGCGCCTGTTCGTGGAGCCTGGCAATCTCCTGCATCAATTCATACTCTGCCATTTCACTGTATCTTTTTTCTTTTGGCATGTTCATTCCACCTGTCATTTCACTTTGTCTGCTTTTACTTAGTATAGATAATTTTGTATGATTATTAAAGAAAAGAAACTTCAACGAGGAGACCAAAATGAAATCATTTATTATTACCGGAGCCGGTTCTGGATTGGGAAGAGATTTATCGCTGTTGTTAGCAGAAAAAAACTACCATATCATTTTAGCAGGAAGAAATGAAGAAAAATTGGCAGCAGTCAAACAAGAAATTGAGAATCGTGGCGGAAGTTCAGATTTCGTTGAGCTTGATATCAGAAATGCCGATGACATTAATAAAAAAACAGAAGAACTTTGTAAAAAATTTCAGGTTTATGGTCTTGTGAATAACGCAGGTGTTGGCCACTTTGGCCATTTGTCCAAATGAAAAACAACGAAATCGCTGAAATGATTGATACAAATGTTATAGGGACTATTCAAATGACAGGTACTATTCTCTCTCATTTAAATGAAGGGCATATAATCAATATTATTTCCACAGCAGGATTGCGAGGCAAAGTAAACGAAGCAGTATATTGTGCAAGTAAATTCGCCCTAAAGGGATTTACTGAAAGCCTTCAAAAGGAATATGAAGGGACAGGCATTAAGTTTACAGCAGTTTATATGGGCGGAATGGATACTCCGTTTTGGGAAGATAGTGACCACATTAAAGATACCTCTCGTTTACGATCATCCAGTGACGTCGCTGAGATCATCATTAGCCAAATGGAACAGGATGAAATTATTATTGAAAATAAAAAATCATGACTCCATGTCATGATTTTTTATTCCTCATGTTCTTGCTCATCCAAAAATCGTTCGATCAAATCAAACGAAAATCCTTTTCTGAATAAAGCCTGCTTCATTTTTTGCTTATATTCAAAACCGTTATATTTTGAGTATTTCCGTTGGAGCTTTTCCCCTTGAAAGCGGATGGCATTGAATTCATCATTTTCCTGTTCATCATCGACTTCCTTATTTTCCTTGACAGCAATTTGAATGACATCAAAAGGATATCCTTTTCTCATCAGCATGCTTTCCAGCTTTTGCTCAGCCATCCTTTTTGATTCTTTCGTATTCTTTTTGCTATTTTTATCACAGAGCTTTACAGCCTTTTCTACCTGAATTTCAAAAGGGTACTCCTTCAAGGCATCCTCCATCATTGATCCTGTTATGCCCTTTTCTTTTAACTCTGTCTTAATTATATTTATCCCTTTATCGGTAGTGTTCATTTGTGTCCTGACATAAGCCAATGCAAAATCCAAATCATTTATATAATTTTGCTGAATCAATTTATGCACTACTTCATTTATGACCGGGTCTTCCATTTCTTTTTTACTTAAATAATCCCTTATTTCTTTTTCGGACCGAATCCTTGAAGCAAGATGACTGATTGCAAGATTGTAGGCCTTCCTGATATCATCCTGATAATTTATTTCCATTAAAGAAAGGTCATCCAATTCCATACCCTTTTTCATCCGGAACTTTAAAAGGACATTCTCGTCCACACTAAAAGCATATTGCTCACCATTGCCGTAATCCATGAAAATATTATATCTGTCCTGTCTTTTTTGCTGAGTAGTGATTTTTGTAATAATTGGCATCAATCTCACCTCTATCTTAAGAGTAACACATCCACAGAGGGTTTTTTATTAAAATACATTATAAAATAATAGTAATGTGTACTAAAAAAGGAGTGTTCTTATGAAAATTGCCATAGCTGGTGGAACGGGCTTCGTTGGGAAGGCGTTAACAAATGAATTACTTTCTCAAAATCATGAAGTTTTTATTTTAACAAGACGGAAAAACTCTCCTTCTGGTAAAAGGAACCTCCATTTTGTTCAATGGCTGAATGATGAATCGAAACCATGGGAAGATCTCAATGCTACAGACGTTTTCATAAATTTGGCCGGAGAATCCATAAATAGTGGACGCTGGACCGGGGAACAAAAGAAAAGAATACTGGAAAGTCGGCTCCAAAGTACGGGGGAGCTGCTGGAAATCTTCAGAAAAATGGATAGAAAGCCGCGTGTCCTTATAAACGCAAGTGCAATTGGATATTATGGAACCTCAGAAAGTGAACTATTCACTGAAGAAGACAACATTCCAGGCAATGATTTTTTGGCGAATACCGTAAAGAATTGGGAACAGAAAGCAATGGAAGCTTCTTCATTAGGAATCCGCATAGTCCTGTGCAGATTTGGAATCATACTTGATCGTTCTAAGGGCGCTCTTTCACGTATTGCTCTTCCATATCGATTTTTTGCAGGCGGAAGAGTAGGCAGCGGCCAGCAATGGGTTTCATGGATCCATATTGATGATGTAGTGAGAGGCATACTTTTTGCGTTCCATCATGAAGAGCTCAGGGGACCTGTGAATTTTACGGCTCCACATCCTGTCACAATGGATGTATTCGGCAGGATATTGGGCTCTGTTTTAAAGCGTCCTCACTGGCTCCCTGTTCCAGGTTTTGCCCTTAAATTACTTTTAGGCGAAATGAGCACGCTGGTACTGGAAGGCCAACAAGTCCAGCCTGTTAAACTTATTAAAGAGGGATTTGAATTCCAATACACTGAGCTTTCATCAGCCCTAAAAAATATATTTTCTTTAGATACCCGTATCTTTCCTTATCTTCTAGGCAAAAATGGAAATGGTCGAAAAAAATGCTGAAAGGAAGGATTCAAGTGGAAAAAAAGAAAAAGGAAAAACCAAAATTCACCTTAACAAGCATGCAGGAAGTAGCATATCGAAGAGATTTTAAAATGGCCGACCGTGCTGGAGGCTTTGCCGAAAGAAAATCAAAGCATTAATTCTCAAAAATATTAAGAAAGTACTATGGATTACGAATCTGTTCAAAAATTTTCCACTCATGGTGTGTGCCTTTTTGCTAAAAATAAGAGTACGGAAACATTGTTTCCGTATTTCCAGGTGCTACTTTATCTATGAGAGGGGTTTTTTGTAATGGGCCGTGCAAATAAGCATAAAACTCGTGATAAAAATAAAGGATCACTTCCACAAGTGCCAAAAAACCTTAAGTCTGACGGCATTGATGTAGAATATTCACAAGAGCTTGCCGATCAGGCGGACCTGGAAGCACAGGCTCGTTCCAATGCCGCAAACCAGCGGGCAAGAAAGAAAAAGAAGTAACGATTATTCATGCCACAAAAAGAAGAAGCAGGATTTCCTGCTTCTTTAACTATATTTAAGGGGGTAAAGAAAGATTTATTTCAACCGGCCCTATTGAGAGGTTGTGCAGCTGATTACTGCAACAGAACCCGTTTAAAATTGAATTAATTTAGAGGCTGTGAGCATCATTTTTCGGATTGTTCTTATTGAAATAGCCTTTGATAAATGGAACCGTATAACGGTCAACACCAAAGTAATAGGCACCGCTTCCTGCAAATAAAAGTATAATGGCTGCTGTATAAAGAATAGGGTTTGTGCTGGTTGTACCGGCTAACATAAAGTTCAGGTTCATGAAAGCTCCTGCTACAATCGCTGGAATAGTTGCTAAACCAAGAATCAATCCTAAACCTACGAGAAGCTCACCATATGGGATTAAAACGTTGAATATATGAACGTTTGGAACTGCAAAGTTTTCAATGAATGCTGCATACCAGCTTTGAACGGCTGGATGCTCACCTGTTGCATTGGCCAATGCACCTTTCAAGAAACCTCCTGCATCAAATCCGCCTGTGATTTTTCCCCAGCCTGCTTCGATCCATTGAAGTCCGAGCCAAATCCTGATTACTGTCCAAACTACTGCAGCTTGAGGGGTTTTAAACCATCTCATGCTAATCATCTCCTAATATTCATGTGAATAATTTCACAAATACCATTGGGTACATACGACTTTTCCCTTTGTCGGGGAAATAATTTTAGCCAGCTGAGCTAATTTACTGAAGAAAGATTGTGAATTTTCCCACTTCCCTCTCTTCACTTTTAATATACGCTCAATCATTTCAATAAACAACGGCTTTCACAGTTTTTTAACATATTAATGTTGGAAATATGAAGAGAATGTGAACAGGATATGAATGTTAATTTCGTTAGTTGAAAATGGTATTATATATATAACTCTTTACCTTATGTGGATTATGGGGATAAAGCTGTGGATCATTAGAAAACCAAATAATTCATTGTGGATAAGTCTGTGGACTATTTCTTTTAGACCTCAAGGTAATATCATATAATGGCTATTTTGCATGAATGAACATAATAAAGGGAAAAGAATCATAAAAACAAAAGTGTTTTGGAGGTATGTGATTAAATGTTAATAAATCTGTTAAACGAGCTTATTTCAATTGAAAGCAGCACGAAAAAAGGTGCAAATCAGGCGGTCGATTTTTGCGGTGAATGGCTGTCAAGTCACGGGTTGGAATACTGCAAGCTAGAAAACAATGGCTATAGAATGATTGTTTGTGAAATTGGCAAAGGAGAAAAAACGCTTGTATTTAACGGACATGTGGATGTGGTAAGCGGAAATCCGAACCAGTTTATTCCTTTTGAAATCGACGGGAAGCTTTACGGCCGCGGGGCAGCAGATATGAAAGCAGGTGTAGCAGCGATGATGTGCGCACTTTATGAATTGAAAGACGAGGATCCAGGATTTAAAGTACAGCTGCAAATTGTCGCAGATGAGGAGATTGGCGGTTTCAATTGCTCTGGATACTTAGCGGAGAATGGTTATTTAGGCAATTTCGTGATCTGCTCTGAACCCACCCAACTCGGCATTGCCCATCAGGCAAAAGGAGTATTGCGGCTTGATTTGAAGATCAGAGGGAAATCCGCCCATGGCAGCCGTCCATGGGAAGGAGTAAATGCGATTGAGAAAGCATACCAGATTTATGAAAGGATTCTTAAGCTGCCTTTTACACAGGAAAGTACGAGTTATTATGACTTCCCTTCTATCAATCTGGCAAAAATACAGGCAGGGGATGCATATAATAAGGTTCCAGATGAGTGCTTAATGTGTTTCGATATTCGCTTTCTTCCTACCCAAAATAAAGAAGATATTCTCAAACAAATCGAGAGTGTAACGGAGGGGACTGTATTCGTCAATATGTTTGCTGAACCTATCAATACCGATATGAATCACCCTGTGCTAACATCGCTCGATCCCATTGTGGAGAAGCATAGCCAGAGCCCTACTGTTTTCTTTGGTCAGCACGGCACCGCGGATACGGTATTTTTTGCTAAACACGGTGTTCCTGCCATTGAATTTGGTCCAAGTGGTGCTAATTGGCATGGGGATGAAGAATATGTCATCTGCGATTCCGTCAATAAATATAAGAATATACTCATCGAGCTTGTCCATTCACTTGATGTGGAAAATCTATAATTGAACAAAAGGCGGAAGGCCCTGGTTAGCCCCGACAGGCATAAGACGAATCACGCAGGAAATCCTGATTTCTGGAGTGATTTGGCTTATGACCCCGAGCTGCTCCAAGCATCACCTAAAGGTCATGCTTGGAGCAAGATATTCAATGGAGCTTTTCAAAGATGAAAACTGGCTGGGCGCTGGAGCTAGATTAATACAACTTGGTAGAAGGTATCCACATCATTTAATTTTATAATTTCCTAAACAACGAAAAAAGCACGCTGCAGAGCGTGCTTTTCTTATAACCATGATGATACATAGCGGGATTGATGATCCTTTTCCAGTTCAATTTCCCCCATAATCGGATAAAAAATCAGGGCGGGATTTTGGTCTGAAAGTTTCTTTATCACTTTTTTATCGCACTTTACAATGGAACTGCCGTTTGAAAGCTGTTCAACCCATTCCAATGCTGGAATTATCATTTTCTTTTCCAAACGTGCTATAAGCCAGTAGGCTCTTTCTTTTTTATTTTCTCTGCCCTCCAGAATAGCGGAGGCATTAGAAAAAGAAACTGCTGCATCTTTATTAATTTGAACAAGGTCTTCTATCAACGCACTCGCCGTCGGATACATCCCCGCCCCGGGCCGCTCAAGGTAATGCCACCTACAATATCTGCTTGTATATTGACTGCATTTTGCACACCTTCAATATGGTAAAAAGGATGGGATCTTGTGACGAGGGCAGGCTTTACAGAAGCAATAATTCGTCCGTTAACATTCTGCACTGAAGCAATATGCTTAAACCGCAATCCCAGCTTTTGCGCCTCCACCACCAATTCTCCTGTGATAGATGTGATTCCGGCAATCTCAACCTTGTTCCAATCAGGCTGCTTTCCAAAAGCTAGTTTACTCAAGATCATTAATTTGTAAAAGGCATCCGTTCCCTCGACATCATTAGAGGGATCTGCTTCCGCATAACCATTTTCTTGTGCCTGGAATAGTGCACCTGCGAAAGCCTGTTTCTTTTCACGCATTTCCGATAGGATAAAATTTGAGGTACCATTTAAAATCCCTTCAATTTTTTGAACGCTATTCACCATTAACAGCTGGCGAAGCGTTTGAATAATGGGTACCCCCCCTGCAACAGTTGCCTCAAATCCTACAGAAACCTTATATTTCTCTGCAAGTTCGATTAACTCCTTACCGTGATGGGCAAACATTTCCTTGTTTGCTGTTATAATATGAGCGCCCTTTTTAATCGCCTTTTTCAAATACGTGTAAGAAGGCTCTTTTTCTACAATTGCCTCTATCACAACATCCAGCTGGGGAAGGCTTAGAATGTCATTAAAATCCGCAGTGATCAAAACGTCCCCTTCGATATTGCGCCGCTTCCTCGCATCTCGAATCAGCACAGCTACAACTTCTACTCTTTTTCCAAGAATTTTTTGCAGCCTTTCCTGATGGGTTCCGATTGTTCTATAAACCCCTTCCCCCACAGTACCAAAACCAAGCAATGCCACCTTCAGACTTTCCATCCCTCCACGTCCCTTCCTTCAGTTCTTATGAATCATTCATATAGATTTTTAAAGGGGCTGAAATCATCAGGAATAAGCAGCATATTAAAAAGCCCCCTTCATAAGAAGAGGGCTTCAAATTCCTCCCCTTATCTTCCAGGTTAAAAACCTGCAGGAATTAGCACCTTTTCAAGAATAATCTTGAAGGTTGCCGGGCATCATCGTGGTAGTCCCTCCGCCTCTCTGGATAAGAGATACAATATTAAGTTAACGTTTTTTATTATAATGAGAATATTAAGATATAAAATCAGAATTGTCAATATATTTAAAAATTCAAATTTCCCCTTTATAAAGGAAGCAAGGCAATTGAGTTTTTACTTTTGATTTCCTCTATCATAGCAAGCCACTCCTGCGGTTTGTTTGAAAGGACAGAATAATACGTTGTCAGGAATTCTGCTGTTAGGCTCGCAGAAATTTCATTAGTGCTTTCTTCCATTGGCATAAAGCAAAGATCTAGTCCTTCGACTGCTTTTCCATCGTTCTCCCAGGAAGGATGAACATATTTCAGGTCAAGGCGCTTATAACCAAGATGCGAAAGCACTTCCCGGCGTACATAGGGATCCATTACTTTTACCCCGCCAAATTCATGATGCTCAACCCGGTAGGGATCATATATTTCCGCGAACATACCGGATAGCTCTTTTCCATTCTCCTTAGCTAGTCCCTTTAAATCCCTGCTTCGGTTCTGTGCAAGGAAATGTCCAATACCCAGGCCAGGGCGGCTGATAATGGTGAAATCAGTCATTGCAATATTCCAATCCTTATAATACCGGTATTCGGTTGCTCCAACCACTTGATTTTCTTCCACCGCTACAAACACACGTATGCCTGGATCTTCAAGCGGCTCCTTCCAGAGGCTGTATTCTAACACTTCCTGAGGAGGAAAAATCTCTCCCATCAAATCATGAAGCTTTTTAAAATTAGAATCATCTATAGAAGTAATTCTCTTGTATTCCATTGTTACATCAGCTCCTGTTCTTTAGTATTAAAAGGGTTTCTCCATTCCATTAAGACTGCATTGTGGCACGACTCTTCATCGTCCAAGTAGTTGTTAATAATGGTTAAAGGCACACGGTTACAGCGGAGCAAAAATGTGATGACGGGGTCTTTTAAATCCCCTTTCATGACAGCCTCCAAATATTGGTCAGCAGTCATGTCACTAGCACACTTATGGTAACCAGGCATTCTTCCTCCACCGAGCAGACGGTCCAGCCCTTTTTGAATGACAACATGATACATAGATTGCATCATCAGCTTTCCAAGTCCCAGCTTCCGATGCTTCGGCAGGACACTGATATCGACAATGTAAAGTGTATTTCCGTTAGGATTATGATTCCTGATATAACCACGATCCGTTATTTCTTCCCAAGTATGGCTTGGTTCATCTGGCTGAAATTCAACACAGAGACCAGTTAAGGACCCTGCAAGCTCCCCATTTACTTCCACACATAACGCTCCATCCGGAAACAATGAAACATGGTTATGAAGCTGATCTTTATTCCACCACAGCTCAGATGGGAACGGTAGGGGGAAGCATTCCGACTGGATTTGAATGAGTTCGTCAAAATCCTTTTCTGTATAATTTCTTATGCAGATGGAAACAGGTCGGTCCTTTTCAAATACATAGAATTCACTTCGATACATGACAGCAACATCTCCGCTGAGGTTATTTTGTTTCCCAGTCGATATATAAATCTGTCCGCCTGTCGCGCCATGTAGTCACGGAGCCCCGTTCACGGATCTCATAAAGAAGCTCCAAATCCAAATCAGCCGTTACAATCATATCATCATTAATTTCTCCCTCAACCATGATGCCTTTTGGTGGAAATGGGATATCGTTTGGTGTAATAATCGCAGCCTGGCCAAAGTTGGCGCGCATAAAATCAACCGTCGGAAGGTGCCCAACCGTACCTGTCAATACGACATATACCTGGTTTTCTATCGCTCTGGCATGGCTTGTATAACGGACGCGATGGAAACCATGGCGGTCATCCGTGCAGGATGGGCAAAAAATGACGTCTGCTCCCTTAGCTTTCGCCATCCGGACAATCTCCGGAAATTCAATATCGTAACAAGTCAAAATAGCGATTCTTCCCTTATCCGTATCAAAGATCTGAAATGAATCACCCGTGGCCATATTCCATTCATTGACTTCCGTCGGGGTAATATGAAGCTTTGCCTGCTCACCCACTCTTCCGTCTGGATAAAATAAGTGGGCAGTATTGTATAATTTCCCTTCTCTTTCGACTACATGAGTACCGCCAATTATATGCATCCCGGTACTTTTCGCAAACGAAGAAAAAAGGTTTCTATATTGTTCTGTAAAATTCGGCAAATCATTTATGCTTAAGCTCTGTCCCTGGCCATTACCTATCGATAGCAGCTGAGTTGTAAAAAATTCCGGAAACAACACAAATTCTGCCCCAAATTCCTCAGCCGTTTTAATATAATGCTCACATTGATGTGCAAATTCTTCAAAAGACTGGATTGTATGCAGATGGTACTGCACAGCGGATACCCGAAGTTTCATTGATTTCCTCCTTTAAGCCTATCAATTAACAAGTTTTCTTTATTATTAATTATTTTTGTTTTTTAAACAAGTAAAGGGAATTTTAAGTCGTTGTCAAAAACAAAGGCTGTTTTCGCAAGGCTGTTTTCTAAAAGATTGTTGTTTGCCGAACAAATTCTAAAATATGAGTTTGTACCAAAATCCTCCGGTTCTAACTCGATTATCCTTTATAGCACCAAACCTGTCAGAATACACCTCTGGTTCGGACTCAAGTACCATTGATCCGAAACGGTCTTCATAAATGAGGCCATGGCCAAAATCCTATCAAAAAAGATACCAAAAGCAGCAATGAAGACCCAAAGCCCTGCATCGAGAGCAGAAAATGGTCTTCATAAGATGGATGAAGACCGAAACGCCTACCATAAAATGCTAGAAACGGTCTTCATAAGCGGGGTCATGGCCAAAATCCCAGCAAAAAAGATACCAAAAGCAGCAATGAAGGTCCAAAGCCATGGCTCGAGAGCTGGAAATGTTCTTCATAAGGGGAATGAAGACCGAAATGCCTGCCATTAATGCCAGAAACGGTCTTCATAAGCGAGGTCATGACCAAAAACCCAGCAAAAAAGATATCCAAAGGAGCAATGAAGACCCACCTCTGATTCGGACTTAAATACCCTAGATTTGTTCAAACCTGTCCGAATACACCTCTGGTTCGGACTCAAGTAACATTGAATTCACCAACACTTGACTTGAGTCGCATCTAATTTGACACCTATTATTACAAAAGCAATATGGTTTACGATTAAAAGCCAAAAAAAAGACAGGACACATTAAAATGCCTGTCTGTTATCTTGTATATTGATCGCCTTATTTAAGCAGGGATTGCGCATTTTCCATTGTGATTTCTGCCAATGCAATTTGCTTTTCAACCTGTTCAGGCGAGGTTCCACCATAGCTATTGCGTGCTCCTACTACGTGCTCGGGAGATAACACCTCGTATATATCCTCATTAAACAGAGAACTGAAGCTACGGTATTCTTCCAGTTGAAGGTCGAGGAGATACTTTCCATGCTGAATGGAGTATAATACGATCTTCCCTATCACCTCATGTGCCTGCCGGAAAGGCAGCCCTTTTGTCACCAGGTAATCAGCGATATCAGTAGCATTGGAAAAATCCTGATTCAACGCCCTGCGCATCACATTTTCATTTACTTTCATTGATTCAATCATAGGAGCCATAAGCTTCAATGATCCCTCCAAAGTTTCAACAGTGTCGAACATTCCCTCCTTGTCCTCCTGCAGATCTTTGTTGTAGGCCAGTGGAAGCCCTTTTAATACTGTTAACAAACCTATCAAATTTCCATACGTCCTTCCTGTTTTACCTCTCAGTAGTTCAGGGACATCAGGATTCTTTTTTGCGGCATGATGCTTGATCCTGTGCAAAAAGAATCATCTAGTTCAATGAAACGAAATTCCTGGCTGGACCAAATGACAAGCTCTTCAGAAAATCTGGAGATATGAGTCATAATAATCGTACCAATAGAAAGGAATTCGAGGATAAAATCACGGTCGCTGACTGCATCCATGCTGTTTGGATAAACTTTTTCAAAGCCCAGCAATTCGGCGACACGCTCACGTTTAATTGGAAATGTAGTTCCTGCCAGTGCCCCTGCACCAAGCGGGAGCCAATTAATCCTTTTTAAGCTGTCAACCAGCCTCTCTTTATCTCGCTCAAACATCCAAAAATAAGCCATTAAATGATGGGCAAATGAAACCGGCTGTGCACGCTGAAGATGCGTGTACCCAGGCATTAGGGTGTTAATATGCTTTCTTCCCTGATCAATTAAAGCAGTTTGCACATGTTCAATGAGTTTTACAATTTCTTCTGTCTTCTCTCTTAGGTAAAGATGCATATCTGTAGCCACCTGGTCGTTCCGGCTTCTTCCTGTATGCAGCTTGCCACCCGTTTGGCCAATTTTTTCAATCAGCAGTTTTTCAATATTCATGTGGATGTCTTCATCTTCAATGGAAAATTCCACTTCGCCGTTCTCAATCATTTCATGAATTGACTGGAGGCCTTCTTTGATTTTATCCGCATCCTCAGTAGGGATAATACCGCATTCCCCAAGCATTTGGACATGTGCCAGGCTTCCCTTAATATCTTCTTTGGCCAATTTTTTATCAAAGGAAATGGAGGCAGTAAATTCTTCTACTAATTTATTCGTTTCCTTTGTAAACCTTCCGCCCCATAACTTAGACATCATTTTATCCCCCTTTTTTAATTCTGGAAAAGATTTCGCCCCCAAAAAACTCGAGGGCGTTATTTATGGTTACTGCCAATTATTTTTTAATTGTTTCTTTTTCGTTAACTTCCGCATAAACCTTTGTTGGCAAGCCCCAAATTTTAATAAATCCGACTGCAGCATTGTGATCAAATGCATCGCCCTTTGAATAGGTTGCCAATTCTTCATTGTAAAGACTATTCGGTGATTTACGCCCTACTACAGTATGATTACCTTTGTGAAGCTTGACCCTGATCGTGCCTGTCACCACTTTTTGTGTTTCTTCAATAAAAGCATCAAGGGCATTTTTTATCGGGGAATACCATAGTCCTTCGTAAATAATTTTGGCCATTTGCTGGTCAACCTGTGTTTTGAATTGTGTTACTTCACGTGGCAAAGTAAGGAATTCCAATTCCTTATGCGCATTAATTAATATCAATGCAGCCGGATTTTCATAGACTTCCCTTGATTTAATACCTACTAATCTATTTTCAATATGATCAATCCGTCCGACACCATGATTGCCGCCAAGCTGATTTAGTGTCTCAATCAGCTCTACCAATGGAAGCTCCTGTCCATTAAGGGCTACAGGCACACCTTTTACAAATTCAATTTCTACATATTCAGCTTCATCAGGTGCAAGGTGAATCGGATTTGTCCATGCATAAGCTTCTTCCGGTGCTTCTGCCCAAGGGTTTTCAAGAACTCCCGCCTCACAAGCACGTCCCCAAATATTAGCATCAATCGAAAAAGGATTGTCTAAATCAACAGGGATAGGAATGCCATTTTCTTGTGCATATAGAATCTCTTCATCACGTGTCATCCCCCATTCACGTACTGGTGCAACTACCTTCAGGGAAGGATTCAAGGCTTGAATAGAAACTTCAAAGCGAACCTGGTCGTTTCCTTTACCCGTACATCCGTGTGCAACAGCAGAAGCCCCTTCTTTTTCGGCAACTTCTACTAATAATTTTGAAATTAATGGTCTTGAAAGAGCTGAAGAAAGTGGGTATTTTCCTTCATACAAACAATTGGCTTTTAGCGCTGGCAAAATATATTCCTTCGCCAGAAGCTCTTTCGCATTAATCATATAAGCTTCGACTGCGCCAACCTTCAATGCTTTTTCTCGAATTGCCTCTAGATCCTTACCTTCCCCTACATCCAATCCCATAGCAATAACATCATAACCGTATTTCTCTTGTATCCACTTAACTGAAACGGATGTATCCAATCCGCCAGAATATGCTAAGACGATTTTTTCTTTAGCCATTTATATGCACCTCATATTTGTGTATTTTTATACATTCATAGGTATTATAATACATCGAATACAACAAAAAATCTACAATAATTTTTTTAATATAGCTTTTTGCGCGTGCAGCCTGTTTTCAGCCTCATCAAAAACGACTGAATGAGGACCATCAATAATGTCGGCAGTTACTTCTTCTCCGCGATGAGCTGGGAGACAATGCAGGAAGATAAAATCACCTTTAGCCTTTTCGCATAGCTCCTGGTTCACCTGGAAGCCCTTAAAGTCTTCCAATCTCTGTTTTTGTTCATCCTCTTGCCCCATACTGGTCCATACGTCTGTTACAACAATATCTGCCTGTTCAATAGCCTCTTTAGGATCATTGGTAAAAGTGATGATACATTCCGTTTCCATGGCTGCTATTCTTGCCTCACTGACGATTTGCGCATTCGGCTCATATCCTTTTGGACTGGAAATGCTTATATGCATTCCCACCTTAACGGCACCTTCAAGCAAGGAGTGGGCGATATTATTGTTTCCATCTCCTATATAGCAAAGCTTTAGCCCCTTAAGTTTTCCTTTATGTTCAAGGATTGTAAGCAAATCGGCCAATACCTGTGTCGGGTGATGCAAATCCGTGAGTCCATTTATGACCGGGACCGATGAATTATCAGCAAATTCCTCGATTAAATGATGTTCGAAAGTCCTTATCATGAGTCCATCGACATATCTGGATAAAACTTTAGCGGTATCTGAAATGCTTTCTCCTCTTCCCAGCTGAATATCCTTTGAGCTTAAGAAAATTGCCTGGCCACCCAGCTGGATCATGCCTACCTCAAAAGAAACTCGTGTGCGGGTCGATGATTTTTCAAAAATCATTCCTAGTACCTTACCGGGAAGATCACCGTGCGATTTTCCTTCTTTTTGAAGCTTCTTCAGCTCCAATGCCGTTTCTAGTAAGCTATTAATCTCAGAAGTGCTAAAATCTGCAAGCTTTAAAAAATTCTTCCCCTTCATATTGGGCTGCAATAATTCTTGTTTATTTTCCAAATTGATAGCATTCAACATACTTAATCCCCTCCTATTAAACTGAAATCGCCATACCTGTAATCCAGCCTAAAGACCTGACTCAGTTAGTGCTCGACAGGTTCTTTTCTTTTAAACTATAAAGCTCAGTTACTGTCCTTATCTCTAATTGGCCTTGAGAATCTGCTTTCAGGTTCATTACGGCTTTCACTGTATCTAAATGGGTAAAGCATGGAACTTTGTAACGAACAGCCTCCTGGCGCAGATAAAAACCGAAAGTCTCTGTATTTCTTCCCTGGTCCGGAAGATTTATGATCGCTTTTATTTTTTGCTGCAAAAGAAGTTCATTCAAGCGCTCTCTTTCTCTAATAACCTCGGCTGGAATGATTCCATTCTCTTCAAGGAAAGTGGCGGTGCCTTCTGTAGCAGCTAACTTAAAATGTTTGTTTACAATCTCCTGGATAAACGGAAGGCTCTCTGATTTTTCCCTATCAGGTATGGAACATAAAATATAACCATTTCCGGGTTCATTAAAAGGATTTTCCGAACCTGCCAATACCGCCTTTCCCATAGCTTCCTCAAATGTGACTCCGAGGCCAAGACTTTCACCGGTTGATTTCATCTCATGCCAAGAACCGGGTCAACTCCTTTTAGTTTTGCATTTGAGAAAATTGGGGCTTTTACTGAGTAATATGGCGGTTCATTTAACAATCCCTTTTGATCATGCAAATGTTGGATGGAATCGCCTAATTGCACCCTTGTTGCCCATTCAACCATTGGAATCCCGGTTACCTTGCTCATGATTGGTACAGTCCTTGATGCCCGTGGATTCACCTCGAGAACAAATATCTGATTTTCGTAGATGACAAATTGAATATTCATAATCCCGATTACAGGCAGCGCTTTTGCAATTCGGTCTGCATAATCAATTAGTGTCGACTTCATTTCATGAGTTAATGATATCGGAGGAAAGACGGAAATACTGTCTCCGGAGTGTACTCCTGCTTTTTCCAAATGTTCAAATATGCCAGGTACAACGATATTTTCCCCATCACATATGATATCCATTTCACATTCAAGCCCAGGCAAATAACGGTCTGCCAATAGCGGCCACATTTTATCCTGTGCAGTTCCTTCGATACGGTTAACATATCTCCGAAGCTCCTCATCTTTATAAAAAGTAAACATGGACTGTCCGCCAATTACGTAGGAAGGCCTAACCAAAACAGGATATCCAAGCTGATTAGCGGCATTAATCAGCTGCATTGGCGACTCCGCTGCCACCCCATCTATATGGGGTATATTCAGAGATTGAAGAAGCGTATAAAATGCTTCCCGATCCTCAAGACGGTCAACATCTTCAACGGCTGTTCCCAGAATCACAACTCCCTCTTCTTTTAAGGTATGTGCGAGATTAATAGCCGTCTGCCCGCCAAACTGAATTAATACTCCTTCGATTCCCTCTTTTTCAATTACATTCAAAACATCTTCTGCCGCAAGGGGCTCAAAGTAAAGGCGGTCTGCAACGGAATAGTCGGTGCTCACCGTCTCTGGATTATTATTTATCACTACAGCCTGGAAACCTTTTTTCTTTATTGCTTTAGCTGCATGGACTGAACAATAATCAAATTCAATCCCCTGCCCTATTCTTATCGGACCTGAACCTATAACCAGTATCTTACGCGAAGTGTCAACATCCACCTCATCTGAACCCGTCCAGGTTGAGTAATAATATGGGGTCACCGCATCGAATTCCGCAGAACAGGTATCGACCATTTTATAGCCGGGCTTCCAGTTCATAACCTTCCACTTGCTCCTGATCTCTTTTTCCGGTATGCAAAATATATGTGATAAAAACCGATCGGAAACATTCTTGCGTTTCGCTTCCTTCAGCAGCCATTCCGGTGCCGTTGCCCATGAACAGGCAGATAATTGCTGTTCAAGCTTCACAATTGCCTCGATTTTGTATAAAAACCATAAATCAATTTCAGTTATTCGATGGATTTCCTCTGCGTTAAGGCCACGTGCCATAACCTCTGCGATAGCGAATAACCTCATGTCATTTGGCTGCTTAATCATCTCCAGCAGCTTATCGGATTCATGGCTTTTGTATAAGTCCGTTTTAAGTGAGTAAAGATTCATCTCAAGTGAACGGATGGCTTTATTTAAAGCGGCCTCAAATGTCCGATCGATCGCCATTACTTCGCCTGTAGCCTTCATTTGTGTTCCCAAAGTGCGGTCTGCCTCAGGAAATTTATCAAACGGGAAGCGCGGCAGCTTCACTACGATATAATCAATTGCCGGTTCAAATGAGGCAAACGTATTTCCGGTGATTGGATTGATAATTTCATCAAGGTGATAGCCAATGGAGCATTTCGCTGCCATCCTTGCTATCGGATATCCTGTTGCCTTTGAAGCCAATGCGGATGAACGGCTGACCCTTGGGTTTACTTCGATAATACAATATTGATTTGAAACCGGGTTTAAAGCGAATTGAATATTACAGCCCCCAATAACCCCAAGTTCTCTTATCACTTTGATTGATGAATCGCGAAGCATTTGATATTGGTAATCAGTTAATGTCTGTGACGGTGCCACGACAATGGAATCGCCAGTGTGGACTCCTACCGGGTCCAAATTTTCCATATTGCAGACGATAATACACGTATCGTTGCTGTCCCGCATGACCTCATACTCGATTTCCTTCCAGCCTTTTATGCTTCGTTCAACCAGAACCTGGCGAATAGGGCTGGCAGACAAACCCTTTTTTAATACTGCCTCTAATTCATTCTTGTCATTCGCAAAACCGCCACCATCCCCGCCAAGGGTATAGGCAGGCTTATGATGACCGGGTACCCGATTTCACTGACAAACCTTAATCCTTCATCAACATTGTTAATAATTTTCGATTCCGGGATAGGTTCACCTATTTTGATCATTAGATCCCTGAATCTTTCCCTGTCCTCACCATTTTTAATAGATTCCACCGAGGTTCCCAAGAGCTGTACATTATATTTTTGCAAAATATTCTCTTCATGAAGCTGGACGGCCAAATTCAAACCGGTCTGCCCGCCCAATGTTCCGATGATTCCATCCGGGCGCTCTTTTTCAATGATTTTTTCGATCGTGGCAGCTGTTAGCGGCTCTATATACACTTTGTCTGCCACCGTTTCATCGGTCATAATGGTAGCCGGGTTGTTGTTGATCAGGATTACTTCAATTCCTTCTTCCTTCAGCGCAATACATGCCTGTGTTCCAGCATAATCAAATTCTGCACATCGCCGATCACGATGGGACCTGACCCAATCACCAGCACCTTTTTTAAATTTTTATGAAATGGCATAACGTGTCTCTCCCACAGAAGTTAATTGGCTCACAAAGTCAGCAAGCAGATGAAGAGTATCCCTTGGTCCAGGATGTGCTTCAGGATGGAACTGTACCGTCACTATTGGATAATCAACATGCTGTAAACCCTCGATTGATTGGTCATTCACATTGCGATACGTCACTTCAAAAATGCTTTGGTCGATGCTCTCATCTACCACAACATACCCATGATTCTGTGACGTAATTTTTACTTTTCCGGTTCTTAGTTCCTTAACTGGATGATTCGCTCCGCGATGGCCATACTCTAATTTTTTTGTTTTAGCCCCAAATGCCAGCGCGATTAGCTGGTGCCCGAGACAAATACCTAATGAAGGATAGGTTTGGCTGATTTTTTTAATTTCTGGAAACCAATCCGCCAGTTCCATTGGATCTCCTGGTCCATTGCTAAAAAGAACGCCATCAGGCTTAAGCTTCTGTATTTCTTTAAAACTAGTTTTATACGGGACGACCGTCACGGAACAGCCCTCCTGAAGCAGAGCATGAAGGATTGATTTTTTATAACCGTAATCCACTAATACAACATGCGGCCCATTATTTTTATAGTAAACAGGCTTTTTCGTTGACACTTTTCCTACCCAGAACAGTGGCTCACCCGTATGTTCAAGATTGCTCCAGGATACTTCTTTCCGGCTTATCAATCCCTTGACAGTTCCGTTTTTCCTGATTGTTTTTACTAATAACCGGGTATCAATCCCGGCGATACCTGGAACTCCTGCCTGCTGGAGCTTTTCTGAAAATTTATTAATGGATTGGTAATGGCTTGGTGTTTCGCATAGGTCACCAATAATGACACCCGCCAAAGAAGGGCTAATACTTTCATCATCTATTTCATTCACTCCGTAATTTCCGATGATCGGATAGCAGAAAGTGATGATTTGGCCAGCATACGATGGATCAGAAATAATTTCCTGATATCCTGTCATCCCTGTGTTGAAAACGACTTCACCCTCAGAATCCTTCTGTTCTCCGATCAATACACCTTCAAAGACCTCTCCTGTTTCCAGAATTAGATAACCTTTTTCCAAAAAAATCACTCCCGTTTCTCTAATTGCTTTGAAGCACTATTTCCATCGTATCGATGAAGCTGTTTATTTCTTCTTTTGTTGATGTTAATGGCGGCAAAATTCGGATAACATTTGGGCCAGCTGTTAGTATAAGCGTTTTTTGCTGTAACGCTTTATTAACAATATCCAGTGCATTTCCTTCGACAACTATTCCTATCAGGAGCCCAATTCCGCGAATTTCTCTTATTGAACCTAATTTTTTCTTAAGCTCAAATAACTTGTTATGAAGGTAGTCTCCAAGTTTAGCTGCTTCCTCCAGAATATTTCCTGAAAGAATTGTGTTTAAAGTCGCCAGCCCTGCCGTAACTGCCAGCGGATTGCCGCCAAAGGTACTGCCATGGCTGCCGGGCTCAAACCCCCGAGCTGCCTCTTCTTTCGCAATAATTGCCCCAATTGGAAAGCCAGATCCCAATCCCTTTGCAATGCTGATTACATCCGGCTCAATGCCGTAATGCTCATATGCAAAAAGCTTACCTGTTCTGCCTATTCCAGTCTGTATCTCATCAACCATAAGCAGGATACCTTTTTCAGTGCATATATCGCTTAATGCTTTAACCCATTTCTCGTCCGCTGGAATTACTCCGCCCTCACCCTGTACTAGTTCAAGCATGACTGCACATGGCGCCAATTCTTCAAGTTGTTCCAGTGCCTCCATATCGTTGTACGGCAAATATTGAAAACCTGGCACTAATGGAAAAAAACCATCCTGTATTTTTTCCTGGCCTGTAGCAGACAATGTTGCCATCGTTCTGCCATGAAACGATTGCTTAAAGGTGATAATTTCAACAGAATCTGTCCCTTTGATCTTTTGCGAATATCGTCTTGCCAGTTTGATGGCTGCCTCATTTGCTTCCGCTCCACTGTTGCAAAAAAATACTCGGTCGCCGCAGCTGTTTTCAACAAGCAGCTCAGCTAGCTTTTTTTGTCCAGGAATGTGGTAGAGATTAGAAGTATGCCAGATTTTTTTTAGCTGATTTTCCAATGCTTCTTTCACAGGTTCAGGTGCATGCCCCAGATTGCACACAGCAATTCCCGAAGTGAAATCTAAATATTTATCTGCATTTATATCCCAAACATAACTGCCTTTTCCCTCTGCAAGTGTTAGCGGGAAACGTGCGTATGTATTCATTAGTGGGGATAATTGAATTGAAGTATTGTTAGCCATTTCCAATCTCCTTTTCTAAAACAATCTTAGTGCCGATATCCAAACCATTACAGTAATCTATCAGGCTATGAGGCTCCAGCCCATTAATAATGGCTGCCTCCCTGACATTATGGAACAGGCCGTTGAGTGCTGCTTTCACTTTTGGAATCATTCCGCCCCAAATCGCTCCATTATCGATCATTTCCAAAACTTCAGTACGACACGCTCTATCTAGTTTTACCTTTACTCCATTTTGTTCAGCCATGATTCCGGGAATATCACTAATAAAACAAAGATTGGCACCCAGGGCTTTAGCTATGGCAGATGCTGCAATATCCCCGTTAATGTTGTAACGTTGTCCATTGCTGTCAATACCAATAGGTGAGATAACAGGTATATATCCTTCTATAAACAGATTTTCAATCATCCTCGAATTCACCTCCACAACATCCCCGACAAATCCAAGCTGCTCAGATTCATCAACCGGCTGTGCCATCAGCAATCCGCCATCAATTCCACTAATTCCTACCGCATTCCCGCCAGCCGCCATTAAATGGCGGACCACCTGTTTGTTGACCACTCCGCTTAAAACCATTTCCACAACATCTAAAACGGCATTGCTTGTTACCCTTAGACCATTCACAAAAGAGGTCTCTATATTAAAGCTGTTTAATAGATTCGTAATTAAGGGCCCACCGCCATGGACGATAATAGGTGTCCATGCCCCGGCTTGGCTCAGTGAAACAATATCTTCGTAAAACGTCTTTGGCAGTTTCTCAAAAATGCTTCCTCCGCATTTAATAACAAGGCAGTTCATCGCTATACCCCCACCCTAAGTTCTGTAGGATGCGTTAATTTTGACGTAATCATAGGTTAAATCGCATCCCCATGCCTTTGCAGTACCTTCACCCTGTTTCAATTTCACCAGAATATCGATCGTTTCATGCTGTAGATAATTCTTTACGTCCGACTCTTCAAATTCACAGGGAAGACCATTTTCGAAAACAAGATAGGGCCTATTGAAACACTTATTTCTGCAGTATTAACTGTAACTCCGCTATATCCGACAGCTGACACAATTCTTCCCCAGTTCGGGTCTGTTCCATAGACTGGCCGTTTTCACGAGATTGGAGGAAATGATAGATTTTCCAATTGCCCGGGCGTCTTCCGTATTGGCAGCCCCATTTACCTGGACCTCAATCAGCTTTGTCGCTCCTTCACCATCTCTCGCAATCTGTTTGGCCAGTGATTCACAAACATACTTTAAGCCGCTGACGAATGTATCCCAGTCCGGATGGCTATCAGTCAATTTATCATTGCCTGCAAGGCCGTTCGCCATAACAAGAACCATATCATTTGTACTGGTATCGCCATCAACCGTTATCATATTGAAAGTCCTGTTCGTCACTTCTCTTAAAGCCAATAACAGTTCATCTTGTTCTATATTTGCATCGGTCGTAATGAAGGCGAGCATAGTGGCCATATTGGGATGAATCATTCCCGAACCCTTTGCAGCACCCCCGATTTTCACTCGCTTTCCGTCAATTTCAATCTCGACGGCAATATTTTTTGTGCACGTATCGGTTGTTAAAATGGCTTGCATAAACTTATTTTCATCTTCATGTTCTGTTTGCAGCAGCTGTTTAATTCCTGTTTTTATACAGTCCATAGGCAGCAATTCGCCGATGACTCCGGTAGACGTTACAGCAACAAGATGATTCTCCACCCCAAGCTCCTTGGCAAATTCCTTTTGCATTTCATATGCATCCAATAATCCTTGTTCCCCTGTGCAGGCATTCGCATTTCCCGAGTTTACTAAAATGGCAGAGACTTTCTTTTCAACCGCAATACTTTTCTGTGTAACAATTAAGGGAGCTGCCTGAAAAGTGTTCGTTGTGTATACACCTGCTGCTGCTGCCGGTACTTCAGAGACAAGATAGCCAAGGTCCAGCCTTTTTCTTTTTATCCCGCAGTGCATCCCACCAGCTTTAAACCCTTTTGGCAAGGTGGGCCTTTCTTTTTCTAATATAATCATTTCATCATTTAATTTTAGCGGCACCATTCATGCATCCTTTCTATTTTAAGGAAATATCGGCAGGTCGTTTAGCCCTGTCTGGATATCCCATCCATTTATCAAATTGGCGTTTTGAATTGCCTGCGCCTGGCCCCTTTTATCAAATTATCGATAACTGAAACAATCGTGAGTCTCCCCGTACGGGAATCATAATTCAGCCCAATGTCACAATAATTGCTGCCTGAAACTTCTTTCGTTGATGGAAAATTGCCCTCCGGCCTTATTCGTACGAAAGGATGATCCTGATAAAATTGCCTGTAAAGATCTATTACCTCCAGATTGGAAATCGGAGCTTTCATCTTTACATAAATGGTGCTCATAATCCCTCTTGTCATAGGAACTAAATGAGTACTAAATGAGATAGTTATCCGCTCTCCGCTTTCATCTCCCAGCACTTGTTCTATTTCCGGAATGTGCTGGTGCGCTCCTAATTTATACGCCCTCAGATTCTCATTCACTTCCGCATAATGGGAAGCTATTGAAACGCTTCTGCCCGCTCCAGACACACCGGATTTTGCATCAATAATGATAGATTGGCAGTCAGCAAGCTGATTTTTAATAATCGGCATCAACCCGAGCAATGATGCTGTTGGATAACACCCCGGATTGGCAATGAGGTCAGAATTTTTAATCTTTTCAGGATAAAGCTCGCTCAATCCGTAAACAGCACGATCAAGATATTTCTCCTCAACCGGTGAATGTTTATACCATTTTTCATAAGCGGATGGTGATTTCAACCTGAAATCTCCTGATAAATCAATGCATTTTATACCCTTATCGAGTAATTGAGGTATGAGATTTTTACTGATGCCTGATGGAGTGGCCAGAAATACCATTTCGGCATTACCGCATATTTTATCAACATCGAATGATTCCATCGTGTTTTCAATAATGTTGGCCGAATGCGGAAAGATTTGACTAAAACCGGTTCCTGCATTTGAATTGGATATGATCATTCCTAGTTCAATATAAGGATGCCTGTTTATTATTCTTATTAACTCAAGAGCACTGTATCCTGTCCCTCCAACAATGGCTGCTTTCACTTTTTTCCCTCCAGAGTCTAACTATTGAATTATTATAATTGTATTTTTATATTTATACAATATAAACATAAGATAATTTTGAAAATTATTTGATATTCTTATATTCGTTATATCTTCACCTTTTATAGTTATTCACAAAAATGTATAATCGCTAATATTTCTGCCTAAAAAAACGAAAAAAATAGGAGACTCCTGTAGAGTCTCCTATTGTTTCATTTTCGGGTCGAGTACGTCACGCAATCCATCGCCCATTAAATTAAAGCCAAGAACTGTCAGCATGATCGCGATTCCTGGAAAGAACAGCGTCCATGGTGCCTGTACCAGGTATTGCTTGGAATCTGAAAGCATTTTGCCCCATTCCGGTGTAGGCGCCTGTGCTCCTAAACCAAGGAAGCCTAGCGCAGCGGCTTCTATGATGGCAGTTGCAATCGCTAAAGTCGCCTGAACAATGACGGGTGTAATACTATTTGGCAATATATGGCTTAAGAGAATTCTTGTATCCTTCATTCCCACTGCCCGTGCAGACATTATATATTCTTCCTGTTTTACACTTAACACTTTAGAGCGTACGAGTCTTCCGAAGTTAGGAATATTGATCACTGCGATTGCAATCAAGGCATTTTGCAGAGACGGTCCAAGGATGGCTACAACTGCAATAGCCAAAAGGATGCTCGGGAACGCCAGCATGATATCAAAAATCCGTGAAATAAGGGTGTCTACCCACCGACCGTAATATCCTGCAACAATACCAAGCAATGTCCCTGCCACGGCTGATGCAATGACCGAGAATAATCCTACCCATAAAGAAATTCTTGCGCCATAAACAATACGCGAGAAAATATCCCGTCCAAAATCATCTGTTCCAAACCAATGCTTGCCCGATGGGCCCATCAACCGTTCCGTCAACTGCTGCTCCTTGAAGCTGAATGGCGCGATTAAGGGTGCAATGATAGCCACAATGATAAAAAAGATTACAATTCCCAAACCAACTAATGCCAGCCTATTTTTACAAAAAGCCTGCCATGCTTCCATCCAGGGGGATGCCAGTTCATCGTCTGCTTTTATTGCTGGAATTTCTGCGGTGTTTTTTGCTAATTCAGCCACTTATGATCCCTCCTTGTTTTATTTGTTGTATTTGATTCTAGGATCTACAAAGGCATACAAGAGATCAACAATTAAATTAATCATTACGAAGATGGCTGCAATGATTAAAATTCCTGATTGGATAACAGGATAATCACGGTACCCAATCGCATCGTATAAATATCTTCCTGATTCCAGGCCAGCCAAAGATTGTCTCTGTTAAAATCGCTCCTCCTAAAAGAAGTCCGGTCTGTAAACCAATAATTGTAAGCACGGGAATAATGGCATTTTTCAAAGAATGCTTATATACTACCCAGAACATTTTAAGGCCTTTAGCCCTTGCTGTACGGATATAGTCCGATTTCATGACCTCCAGCATAGTGGAGCGCGTCATTCTGGCTATGATGGCCATCGGAATCGTTGCAAGCGCAAGACTTGGCAGGATGATATGCTTTAATACCTGTCCAAACTGGTCAAATCTGCCTTGCAGGAGGGTATCAATTAAATAAAGATTCGTAATTGCGCTGACGGGATCCCTGACATCTTCCCTGCCTGTCGTCGGCAGCCAGCCAAGTTCAATAGAGAAAATCCACTGTCCCATTAAACCAAGCCAAAATATCGGCAGCGAAACTCCAACAAGTGCCAAAACCATCGCCGCATAATCAAACCAGGAATTTGAGAACCAGGCGCTGATAATCCCTGCGTTCACTCCAATGATTACCGCGATAATCATGGCAACGACGGTCAATTCCAAGGTTGCTGCGAGATATGGCCAGATTTCTTCATTTATAGGCCTCTTGTCCTCATCGAAATTCCTAAATCTCCGTGAATCAATGAATTTAAATAATCGACATACTGTATGTACCAAGGGTGGTTCAACCCCAATTGTTCTGTTAATGTTGCAATTGCCTCTTTTGTTGCCCTTTGTCCAAGGATTACTTGGGCAGGATTCCCTGGAATTGCATGTATGATGGCAAATACGACGAGTGTCATTCCAAATAAAACTGGTATTAGTGAAAGCACACGGCGGACCGAATAAGTAAGCAACCCTCTCACCTCTTTTTCTTTGAATCTACTAAGATCTTATTTACCAGCAAAAGGGGAGACAGCGCTCCCCTTTCGGCTGAAATTATTTGAATTCAACGTTTGTAAGTGCTTCAGAACCTGTTGGATGCGGAACATAACCTGTAAGGTCTTTTGCTGCAGCCAATAGTGGTCTTGAGTGTACAAGCGGAACCCAAGGAGCATCATCATGGATAATCACTTGAGCTTGTTTATATAGCTCGTTACGCTTTTCCTCGTCAGTTTCTGTCTGCGCTTTAATCAGAATGTCATGAAGCTGATCGTTTTTGTAGTAAGAATAGTTATTGGCTCCAATGCTGTCCTTATCAAGAAGCGTGTAAAGGAAGTTATCAGCATCTCCGTTGTCGCCTGTCCAACCCAGCATGTAGGCGTCAAATTCGCCTTTAGCTGCTTTATCCAAATAGGTCGCCCAGTCAACAGATTTAATATTTGCTTTAACGCCAATCTTACTGAAGCTCTCCTGGATAACCTCTGCTACCTTTTGTGCTTCTGGCATGTAGAGACGTGCTACAGGCATAGCCCATAAATCCATTGTGAATCCTTTTTCATATCCTGCTTCTTTTAATAGTTCTTTTGCTTTATCCAAATTGTAGTCATATTCTTCGATATCATCGTTATAGCCTGAAATTGAAGGTGGCATTGGATTTTTCGCCGGAATCGCCTTGCCGTTGTAGAAAGAAGCGATGATCGACTTTTTATCGATTGCATGGTTCAATGCCTGGCGTACAAGCTTGTTGTCAAATGGCTTACGGTTTGTCGTGAAGCCTAGGTAACCAACGTTCATTGAAGGGCGTTCAATAACTTGAAGCTTATCATTAGATTTGACAGACGCTTCATCAGAATTGTTAAGGCCATCCATCAAGTCTATTTCCCCATTTGAGAGTGCATTCAATCTTGCAGTATTTTCCGGGATAACACGGAAAATAACTTTGTTCAGCTTAGGTAATCCTTTTTGCCAGTAATCCGGGTTCTTTTCAAGAACGATACGGTCATTTTGCTTCCATTCAACAAACTTGAATGGACCTGTTCCAACTGGCTTCTCCCTGAATTTGTCTCCTTCAGCTTTAACCGCCGTTGGGCTGGCAATTCCGAATGGGGACATTGCAAGGTTCTTTAAAAATGGTGCCTGAGGTCTTTTTAAAACGAATTGAACTGTGTTTGCATCAAGTGCTTTAACTTCCTTAATAACATGTCCTTCGTCAGCCTTATAACCACCGAACATTGTATAGTAAGGGAATTTATCGGCATCGCCGTTCATCCAGCGGTCAAAGTTGAAGACAACTGCATCTGCATTGAAATCTGTACCATCATGGAACTTTACTCCCTGTCGCAAATGGAATGTATACGTTAGTCCATCCGGAGTAACCTCCCATTTTTCAGCAAGGCCTGGGTGTAAAGTAGTATCCTGTTCGCCATAGGAAATAAGATTTTCAAAAATGTTGTCTGTAACTTTAAATGTTTCACCCTCTGTTGTAGTGATTGGGTCAAGTGAAGTTGAATCCCCACCACGGGCAAATACCAATGTGTCCTTTTTAGGTGTACTGCTGGAGCCATTGTCTTTATTCCCTTTAGCATTTTCATTTGTTTTGCTGTTGCATCCAACCAGGAACAAACTGATCGCAAGCATTGAAATCAACAGCAATTTCCACGTTTTCTTCATGTGCTCTTTTACCCCCATTTTTATATTTTTTTTATCATAAACGCAGCACTCTACTCGTTATACAAGTGACATGCCACATAATGACCATTCAAATTACGTTCCACTGGCCTGGTTGTCTTACAGATATCCATACATTGGGAACATCTTGTATGGAATGCGCACCCGGTTGGAGGGTTTGCCGGACTCGGCAGCTCCCCCTGGATTAAGATGGTTTCCCTCTTAATATCGGGATCGGGGATTGGTACTGCGGAAAGGAGTGCCTGGGTATAAGGATGCATTGGATTTTCATACAATTCCTCACTCTCCGCCAGCTCGATTAATCTGCCTAAGTACATAACCCCAACCCGGTCGCTAATATGGCGAACCACTCCCAAGTCATGCGCGATAAATATGTAGGTGAGTCCAAATTCCTTTTGGATATCCTTCATCAGGTTGAGGACCTGGCCTGGATGGAAACATCAAGCGCGGATACCGGCTCGTCTGCGATAATCAGTTTCGGTTTGGTCATTAATGCTTTCGCTATTCCAATCCGCTGTCGTTGTCCTCCACTGAACTGGTGAGGATATCTTCTGGCATGGTAACTGCTTAAGCCAACAACCTCGAGCATCTCCCTTACCCTTTTTCTTCGCTCCTCTTTCGTCCCGATTCCATGGACAATGAGAGGCTCTTCTAGAATTTGTTCTACCGAATGCCTTGGATTTAACGAGGCATAAGGATCCTGGAACACCATTTGAATGTCCCGGCGAATTTTTCTAAGCTCCGTATTTGACATTCTTGTAATCTCTTTATCTTCAAAAATGACTCTTCCATCACTGGCTTCTATTAGCCTCATAAGAAGGCGCCTGTTGTAGACTTGCCGCAGCCGCTCTCTCCTACGATTCCAAGGGTTTCTCCTTTATTGACAAAGAATGAAACATCATCTACTGCTTTGACTTCTCCCTTTTTACTGCCAAAAAGACCACCTGTGATAGGAAAATACTTTTTAAGCCCTGAGACCTCAAGAAGTAACTCCGACATGCTCGTCACTCCTTTCTTTTACTGTATGTAAGAAACATCTCACTTCATGTCCCTCTATTACTGATTTATATAAATCTGGTGATTCTTCATGGCATCGCCCAAAAACCTCGTTACATCTTGCTGCAAATCGGCAGCCTTTTTGGATTGTTCCCGGTGCTGGTACGCTTCCCGGAATACTGTAAAGGCGGTCCTTTTTACCTCTTAAATCCGGTACTGACTTCAACAGCCCCTTCGTATAGGGATGCTGAGGATTTTTGAGTATGGTACGAACGTCTCCCTGTTCGACTATCTGTCCTGAATACATAACAATAACCCGCTCACAAATTTCCGCGACAACACCTAAATCATGTGTAATCAGGATAATGGAAGTGTCTGTTTTTTTGTTCAAATCCTTCATTAATGCGAGGATTTGCGCCTGGATCGTTACATCAAGAGCTGTTGTGGGCTCGTCCGCAATCAGCACTTTAGGATTGCAGGCCATTGCCATTGCAATCATTACCCTCTGTCGCATCCCCCCTGATAACTGGTGTGGATATTCGCTAAGGATTCCTTCCGCCCTTGGTATTCCAACTAATTTAAGCAGTTCAATACTTCGAACCTTTGCTTCTGCCTTGGATAGTTTCGTATGCAGCCGGATGGCCTCTACAAGCTGGTTCCCAATTGTAAACAGTGGATTCAATGAAGTCATGGGCTCCTGAAAAATCATCGAAATTTGGTTTCCGCGTATTTTCCGCCACTCTTTTTCCGATAAACCAGTCAAGTCCCTGCCTTCAAAAATAATTTCACCGTTCTCAATCTTGCCGGGAGGTGTTGGAATAAGCCCCATTGCCGTCAGTGAGGTAACACTTTTCCCACTGCCTGATTCCCCTACTATCCCGAGGATTTCACCATCTTTCAAATCAAAGCTGATTCCATCAACAGCAGGAATCCATTTTTTTCTCGACTGAAATGATACTTTTAAATCCTTTATTTGAAGAATTGGATTTTCACTCAATTTATACCCACCTGCCTGACTACTCTAATGTAATTTTTTCTGATTTTATTTAATATTACAATAATAAGAATTTAATAACAATTGTGACATCATTTTTTTTTATTTCTTTCGAACCTCGGAATATTAACCCTTTTTACTTACCTTTAATTTTTTAATGTTTAAAATGCTTATTTGTTTTTATCATTTTATTTTTAAAATATAGTTCTACAAGTCCTTTTACTAGTACAATGCGATTTTGTTTTGTACCTCTTGGCATTAAAATACCGAGATTCCTAGATACAAAAAACGCCTCCTTTTTCAAAAGAGACGTTAGGTGACAGAAGCATTACAATTTATGGATTTAGTTTCAGCAGCAAACCTTCCAGCATTTGTTTCTTTTGAATCAGAGTTTCCTCACTGTCCGAGGTCATCCACATTTCTTCCCCCTCGTTGAAACTGATATTAAACTCGGATAGATTTGCACTATCAGATGTTTGGAGATGGGTTAACAGTTTGACGTTTTTGAACCCTATATTGCCAACCTGCGGTTTAAAAGCCTCACTGAACTCAGCATTTGTCACATCGAGCTTTATATGGTTAAAAACCGCCGTATCCTTCGCTGACATTTTTACTGTCACTAAACCTTTAGGAGTGCTGAAAACCTTATTTATTACCAGACCATCTGCCCGGGCATCTTGAAATTCCATTTCCAGCATCTGCTGGCTTTTCTGTTCTGCCGTTTGGCCGGTCACCATCGCAAGGTTTTTCAATGTTCCTTCCATTTGGTCAGCTTCAATAATAAAACCTATGAAGGCAGAATTCGTTGCTAGGCTATCCCTCGTAAAAGTAAATAGGCCTCCAATAATAAAAATGCAAATAATAGCTAATTTAAATGATTTGTTCCAGGTTGCCAAAATATATCACCATTTCTGCAATTACTGATTATATGCTGTTTTTTATTCTGCTGTCATTTCTTTTCCAGAGGCGATTTCAATAGTGACATCATTTTTCGGAATAAATTGATCATTGGATCCCGGAATAGCAAGTTCAGGTTTCCAGGCTATGCACATGGCACCGCCCACTATGCCAAGGATTGTACCAATCAGGAATCCCCCTAATGCCCCCATGATAGATAATACAGCGGCAAAGATAGCTAATATACCTAAGAGAGTGGAGAGCTTTGGCATCAAAAAGGACAATACCCCCATTAACAGTACTAATCCACCTAAAAAGAAACCAACAAACAAAATACTCCCTGGTGCAACAGCCACTTCATATAGCTTGAGCGGTACCCATAAAATAATCAGGCCGAAAGGAGAGTAAGCGTCGCCCCCCAAAAGGCTGCCTCGCTCTCCAATCCTTAAATCTTTGGCGTTTTGAATAAGTAGTCCCCATATTTATCATCCTTACTCAATTTTCTATGATGAAAAATTTTTTTAGTTTAATTTCTCAAAGTATACCTTCATACCTGGCAGAGAAACTGTTCTTTGGAAAAGATAAAGTGTTTTCAAATCCCCATTTTCGATTGTGATTGTATTTGCACCCTGAGTGAATTCTTGAGCTACTGCCTGCATTGGATCAGCAATATCACCAACGTAATTTTCAGACATAGTAAGGTTATTGAAGGTTGCACTGCCATTGATCAATGTAGCCTTTTGAATAAGTCCATCGATTTGAACTGGCTGGTCTGAAGTGATTACGACTCTGATACCCAGTGCAGGAATATCCTTGGAAATCTCTAAACCAGTAATCGTTGCATGATCCATTTCGTTTACAGCGACTGGAAGGTTCTTCACTTTTGCTCCGTTCGCCATTCCTCCATAAAGTTTAAAATTAGTTCCCACCAATTTATTAAATTTTACAGTAAACTCCCCAAACCCGCTTATCGGCGCTGCATAAGCTACTCCATTGATTCCATAAACAGTGAGAAGTGATCCCAATAACAAAAAGCCTCCAACAAGAGCCATAATTAATTTTTTCTTGATTGTTTGTCCCCCAACAATCACTGCTTCTGTTGCTAAATTCATTCTTTTTCCCCCTTTATTTTTTTGAAATGACGAAAGAGTTTAGGATGTAATCGCTTTCGTTATTTTGTCACAATTTTATGTTAATTCATCGAATAAGTTAATACCTACATTTGTAGGAACTTTATCCTACTAATTTATCATAGGGACAATCATTTGCAGAAAAAGCTTGAAAAACCAAAAAAAATGCAGGATTTTATCCAACCCTAAAAGAATTATATACAGGTAAATAGAATCAGGTTATTTGCAAATTCTTGAAAGAGGGATTACTTTGTCTCAATCCTTAAATAACCATTTGAATAGTCTCTTAAATGATGCCGTGAATTTGTTAAGTGTTTATAAGGAAGACCTGTTAAATGAATGGGACCTAATCAATGATTCTCTTATAAAAACGAATAAAAAGTCTATTCCAGTTTTTCAATTTATTAGTGAATATCTTTTATCCATTTTGCAATCTTCCAGTCAGGACCTCACTCATGTCAATAAGCTGTTAGAGAATTTACAGTATGAATGGAATTTCAGGTTTGGTACTTCCCCCCAGCCGGAAGCATTACTATTCCATTTGAATTTATTAGAAAATTCAGCCCACAAAATCCTTAAATCGCGTATTGCCTTTTCATCTAAATTACATCCTTCTATACATTATTTTTTTTCAAAAATAAGTGAAGCCATGCTTTATCCCTTAGACAAAAGGGATTCAAATATGGAAGATATATGGAATATGAAATTAAAAGCACCTTCTTTATTCATTCAATGGAAGGATGCGGTTATATTATTTGCCGAATGGGTCCTGCGTTCGCAAAATTTTAAAGAATCCATTGAAAATATTTGCTTCGGTTTTGGCTATTTTTTACCTTTTGAACGTTGTGCACTGTTTAAATTTTCGAATACAGACAGTGTTGTGATTGGACTTCATGGACATCACTTAATAAACGAAGAAATAAAGGCCATCTCGGAACAAATAACAAATATACCCATCCTAAATAACAGCATGGTTAAATTAAAATCTCAGGGACATGAAATGAAAAATTTTCAGCCCATATACATTCCTGATGCCCAAACCGACTTTCCGGAAAAATACATTAAAACATTTAGCCTGGGCTCGTTAATAATTGTGCCTATTTATGTACCTTCAGAAGGTAAAATAATTGGAGGGGCAGTTCTTGATCAGGGACCTGGGATACATTTCCCGTTGGATAGAAGCCTGCTTCCTGCCTTAATGAAATTCGGACAGAGCTCTGGAGAGTTATTATCCAAATTCATTGAAGCTGATCTAAATTCACAAGAATTAAAAGTAAATACCATTTCCCTGACACAAAGAGAAATAGAAATAATCAAGCTTCTTGCAGATGGGGCCTCCACCTCTGAGGCAGCAGTAAAACTCTATTTAAGTGAATTCACCGTTAGAGATTATATTTCAAGTATTATGAAACGGCTGAATGCACGAAATCGCACGGAAGTAGCCGTTAAAGCGATTCGTATGGGAATAATTGAGTAAGCTTTTTTCCGGCAAAGGCCGATCAAATTAATAGAACCGAACAGGATGGCTATGCAAAAAGGCCATCCTGCTTTTTTGTCCCCATTATTTCTTCATTAAATCTTTGGAATCTTCCATCTCCAAGAATCCGTTAAATCTGCTTTTCTTTTCCTCATCTTTCTAGTATTTTATGGTATAGTTTGTAATTAATAGGTTGATTTAGTCAAGGATTTGCAAATGATATTACATAGACTGGGAACGGTGTTTATATGAAGAATTTTGGCAAAGCGATTCTATTATCGACAAGTATTTTAGCAGGGGCATCAGCCATTCCAGGCAATGTATTTGGTGTAGGGGCAGCCGAGGCCAGTTCGATAATAAAAACAAGTAAAATAACCTTTCAAACCACGGCCAATTTAGTATTGCGGTCTGGTGCCGGAACAACATATAGATCTTTTTTAAATATTCCTAAAGGAAAAACAGTGACCTCAACGGAAAGAATCGGCATCTGGTACAAAGTGGCTTACACATATAAAGTTAATCGAAAAAATATTACTAAAATAGGCTGGGTAAGCTCAGCTTTCCTCAAGGAATTTAACCAATATTCCGCGACGGCCATGAAGTACTATTTTATAAAAAGTCCTGCCAAGCTTTATTCCACACCTGACACCAAAAGAAAAGAAGTTTATAAAATTGGCGGGAATAACGGTTTTGCTTCTACACAAAAAGTAATCAATAGCCTTGGTCAGACCTGGTATCGCATTTCATATAACGGTAAACTTTTATATGTGAACAGCAATAATGTAACTGAAAAACCTCTCTCTTCTTTTTCGGAAACCAGATTTAAGGCGAAGGTTGACACTTACTTGTTCGCGTCCTATGGAAACGCTAATAAGAAGCTTGTTAAAATCCCTCAAGGAAGCATTGTTTCTTCCTTTAAAAAAATCGGGGAATGGTACAGTGTTACCATTAATAAAGTTTCGGGGTATATTTACGCGGGTGATTTATTAAAAAATAACGAAGTAACCTATCAAACTATGAAAACAAATGAAACTTTTTATTTTACGAATAAATCGGCAAAGCTCTATTCAACTCCTGATTCGAGCAAAAAGGAAATATACACGATTGGAAGAAACAATGGATTTGCATCTACACAAAAAGCTTTGAATAGTCTAGGGGAAACATGGTATCAAATATCATTTAACGATCAGGTATTATTTGTAAAAAACAGTGATGTAAGTGAAAATACTTTTTCAGCACTTCCGCAATCCACCTTCAAAGCCACTATCGATACTTATGTGTATCATTCATATGGGGATGGGCACCAGAAGCTGACTGTCATTCCTAAGGATACTCTAGTCATTTCTGATAGTCGGATTGGAGATTGGTATACCATTACTTTCAATGGTGTTTCCGGATATTTCTATATAGGTGATTTTTCCAAACTGAATGATGTACCAGAAGAAAAAATCCAAGATACAACGTTTGTCACTACTACTGCAATCAATTTGAATCAAACACCTGATGAATTTTCAACCGTACTCGAAACCATTCCAAGTGCAAAAATCATCATGGCGAGCTACAAAACATCCAATGGATGGTATAAAGTCACATCTGCCGGCAAATCAGGCTATGTGCCTGGCACATCTATTAAACAGGTGAAAACCGGCGATCCCCTTACAGGCAGGGATAGCTATCAATTTATAGATTTACGAACACAATCGCCTGTTACAGCAAATCAAATCAATGACTATATATCTGCCTATGTGAATGCGAAGGGAAAAGCAAGTGTATTGACTGGAAAAGGACAAGCCTTCATTGATGCAGGAAGGAAGTATGGTGTTAATTCCCTTTACTTGGCTGCACATGCTATCCATGAGAGCGCCTTCGGAACATCCCAAATTGCATTAGGCAAAAATAATCTTTTTGGATTTGGAGCAGTGGATCAGAGCCCGTATATCGGTGCTTACCGGTTTGCGAGTGTCGACCTTTGCATTGACTATATTGCTCGTGAAATAAAAACTACCTACCTCAACCCTAGTTACATATATCATAAAGGGCCCTATCTTGGTTTCAGTACGAAGGATATGAATAATATCCGGATAGGAGCCAATAGTGAGGGAATGAATTTTTATTACGCAAGCGACCCTAACTGGGGAAAAGCAATAGCAGGGCATATGGAAAAAATATTGTCTTACGATAAAACATATTATAGCCAGGCCGCAATAGATACGAATACTCCATCGCGGCCTATCATTCCTGAAGGCAGTGATATATTTCCATCAAATATCCTTTCCATAGCAAATAAAGACCTAATTCTAAATACCAGTAAGGGAATCCATGATGCTGTTAAAACAATTAATAAGGGATCAAACTTCCTCCTACTCGAAAAAACAAACGATAAATGGGTTAAAGTAATGGTGGATAACACCATATATTGGACAGATGATATTAAATTTTATGATTACCGAACTTACTTTTCTGTTCAAAATTTAGGGCGGACTATTGATACGCTAAACGTCCGTTCAACACCAACTACCGCTATTAATGAGAATATAAAGTCTAAATTAAATATGAATGATTATGTATCGATCATGTTAAATAATGACGGAACACCTGTCATGGACAGTACTGGCTCCTGGTACAATATCCTGCTGGCCGATGGAACCACTGGCTGGGTATCTGCCTCTTATATCAGCAGAGAACTTAAAAAATGAACACATAAAAACAAAAGGCGCAAGTGCCCTGGTTAGCCCCGACATGCATAAGACGAATCACGCAGGAAATCCTGATTTCTGAAGTGATTTGGCTTATGACCCCGAGGGGCTGGGCGCTGGAGCTAGATTAATAAAACTTGGTAGAAGGTATCCACATTATTTAATTTTATTATTTCCTAAAAAAAGACAAAAGTCGGCTCCGTAATTAGCTCGGGCTGCCTTTTTTCTTTATAAAAAATCAATCAAACGTTTGATTAATTTTTTATAAATTTGTAAACATGGCTACTTAAGCCTATAAGAGCCTGGTAAAATGGCTCACTTCATGCCAATCGATAGATACTAAATCTTTCAAAAGAATTATGTTCATATAAGCCTGGCAGCATAATCTCCTGTTTTAATTCAATTGAGGTTTGGTTTTCTAAAAAAAATATATAATCCTCTGATGGATAATATAAAACCAGCTCTACGTCCCGCACTGATTTTTCAACTGATATCAAAATATTGTTTATGATATTCATAAAAATTTGGATGGAAAAGGGATTGAAAAAGTAGAATCGATTATCTGAAACATCAATAGGGTACTCTTGTGCAAGACAACAATGAAAATGGATGTTGTGATGACCTTTTCTATATTTATTCAAATAACTAGTTCTATTTTTAAGTGCCTCCTGATAGAAAGCTTCGTTCATTTCTACACCTATAGAAGTAGTATTATATAAATAGTTAATATAGAAGTTTAACCGCCCTTTTCCGCATCCAAAATCAACAATACGATCACTGCTTTTCAATTCATATTGTGCAAACAATTGTTCCAGTGCACTATATGGAGTGGGCTCATAACGGTGATAATGTAATGTTTTGTTGAACCCCTTCTGGTCTCCCCGTGTTTTTATATTCAGCATTTCATCATAAAACTGTTCTTTCATGGTTTTTCTCCTATTATTACGATTTTTAGTACTTTCCATTTCAACTGGTAACTTACAATTTTTTTATATGTCAACATTCGAAAATAACGAAAATTTTACTTGTTTCGAATCTTACATTAGCAAAAAAGTAAGCTTTTTCATAATAAATATATTATTCTGAAAAAACTTACTTTTTTAAAGTAAAGTCACGAAAACATAGTGTTATCAAGGAATGTAAACATTTACAACTTATTTACCAAAAATAGTTTTTGACATATTCCGACTTTAATAAGTATTATAATATAGTAAAAAAGGAGGTTATTTCATGTCAAATCTTAATAGACAGAAAATTGTGGATAGTGTGCCTCAAAAAGGATTTTTGGCCATCCAAAAGGACTTATCACACTGTTTTTCACGGAATTTTGGGAGCGCTTTTCCTATTATGGAATGAGAGCTATTCTCGTATACTATATGTACTATAGTTTATCCAAGGGCGGCCTTGGAATGGACCAAAACCTCGCGCTTTCCATCATGTCCATTTATGGATCATTGGTTTACATGTCCGGAGTAATTGGCGGCTGGCTGGCTGACCGGATTTTCGGAACATCAAAGGCAGTATTTTATGGTGGAGTTTTAATCATGCTCGGACATATTGCTCTGGCTATTCCAGGCAGTATAGCTATGTTTTTTGTTTCCATGGTCCTAATTGTCCTTGGGACAGGCTTATTAAAGCCTAACGTTTCAACAGTCGTGGGTGAATTGTACAGCGAGCAGGACGAGCGCCGTGATGCAGGTTTCACTATCTTTTACATGAGTATTAATCTTGGAGCATTTTTATCTCCGCTCATCATTGGCTCAGTAATGGATTACAGTTTCCATTTAGGGTTTGGTATTGCTGCTGTAGGTATGTTCCTCGGACTTTTAGTTTTTGTATTAACAAAGAAAAAGAATTTAGGCCTTGCCGGCACAATGGTTTACAATCAATTGTCAGCAGTTGAAAAGAAGAAGCCATTCACCTTTATTGGATTAGGCATTGCCATTATAGCTATCATTTGTGCTATTTTAATTCCAAAAGGACTTTTAACTTTTGAAAGCTTTATCAATATTGTGACTATTTTGGGTATTTTAATTCCAACAACGTATTTTATCGTTATGTACCGAAGCCCTAAAACAACAGATGTTGAGCGTTCGCGCATAATTGCATATATTCCTTTATTTCTTGCAGCTGTTATGTTCTGGGCAATCCAGGAACAGGGATCAACAATCCTTGCAGCCTATGCTGACAAACGTACACAATTAAACTTTGCAGGCATCCACATTCAACCTGCTTGGTTCCAGTCGTTAAATCCTTTATTTATTATTACATTTGCACCAATATTCGCATGGATTTGGGTAAAATTAGGAAAACGCCAACCTACGGTTCCACAAAAGTTTTCTTTATCATTACTATTCTCAGGTTTATCTTTCATTGTGATTCTTTTGCCAGGTTATCTCGGGGGATCCCATTCACTAGTAAACCCATTATGGCTAGTTCTTAGTTATTTAGTTTGTGTGTTTGGTGAGTTGCTTCTTTCTCCTGTTGGTTTATCAGCAACTACAAAGTTAGCTCCAAAGGCATTCTCGTCACAAACAATGAGCTTATGGTTTTTGGCTAGTGCTGCTGCACAGGCACTCAATGCACAAATGGTAAAGTTTTATACTCCAGAAACTGAAACTACCTATTTTGGTGTAATTGGCGGAGTATCAATTGTATTAGGAATTATCCTATTAATGCTATCACCTAAAATTCAGGAACTAATGAAAGGCATTCGTTAATCATATTAACATGTGCCTGCCCCTGGTGTTATCACTTTATATAGTGATAACACCAGGGGTTTTTATTTTATCCGCCTTCTCTTTTGCTATTGAATATTAGAAAGACTTAGCCAAGTAAAGTCTGATAAGCCAAAAAGGCAACTCCCTTGGGAAAGCTGCCTTTAAGTGAAGTATATGAGGAGTTTTGGTTAAATTGCTTTAAGCTTTTTAACACTATTCTCGTTTTTAAATGAAAATTTCAATTTAAAAAGTCCAACAACAAAACACAAAATAGATAGTATTAAAACGTAGAACCAGATTTGATAAAGAGATGGCGTATTCCATACACCTAAAAAATAGAGCAATGCTGGTATTGTAAGGGTAACCCATGATTGTATAAATGCAACAAAACCAATATAATAGTCAATTTTCTTTTTAAGGGTATTAGCCAAAAAGAATAGGAACCATAAAAATGCCCACATTCCCCATGTCAGTGCATTGACTGCATCATGAAAGTGAAAAATGGATGTAAACGTATAAACAATGGCAACAATAGAGACCCATAAACAAAACCAGCCAAGGCCATTTCCCTCAAGGCCTTTCAATAAGGTTACCCCAACGTATAAATACGTTAATCCAAATAAAAATATGGCTGCATTATTATATAGATCCCAATTGTCTTGATTAGAATTGACAATTAAATAAAACGGGATGACCATCTGAAGTGTTCCAACGAAAATATTAAAGATGCCAACACTCTTTGCGTCTGCCTTTCCTAATAGCATAAGACTATTTAAAAATAAGACTGCACCTGAAAGAAATAACCCAACGAAACTCATATCCTTTTGTTGTGAAAATACTTTTACACAACCTTCCCCTCCTTCAATTTAAGCAATAGCAGATTTTCAATTCTATTAAAATTAGAAATTGCATTTTTAGTTTTTATTAAGCAGCACTCACATTAACAACAGTTAAATAGAAATAATTTCACTTTATGGGTAAACGCTTTCATTTTTTTCAATTTAACTATAACAGTTATCCTGAACAAATGTTAAATCAAATTTGAACAAATGTAAAATTATTTTTTCCATTTTCCCCAATATCGTCCTATGCAACCTACTTATTAACAAATGAAGACTTATTTTACAATAGACGACATCTTAAAAAGCCAAGCTGGATACCTTCAGCTTGGCTTTTCTGTGTAAGCGACTTGTTCTGTTTAGGTGCATGAAACGCCAAGAATTTGAATCCCTGACGGTCTGATTGATGTGGAAGTTTATTTTAGTGCGTCTTATAAACATCTTGCCTGGAATGGAAGCCATCCGCGATGATTGTCTCGTCGATATTGAACTTATCGACCGCTATCGGAGAGAGTAAAACGGACGGCACTTCGATCTTCCCGTTGTTCACTTTCCTGTCCGCATCTAAGTTTTCGCCTTTTGCCAGCTTAACCGCAAGCTCAGCTGCTTTTTTTGTTAACGTGCTGATCGGCTTATAAACGGTCATCGTCTGAGTACCTTCGACGATCCGCTGCGCGGCCGCAAGCTCAGCGTCTTGACCAGCGACTGGGATTTTGCCTGCGAGTCCCTGCTCCTCGAGTGCCTGGATAACGCCGCCAGCTGTTGCGTCATTGGCGGCGATGACTGCATCGATTCGATTATCATTGGCTTTCAGAGCGGCTTTCATGTTCACCAATGCATTTGCAGGGGTCCAGTCCTTTGTCCATTGATCAAATACTACCTTAATGTCACCCTTGTCTATTAACGGCTGAAGCACGTTGAAGACGCCCTTTTTGAATAAATGGGCATTATTGTCCGTAACGGCTCCTCCAATGTATACATATTTCCCTTTAGGAACCAATTTTGTGATCGCTTTTGCTTGCAGTTCCCCTACCTGTTCATTGTCGAAGGAAACGTACAAGTCGATATTAGCATTTTTAATCAGTCGATCGTATGCGAGCACCTTAATACAGGCCAAGTGGGCTTTATTGACGATCGTTGCAGTTGCCTCGGCATTGTGAGGAACGACAACGAGGAGATCGACGCCTTGGCTAATCATAGTTTCAGCTTGTGAAATTTGTAAAGCGTCATCGCCATTCGCCGCCATAATCTCCACTTCCGCGCCAACCGCTTCCACCGCCTCTTTAAACAGATCCCTGTCCTTCAGCCAGCGTTCCTCAAGTAAAGTATCCATAGAGAAGCCGATTTTGATCTTTTTCTCCGGTAACGCTTCCTTGCTGCTAGACTTTTGAGATTGTGACAGCTTTGTTGTACTCGCCTGCCCGAGAGTACGTTCTCCATCTTTTTCGCAAGCCGCGACAGCGCAGATCAGTACTAATGTGAGCAGAATTAGCCTAACTTGGATGAAAACACTCCCCATTCTCCACTCTCCTTTTCCGTAAAATCTCACCAGCCGTCAGCTTTTTTGCCCAACAATGTCTTCCGGTACTCCTTCGGCGAAGCGCCACACATTTTTTTGAACACCTTGCTAAAATAGTTCGGTTCGTGATAGCCTACCTCGTATGTAATTTCCTTTATGCTTTTCTCAGGATCACCCATCAGCTTCTTTGCTTTTTCAATGCGGCATTCAGTCAAAAAATCGATATAATTGACTCCGAGCTTCTCCTTGAATATTTTACTAATATAAATAGGGCTTAAGCCCACTTTCTTCCCTAATGCGTCCAGAGAAATATCCTCGTGGGAGTGCTCGATAATATATTGTTTAATCTGATGAATCGTATCTGCCTCCAGCCGATCATAATGCTCCACGTAAGACTGCCTCATTCGGTCAAGCAGATGACCTGTTTCGGTGCGCAGCTGCCGACAATCTTGGGCTTGGAAAGAATAGAGTGGCGTGTCCATTTCAACGCCCATTTCGCTCATCACTCGTGATGAGATCCAGAGCAATTCCAGCACGCGTTGCTGTGTTTGTACCAGATTGGCACCTTCGTTCTCGTAACGTTGAATTATATTCATAATATACATACGGACTTGTTCCCATTGTCCTAGCCGGATTTGATCGAAGAACTGCTTTTCCCGTTGTTTTGTCAGTTGCCCATCGGACACGGCGCCTAAAACAGGTACATCCACATAAAAACGGTATTTAACAGGAAGCGTCGTATCCATAGTAGCGATTAGTGATTCCTGATAAGATTGCCTGATTTGATCCAATGAACCACATATGTTCCCGATACCGACAAACCAGCCAGCTTCTAAGTCGGATTTTGCTATCGAGAGAATCTCCTTAGCAAGAAAAATGGCTTGGGAACGGAACGATTTATCCGGTTCCCGGAAAACGATTATCGGAAGCTGGCGGCAGTACAATGCGCCGACCCATCCGCTTCTCGTTTGCCTAATTTTCTCTTTTATCGCGGAATAGAATTTTTCCGAGCCTTCCGGCAGCATAACGATCATCACAAACTTCTCGTTTGTTGAGCGGATGTCCAACATCTCGACGAGCATGTCTAAGTGCACCTCGTGTACATGATCGAACAGCAGCTGCGTAACGACGTCGGTTTCAACGAGTGTCAGCGCTTTTTGCAGTGAGTCTTGTTGAATTTTGCTTATCGCAACCAACTTCCGCTCATCTTCGCTCTCCTTAAGCACCTTCCCAACCGTCGCAACGATTTCGTTTGCTTTGCTCGGTTTAAGCAAATAATCCTTAACGCCAAGCTTTATCGCTTGGCGCGCGAAATCGAATGTATCAAAAGCCGTGATCATTACGAATTTGATGTCAGGATATTCTGCACTTATTCGTTCGACTGCTTCAAGACCGTTCATTCCCGGCATCTTGATATCCATTAAAATCAAATTTGGTTTGAATACTCCGGCCATCTGTACGGCGACTCTTCCGTTTTTTGCTTGTTCGATAACGAGCTCTGGATACGCCTCTGCAAAATCGCCTGCAGCCCGTCCCGCTCGATTTGTTCGTCATCCACAATCAGGAGCTTTATCATGCTTCTCGGTTCTCCTTATTTTCGGTATTTTCAACACAACCTTCGTGCCGTGCCCCTTACCGCTTTCGATATCTATCACATCTTCATAACCATAGAAAAGACGAAGCCGCTTGACGACGTTACTGAATCCAATCCCAGTCGAATGTCCTTCCGTTTGGATGTTATGCTCCTCCAGAATTTGCTGGATTTTATGTTCCGGTATCCCCAGTCCATCGTCTTCAATCTCAATTGTCACCCTGTCAGCTCCATCTATAATGCGGAACCAAATGACTCCGCCTTCCTCCTTGGGTTCGATCCCATGAATCACAGCATTTTCGACAATCGGCTGCAAGGTTAGACTCGGGAGCTCCACATGCATGCAGGACTCGTCGATTTCCATATGGAATTGGAGGCGTTCGGTAAACCTCGCCATTTGGATATCCATATATTGCTGCAAAACGATAATTTCTTCATAGAGAGTAACAGACCTGTCTATTCGCTTTAAGTTGTACCGCAATAACCCTGCTACGCTCACGAGCAATTCGCTTGTTTCTTCAGATCCTTCCAAATAAGCCTTCTTGGAAAGTGTATTGAGCGTATTAAACAAAAAATGTGGATTGATTTGGCTTTGCAGGCTGCGAAGCTGACTTTCCTGCAGAAGGAGTTTGTTCTGCTGGAGTTCACGCTCGAGTTGTGCCTTCTCCTGAATTTCCGAAATAAGATTATTAATGTTGATACGCATACGATCGAATGTCTTGGCGAGAAAGGAGATTTCGTCATTAGACTTCACCTCAATCTGCAAATCGAACCTGCCTCTCGACAACTCGTTGGCCGCCTGAGTCAGCTTAAGTACCGGTCTCGTAATACTTAACGAGAACCAATACGTGATCACCAACAGAAGGAATGTAATCAGCAGCATCAGCCAGATGCCCAGCTTTTTTATTTCTACGGATTGCTCGATTATACCGCGATAGAAGCGGTCATACGTCTTCAGCTCTGTGTCGAGCAAGGTGAGCGTCATCTCGGAAATATATTTTGAGATGCGCGTTGCTTCCGAGAACTCTTTCGCGGAAGCCTCTGTTTCTTTCTCCGACTGGAACATGATGGACCGGTCAGTTGTTTCAATCAAACTATCAATCAGGTTGATATAGTTGGTCAATGCGAAATCATTCTCTGCGTTCCTTAGAACGAAAACATCGTATTTAGCGTTTCGAATTTTCTCCTTGCTCAGGGCAAACTGCTCAAGGTTAGCTGGAGACGGTTTAATCAAGTAGTTGTTCAGATCCATTATCATCTGCTGGCTCGCGGTCGTCACTTCGTTCAAGCGTATATACCGCTGGAGAATATCATTATATTGATTTTGTGTTTTCTGGTTGTAGTATGTAAGCGTTATCCAAATAGCCGCCATGATGAACAGAACGATCGTGGCGAGCATCCATATTTTCCTTTGAATTCTGTTCATCGCAAGTCCGACGCTTTCAATATCCGAATATCGGTGAGATAACCGTTCATATCGAGAGGAACCGACTTCCCTCTCAGCCATTTCATGATTAGACTTACACTGATTTTCCCCATCATCTCAGGGGATTGTTCAATCATCGCGTCGAGTTTTCCTTGCATAAGTAGCGACAAAGATTCGGGACCATCGTCGAATGAATAGATGTGATAAGGCTCGACCTGAGAGCGCCTGCCAATTTCTTGAATCATTGCCCCCGCGCTATTTGCATTAACGGCTATAAAGGCATCAACATTAGGCCACTGGTTCAACAAATCCTGTGTAATCGCGATTACCTGCTCCCTTGAATCAGCCGTTTCCGCATATATCATACGGACGTTGGGGTATTCCTTCAAAACGTCTTGAATACCTTTCAGCCGCTGCTTCTGAAAATACTCCTGGTGACTGTCGCACATGAGGATGACTTTTCCAGCGGCGCCATGTCGGACAACAGCTGCCTAGCAATCATCTCTCCCGCCAAATACTGATTAGAACCGACGTATGTTCTTCTAAGACTTTCCTCCATCGGCACGTCATTAGCCACGGTGATAATGGGGATGCCGTAGAAAGCGGCTTTCGTTTTCGTCAAGTTATTGAACTCGTCCGTATCAAGGCCCTGTACGATAATGCCGTCCACTTTCGAATGAATAGCGATTTCCATCTTTTTTAAAAATTCCTCTTGGTTGTGTCCGTAACTCCCCCATACCTCAAGGCTCGCTCCCTCCTTCTTCGCTTGCTTAAGCGCGCCTAAGCCGACATTATCCCAGAATGGCGTCTCCAGCTCTTGAGTAATCAGAACAAGGCGATATTTCGCCTGCTTTTGGTCTGACGTCCGAGGCAATTGCCAATCGGAGCGAAACACTTTTTTTGCGGATATGGCCGTAAAATAACAAAGGATGACGCATAAGGAGCAGAGTACGATTATGCCTGTTTTTCTCAAGAGAAGTGTCTCCTTTTCCCAATAATATACTATTCTAATAATATCATTTATTTACAAAAATTGTTCAATACTTTCGGCTGGTCTCACTCATTGTGCCCCGGCTGAGCAGATATTGTAGTATGCAACCGACTCTATAATCTCTTCCGAAAACAAACAGAGGAACTACATTGAGTCCCTCTGTTGTTTAACCTTTGCAATGATCCAGTTCTGAACTCTAAGAGAATAGTAAAACTAACTTCCTTTTTTTCGAGTCATAACGTCAAAGATAACCGCTCCAGCCAATACGCCACCCCGAATCATGTACTGGTAGGAGATTCCGACTCCAAGGAGGTTCATCCCGCTGGATAGGGAAGCCATAACGATCGCTCCGATAATCGCTCCCGTCACTTTACCGACACCGCCTGCAGAGGATACACCCCCGACATAAGCGGCTGCAATGGCATCAAGCTCGAACAATGTTCCTGCAGTTGTTGTAGCCGATTGCAAACGCGAGGTGAACAGGATCCCTGAAAGGGCCGCAAGCATTCCCATTGAACCGAATACAATGTACGTAATTTTTTTAACGTTGATTCCGCTAAGATGCGCGGCTTCCGGATTACTGCCCACAGCATAAATATGTCTGCCAAGCACTGTTTTCGTTGTGAGGAAGTGATAGACGACAACAACCACCAACATAATCACTACCGTCCATGAAAAACCGTTATAGCCAGCTAAAATCCAGGTAATATACGCAATGATTGCTGAAACGAACAGCAATTTCAGTGTGAAAATCCCTTTGGAAACAACTTCAAATTTGTACTTGAGCTTGTTTCTGCGCGTGGATATTTCGCTGTAAATGTATAATAAAATACCCAGTACACCCACAATTAAAGAGAGCAAGTGCAAACCGTTTACTTGGATAATAGAAGGAATAAATCCGTTACCGATCGCATTAAAGTGATCGTCCTTGATAATAATCGTTCCGGTTTTTTCGGTCACCTGCAGCAGCGCTCCCCTAAAGATGAGCATCCCCGCAAGAGAAGCGACAAAAGAAGGAATTCCGATTTGCGCGACTAGCACACCATTAAAAAGACCGATAACAATTCCGAGAACAAGAATAATAGGAATGGTCAAATAAATTGGTAATCCTACTTGGGTGAGAAGAATCGCCGTGATCGCGCCAAGAAATCCGGCTGCAAACCCGACGGATAAGTCGATGTGCCGAATGACGATAACAAGCGTCATGCCGACTGCCAATACAGCAATATAACCAGTAGCATCCAGTAGGTTGCTTATATTGCGGGAAGACATGAAAAGTCCGTCGGTCATAATGGAGAAAGTGAGCATAATTACAAAGAGGGCAATGTACATGCCATAGTCACGAATATTTACTTTGACTAACGACTTCAATTCATTGAAAAAGTTCATAGGTTTAACCTCCTATTGCGTAGCAAGTTGCATAATTTTTTCTTGATCAGCCTCGTCTATTGACAACTCACCTTTGATTTCGCCTTCGGCCATGACATAGACACGATCGCTCATCCCCAGCACTTCACCAAGTTCTGATGAAATCATGATAATGCTCAAGCCTTCGCTAATTAGCTTGTTCATGATCGTATATATTTCAAATTTAGCTCCCACGTCGATACCGCGTGTTGGTTCATCCAAAATCAGCAGCTTTGGACCAACGAACAGCCACTTGCCCAAAGACACTTTCTGTTGGTTGCCGCCACTTAATTTGCCGACGATTTGTTCCAAAGATGGTGCTTTAATGTACAAAGAATTTTTATATTCATTCGCGATTTTGACTTCTTCGTTCTCGTTGATAATTCCATTCGTAGAGATGCCCTGCAGGTTCGCCGCGGAAACATTGCTTTTAATATCTTGAATCAAAAACAGCCCATCGCCCTTCCTATCTTCCGTTACATATGCGATACCCGACTTTATAGCGTCGCTTGTATGTCTGAACGTCCGAGGTAAGCCATCCAAAACTAAATTCCCCTGCAATTTATAAGACTTTGGATTACCGAAGATGCTTAGTGCCAGTTCAGTTCGTCCCGATCCCATCAAGCCAGCTATCCCGACGATTTCTCCCTTTTTGACGTGAAGATTGACATCTTTTACGATTTGTCGGCCTAACTGGAGATCGTATGCAGACCAATTATTTAATTCAAGAACTTTGTCACCGTGCGTTTTGTTCACTCTCTTCGGATATATATCATCAATCTCGCGACCAACCATGTTCTTAATAATGGTGCTTTCACAAATTTCACCCTTGGAGGCATCGAGCGTACAAATGGTTCGTCCATCTCGAAGCACCGTCGCTTTGTCAGCAATGGCAATGACTTCTTTCAGCTTGTGTGAAATCATGATGCAGGTGATACCCTGATCTTTTAGTTCGCACAACAGCTTCAACAAGTTTTCGCTATCATCCTCGTTAAGCGCCGCCGTCGGCTCATCCAGAATGAGCAGTTTAACGTCTTTGCTTAATGCTTTGGCAATTTCGACCAGCTGCTGTTTCCCTACACCTAAATCTTTAACCAGCATTTCAGGATTCACATTCAATTTCACCTTTTGCAGCATTTTCTTGGCCTGAACAATTGTTTGGTTCCAGTCAACGAAGGCACCGCGTTTCACTTCATTGCCCGCGAATATATTTTCATAGACCGTAAGATCCGGAAACAATGCTAGTTCTTGGTATATAATGGCGATGCCCGTCTTCACGCTGTCGTTAATTCTGTTGAACTGCTGCACATTCCCCTCGAACACGATATCTCCCTCGTACGTGCCGTATGGATAAACGCCACTGAGCACTTTCATCAGCGTGGACTTCCCTGCTCCGTTCTCACCGATTAAGCAGTGAATCTCGCCTTTTTTCACTTTGAAATTGACATTGGTGAGCGCTTTGACTCCTGTAAACTCCTTGGAAATTTGATTCATCTCCAAAATATATTCGCTCATCATTCCCCACCCTTTACTAAACATCTGTTACAATTGCGAAATAGTGATAGACGTATCTATCACTATTTCGCACCAACCTATGCTTATTTCATTTTACAGTCCAGTGAAGTCGCTCGCTTTGTAGTAATCTGAATCAATGAGTTCTTTCTGAACATTTTCTTTGTTAACAGTGATAACGTCCGTTTGTTTTGCTTTCACATCGATTTTGCCGTTATTGTAAGAACCAGTCGTTTCAGGCTTTTTGCCGTCTAGGATTGTAACGGCCATACCCATAGCATCTTTAACAAGCGTACGAACATCCTTGAATACGGTCATCGATTGCTTGCTGTCGATGATGTATTGAATAGATGCTTTCTCAGCATCTTGACCTGTTACAACAAAGCTCTTAATCGCGCTGTCAGAAGCGAATACGTCTGCGATCGAACGAGCAGTGCCGTCATTCGGCGCGAGGACTGCTACATCACCTTTCATATCGGCCGCTACAGCTGTCAAATGCGTTTGAGCTTTGTTTTTCGCTTCGTTTGCATCCCAGTTTGTTGTGACTTGACCGATAATCTTACTAAGTTGGTCGCGGGAAAGGTCGGCTGTATCTTTCAGTGCAACGGCTTCGCTTGAGTTAGCGATTTTGAATGTGCCGTCAGCTATCTTAGGCTGAAGCACTTTCCATGCGCCTTGGAAGAACAAGAACGCATTGTTGTCGGAAGCAGCGCCAGCGTATAGATACAATGGCTCGCCGGTACCTTTTGCATTATCGACAAGGTATTGTGCTTGTGCTGCACCAACAGCAAGACTATCGAATGTTACGTAGTAATCAACCGCGTCTGTATTTGTAATAAGACGGTCATAGGAAATAACTGTAATACCTTCTTTTTTGGCCGCTTCTACAGCAGATGCGGCTGCATCGCCATCTTGAGGACAAATAATAAGAACTTTAATACCTTTATTAATCAACGTTTCAACGTTTTCTTTTTCCTTAGCTGAAGAACCTTGGCTGAATAAAATTTCGGTTGTATATTTCGTACCTTTTAGCGCGTCTTTAAATCTTTGTTCGTCCTGAACCCACCTTGGCTCATCTTTGGTAGGCAATACGATACCGACGCTAACTTTGCTGCTACCGCTGGTACTACTGTTACAACCTGCGAAGATAATCGAGAACATCATAACAACTAGCATAAGAGAAACTATTTTCAATTTTTTCTTCATTTTTATCCCCCTTTGTTTTTTGTTTCATATCCTACAAATCAATTATACTTTTAAAAAAGGCTACTGAAAGCGCTATCACTAGCACTCTTTTATCATCTTCTATACTTTTTTATTCTTGTTTGAAATTAGCCAACACCCAACACCGTTATATCAAAAAAAATCTCCCTGATAAGCAGGGAGATTTTTTGAACACATATATTCATTTTTTTAACACTAGTCGTGAACAAGCCTCCACGTGGCTAGTCTGAGGAAACATATCCACTGGCTGAATGTATTCGACCGTATAGCTCTTGCTCAATGTTTGGATGTCCTTTGCAAGGGTGGACGGGTTACAGGATACATAGACCAGGGTTTTTGGCTTTACCTGCAGAATGGTTTGTAAAAGTTGATTATCCAAGCCTGTCCTTGGCGGATCAACAACGATAACATCTGGCTGCCAACCTTTTTTGACCCATTTAGGGAGTACTTCTTCCGCTTTTCCCGGAACATATTTTGTATGGGTGATTCCGTGGCGCTTAGCATTTTTCTTGGCATCATCAATCGATTCCGGAATAATATCCATTCCACGGATTTCCGCTGCCTCTCCGGCGAGCCATAATCCTATGGTTCCTACACCGCAATATGCGTCGACTACTTTTTCAACGCCTGTTAAAGCGGCTGCCTTTTTCACTTCATTATATAGGTTTACCGTTTGAATTGGATTCAATTGAAAAAACGTTCTGGCGGACAATTCGAATTGCAGATCACCCAAGGTTTCCTGGATAAATTCTTTTCCCGATAACAGTTCGGTTTGTTCTCCAAAAATTAGCGATGTTTTTTCGCCGTTAATATTTTGGACAATCGATTTAAGATTTGGCAGGCGTTTTTGGATTTCTTCAATCAATATATCGTGTTTCGGGATTTCTTTTTGAGTGGTGATAAGGACAACCTGAAGCTCGTTCGTCTGCACTCCTACCCTCGCAACAATCGTTCGGACAATTCCCTTCTGCGTTTTTTCATTATATATAGGAATTTTCAAGTCCTCGAGGATCCGTTTCACAACACTCGTTGCTTCATTCGTTTGTGAATGCTGGACTGCACAATGCTCAATATTGATTAATTGATGGGAGTTGAGGCCATATAAGCCAGCTAGGACCTTTCCGTCCCTTTGCCCGACCTGAAAGCTGCTTTTATTGCGATAGCTCCATGGATCTTCCATCCCGATTGTCTCGCGGATATCTAATGTGCTGACCGGAAGCTTCGTATGGCGTTCAAGGGATTGAATGACGATATCACGTTTTTCCCTCAGCTGCCCCTGATAGCTTAAATGCTGCAGCTGGCACCCGCCGCATTGTTCATAAACTGGGCATGGCGGCTTGACCCGATCCTTTGATTGAACACGGATTTTCTTTATTTTTGCTTCGGCAAATTTAGGATTTACCTTTGTTGCTTCGACAACAACCTCTTCTCCTGGCAGCGCGCCAGGTACGAAAACGACCTGTCTTTTAAAATAACCAACGCCCTCACCGTTGATGCCGAGCCTTTTAATGGTTAGAGGAAATGTTTGCTTTGGCTGTATCTTGATGGTTTGCTCTTTATTCATTTAAATTCACTCCAAATTATTCGATGCTTCTCCATAAATATAGGGAAGCGTAGCTTAAATACGGATTCCAGCCTTCCACGTAGGACTCCATCTCTGCCAGAGTTGGCTTTGCCTCAAGCTGGTATAATTTTTTCAAAGCATTCTGCAGCCCAATATCGGCGGTCGGGAATAAATTAGGTCTGCCCAGTCCGAACATCATAAAGTTCTGGACGGTCCATAGGCAGATCCCTTTTAATTTTATCAGCTTGTTAAAAATAACCTCTTCGCTCTCGTTCTTTAAAGCGTCAATATCCAGTTCTCCATTCGCAACTGCTTGGGCGATTCCAATGACATACTCCGCTTTACGCCCGCTGAATTGAAGCTCCCGAAGCTGTTCAACCGTTAATGCCGCGACTGTTTCAGACTGTGGATAAAACCAGACACCGTCTATTTCATAACCAAACGTTTTTACAAACCGTTCGGTTAAGGTATGGGCAAAAGATAAATTCAATTGCTGATGAATGATGCACTTTAACAGGCAGCCGAAAGGATCAAAATCGAGGACAATCGGTGTTCCAAGATGCTGCTGGAAAATTTCATTCAAATCAGTTTGCTGAAAATGGTCATATATATCTTTTAATGGTACATTCCATCGAAATATTTCCGCTGTTCTCTCAATGATGGATATTTTATGTGCATCGTCAGTGCCAGCAAGCTCAAAGCTTGGTTCTTCAACAGATCCAGTCGCCTTAATGATAATGACAAATGGTTTATCGTCAGCTAAAAGCGGCAGCTTCAAACTGCGTTCGGAGCGATCCAGTTGATTTAAGGGATCCATTGACAGCCTATCAAGCACACGGTCAAAATTATAAGGACCTTCAATTTGTATCGTTTCATGCCACACGAAATAATCCATCCTTTAAGTAAGCATTTTCCGTATTATAGCATGTTTATACTGAGAATAACTAAAATTATAACGGGAAAAACCGAACTCCACAGGAAATTCGGTTTTTCAAGTTTCATCCTTATTTTTTGGGAAAATCATCAAGGCTTTTAAATTTATAGCCTCTCTTTTTTAAATCCTTAATTACTTTTTCAAGAGCATCAGCATTATCCTTAGAAACGGAATGCAGGAGGATGATAGCTCCTGGATGGACCTGCCTCATAATATTGTCGTAAGAATATTGCCAGCCCTTCTGCTGATTCACATTCCAATCTACAAATGCAAGCGACCACATGACATGGGTATACCCTTGTTCTTTTGCAATTTTTAACGTCCTCTCACTTAGAACTCCTCGTGGTGGACGAATATAAAGCATTTCTTTTTTTCCTGTCAATTCTTCCGTTTTTGTACGAATCTTCTCCAATTCCTGTTTCATTCTTTCATCGCTTACGGCTGTCAGGTCTGGGTGGTGCCATGAATGATTGCCTAAAACATGTCCTTCTTTAGCCATCCGTTTCACCTGGTCAGAAGCAGAAAGTAAATAGTCGCCCGTCACAAAGAATGCTGCCGGTACTTTTTCCTTTTTCAGAACATCAAGAACCTTGTTTGTATAGCCATTTTCATAGCCATTATCGAAGGTCAAATATAGGATTTTTTTATCAGGCGGCCCTTTATAAAAAGCTCCATATTTTTCAAGGAGCTGGTCAAGCTGCGCTCCTGCCTCTGCCGGCTGTTCATTTGCCGCCTTTTTAAAACCCCAATGAATGGGCTGGTTCGTTACCTGGCCATAAGCAGCCGTCGGAATAACCAGCATAATGGCAATTGTCATGAAAAGCTTTTTCATCAATGATTTCCCCCGTTAGATGTTTTTATTAGTGTTTGATAAAAACGGCGGAAAAATAATTGGGATTAAAAGGGAAGTATTAGTTTTGGAAGTAGATGCGATCTCTTGCAGCACCTTTAAATGGTAAGTGTAAGTGGGATAAAATATGAGTGGCAGATCGTTGAGATGAGATTTCGAGAAATTCGCGTAGCTCTTGATTCGTTATGGTTGGTTTAATGAGTAAAAAGTAATCCTCTATCGCTAGCTTATAAAGATTATTTTCGACGCAGCCGCATATTTTGCAAATGCATTTGTTCCGTTTAATATCGAGTGCCGCAGAATTGCAATTTTGACAAAGAACACCTTTAATAATGTCTGATGGACTAATCTCAAATTTTTGAAGAATATTTTGTTCTAAAGGAGTATTCTTCGTTAGTAAAAGCCTTTTTAACTTCCCAAGGATTTTCGTATCGGATCGATCTTCATTATATTTCATTTCGAATTTTCGAATTTTATTTATCAATTGATCCGATTTACATACAATTTCAAAAGCTTTCTTATAACCCGAAGATGCATTAATAATCGTTGAGGGATTACTGATTATTACCAGATGTTCAATAGGTAATTCGTTGAATTTATATATACTCAGCCAGTTTATCAGGTGGTCGTGCTGTCGTTCTGCCTGTGTAATAGGGTTAGAAAAGCACTCTGTTTTTTCATTACGTTTTCTGAAGAGTTGATCAAAATCCTTTTCTAAAAATAATTCTCCTGAATAATTTTTCACTTCTAGAATAAGTGAAAATTTTGTGGAAATCAGCAGAAAATCGATTTGAAAGGCTTGATCATGGTAAGTGAGTCTTAAATCGTGGAATATGATGTATGGTTTAAAGTGAGGGAGATTGAGGAAATATTTTAAACTTAGTTCTCCTTTATAACCTGATCTTCTTTTATATAATTTTTCTTCAACTATCCCTCTTTTTGGATGTTCTTTCGGCAACCTGCGTAATAATGCTTCCAGGATAAAAATAATACTTGGCGGCGCTATCTCTTTTGCAAACAATTAATCACTCCCTTTATTAAAAGAATACCTATTCTTTCTAGAAAGTGAAATGATCTTCCTGCTTGGAAATCAATATCGAAAAATTTTTTTCGAATTGTTTGACGTTCTACACATTTTGGACATTTTTCCTCAATACAAGGTCTCTTTACAAAGCTACTAAATATCTCTTTCTACACTAACCTTAGCCTTTTCTACACTTCTAAACGGATTATCTACACTAACCGGCTCCGTTTCTACACTTATTGGACCTTTATCTACACTAACATCTTCTATTTCTACAAATTGATCGGTTTCTGCTTCTCAGCCGCTCTCCTGGTTGCCTCTTTCTACACTTAGCATCGCTCTATCTACACTTCTAAACGGATTATCTACACTAGCCAGATCCGTTTCTACACTTATTGGACCTTTATCTACACTAACATCTTCTTTTTCTACAATTTGTTCGCTTTCTGCGTCTCAGCCGCTCTCCTGGATGCTTCTTTCTACACTTACGTCCGTACTTTCTACACTTCTTTAAGGATTATCAACACCAACCGGCTCCGTTTCTACACTTATTGGCCCTTTATCTACACTAACGTCTTCTTTTTCTACAATTTGTTCGCTTTCTGCTTCTCAGCCGCTCTCCCGGATGCTTCTTTCTACACTTAGCATCGCTCTATCTACACTTCTAAACGGATTATCTACACTAACCGGCTCCGTTTCTACATTGATTGGACCATTATCTACACTACATCTTCTTTTTCTACAATTTGTTCGGTTTCTGCTTCTCAGCCGCTCTCCTGGATGCTTCTTTCAACACTTAGCATCGCACTATCTACACTTATAAACGGATTATCTACACTAACCGGCTCCGTTTCTACACTTATTGGACCTTTACCTACACTAACATCTTAGTTATCTACAATTCGCAGTTATGATCATTATTCCCAAAAAGAGGCATGGTCAAGCCCGTCCTCTCCACTTACAACTTATTTAAACACCGGTTCTTTAAATTGAGCCAGCTTTTCTAATGAATTTTTATCAACATCAGCATGAAGGCTGTTTCCGTGTGAGTCCATTGTTACGACCGCGGTAAAGCCTTCAACCCGAAGGTGCCACATAGCTTCAGGAATGCCAAATTGCATTAAGTCGACACCTTCAACAGACTTGATGCAGTCAGCATAATATTGGCCGCTCCACCGATTGCGTTCAAGTAAACTCCACCATGTTCGTTCAATGCAGCCAAAGTCTTAGGACCCATGCCGCCTTTACCGATAACTGCGCGAATACCAAACCGTTTCATAATATCACCTTGATACGGCTCCTCCCGGATACTGGTTGTTGGCGGGCTGCTTTCACATGCCACGCACCTGCTTCATCCTTCAGCATAACCGGACCGCAATGGTAAATCACTTGGCCATTTAAATTAACCGGTGCATCATGGTCAGACAGATATTTATGGATCGCATCCCTGCCTGTATACATCATTCCATTGATTTGAACCACATCGCCGACCTTCAGCTCACGAATCTGCTCTTCAGTTATCGGAGCCTGAAGGGTAATTATGCCCTCATTGGCAGCTGCAGCAGCTGTTTCTTTTTCCGCTTCTGTCTGTGCGAAATCGATGTTTTCACCTTCCTGGTACATCCAATCCTGAATCTCACCAGTTTCCGGACTTACAGTGACTCCCAGTCTGCGGAATGCCCAGCAGTTATAGGCAACTGAAACGAAGAAGCTGGCTGGAATACGATTAATTACTCCTGCTTTACATCCTAACAATGTAGTTTCGCCGCCGAAGCCCATAGTTCCAATGCCAAGTTTATTTGCATTTTCCATTATATAGTCTTCCAGCTGGCGCAATTTTTCAATTGGATTTACATCATCAACGGAACGGAATAGCTGCTCCTTGGCAAGCTCGTATCCAGAGGTTCTGTCTCCTCCGATTCCTACACCAATGAATCCGGCACTGCAGCCCTGTCCTTGGCCTGATAAACGGAATGAAGCACACATTTACGTATACCATCAAGGTCGCGTCCGGCACGTCCTAGACCATCCAATTCACAAGGAAGGCTGTACTGGATGTTTTTATTTTCACAGCCGCCACCCTTCAAAATAAGGCGCGCGTCGATATAATCGTTTTCCCACTGTTCAAATTTAATAACAGGCGTTCCATCACCAAGATTATCTCCACTATTGTCACCTGTTAGAGAGTCAACCGAGTTTGGACGAAGCTTCCCGTCTTTAGTCGCTTGGGCAATCGCAGCTTTAATTGCTTTTTTCATCTGGATCTGGTTAGCCCCGACAGGTGTTTTAATTTTAAAAGTAGGAAGCCCGGTGTCCTGGCAAATTGGAGATACTTGATCATCAGCCATTTTAATATTATTGGTAATAGTGGCTAAGCTCATTGCCGCCCTTGTACCGGCATTCTCTTTCGCTTTTGCCGCCTGGATTGCACGGCGCACATCTTTTGGAAGTCTTGTCGATGTTTCTACGATCAGCTTGTACATGCTTTCCTGAAATTTTTCTAAATTCATTCTTATACCCCTCTCCCTTATCCCCTGAGATCAAGAAAAATCTATTATGAATTTTACAATTATTTTTAACGGTATTTATTATACTCCTATCATGAGGGGATTTAAAGACCGAGCTTGCAACCGATTACATCCTGAATTGTGATAATTCGACTTATTTCCGGGGAAATTTGACATAAACCATCATTTTATTAAAAAAAGAACCTGCAGCAGCAGGCTCTATTTCTCGCGAGATTGAAACTCCTTGCACTTGGACTCAAGGTCATCAATCATATTAATTAAGCGGTCGATATCGTCAATATCCGTCTCTTCAGGATCAATTGCATCAAGAACCTCAAGAAACATTTTTAATCGCTGTTTTAAAAAGATGACTTGTGAGTCTTTATCATTTATTGCATTACCCATGAGCTTTGCTCCTTTCGAAAGCTGCATCTTTTGTCGTTTCCATCCTACCTAAATTATGGCGAATAGGCAATACTCTTATTATCATTATCTCTATAAAAGGGCGAAGGAAATCTCCCTTTAATCATCGAGCCCAATTGCAGTTCCTTCCCTGCTTGAATCCGCAGCGCCGTAAAGCTCCCTTGTATCCGGATCAATTTGGATAGCCTGGACGTTTCCAATCACATGGGAAGTGTCACCAAATTCATAACCCATAGATTCCAATTCTCCCTTTGAAACCATATCAATTCCAGCCTCCCATGACAGTAGAGAGCCAGGTGTGGCAAAAATCCTTGGTTCCTCAATGGCTTCCTTCAGATCCATTTTAAAATCGATAATATTTACGATTGTCTGGAAAACCGAGGCGATAATTGTTGGACCTCCTGGTGAACCAAGAGTCAATACAGGCTTTTCATCCTTAAACAAAATGGTCGGGCTTTTACAGCTTACGGGACGTTTCCCCGCGCCGGGCTCATTCACGCCTCCCGGAATCGGGTCAAAGTCGGTCAATTCATTATTTAATAGTAAACCATATCCCGGCACCATAATTCCTGAACCAAATGGATGCTCAACCGTAGATGTACATGCAGCAATATTCCCCCATCGATCCACGACTGTGAAATGGGTTGTTTCGCTTTTTTCCATATCGTCAGGCTGTCGAACTACCTCTACAGGTTTCTTTTTTTCATATTTCCAGGGGTTACCGAAATCAATTCGACTGTTGCGATTCTTAAAGTTGATTAAATTCCTTCTGTCAGCAATATATTCATCATGCAGAAGCCCCTTCACCGGTATGTCATTAAAACGAGGGTCTGCCAAATATGCAATCTTGTCACTAAACGCCAAACGCATCGATTCTGTAAACAGATAATATTTTTCCCAAGACCTCGGCCCATACTTATCTAGCGAGAAATCTTCAAGCAGTTTTAAAATATAAAGAAGGCTTGTCCCTCCCGCACTTGGAGGGCTGGAGGATGCTATTTTGTACCCTCTGTATTCTCCCCACACAGGTTCGTCAACTGATATTTCGTAGTTTTTTAGATCCTCAAGAGTCATAAAGCCGCCCTGGTCCTGAAGCGCTTTAACGATTGCCTCTGCTATTTCTCCTTCATAAAAAGCGGATATTCCTTCTTTTTGTATAATCCTAAACGTTTTTGCAAGATGCTCCTTTATAAGAATATCTCCTTCTTTAAAGGATTTTCCTTTTGGAAAGAATAAACGCCTTCCTTCATCACCGAGACGGTATTCAAAAAGGTTTAGAGCATCCATCAATACCCAATTCATCGAAATTCCTTTTTCGGCAACCAAAGCTGCCGGCTCGATCAATTCTGCAAGGCTTTTTGACCCGTATTCATTAAGTGCAGCATCCATGGCTTTTAAAATACCTGGTATCGCTACAGCCGTTGCATGTGTAGACCTTTTTTTAAATGGGATAACTTCCTTTTTGTCATCCAGGAACATGTCGGCATGTGCCGCTTTTGGCGCTTCTGAATGCCCATCAAAGATCTTTGTCGTTTTCGATTCATTATGGTAGACCATGAAGAAGCCGCTGCCGCCTATTCCCGTCATCATCGGTTCGACGACATTCAGTGCGAATTGAATGGCTACAGCTGCGTCTATGGCATTACCGCCTTCCTTCAGGACCTGCTCGCCAATTTCTGAGGCGATTGGGTGCGCCGTCGCGACCATTCCCGTTTTCCCTCTTGCTGTTTCTCTTTCGATTGAGCATCTATTCGAACGCGTAATTTCAAATTTATGACCTTCGCTTAACATATAATTACCTCCAGGATATCTCTATTAGTTATTTAGTTTAGAATACCCCTGCCACATTCAGCTCAAACTGGTGCCTACTCCCATGGGAAATCAGGGGAATTCCTTAAAAAAAACTGGCCGCTTAAAGCAGCCAGTTCTTAACAAATACCGATTATTTTGTTTTGTCATGGTTGGTCGTTTCCTGACCACCGTAAGTATGTTTGCCCTTACCATTATTCTTTCCTAATCCGCCAGATTTGTCCTTGCTAGTATCTGTAGAAGACGTAGCATCTCCTGACGTAGCATTCATAGTTGAATTTGTTGTATTTCCTAATCCATATGAAGTGCTCTCAGAATTGGAAGACCCGGTTGAAGGTAAGCTTGAAGTTCCAGAACTCATACTTGTATCAAATGAGTTCAACCCAGAAGTTTCAGAGGTAACACCGCTGTCGCTGCCTAATTCTGATGATGAAAGGTTTGATGTGACGGAAGAGTCACTGCTAGATGAGGTTCCGCTTACAGAAGTGTTGGTTACAGCTTTCAATTCACTGCCCGCCTCCACGACTTTAGAGCCAATCTGCTGAATGTCACCTTTTACATCCTTAACTGTACTCATCGCATTATTCGCGATTTGCTTAACATCGCCGAGATTGCCGAAAAGATCAGTATTTAAACGCTCATATAAATTTTGTGCGTCGCTGATTGCCTCTTTTAACACATTGGATGCTTCTTTAAATTGTGACATCATCTGTCCCTTTACTTCACTTGGATTTTCTTTTACATCGCTCAGCATTCTTTGAGAGTTGTTCTTTAACTCAATTGCGGTTTCCTTTACCGTATTTCTGGTAGAAGAATCTAGAAGCGAAATGATTCCGCCAATTACCCCACCAATTACTACACCCTTTAATAACTTGCTGTTTTTTTCGTTATCAGTCATTGTTTGGTTCATTTCCATCTAAATTTCCTCCTCTATCTTAATTAAATTTATTATTTAGGCTTGCTTTTCTAATTCCCGAATCTACTTAGGAATAAACACTTGTTTTAATAGATAATTATATTGTTTTCTTATATGGAGAAATCGTAATAACCCAATTGCTGATTTTTATTATGTTCGAGATGGCAACAATGTTTAAGAAAAAAACAAAAAAAAGACCTCCGCGAGAAATAACGGATGCCTTTATCTATTTTCTATATTTTACCGTGGCTTTTCTGTTGCATTAAATCCAAACGATACATGGTCCTGAACTGGAATCCATGCGCCTATTCCCTGTGATGTCACATTTTTTATGACAAGAAATTTTTTATATCCTTTTAGCATCAAATACACTTCACCGTATGTTACCTTGCCTTTTTCATTTACTGCTGGCGCATAGGCGAATAGGTAACCAAGCCTTTTGGGAGGAATGTTATATCTTTGGTCCTTCTTTGTTCCTGCCCCAATGACTGTTTCGAATGCAAGCGGAAGCTTAGTTTTTTCTGTTGCCTTTAACAGCATCATTTTTTTGACATCTTCTGCATTCGGAATTTTGGCTGTCAAACCGCCATTAATTACTTTCTGGGCCTTGTACGTAGTGAAATTGGTAAGGTGTCTGGCTGCCCCGGTTATCAAAGTAATTCGTGTTAATTTTTTGATACTCCCAATTTGTAGAAGTTTCGGTGGACTCATAGTTCAACGGCCATTGCCCCAAATAAATGATGGCCCTGTAGCCAATGGCGAACGGCGTGCTGTTAATGGCGGTTTCATTTAACATTCTGATCAAGTCCGGGTTCTCGATACCCACTTTCGATGATTCAATCAATTTCTTCGTCAATTCGCTTGGCTGCAATAAAGGTACATCCTGTGTCGGGTTCGGGTAAGTGTTTTCTTTTGTAATATTCATAACAGAGGGCGGAACAAGGTATTTTGACGGTTCCATTTTTGCAGTACCTGCAGCGCTGGCCGTTGTTATGAATGAAAACATAAATAGCATTGTGATAAGTACGTATGTTATTTTTTTCACCTTATCGTTACTCCTTTCACCATTTGCAACCTAATTGGTCTGTTCATAGTTTTTTCGGAGTTTGCGGATATTATCCATACGTAAAAATAATTTCATTTTTTATCTGCTGAAATAAAAAAGAAATAAAATTGTAAAAATCAGAACATTTACATAATTCATTTTTTATTTTATAATTACGTTACCCTAATAAAAAAGGAGGGCCGCAATCAAATCGCTATCAATATATTAAGGAGGTTGGGATTCCGTCTTTTATGAAGAGTCAACAGTTGTGTTTCATGCATCGTTACTAAACATGAAGGTGGGTGATCATTCTCGAAAAATATGCGATTGATTTTTATGCCTTTTCCGGAAGAACGATATTAACCGATTACTTAAGTATTGAAACAAAGACTCTGTGCTGATTATGGCACAGAGTCTTTGTTTTTTTATAGAAGGAAAAAGCCAATTCCCATGATTATATATGCTGCTAATAATGTTAAACCTTCAAACCAGTTTGTTTCTCCATCATTTGATATTACTACCATAAGAAGCACGGCAGATGCCATTGCGATCATTTCTGGAAGGCTGAAAACCAGTGCCATGGATGAAGGAAAAAGCAAGGAAACCAAAACCAGAACAGGCGCTACGAACATGGCTACCTGCAGAGTGGAACCAATTGCAATTTCAACGGCGATATCCATTTTATTTTTATATGCCATCAGTACAGCTGACGCATGTTCCGCGGCATTTCCCACTATAGCAACAATAATAACCCCGATGAAAAGCTCGGTCCATCCGAAGGATTCAGCAACAGTCTCAAAGGTATGGACAAGGTTTTCTGAAATATATGCAACAACAACGGTTGCGATTGCAAGGACAGCAATCGCTTTTCCTCTTCCCCACTCTGGCTCTTCATCATGATGGCCAGCTGTTTCATTTTCATGCTGGTAAACGCCTCTATGTGTGACAAGCTTGAAAAACAATGCAGCTAGATAAAGGGCAATTAAAACAACTGAAACTCCGATACTTAAATTTAATGTTTCAGGCTTATCCATTTTTAATGAAAATACTTCAGGAATTACGAAAGCAACAATAATGGCAAACATGAGCAGACCAGAGTTATGCCTCGCGTCGTAAACATTAAATTCCTGGCGTTTGAATTTTAATCCTCCTACAAAAAAAGATAAACCCGCCACAAGCAGTAAATTTCCAAGTACAGAACCTGTAATGGAAGCAAGGACTACTCCAACCAGGCCTGCTTTTAATGCAAAAATTGAAATAATCAATTCTACAGCGTTACCAAAGGTTGCATTTAAAAGACCGCCGACCCTGGCCCTGTGATGATTGCGAGGCTCTCTGTCGCCCTTCCCATAAAGCTGGATAACGCAATGATGGTAAGGCAGTAAATGATAAACAGCATGATGCTCGGCCAATGCATAAGTGATCCGATGACCGAAAGTGGCACGCCGATAAAGGTAAGTATCATAAAAATCTTATTTGTCATCCGCTTTCCCTCTCATTTCTTTAAAAAATCTTATTTCTTATTTAACCTGTGGCAGTAATAGCAAACCCATAATTCAAATCCCTTTTTATTGTTTCCATTTGCTAGTCAATCATTTCAAACGTTTCTTCAACAATGATGCTTCCAATGACCGATTGAACCATTGAGCAATTTTTCTTTGTTAATATCATTGCTTTTTCTAATTTGCTTTCAACCAATTCCTTGCCTTTTATGGTAAAATGCAATTGAATTTTTTCAATTCGGTCCGCTTGGGCAGGATTCCTTTCCACTTTTGCTTTGATATGTATATCTTCAAAATCAATCCTCATTTTTTCCAATATTTTCCGTAAAACACCGCCGCTGCATACAGCAATCGAAGAAACCATCAGCTGATAAGGGCGATACCCGAACTCTTCATTTCCCGAAACCTCCAGCCGCCCATAGGGAAATTCGGTAATGAAGCCGCCCTCTTTCATTGTAAATTCCATCTTCTCCACCTCATTAAAAAATTATATTCCTGTATAGGAGGTTACACTATTTTTCCATCGTTTCAAAACGATAACTATTTTGCTTGCAAAGATGTTTTTTTCCAGCTACCATCATCTAGTGAAATGAATTATTGGAGACGATTATGGAAAATACACAACACTCTTCTATGCGCTTTTGGATACTGGTTGGAATCGTGGCAATTTCAGGTCTTTCCCAAGGGATGCTGCTGCCATTGATCGCGATTATTTTCGAACAGGATGGCATTTCATCCTCATTAAACGGCTTTCATGCCACAGGTTTATATATAGGAATTCTGATTGCTTCGCCTTTTATGGAGACACCTCTCAGAAAATTTGGCTATAAACCGATTATTTTATTCGGAGGATTATGCGTGGCTCTTTCACTTGCGCTTTTTCCCCTTTGGAATTCCTTCTGGTTTTGGTTTATGCTAAGGCTCATTATTGGAATAGGTGACCATATGCTTCATTTTGGAGCGCAAACCTGGATCACTTCCTTTTCATCTGAGGCACGCCGTGGCAGAAATATTTCCTTATATGGATTATTCTTTGGCCTTGGTTTTGCGGCTGGCCCTTATTGACTAAATTTGTAACTTACAATGTAACGCTGCCTTTTATTATTTCTTCCGGAATCAGCCTTGTTGCATGGTCATCTATATGGATGTTAAATAACGAATATCCTGAAAAGGACTTTCAGACGAGTTCTTTTTTTGGCACCTTTCAGCGTTTTAAACAGGTATTCAAAATTGCCTGGGTTTCCTTGCTGCCCCCATTCGGATATGGATTTTTGGAAGCATCCCTAAATGGCAATTTCCCTGTTTATGCGCTCCGCACTGGCCTGGACGTAAGCTCTGTAGCCATTATCCTGCCTGCATTTGCGATTGGAAGTATTGTTTTCCAGCTTCCGTTAGGCATTCTAAGTGACAGGCTTGGCCAAAAAATATATTAATGAGTATCATGTTGGCAGGGTTTTTCTGTTTTACCGCAGCTGGAATGCTCCAAAAATCTGTGATTGGTTTGCTCGTCTGCTTTTTTATTGCTGGCATGCTCGTTGGCTCGACATTTTCACTAGGAATCAGCTATATGGCAGATTTGCTTCCTAAGCAGTTGCTCCCAGCCGGCAATCTGATGTGCGGGATTTTCTTCAGCTTTGGGAGCATAAGTGGTCCTTTCATTGGTGGCATAGCGATTCAGCTTCTTAAGGGTGGCAGCTTTTTCTATGTCATCAGCGTGATGCTTCTGATCATCTTTACATCGCTTATTACATTTAAAGAAAATGATGAAATGAGCGTTAATACAGAAACGGGATAATAACGGATCGATTTTCTTTTTTTTCCTATAATATATGGTAAACTTAAACAAAACTATTAAAAGAGCAATAATTTAAAACATATGTGCTGCTGTCATCACCTGATGACAGCTTTCGTCTTTTTCTAGGGGTATTGATTCTGATTATTTTTCTCAATTGAACACTCAGGAGGTTTAGCGATGAGTACTGAAGCAAAGGCATTGTCACAGCAACCAAGCGTAAGCTTTTTGGAAAAAATAAAGCCTCATTTTGAACTGATTGCCGCTGCAGTAAGCGGCTTGCTAATTGCCGCGGGCTGGCTGCTGGATAAAGGAGATTACCGTTCCGAATCTATTGTCGCGTATTTGTTTGCTTTTATCATCGGCGGATTTGCAAAAGCAAAAGAAGGCATCGAAGAGACAATCGAGAATAAAGAATTAAATGTTGAAATGCTCATGATTTTCGCAGCAGTGGGATCAGCTATTATTGGATATTGGACAGAAGGCGCCGTTTTGATTTTCATCTTTGCTGTAAGCGGAGCACTCGAAACGTATACAATGAACAAAAGTAATAAAGAAATTTCCTCGTTAATGGAGCTTGAACCGGATGAAGCCCTTCTCATCACCAACGGTCAGGAAAGATTGGTTGCTGTTGCGGATCTCCAAATTGGCGACCAGATTCTTGTTAAGCCAGGGGAACGGGTACCTTCTGACGGAAGGATACTAAAAGGAAAAACAAACATTGACGAGGCAGCAATCACAGGGGAATCCTTTCCCGTTTCAAAAAGTGACAGTGACGAGGTATTTGCGGGAACTGTCAACTTAACAGGATCCATTACGGTCGAAATTACAAAAAGAAGCACCGAAACACTTTTTCATAAAATAATTGAACTTGTTCAAAACGCTCAAAGCGAAAAATCCCCATCCCAGCTATTTATTGAACGTTTTGAAGGCATGTATGTAAAAATCGTCCTTGCCATTGTTTTACTGATGATGTTTTTACCACATTTCCTGCTGGGATGGAGCTGGCATGAGTCCTTTTACAGAGCGATGATTCTTCTTGTGGTTGCATCGCCTTGTGCCCTGGTGGCATCCATAATGCCGGCAACTTTATCCGCGATTTCAAATGGCGCCCGCCATGGCATCCTTTTTAAAGGCGGAGTACACCTTGAAAATTTAAGCAATCTAAAAGCAATTGCTTTTGATAAAACTGGCACGCTTACGAAGGGTAAGCCGGAAGTAAATGAAGTGATCGTAAGGGAAGATTTGGACCAGGAGGAAGTTTTGTGGAAAACAGCTTCCATTGAGAACCACTCCAATCATCCGCTTGCACAGGCAATTGTGAAATATGTAAAACCTTTTAGCTCCCGTGAACTTTTGCATCCCGAAAGTATTGAAGACGTTTCAGGATGGGGTGTAATAGCCAATATTAACGGGCAGGAATGGAAAATTGGTAAGGCGGATTTTGTTGGAAAAGAAGCAGCTGAAACGTTTGCCGGAGAAGATGCGAAACAGCTGGCTAGCAACGGCAATTCATTGGTCTTCGTTGGAATAGATGGCGAACTGGCAGCTATGATTGCCCTTAAGGATATCGTCCGTGAAGAAACAAAGGCAGCAATCGATGATTTGAAAACAAAAGGCATATATACTGTTATGCTGACAGGTGACAGCGAAAAGACGGCAAATGCCATTGCGGCTGAAAGCCATGTGGATCGCTTCTTTGCAGAATGCCTGCCAGAAGAGAAAGTGAATCAGGTAAAAAAATTAAAGGATGAGTTTAAAACGGTGGCCATGGTCGGAGATGGTATAAATGATGCTCCAGCACTTGCTACAGCAAATGTTGGCATCGCAATGGGAGAAGGAACGGATGTCGCCCTTGAAACAGCGGATGTTGTTTTAATGAAAAATGATTTGCCAAGGATTGCCGAGGCCATTCATCTTTCCAAACGGATGAACAGAATCATTAAACAGAATATTGTTTTCTCGATTGCGGTAATTACGCTGTTAATTTGTTCAAACTTCATGCAAATTCTTGATCTGCCTTATGGCGTTATCGGACATGAGGGCAGCACCATTTTGGTCATCCTGAATAGTTTAAGGTTATTAAAATGAAGAAACGGCGGGAATCATTTCCCGGCCTTTCTTCATTTTATAGGATTTTAGTGATAACCATTTGATCCATTCGCAGATCCGGATGTTTTATGCTTTGGACGGCTTTTTCCTTTTTGCTTTGTTCCGCCATCCTTCTTTGTTTGCTTGGTCATCGCTATCCCTCCATTTATTGAAGTAAAGCTTCGTTTTCGGGGGATTGCTGAGAATTGAAAACTCCATTGCTATTCCCCTTTATTAGTGTAGGCAAAACTCGTCATTTCATGAAGGAAAGTTCAGGAGAAACTAACAATTTTCCTTATGCCGCTCGCTGTAAAAAGCGTTTATCTCTCCTCCGATGATAATAATGAAGGCTGATAAATAAAGCCAAACCATTAAAACAATAATTGCTCCAATACTGCCATAAGTATTGGCATAATTAGCGAAATGACCTACATAAAGCGAAAACGCAAAGGAAGCCACTATCCACCCTAAAGTGGCAAAAATCGCACCTGGAAATGCGCTTTTACAACGCATTTTCATATTGGGTGCAATCCAGTAAAGTACGGTGAAAACAAGGAATAAAATTAGGGCACTGACAAGCCACCTGAGCGCACCCCATACCGTTAAGAATTGCTTAGTTAATCCCAAATAAGAAAAGAGAAACATTCCGATTCCTTTTCCCAATACCGGCAGCAGCAGAGCCAGCAGAAAAACAAAGATCATTCCAAATGTCAGTAAAATAGACATTCCTCTTGCAACAATAAATGAGCGGGTTTCTTTAACATCGTATGATTTATTAAAAGCCCTGACAATCGCATTAATTCCATTCGATGCTGACCAGATGGTACCGATGATTCCTACTGAAAGCAGCCCCCCGCTATGATGAGTCATCACGTCTTTAAGGTTTTTATCAATAAGAGCGATCGCTTCTTTCGGTGCTACCCCTCTAATAATCCCCATTATATCCTGATGGGGAATAGGCAGGTATGGAAGCAGCGTGAAAAGGAAAATAAGAAGCGGAAAAAGAGAAAGAAGGAAAAAATAGGCTAATTGTGCAGATAATCCGGGCAAATCGTCTTCTTGAATTCGATGCCATAGCTGTTTTAGTAAAGTAGGTTTAATTTTACCTATGATCTCCATATTTCACACCTCAAATCTTTATGCTGTCCTCTTGTTCTATTTCAATTAATGAATCATTTTTTATAACCAATTCGTTTTTATTGGCATCCATTGTTCCATTTTTAGTGAAGGCTTCTTTCGTTTCTTTTAGGATGTCTGTTACCTGTGGAGTTACACTCCTCAATTCTTCAACTTTATCAGCAATATAGGTTAAATCCTCGGTTACATCTTCTACTGCCATTCTAAGTTTATTTGCAGTTGTTTTTACCTGGTCAGATATTTTTCCCGGGTTTTTCATTACATAAGAAATATTGCCTGTGGCCGTTTTGCAGCTTGCTGTGACAGCTTGGCGTGTTTCCTTATTTAATAAGCTTAACGTTCCTCCTGCAATAGCCCCCCACGCAATTCCCTTCCAGAACTTATTCATTCCTGACATTTCAAATCTCTCCTTTATCTAGTACCCTCTGATATGATTGCAATCGTATGTTTCTAATCCTTCCCCCTTTGTTTGTTAGCCAAACCTTTCAAATATTGCAGTATTTTATTGACTTTTACACCGCTACATGGAAAGATGGGAGAAAACGGCCGAAAGGAAGTCAGTTATGGATTTAACACAACAATCGATTGAAAATGTAGAATATATGATTGAAAAAATTAAAGAAAAATTAAAAGTATTAAACTTAGGTGCCATTAAACCATCCCATTTTGATGAAGAAATGTATGAAGAACTAAAAGAAATTTATGAAATGGTGATGCGTAAGAACTCCTTTAGCCCAAGTGAGATGCAGGCTCTTGTAGAAGAACTTGGCAACCTTAGAAAACAATAATAAATATTAATAACTATGTTTTCTGCCCCAAAACCCGCTGCCTTTTAATGCAGCGGGTTTTGGCATTTAATCCTGGTCGGTTAGAATAATCGGCCCATTCTTGGTGATGGCAATGGTATGCTCATATTGAGCAGAATATTTTCCGTCAATTGTCCTCGCCGTCCATCCATTGTTATCCATCTTTGTCTGGTACATTCCGATATTCACCATCGGTTCAATGGTAAACACCATTCCCTCTTTCAGTCTTGCCCTTTCCCGGAAGACCGTAATGGGGAACTTCAGGCTTTTCATGGATGACCGCACCAATGCCGTGGCCAATGAAATCGCGGACTACTGATAGCCCTTCACCCTCAACATAAGATTGAATAGCATGCCCGATATCTCCCACACGGTTTCCTTCAAGAGATGCTTTAATACCCCTATATAGAGCTTCCTTCGTTACTTTGAGCAAATGGCCAGTCTGTTTTGAAACGGCTCCAACTGGATATGTCCATGCCGAATCAGCCAATGCCCCGTTTAAATTAACTACCATATCAATAGTGACAATATCGCCTTCCTTCAAAGGCTCCTTCCGTGGAAAACCATGGCAAATCTCATCGTTTATGCTAGCACAAGTGGCATATTTATATCCTTTATAGCCCTTTTGCTCCGGTGTAGCTCCGTGCTTTTTAAGAAAACGGTCCACAAACTCCTCTATTTCCCATGTAGTAACTCCAGGCTTAATCATTCCTGCTATTTCACGATGGCAGGCTGCCAGAACTTCCCCAGATTTTTTCATTAATTCTATTTCCCGCTGTGATTTTAAGACAATCATCCTTTTCCCGCCTCCTCGTAAATCCTATGTACTTATCTATATTGTATGGAACACCTCTTTAATATTAGCCCTTGATCCGAATTTTTTCAAAGCCCTTATTTAGAACAAAAGGCGCAAGCGCCCTCGGAACAAGCCAAAACCAGCTTGTTCCTGCGAACCTTATTCTCCTAGAAGCCTTCCTTAGTGGTCAGCCCCGACAGGCATAAGACGAATCACGCACTCATCCTCGGAAAAGCTATCGCTTTTCCTTCGTGCGATGCGGATGCTGCCGATGTTTTCCTTGTCCTGATTTCTGGAGTGATTTGGCTTATGACCCCGAGCTGCTCCAAGCATCACCTAAAGGTCATGCTTGGAGCAAGATATTCAATGGAGCTATTCAAAGGTGAAAACTGGCTGGGCGCTGAAGCTAGATTAATATAACTTGGTAGAAGTTATCCACAACTTTAATGTTATAACTTCCTTAAAGACAAAAAAAATCCCTCCGTTTAGAAGGGATTCCGTTATCTTAACTATTGCAGCAATTTCAATGATTCACGGTTAAATGCTGGGATATCACCAGGATCTCTGCTGGTTACCAACTGATTGCCGCAAACGACTACTTCTTCATCAGAATACTTGGCACCTGCATTTTCAAGATCGACTTTAATCGATTTATATCCCGTAACATGGCGGCCATCCAGAGTTTTCGCCGATATCAATAATTGAGGGCCGTGGCAAATTGCAAATACAAGTTTTTTTTCATCCATGAAGGATTTCGCAAATGTCACAAAACGGTCATCCGCCCTTAATATATCAGGAGAAAATCCCCCTGGCAGGAACAGAGCGTCAAATTCATTCGGCTCCACATCATCAATACTTTTATCAATTTGTACTGTCACTTCACCCTGTTTGCCTTTTACGGTTTTTCCCGCCTCCTTTTCAATGGTAATTACTTGATGCCCGGCTTCCTCAAATGCTTTTGCAGGATCCGAGTATTCTGAATCCTCGAAATGTGATGTTATTAAACAAGCGATTTTTTTCCCCATGTTTTCTCAGCTCCTTTTTATTTTTCCCATTTTGTTTTTTCCCATTGTGGCCTAAAATAAACAGAATACAGCTTATTAAATTAATTCGTTCTTAATATGGAACTTTTTGTACTGATTTGATATGATATCTATATACAGAAATATAAGGTGCGTGAGATACCATGATTGGAGATAGAGTTAAAAAACTCCGCTTAGAAAAAAGAATGTCGATTTCAGAGCTTGCAGAGCAGGCTGGCGTCGCGAAATCTTATATAAGTTCTTTGGAAAGAAATCTTCAACGAAACCCGTCCATTCAATTTTTGGAAAAGATTTCTGCTGTACTGAATGTTCCAGTTGACCATTTAATACATGAACAAACGAATGCGGACGAGCTAGATTCCGAATGGATGAAGCTAGTAAAGGAAGCAATGGGCTCTGGTGTTTCAAAAGACCAATTCCGTGAATTCCTTGAATTTAATAAGTGGCGTATCGATCAATCAAATAAATGAGGCCTGCTATTTAAGCATGCCTCATTTTTATTTGATGAAATATTTATTATGTAAATATTTGAATAAGGGTTTTCTGTCTGTTAATTTTTATCTTGATTGAGAAATTCTCTTATCAATTCCATTTCGATGCCCATTCTTTTCGCTTCTAAAATTAGTGACATCCATTCTTCATCTAAACCTTCTACAGTCATTTCCGATACGACCACTTATCTCACCCCTAAAATACTTTTCGTATTCCAGGCAGCTCAGCCATCTTAACAGTATTTCCTGCCTTAGATCTGAAGCTTTGCGTCCCTATTTTTCAACAGGTTTGCCTTTTTCTGTGCCTGAATATAGTTGATTTCCTGAAACCTTACATCCTAAGAATTATTTGTATGTTCATTATATCTAGTCCATTTTCAGTAGGTTGTTGTTTTTTGTCATTGAAAACTAGTTAATTAAGTACATTTTCTTCCAATATTCCTCAGTATTTAGGCACAAACTCCCCGTTATCAGGCAAATCAATCCATATTATCAACATATTGCCTTTGCTTTTGTAAATTAAGGGTGTTAATGGTCGAATTGTTTCTATGAATTTTCTGAATTTTAAAAAACTAATTAAAAAAACAAAAACTCCCTTTGATGGGAGTTTCAGTTCATTTAGTTAAATGGACAGCAATTGCTGCTCCAACTCTTGCATTGTTTTTAACGAGTGAAATATTTGCCACAAGGCTTTTTCCTTCTGTTAATTCCTTTACTCTTCCTAATAAAAACGGAGTAACCTTTTTACCCGTAATTTGTTTTTGTTTGGCTTCCTTTAATGCGGTCCCGATGATTTCATTTATAAAGGATTCTTCCATTGCATCCTCCTCTGGAATGGGATTGGCAATGACAAGGCCTCCTTTAAGGCCGAGTTCCCATTTTACACGGATAAAATCTGCGGCTTCCTCAGCCGAATCTAAACGGAAATTTACCCCATATGGGCTTGTCCGTGTATAAAATGCAGGCAACAGGTCGGTTTGGTAACCTACAACAGGAACACCATGGGTTTCTAAATATTCCATTGTCAGGCCTATATCTAAAATAGATTTGGCACCAGCACAAACTACCGCGACATTTGTTTTGGCAAGCTCCTGCAAATCAGCAGATATATCCATCGTTGTTTCAGCTTCTCGGTGCACACCACCAATTCCCCCTGTAACAAATACTTCAATTCCTGCTAGTTGGGCACAAATCATAGTGGCAGCTACTGTTGTTGCACCATTCTTCTTTTTTGCCGCTAAATAAGGGATATCCCTTCTGCTGGCCTTCTCAATTTCCCTGCTTGTTGCGAGATATTCTAATTCTTCTTCTGATAATCCTATTTTGATTTTTCCTTCTAAAATAGCAATCGTCGCTGGAACAGCACCATTTGTACGAATAATTTCTTCTACTTCCTTAGCCATCTGGACATTTTGCGGATATGGCATCCCATGGGAAATAATCGTAGATTCCAGGGCCACAATCGGTTTACCCGCCAGTTTTGCATCTTTAACTTCATCTGAATAAGTAATGTAGTTTTCAATCAATGTTGAGTTACTCCCTTACTGAAGTATTTTCTAAATGTCTCCTGAAGTTCCTGTGAATTTAAAGCCGGATTAACTGTTTCATATGACTGCAGTGTAATAATTGAACAGGCGGTGCCAATTTTACAACAACTTTCGATATCAAGCCCTTTTAGAAAAGCATATAAAATCCCGGCAATAAGGGCATCCCCTGCGCCTGTAACATCCAGCACCGGTATAACCGGAGGAAGCAGCACCCCTGCCTCCCCACTTTTTGTAAAATAGATTAAGCCTTTATCACCCCTGGTAATAACGACCCGTTCTACGCCCTTTTCTAATATTTTCTTGGCCACTTTGAAAAAGTCGCCCTCTGATTTGATTTTGGATCCCGATAGAGCCTCTGCTTCTGACTGGTTGGCAATCAGCCAAGCCACACCATTGAGAGATGCAGGTAGTTTCCTAATTTTCGGAGCGGATACAGGTGCAATGCAAAGAGGAGTACCTGTTTCATTGGCCGATTTATAATTTTTTCTAAAACATCTGCAGGAAAATTTGTGTCTATTACAATTAAATCTGTGCGAAAATCGGCTGCCCACTTACTTTGAAGCAAGTCAATATCTACATCATCGTAAATTTCCATATCCGCCAGGGCGACAGCCATTTCCCCATCCAGATCAAGAATCGCTGTGTATGTGCCAGTCGATTTTCCATCGACTACTCCTACTGAGTGAATATTGACAAATTCCTTCGTCTTGCCGATTAGCCATTGCCCTTCCGCGTCATTCCCAATAAAAGACAGAAGGGAAGGACTGCAGCCGAGCCTGCCAAGATTCTCTGCCACGTTACGCGCTACTCCCCCACAGGAGATACTGCTCCTAGCAGGGTTGGAGCTACCGTATATAAGTGTTTGGACAGCCTGAATTTTCCGGTCAACATTAGCTCCCCCTATACATAGGACCTGTGGAGTTTTGGGAAGACAAGCCTGTTTTGCAGACTGTGCCATTGACAAAAGGCAATCCTGAATTTCATTAAAGGTTAAACCTGTTATTTCTGAAATTTCAATCTCTGAAAGCTGTGGATTTTCTCTAAGGATGTCTGAAAGTAAAGCTTTATGCCTGCTCATATTCATCTCTTACTTCATCTCCCGTCTCGCAAGCATCACTTGCGCAAACGCTTTCTCAAACACATACTATTTCTCTTAAAACACCCATAAACCCTTTAATTTGAGAAAATTGTCGAATGAAAACAAAAAAAGCTAAATCCTAATAAAGGACTTAGCTTCCGCTGCGAGGCAGAATTAGAATTTCAACACGCCTGTTTTTGGCTCTCCCATTTGGATCATTGTTTGAAGCCAACGGCTGGAACTCGCCGAAGCCCTTTGCACTGAACCACCTTGGATCCAATTTGTCATTATCCAGGATAATTTTCATGAAATTAACGGCCCGCATCACACTCAATTCCCAGTTTGATTCGTACCTTGAGTTCCGAATCGGAACATTATCGGTATTGCCGCTGATAATGATATTCCTTGGGGGATCCATGATTAATAAATCGGCTATTTCTGAAGCTGTCTTTATATCTTCGGCCTAATTTCCGCACTCCCCGAATTAAAGAGAACGTTATCTCTTATCGAAATTAGCAGGCCCTCATCAGTCAGTGAGGTTTGCAGCTTAGTTGTCATTTTCTTCTGCTGAATGTAACTATTCACTTTCTCCTGCAAAGCCTTCAATTCTTCCCGGTCCTTTTTTTGCAAGGCAGAATCACTTTCTTGCTTTTTAGAAGTCTTTGTTCCCCCTGCTTCTTGAGGTTAGGGACATCCATCGATCCATCGCTTTCCGGGCTTTGGAAGTCGAGCAAACCTGTCCCTCCAGTAAACATTTCATTGAATGCTTTTGACATAAGCTGAAATTTCTGAGCATCTACAGAGCTCATCGCAAAAAGAACGATAAAAAGGGCTAATAGAAGCGTAAGTAAGTCGGCGTAAGGAATGAGCCATGATTCATCCATATGGTCCTCATGATGCTTTTTCTTCCTTCTTCTACTCATCTTTTTTCACAACGCTTTCTTCGAGGAATTTCCTCCGCTCCCCTGCAGGCAAATAGGATGCAAGCTTTTGTTCGATGACTCTCGGTGCTTCTCCTTCCAGGATAGATAATATCCCTTCCACCATCATTTCCTTCTGTTTCGCTTCCTGATGCGATTTTCGCTTAAGTTTATTGGCGAATGGATGCCATAAAACGTAACCTGTAAAGATCCCAAGCAGGGTGGCAACAAAAGCTGCAGAAATGGCATGGCCCAGTGCCTGTTGATCATCCATATGAGTTAATGCAGCGATTAAGCCCAATACTGCTCCAAGAACACCAAGAGTTGGAGCATAAGTACCTGCCTGTGTGAAGATGCCTGCCCCTGATAAATGCCGTTCTTCCATTGCTTCAATTTCCTCAGAAAGCACGTCACGTATGTAATCGGCACTTTGTCCGTCCACAGCCAGAGATAATCCATTTCTTAGGAAAGGATCATCAATCTCACCTGTTTTTGCTTCGAGGGCCAGCAAACCTTCTTTACGGGCAAGCTGTGCCCATTCTGAAAACATTCTGATCAGGTCGGAGTGATTAAGCAATTTCTGTTCTTTGAAAATAACGCCAAATAATTTAGGAACGCGCTTAATTTCATTCGTTGGAAAAGCGATAACCACCGCAGAAATCGTACCTAATATAATAATCAAAAGCGCTGCAGGATTGGCCAACGCTATCGGACTTACGCCTTTATAAACCATCCCAACGCCTACTGCGATTATTGCAAGTATTATTCCTATTAATGATGTTTTATCCATTTTTACGTCACCTGTCTCATTCTGCCTTAAATATGCTGGGCTACTTTAATCTCTTTCTTTTTATTTCGACAGATTTCCTAATTTTTTAAGGGTTTCTTTGAATTTAAATTACTTTGAAGATATTTTTGGAGAAAAATTGTTCCAAATCATTTAAGGGGTAAAAAAGGAAGAGCCGAAATAATCATCGATTATTTCGGCTCTTCCTTTTTTATAAATCCATTTTCGTGTATATCTTTTGTTCGTAGTTTTTAAATATCGAGGAGTTTGTCTGGACGCCCTTTTTTGCCATCATTCCGTTAAAACGGTGTAGTTTTTGGTTTAATTTTCTTTGGAGACCTTGCTTTTCGTCAGGGTCCTCACATTTCCTTATTAAATCTTCTATTGACATCATTTCTTTTCTTAGCTGGCTTTCTTCCTGGGCATATCCTGCATTTTTCAGCATTTTATATGCCATACGCAATTCTTCCGGTATTGCTGATAAGTCCTCCAACTTCATTGGTTTACCTAACCCGGGAAGTTCATTAAATTCACCATCTTCATATGCTCTTCTAATTCTATCCTCGGAAGCAATAAACGAAAAATCCATCCAAAATCCCTCCTCCAGTTTTTCAGGTAATCACTGTAGATTCTAGGCATAATCTATTATACCAGTTGGTTTCCAGCTTACAAATTTTGAGAATCCCCCCAAAAACAAAGCTGCCTCTTCCCGTTGGAAAAGTCCCATTGATTTTAAATTTTCCCTATCATTTTAGGGTCGCGTTTCATTCCTGGCTTTCCCGGCATCCAATTTGCAGGCACTCCTTCACCGGTTTTCTTTGCATACTGCAGGCCTTCAAGCAATCTCACATGTTCTTCAAGATTTCTCCCTACCTCACGAGGATAAATGAATTTCGCTTCTATTATCATGTCGGGATTAATAAAGAAGGAAGCCCTGTATGGAGCTCCTGAATGCTCATCCAATACTCGATATGCCCTGCTGATTTCATGATTTCTGTCACTCAGAAGCGGATAAGTAACATTTTTTAACGATGGGGATGTTTCAAGAAAAACTTTATGTGAATAAACACTGTCTGTACTTATTGCAAGCACTTCGGTATTTAATGCCTTCAGCCTGTTATGAACAGCGGCGACCGCCGCCAGCTCTGTCGGTCAAACAAAAGTAAAATCACTTGGATAAAAGAATAACAGTATCCATTTTCCTTTAAAATCTGCGAGGCTTATTTTTTTAACCTGACTATCTATGATTGCATCAGCTGTAAAAAGCGGTGCCTGATCATCGCGCGTAGCCATATAGAATGATGGGCCTCCCGCCAGACCACTTGCATATAAATCGCTTGACATTAAATCTCCCCCCTCCTGCTTTTTCAATATATAAATATGCAGGCTAATCTCAATTGAACCATCATATTTCAAATGGAAATGGGAATGCTACAGGAGAAGACGAAAGGAGGGCTACTGTTGGCACGTGGCGAACACTTTAACCATAAAAAGAAGAATCATCCCGGTAACTTTCCGGAAAACAGCATAGCAGAAAAACATACGAAGGAACGGATTGAGGATGAGGAATTAATCGTTACCCAGGAAGCATTTAAAAATAGGGTAGAGGAAGAAGAGGCGTGAAAATTCACGCCTCATTTTTACTGGTCAATCTTTGTTAATGGACTAGTGTGAGCAGTCCAATCCATCGTTTTCAACCAGTCAGAAGATGCCTGGATATCGTGGGAGAATATCCGGTCCTGGCTAATTGTTGGTACGATATTTCTTCCCTGCTCATAGAAGTATTTTGTCTGAGAAGCTGCTTTTTCAATCCCCCTGTATTCAAGAGCCTGCATGGCACATATGAGCTCAATGGCAAGTACATTCCTCGTATTCTGGATGATTTGATATACATGTCTTGCCGCAATCGTTCCCATGCTGACATGGTCTTCCTGATTTGCGGATGAAGGGATAGAGTCGACACTCGCCGGATGGGCAAGCGTTTTGTTTTCTGAAACGAGAGCTGCTGCTGCATATTGCATAATCATCGCTCCAGACTGTAATCCCGGTTCCGGGCTAAGAAATGGAGGCAGATCGTTTAATTGCGGATTGACCAACCTTTCAACTCGCCTCTCGGAAATATTTGCGAGCTCTGCGACCGCTATTTTCATAAAATCCATCGCAAAAGCGATTGGCTGTCCATGGAAATTCCCGCCTGAAATAACCTGTTCTCCATTATCAAAAATAAGCGGATTATCGGTCGCTGCATTTATTTCAATCTCCAGCTTTTCTTTTACATAATCAAGAGCCTGCCAGGAAGCCCCGTGTACCTGGGGAATACACCTTAAAGAATAAGCATCCTGAACTCTTATTTCTCCCTGCCTGGTCGTTAACTTGCTATCGCTTAAATATCCACGTATTCGAGCAGCCGTCTCAATTTGCTGTCTGTATCCCCTTGCGATATGAATTTCTTCCGCAAAGGCATCAATAATTCCATTTAACCCTTCAATCGTCATCGAGGCAATCAGCTCGCTCTGTTTAGCGAGCTGCTCTGCCTCGAGATAAGCAATGACTCCCATCGCTGTCATTGCCTGCGTTCCATTTATCAATGCCAGTCCTTCCTTTGCTTCCAGTATAATCGGGAAGATTCCCTCCTCCTGGAAAGCATCCTTTGTGTCCATTCTTTTTCCTTTATAAAATACTTCCCCTTCCCCAATCAGCACGAGGGCAAGATGGGAAAGCGGTGCCAGGTCACCGCTTGCTCCAAGAGAACCTTGCTGCGGAATGACCGGGATAATATTTTTATTCGTGAGCTCCACCAGCCGCTCGATTATTACCGTCCGGACCCCTGAATACCCTTTTAAAAGTGCGTTTGCCCTTAGGAGGAGCATTGCCTTTGAAACACACTCCGGAAAGGGTTCTCCAACTCCGCAGGCATGGGAACGAATTAAATTCAGTTGAAGGTCTCTGACGTGCTCCGCATCAATCAGGACATCGCTGAATTTTCCAAAGCCAGTATTGATGCCGTAAACGACTTTTTTCTCGGCAACTATCCGCTCAACTGCCTCCCTGCTCCTTTGCACAGCTTCCATACTTTCAAGGGAAGCATGTATTTTTTTATTATGAAAAATTACCTCTTTTACCTGTTCAAGATTTAACGTTTGACCTGTTAGCACAACCATATTTCTCACCTCTAACGCATTAGTTAAATAAAGAAAGAGGCTGGGATTCAAATCATTCTCCGATTTGAATCCCAGCCTCTTTTATAAAAAACACCCGTGATTGAACGTACATAGTCCATCATCCCTTTTTCACTCGAAACATTTTTCTAAATTTACAAATAATTATCTATCTTTATTGTATGTATTTCCTAATCATTTTGTCAATGCGTTTTCCCATGGGGCGCTATTACAAAAAAACTGTGATTTCCGTTATACTGTAAAAAGGTTAAACTTGCCTCAATGAAAGGAGCATATATGAAATCTCTTGTACTTGCAGAAAAACCAAGCGTGGCTCGGGAATTGGCCGTGTGCTTGGATGCAAACAATCAAATAAAAGCTATATCGAAGGCGACCAATACATTGTGACATGGGCACTTGGCGATTTGATCGAATTAAAAATGCCCGAACACTACGATAATAAATACAAAACATGGAATCTTGAGGATTTACCGATCATCCCTCCAAAAATGGGCTTGAACGTCATCAAGCAGACAAGCCATCAGTACCGGGCCATTGAAAATCTGGCAAAACGGAAAGATGTTAAAGAGTGCATCATCGCAACTGACGCAGGTCGTGAAGGTGAGCTTGTCGCAAGATGGATTCTGGAAAAAGTCCGCTGGAACAAGCCGATTAAAAGGCTTTGGATATCTTCACAAACAGACCTGGCCATTAAGGACGGGTTCAGGCAGCTTAAACCAGGAAAGCAATTTGATGACCTATACCACTCTGCCGTATGCCGTGCTGAAGCGGATTGGCTCATTGGCCTCAATATCACGAGGGCATTAACGACTAAATATAAGGATCCTCTTTCTGCTGGCCGCGTTCAAACTCCTTCACTTGCCATGGTGCTGGAACGAGAACAGCAAATCCAAAAGTTTGTTCCAAAGGAATACTGGACAATTAAAGCAGATATTGGCCCATTCACAGCAGAATGGGAGAAAAATAATGAAAAACGAATTTTTGAAAAAGAAACCGCGGAGAACATTGAGAAGAAAATAAATGATGCTAAGGCTGTCATTGAAAAAATCGAGCGGAAGCGAAAAAATGAACCACAGCCACTGCCATATGACCTTACGGAATTGCAACGGGATGCCAATAAACGATTTGGTTTTTCTGCCAAGAAAACCTCAAATGTGCTTCAGCGCCTGTATGAGCAATACAAACTCGTCACCTACCCAAGAACAGATTCCCGGTATTTGACTACCGATATGGAGGCCACCATGGTAGACCGCCTTCATGGAATGAGTTCCGGCTACAATGATGAAGTTCGCCCTTTGCTTGCAAACAAGGGAAAAGTGATTGGAAAGCGTGTTTTTAATAACGAAAAGGTCACTGATCACCATGCCATTATTCCGACAGAAGAAAGACTGGTCCTTAGCAGCCTTGATAATGATGAAAGAAAGCTTTATGACCTGATTGCGAGAAGGTTTCTTGCACTCTTCTTTCCAGCCTATGAATACGAAACCATTCAGACCGTTTTTAAAGCAGAAGGAGAAACCTTGAAGGCGAATGAAACACTTGTAATTAATCCTGGCTTTAAGAAGGTTTTAGGCAAGGAAGATGCACCCCCTTTAAAGCAAGCTGTGCAACAGCTGACTCAAGGCCAGTCCTTTACTATTAAAAATACTTCACTTCAGCAAAAGTGGACCGAACCGCCTTTACGCTATTCGGAAGCCGACATTCTTGGACAGATGGAGAAATTCGGACTCGGCACACCGGCTACGCGTGCGGAAATTATTGAGCGCCTTGTAGAAACGGAAGTGGTTGAACGCCAAAACGGACGTTTTTATCCAACGAAAAAAGGCAAGCAGCTAATTGAGCTTGTAAACGATGAATTGAAATCACCTGAACTGACTGCAGAATGGGAAAAGGAACTGGAACTGATTTCAAAGGGAAAGGCCGATCCTAAAGCCTTTTCTCAAAAAATCCGCCGCCAGACGGAACAGCTTGTTTCCGAGGTGAAAGCAAGCGACAAATCGTACAGGGCGCATAATTTGACTGGCTCCAAATGTCCTGAGTGCGACGCATTTTTAAAAGAAAGAAATACAAAAGAAGGAAAAATCCTTGTCTGTTCCAATCTGGAGTGTTCATATCGCAAGCGGAAGGATCCAAAGCTATCGAACCGCCGCTGTCCGCAATGCCACAAAAAGATGGAGCTTCATGAAGGCAAAGCTGGCGTCTACTTCCAATGCCGCCGCTGCAATGTTGTCGAAAAGGCAGAGGAAAAGAAAAAAGCCGTCAATAAGCGGGAAGAACGGAAGCTCGTTCAAAAATATACACAAAAAGAAGATTTCGGCACCAGCCTAGGTGACCTGCTGAAACAAGCTTTGAATAAGGAAGAATAAGTTTTAAACGAGGAATTTTATGAGGATTAAAGATTGGGATTCAAATCTTAAGGTTCGCCTGTTTGGCGAAGCGTTAATGAATATTACATTTTGGATGTTTTTCCCCTTTTTGACGATTTATTTTGCTGATGAGTTTGGAAAAAGTAAGTGGCCTGCTGCTTATTTTTTCACAGGTATTTTCGGTCTTTGCCAATCTGATGGGTGGCTATTGTGCTGACAGGTATGGGAGAAAACGGATGATGGTTCTTTCGGCGATTGGGCAGGGGCTGGCGTTTATGTTGTTTGGCTTTGCCAATTCACCCTGGCTTCACTCTCCCTGGCTGAGTTTTGTGTGCTTCGCTGTTGCCGGAGTCTTCGGTGCCATCTATTGGCCGGCAAGCCAGGCGATGGTCGCTGATGTCGTGGAAGAAAAAGACCGAAGCTCGGTTTTTGCCATTTTTTATACTTCCATAAATATTGCCGTCGTCGCTGGACCGATTCTGGGTGCCATTTTTTATGTCAGGTATCCATTTCAGGTAATGCTCACAGCTGGTGCAGTATGCCTACTCTTGGGGTTTATTCTCACTAAATGGACGCGCGAAACTGCTCCAGCAATAAAAGAAGATCTGAAGCACAACGGAAAGTGGTATTATTTTTTGCAAAACCAAATGAGAGACTACACCGTTATTGTTAAGGATAAAACCTTTCTTTTCTTTATCCTTGCTGGTGTGTTAGCTGCCCAGACGTTTATGCAGCTCGATTTATTGATCCCTGTTTATATCAAGGATGTGATGAAGAGTCAAACACTCCTTTCCATTGGGAGCTGGTCATTCACAGTTAAAGGTGAGCAGGCATTTGGACTTATCCTTTCTGAAAACGGGCTTTTAGTAGCATTGCTAACGGTTTTTGTCACTAAGTGGATGCTGAAGTTTAAAGAACGGGATGTGTTTGTGATTGCTTCAATCGTATATGCAGCCGCTATTTTATACTTTGGTCAAACACAGTGGATTTGGGGATTTATTTTAGCTATGGCTCTTTTCACGTTTGGAGAGCTGATGACAGCAGGTCTGCAGCAAAGCTTTGTATCGATGCTTGCACCTGAACATATGAGGGGACAATATTTTGCCGCTGCCAGTCTTAGATATACAATCGGCAGGACGATTGCCCCGCTATCCATCCCGATGACTATCTGGATGGGCTATAAGTGGACATTTATTGCCCTCTCCCTGCTTTCATTATTTAGTGCCGTGCTGTATTGGCTAATGTTTGTTATTTTTGAAAAACAGAAACAGGAAAAGGGGCTGGAATAGCCCCTTTTGTGTCGTCTAGAAATTATCAAGTTAAATGATGTAGAAACCTTCTACAAATTGTATTAATCTAGCTCCACAAGGAAAGCTTCGGCAGCATATGCTTCACACGAAGAAAATGCGATAGCTTTTTCGAGGAGCACCCAGCCACTTTTCACCTTTGAATAACTCCATTGAATATCTTGATTCAAGCATGACCTTTAGGTGATGCTTGGAGCAGCTCGGGGTCATAAGCCAAATCACTCCAGAAATCAGGACAAGGAACGCTTCGGCAGCATCCGCATCGCACGAAGGAAAAGCGATAGCTTTTCCGAGGATGACTGCGTGATTCGTCTTATGCCTGTCGGGGCTAACCAGGGCGCTTGCGCCTTTTGTTTTTATACTGCTTTATTATTTTCCGTATATTTAAAGGTCATAAGCACAAATAAAATAAAGCTGATGAGCAGAATGGAACCACCAACAATAAAAAAGACCATGTCAAAAACCTTTGGCAGACCAAAAGGATGGACATTATACAGCCACATGCCGATTGTTAATCCAATTGACCCGATAATCGACGACCAAACTTGAAAGAATGCAAGCTTTGAGCTTTGCGGTACCTGATATAGGCGGTAGTAGACAGAAAATGCAAATAAACTCAGCCAGCCAACCACAAGAATATGCGCATGGATCGGCCTGAGGACATAATCCCCGGCCCCGCAATATGTGAACCCATAAATGCACCTATTAATGCGTAAATGGCAGCGGTTCTTAATAATAAAATATGATATCTCATTCCAATTCCCCCTGTTGTCCCTTTCAATCTGACACATGTGTCGATAATGATTATAACGAATATTCCTCTTATCGTCGAGTAATAAAGTCAGGTTATTTTTTATGGGTTTATAGAATAATATGATTGAGCAAAGCTTGTATGTTCATACCCCTTTTTGTTTCTTTTTCCCATTAAAAAAGTTAAAATGTATATGAAGATTCTGAAAAAGGAGATTATATGATGACTGAATTTCAAAGTAACTTAGAAAAATACGCTGAATTGGCTGTGAAAGTCGGCGTAAATATCCAGCAAGGCCAGACATTAGTAGTAAATACAACTCTAGATGCGGCCGAGTTTGTCCGCGTTGTGGTAAAGAAGGCATATGAGGCCGGAGCTGGGAATGTCGTAGTTAACTGGAATGACGATATTGTTTCAAAAACAAAATATGACCTTGCTCCAGACGAAGCATTTAATGAGTATCCAGTATGGCGTGCGAAGGAAACGGAAGATCTTGCGGAAAATGGGGCAGCCTTCATGTCAATTGTTTCTTCCAGCCCTGATTTGTTAAAAGGTGTTAATCCTGAAAGAATATCAAGCTTCCAAAAAGCAGCGGGCAAAGCTTTGTCAAAATATCGTAAATACATACAATCCGATAAGGTCAGCTGGACAGTAATTGCTGCTCCGTCTGCTGCTTGGGCTGCAAAAGTATTTCCTGAAGCTCCTGCAGAAGAACAGGTCGGAAAGCTGTGGGATGCCATCTTTAAAGCAACTCGTGTAGACAATGAGAATCCAGTTGATGCCTGGAAGAAGCACGATGAAACACTTCATGAAAAAGCCAATTATTTAAACGATAAGCGCTACCATAAACTTGTATATAAAGCGCCGGGTACCGACTTGTCTATCGAGCTTCCTGAAGGGCATATCTGGATTGGGGCTGGCAGCATTAATGAGAATGGCAAGGAATTCATGGCCAATATGCCTACTGAAGAAGTCTTTACTGTTCCTTTAAAAACTGGTGTCAACGGAGTTGTTTCAAGCACAAAGCCGCTGAGCTATGGTGGAAATATTATAGACCGTTTCTCATTAACCTTTGAAAACGGCCGAATTGTCGATGTTAAGGCAGAAGAAGGCGAAGATATCCTGAAACGCCTTGTAGACACCGATGAAGGTTCGCATTATCTTGGTGAAGTGGCACTAGTTCCTTTCAACTCACCTATTTCACAATCAAACACCCTTTTCTTTAATACATTGTTTGATGAGAATGCATCAAACCATCTTGCGATTGGAAGTGCCTATGCATTCTGTATCGAAGGCGGCAAGAAAATGTCCTCAGAAGAGCTTGAGAAAAACGGGTTGAATGAAAGTATCACCCATGTTGATTTTATGATTGGTTCAGCAGAAATGAATATCGAAGGCGTCACAGCAGACGGAAAAACTGAAGCCATCTTCCGCAATGGAAATTGGGCGTTTTAATTAAGAAAAAAACTAATCAAACGTTTGTTTAAAAACTAATCAAACGTTTGATTAAGAACAAAAAAGCAGGAAATCAGCGATTTCCTGCTTTTTCTATGGTCCAAAAATAACTGATCCGTCTGGTTCTTTTAGTATTTTTTCACGAGCCGCCTCTAGCTCCTTCATAGGATCGTCTCCGCTCTTTTGTCCAAACAGATCAAGAAGTCCTCCTTGCACATTTAGCAAACCGTCCTCCCACTTTTGTAAAAAACTGGCTGTTTTATCGTTATTACATAGTTGGTTCAATGGCTGTTTATTTTTTAATGCTTCATCGATTATCACGAGGGCGGTTTCTTTTGTAATCTGCCCGTTTCCTTCATCAATTTTTCCGCAAGCTATCTCCAGTGGCTGTGCAGCTGTTTGTTTTACCGGTTCAACCACAGGCTGAACAGCACCCTTGACAGGACTCAACACCTTGCCAACTGTATTACCTGCCGTTTTCGTTATCGGCTCGAGCGGCTTTGCCACTTTTCTAATCGTCTCATCGACAGGCTTTAAAACTGGTTTTAGAGGTTTTGTAATCTTGCCGACAGTTTCGTTAAGCGGTTTTGTCATTTTCCCTACCGTGTCCTTGAGGGGTTCAGTAATCGGTTCAAGCGTTTGAGTAACTTTTCCTACTGTATCCTTAACCGGCTGTGTTATTTCCTCAACTGGTTTTGCCACGTCTGTCAGCTTCTCTCCAGCCTGCGTTAATTCATCCCCAATCGGTTTATTAACAAGGCCTGATTGATCGCTAGCCTGATCACAGGTTAACGGCAAATGCCCGCTCGTAATCCTATCAATCTCTTTTTCTGCCTGCCTGATCGGCAGCAGTCCCATTTCTTTCAAGACCTTTATCGTCCCAGGCTTATCTGGCCCTGCACTGCCTGATATTATGTTTAAAGCTAGGTGGTCAATATTGCTGTCCTCCGCATTCATATAGTGCACTACCATCACTACCTTTTCCATCTCCGCTTCCGGAATAAGGGTGCCGGCATTTAAACAAGCTCCCTGAAAGGTAATCGCAGATGTATCAACCGTCATGCCTTTGACCTCAACTGGCCCACTCGCCTTTAGTGTTACACTTACAGTGCCATTAGGAGTTTGAAGCCTCTTCGTTAATTTCATTCCATAAATAGTAGCAGATTTGTACTGAATACGCAGCATCGGTTCTCCGCTGGAAGCTGATGTCTCCTGCATGATAAGAGAAGCATTCATGCCAGTACCGGCAACCCTGTCTGCTTCAATGATAAAACCGTCTGCGTTTTTATCGGATGTTTCTGCAGACACACCAAGTGAAAAAGTAGTCAGGAGGACCAGCTGCAAACATACACCAAACATAAATATCCTGTTTGTGAAGAGATTCAACCCCATATATCTACCCCCTTTTTAACCTGTATGGACAGTTTTATCAACCATCCTGGGCGACGCCTTCTCCTTGACAGACTCCACAGCTGGAACGATCCGCCAGGCAATTAAAAGTGATCCGCCAATAATTCCAAAGATTGTCCCAAATAAAAAGCCGCCAAGTGCTCCAATAACAGATAATATGGACAGGAAAATGGTGAAAATCCCGAGCATTTTTGCAGAGCCTGGAAAAAACAGAGCCATTATCCCTATTAATGTTATCAAGCCGCCAAAAAGGAGGCCGATAACAGCAATTGAACCTGGTAAAAATGTACTTAAATAGAGGTTAAGGGGAACCCATAAAATCATCAGGCCACTAATTATGGTGATGGCCGCACCCCAGATGGCAGGCTTTTTCTCCATTTTTTCTTTTCCATGTATACCACCCCTTTTTTCCCTACTTCTTTATTCTTTCAACAGTAAGCCTCATGCCGTTCATACTAATTGTTTTTTGGAAAAGATAGTGCGTTTTCAGACTCGCATTTTCCAAAATAATATTCGAGGATGTTTGCTGGAACTGCTTTGTCCAGTCATCGCTTTTCTTTTCCTGTACGGTTAGGTTCTGGAATTTTGCATTGGCCTTTATCAGTCCCGCATCCTGCTGCAAACCTGAAATCTGTACGGGCTTTGAAGCCACAATTTTAACTCGAATCCACTGTCCTCCTACTTTAAAATCCTTATATAATTGCAAATTATCAATCGTAAGATTATCGATTAGGTTCGTGCCTTGAGGCGCCGATGTCTCACTGCTCGTTTCTCCCATCTTCGGATAAAATTTATATCCAGTCCCTTGCAATTTATCAAACTTTACATAGAAGTCACCTACACCGGCAATCGGAACAGCATATGCCACACCAGATAAACCAAATGATACTAAAAGCAGACCTAGCAGCAGTACCCCGGTAGCCATAGATGTCCAGAAAACTTTTTTATTCGTAGAACCCTCAACTAGCTGAACCGTACTTTCCATAAACGCCCTCCTATTTTTTAAATTTTAAGAAAATTCATCCTTCCTTTACCTTACCCCGCTTCTTTTGAAACTACTACTACGGAAAATATCGTGAATTTAGTTTGACCCCCGTTAAATGTCGGGTATTAAACCATTGACACTCAAATCAAATTATAGGCAGACGAATTTTTTTTAAAAGTACCTGGTAATGGAGGCTTAACGATGGAACGAAAAGTGGAAAATCTCGTATTGACTGGGCTGGAGCTGTTAGGAGAATGTGAAAAGCCGTTTATTAAAGATTGGGAAACGATCTACTCCACATTGAAAAGACGCCATTATCCTTTTATAGAAGAGATGAACTACATGCTGCGCTTTAGCTTTCAGCTGCTTTCAAAGAAACGGCTGGAAAATGCCGATTCATTTATACTCTCCCTAATGGCAGAATGGAGGATGCGCTTCTCAGAGGACTACGATGATTTTAATGCTGTCTTCCTCGTAACTTTAATTGAAAACCTCTTTCATAAATGCCTATCAGATAAATCTAATTCTGATTTTTTACAGCACCAAGCTATCCAATCTTTTTTTTCAAAAATACTTGATCATTCCCTGCTGGAGCAGGAAACGGAAGATCGGACAGAAAAATGGGCAAGAATGATTATCGCTTCGAATATTTTTCCAATGAAATGGCTGGCAGTGGTGAAAAAGGAAAATAGAGATGTAAAAATCGAGAAGGTGGTTTGTTCCGGAGAACATCAAGCATCACAGCAATTGGTCGACATGTGTTCGAGTTTAAAAGCGGATGAGATAAACGTTCTCTCGCTTGCCGTAAGCAGATTGCTGAGTCGCTCTGAAGAAAATCATCAGGAGGTAATCCATATCCCCTGTTTGACTGATTCACTGTTGATTTGTACGGATGAATTAAGGGAGGATATTTCGGAGCAGCAAATCGAGTTTGTGAGAAAAATGTATCTTCGTCAGCAAAAGCTACACCATCTTGAATCAAAAATCGAATGGAAGGATGCAGCGCTTCTTTTCCTTCAACGGCTTATGGGGGCAAATACCGCAGAAACTGCCATACAGGCTATAAGCGACGGACTGGTTGACTATATGCCGTTTAAACGCTGCTCGCTCTACCTTTATGCCCCGGATGACACGAAAAGAAAGGGATGCTATGTTAATGAAGACGGAATGCACCTGCCGATATTAAAAAATCATCTGGAAACTTTAACACACGCCCAGCCACTGTATGTATCAAATGCTGCCGAGATTCTTCCTGAAAAATATATACATGAGCACCGTTTGAAATCTTTAGTTATTGTTCCACTTTTTGTTCCTGCAAAAAATCAATTGATAGGATTGGCTCTTTTAGACAAGGGAGAAGCCTCCGAGTTTGGCGTCAGCCATCAGACGCTTACAGCGTTGATCAAATTGGGCCATTATGCCGGTGAATTGCTTTATCCCTTCTGGAATGAGGCTCTGCAACAGTTCAGGAAACAAAAGAGCATCCTATCCGAGCGGGAAAAAGAGGTTCTGAAATTGATAGCTGAAGGCGCCTCAATAAATGAAGCTGCTGACCGCCTTCATTTAAGCAGCTACACCGTACGGGATTATGTATCCGCAATCATCCAAAAACTCGATGCCAAAAACCGAACTGATGCAGCTGTTAAGGCGTTGAAAATGAAACTGATTTCCTAGACATCTATGAATCAAGCAATCCGAAATGAACGTAAAAGAGCAGCCCTCAATATGAAGGCTGCTCTTTTTTTGTAATATGTGCTTAGCGGTTATCAATTTTTTCAGGATATAAATCGTGGTTCATTAAACGGTATTCAGCCATTTGTTCGTATTTGGTGCCTGGCTTTCCATAGTTTGTATATGGATCAATGGAAATGCCGCCCCTTGGCGTGAATTTCCCCCAAACCTCAATATATCTTGGGTCCATAAGCTTGATTAAATCATTCATGATGATATTCATGCAGTCCTCATGGAAATCCCCATGATTCCTGAAGCTGAATAGATATAATTTAAGTGACTTGCTTTCCACCATTTTCTCACCTGGAATATAACTGATATAAATCGTAGCGAAATCAGGCTGCCCTGTTTTCGGGCACAGGCTCGTAAATTCAGGGAAATTAAGTTTTACAAAGTAATCACGGTTTGCATGTTTATTATCGAATGCTTCTAACACCTCGGGAGTATAATTAAATAAGTATTTTGTTCCCTGGTTGCCTAGAAGTGTTACACCTTCCAATTCATCGTCTGTTCTACCTGCCATTTTGATTGCCTCCTTATAGTAAACTGTACAAAATTAAAAGCCATATCCTAAGGATATGGCTGAATTCTCCATTTCCATAGTTTTTTATAGAGGGTATCTGCTATGAACCTCTTCGGTATACGCGGTACAGTGTTTTTTCTTGACATAGTTAATATAGAGAAAAAGAACATAAGTGTCAACCGGTATTATTTTGTTATTTCCTTCTTTCGCAGGCACTTGCAAAAAGAGTTGTATCGGGGTTACAATTTCCTCCTAAGGATAAGCTGTGTTTATTCAGTCCAGGAGGATTTTATAATGTTGAATGAATTTAAAAAATTCGCTATAAAGGGCAATGTTATTGACCTTGCCGTGGGCGTAATTATTGGCGCTGCTTTCGGAAAAATTGTTAATTCTATGGTCCAGGATATGCTGATGCCGCTGATTGGCCTATTAATGGGCGGAATCGATTTCACCGGTCTTTCGATAAAGGTTGGGAGTGAGGAATTAAAATACGGCCTATTTATTCAGACGGTTGTCGACTTCTTTATTATTTCATTCTCTGTTTTTATGTTTGTAAGAATCATTACTCATTTTAAAAGAAAAGAAGAAGTTAAAGAGAAAGCTGTAATTATAGATAAAAAAGAGGAATTATTGATGGAAATCAGGGATTTATTAAAAGAAAGAAAAGAAAATGAAACTTCTAGTCCATCTTATCCGTATGAATAAATAAAATAGCACAGTTTTCCGGCGGTTTTGCCCGCTGCTGAGCTCGATAACTTTAATGAGGTGAAGATTTATATGTATGCACAAACATCCAATCAATATATGCCTTCTGTAATGAGGACATTTGCCCTATCCCTTGCTGTTGCCCTGCTTGGAACAATGGCGGGAGTATTGGTTCCAGCAGGTTTATTTTTACCTCTGGCCATCCTTGAAACCGTATTGCTCCTTTTCGCGTTCTTTCTACGGCGCAGGAAGGCAATATCCTATACCTTTCTTTATGTTTTCACATTCTTATCCGGAGTAACTACCTTTCCAATTGTTACTCATTATATGGCAACTGCTGGAGCGAATACGGTTTTTCTCGCGCTTGCAACGACAGTAACCGTTTTTTCCGGCTGGCTCTTTATGCTTCTAAAACAAAAAAAGATCTATCCTTTTTAGGCGGAATGCTGCTGGCAGCACTGCTTGCCCTGATTGCGATCTCAATTTTCTCTATTTTCTGGCCTCTAAGCTCTACAGGTATGCTCGCGTACTCATTTATCGGGGTTTTAGTTTTCAGCGGGTATGTTCTATTCGATATCAATCGTATGAAGCGTTACGGTGTAAGGGCTGAAGATGTCCCTTTGATGGCATTGAGCCTATACCTCGATTTTCTTAACTTGTTTATCAGCCTTCTGCGCATTTTCGGAATAATTTCAAGCAGAGATTAATAATGCAATATATGTGGGCAGCCATCCGGCTGCCCTTTTTGTGTAATGTGGTGATAAATAAAGAAGAGGGGTTTTTTATGCCAGAAAATTGGGTACATATAATAGTAAGATGATATAAACAACTTTAATCAAGGAGGATGATTCAACATGAAAAATTCTCGTACAGTCGGTTCATATGTGCTCGCAGGTGCAGGGATTGGGGCTCTTTTATGGGTTGCGTTCAAACCAAACAAAGAAAGCTTTCAAGGAATGCTTCAAACAGTAAAAAACAAGGTTATCCCTTCGAAAGCAACACAAGGGCTTCCGATTGAAAAAGCCGGTCTTTCAGACCCGATGGATATTGATGATAATAAAATGGTTAGTGAAGGCTCGATGTATGGTGTGCATTATTATAACAAGAATGAACAGGATGCCTAAGGGAGCACGTTTCCTTTAGGCTTTTATCGTTTTCACTTTACATATACCTCTTGTATCCGGGATGATGGAGGCTTATCCAAATGGATTATTTATTTATAGTTATTTATATTTTTATCGTTCTGGCCGTCATTGAACTCAATGTTATTTTTTTTACCCTTACAGGGCTCGAAAAGCATATTTCAAGATTCCAGGTTATTTCGATGCTTACCGGTACTGGTTTTACTACCGGAGAATCCGAATTGATCATTTCACATCCTGTCAGAAGAAAGTTAAGTGCATTTTTGATTCTTTTCGGTGCGTTTTCATTGGCCGTCATTATATCATCGATCAGTAATATATTGGCCAAAAACTTTTTCACACTGGAAATTGCCTACGGTGCGGCTTTCCTTATTATCCTTTTAGCCGTATTAAAAATTCCTGGGCTGCAAAATAAACTTTCCAAAAAGTTTAAAGGAGAAATGAAAAAGAAGTATGAGCTCGAGGATTTGCCCATTCGCGATGTTTTTTTAACGAATGAAGACAACTATTTTGTAGAGGTTCCAATACACGAATCCTCCCCTAGTATTGGTCTTACCTTAAGGGGAATAATTAATGAAGAAGATGACATTAATGTCCTGTTTATTAAGCGTGGCAGTGTTGTAATCCGTACCGAAAGACTGGATACCGAACTCCAGGCTGGTGATAAGGTGCTGCTGTATGGAGACAAAAGCGTACTAAGGGATAAATTCAATGAAGAAATTACGGCCCATGAAGAAAAAATAATAAAGGGTAAACAAGCCGAGGTAGATCATTTATAACCATGACGTTCCCAGTCCAGCCGGGAACTTTTTTTATGTAATAAATATTTTTTGTTGAAAAATAAATTTTCATTTCGTAACCTTTGTTACTTCTGTAATAATTTGTGCTCCACTTAGAGGCTACTCAAGGGAAGTTTTGGTGAAAACAGAGGTCTCGAATTCAAATTAGTAGCTAATTCGGACAGGTTTGATTAAATTAAGGGCAGTCGAGTCTGAATCAGGGGTCTATTTGTACCGGTTTGATGGCAAAAAGGGCAGTCGAGTCCGAATCAGGGGTCTATTCGGACAGGTTTGATGGCAAAAAGGGCATTCTAGTCCGAATCAGACGTCTATTCGGACAGGTTTGATGGCAAAAAGGGCAGTCTAGTCCGAATCAGACGTCTATTCAGACAGGTTTGATCAAATTAAGGCCAGTCGGGTCCGAATCAGACGTCTATTCAGACAGGTTTAATCAAATTAAGGGGATTCGAGTCCGAATCAGAGATCTATTCGGACAGGTTTAATCAAATTAAGGCCAGTCGAGTCCGAATCAGGGGTCTATTCGGACAGGTTTGATGGCAAAAAGGGCAGTCGAGTCCGAATCAGACGTCTATTCAGACAGGTTTGATCAAATTAAGGCCAGTCGAGTCCGAATCAGACGTCTATTCAGACAGGTTTAATCAAATTAAGGGGATTCGAGTCCGAATCAGAGATCTATTCGGACAGGTTTAATCAAATTAAGGCCAGTCGAGTCCGAATCAGGGGTCTATTCGGACAGGTTTGATGGCAAAAAGGGCAGTCGAGTCCGAATCAGGGGTCTATTCGGACAGGTTTGATTAAATTAAGGGCATTCGAGTCCGAATCAGAGGTCTATTCAGACAGGTTTGATCAAATTAAGGCCAGTCGAGTCCGAATCAGAGGTCTATTCGGACAGGTTTGATTAAATTAAGGGCAGTCGAGTCTGAATCAGGGGTCTATTCGGACAGGTTTGATGGCAAAAAGGGCAGTCGAGTCCGAATCAGGGGTCTATTCGGACAGGTTTGATTAAATTAAGGGCAGTCGAGTCCGAATCAGAGGTCTATTCGGACAGGTTTGATTAAATTAAGGGCAGTCGAGTCCGAATCAGAGGTCTATTCAGACAGGTTTAATCAAATTAAGGGGATTCGAGTCCGAATCAGAGATCTATTCGGGATGGTTTAATCAAATTAAGGCCAGTCGAGTCCGAATCAGAGAATTTCGGTACAAACTCTAAATATTAGAATTTGTGCAGAAAAAAGCATTCTTTGCGAAAACAGCCAAAATAAAAGAGCTAATGTAATTATCATTAAGCTCTCTACAATAGTTTTTAGTTTTAATTAGCTCCGCTACTTGCTTTTTTTCACATATGCTACTCAACCATTGAGTGTTTGAATGCATAAATAACCGCCTGGGTCCTGTCCTGTACCTGCAGTTTGCTGAGAATATTGCTGACATGGGTTTTAACTGTTTTTAACGCTATAAATAAAACGTCAGCAATTTCCTGGTTTGTCTTGCCTTCTGCCATCAGCAGCAGGATTTCAAGCTCCCGCCCTGTCAGCTCTTCGTGGGGCAGATGCTGGTTCTTCTGGCGCATTTTCAGCATCATTTTACCAGTTACCTCCGGTTCAAGCACAGATTGCCCATGGTAGGTTGAGCGTACCGCCTCGGCAATTTCACTTGCTTTGGAGGTTTTTAGCATATAGCTGGTCGCACCTGCCTCAAGTGCCGGATAGACTTTTTCATCATCAAGAAAGCTCGTTACAATGATGACCTTCGCCTCAGGCCACTGCTCTACAATCTGCTTTGTCGCTTCGATGCCATCCATTTCCTTCATCACCAGATCCATTAAAATGATATCCGGACGAAGTTCAAGAGCTAATTCCACTCCCATCTTTCCATTATCTGCTTCCCCGACTACTTCAATATCAGGCTGTGCCGATAAATAAGCGGAAACACCGATTCGCACCATTTCATGGTCATCCACAAATACTACTCTAATCATTCGCACCATCCCCATTTACCATTGACGGAACCTTCACTTCAAGGCGCGTGCCCTTATTTTTTACGCTGACAACCTTTAATGTTCCGCCTACTTCTACTGCCCGTTCATGCATATTCTGCATCCCGTATGAGCCTGCTTTTTCTTCCTCTTGAAAACCTATCCCGTCATCGACGATTCTCATAATGATAAGGTCTTCACGTTTAATTAATAGGACCTCAAGACTGGTTGCCTTCGAGTGCCTGAGCGTGTTGGAAACTGACTCTTGAAGAATGCGAAAAAGATGGTCTTCCACCCCTTTATCGAGCGGGAACGGTTCCACCTTCCAATGAATATCCATTGTTACCTTCTGAGATAATTCGATTAACAGCTCTTCAATTCCTTCCTGAAGCGTTTTCCCTTTTAAAGCGACAGGCCTGAGGTGAAGAAGCAATGCTCTCATTTCAAGCTGGGATTGATGAATCATTTCTTCAACCATTTTTAGCTGCTTTGCTTCTCGGTCGGTTCTTTCAGTTTGGACTTCATTAATTGCTGACATCATCATTGAAGCAGCAAAAAGCTGCTGGCTGACAGAGTCATGGAGCTCCCTTGCCAGTCGGTTGCGCTCACGGGATACAATCTCCTGAATACGGCTTTCGACATCCTCGACCTTTTCTGTGGCAAGGCGCTGGGAAAGCATGACCTGTTCGGCTATTTGTTTTCCGATTTTCTCAATTCTAAGCGTTATGGGTTGAAAATCTGTATTCACCGGCATTTCTTTTAACTCGGCGTGCCTGCCTCTTCTAGCTGGAAAAGAGACTGATCCAGTAAATGAAGCTGTTTCTTCCAATATAAACCTGAGACTGCACCAAAAAGGATGCCAATCGAAACACTGATAACAGGGATGAAAATGACAAACGGGATATCCATAAGATGCCGGTTCCATAAATCAGACCATCTCTCTAATGGAAACACTATTATATAGGCGGCCGAGAAAACAAGGGCAAGCAAAAACGCAAAACTTGCAGCCCAAACGATTTGACGCTGCAAAATACTCATATACGGCTCACCTCTAAACTGCCAACAGCAAGTGAGGTAAAGATTTTAATTTTTTGTACAGCTTGTTCATAACCAGGAGTTTGCACATGAAGAACCTGATTAACCATTCTGCTATCCTGTATTCCAAAAATAGTCGTTGAGCCTGCTATTACAGAATGATGAATGCTTAATTCTATTTCATATGGTACGAGCACCCGGATATTGCCTATAAAATTACGGATAAAAACAACTGTTTCTCCCTTAGGAAGCACCGTATAGCTGAAATCAATCACAGTATCGCCAATACCAGCTTGAATATTAATATCATTCCACTCAAAAGAGTGTTCTGGTGTCTTTTGTTTGCCAAACAGGATATTTTCAAAAAGCGGTTTGGTTCTAATGATCGCTTCATTTGTTTTCTCATGATTGGGTTCTTGGATGATAGGATCTATTTTTTTAGGATTCTTCTTCGACTGTCCAAACTGAATAACAAAATGTATAAGAATGGCTACTAATAAGAATCTAAAGGTCACTAGTTTAAAAATACTGGAGCAGGCAAGGATGATTCCTCCCCAAAAAAGGAATTTTCCCTTTTTTTTCGAAGCCCTTTTCCGCCCAATATAAATCATTAAACCTGAAAAAAACAGGGAAAAGATAAGCCCTTTGTTATAAAAGGTTACATCGAGAATTAATATAATGCTGCCAATTAATACAACCCAACTGGGGTAATCATCTTTAAGTCTACTAAACATCCGCTTTCCTCCCCCCATTGGCCGATTTTCTAAAAAGACGTGTGAACCACGCCTTTTTAGAATACCATGTTTTTCCTATAAAATGGACTAGCTTTCTTCAACTTTCATTTCTTTTTCAAGCTGGGCGATACGAGCATCGATGGTATTGCGATAATAGGAGCTATTGACCTGATGTTCTAGCCTGTCAATAAAGCTTTCTGCTTCCTGGAAGCCAGAAAATGCTTTTTTTGAGAACGTATTTTCTTCAAGAACTTTGTTAATACGATTATGGGCACGTGTGATATTTTCTCGACCCATTAGTTCCATCCGGCGGATATTCATATCCTTTAGCTTATGCTTCATTTCCCCGTATTTCCTTTCCAATTCCTCCAGCTGCTGCTTTGCCTGTTGAAGTACATGGCTAAGACGCTGGGCACGTTCCGCATATTGGCTATGTTCTTGGGATGCAAAATCATACAGGGTTGTTTCTCCAGCTTTGGAGGCAATGTCCGCCTGGTGTTTCCGCTTTTCAGCAAGCTCAACGGCATGGTCATACTCACGTGTGAACTCCTCTTTTAATGCATTTTGGCGTTCCAACAACTTTCGTACCTTTTCCGTTTCCTGCTCACACTGGCGCAGATATTGGTTCAGCATCATGATAGGGTTTTGCTTTTCCTTTTGATCCAGTGCTTCATGTAAATCGGCGTAAACAGCATTTTTAATTTTTGTTAATAAGTTTGACATGGGTATCTCTCCTTTAGAAATAATAGTTTTTGGTTAGTAATTAATAATGTTTCAGGTCGTTCCATTGCTTTTCAAAATTCATAAAGGGATCATTTTCTTCTTTAACGCTTTCTGTCTTGTTATTCCATTTTTTATAAACTAGATAGAGAACATATGCCGCAATAGCTCCAATGATAGCTGGAGCATTGTGAAGGGGAGGCCATCAGGACGATAAATCCAAGGATTCCTAAACCGACTTTCCCCCTCTTCGTTTCTGCCTTTAAAAATTGCTTCAGGATGAAGTACAGAATCACCAGGCTGACAGCCAAGCCTACCATGGGGCCGATTGTTGATATTAACACTAACGCTGCGATCCCTCCTGCGATAAGTAAACCAAATTTTTTCATTTTGTTTCCTCCTTCCTTTCTTGATTTCATCTTACCTTTATTCCAAATATCTCATAACGAACTCCAGCCAGATTTTTAAATAAGACCTGAGACGTAGAAAGGGTCAGCCCTAAAGGACTGACCCTCTTCCATCTTATTTAGAAATAAACATTTGTGACCAATAATACCGTTGCGCCCCACCCTTTGAATATCCAACCCCAATGCGTGTGTAATTGCGGCTCAGGATGTTTGCCCTATGTCCTGGGCTGTTCATCCATGCCTGTACAACCATTTGAGGGGTTGCCTGTCCTGCAGCGATGTTTTCTCCAGCGGATCTGTAGGCAATCCCAAAGTTTTTCATCATCGTAAAAGGATCGCCGTATGTTGGGCTAGTGTGAGAGAAATAGTTTTTGTCTCTCATATCATTTGCCTTATAGCGTGCAACCCTGGACAATTCCCAGTCAGCCGTAAGTGCTGGCAGTCCATTTTTTGTCCGTTCTTGATTGGTCAGCTGGATGACCTGTTGTTCAATGCTTTTAGTTGCATCATAGCTGGGAATGTTCACTTTCTCTCCGGGATAGATCAAGTTTGGATTCTTAACTTGCGGGTTGGCTTGAATGATTTCCGAAATGCCAACCTGGAAGCGGACAGCAATTTTCCAAAGAGAATCCCCAGGCTGTACAGTATACAACTGCTGCGCGAATGATACGCCAGGCAAGCAAAACAATGAGAGTAAAAATAAGAAACTAAACAAACTGAACAAATATGATTTTTTCATTTTTCCTCCTCCTCCGAATATATATTTTTGATTTTCAGTCTAAAATATACAGGTTTCTGAATTATTTTTAAGAAAATAAAATTTACTTGCATTGTATTCAAGAAATATTCCAATTGAGGGTTAAGGAGTTTCCTTGGCGGGAAACTGAAAGGGAGGAAAAAATAAAATGGATTACGGATAACAAATGAGATTTTTGGAGGATTAAAATGGAGCATGTTTCTTGGATGACCTACATTATGCTGATTTTAGCCAGCTATCGACTGACACATTTAATCGTTTTTGATAAAATTACCGAATTTATCAGAAGACCTTTTGTCAAAAAAGTGAAAGTGGAAACTGAAAATGGAACAAAGTCAAAAGAGGTACCTACCTCCATGTTTGGCTACCTTCTGAAATGCTATTGGTGCGCGGGAATCTGGAGTGCAATTTTTCTTGGTGGCGCCTATCTGCTGTTTCCCAAAATGGCATTCATTCTTATATTGATCTTATCCATTGCTGGCGGACAATCTATTATCGAAACCTTTGTCGGGGTGAATATCAAGAAAGTAGAATATTATGCAAACAACACTAAAAACGAAAAAAAATAGCACATCCCTAAAAATAAGAAAGCACGCTCATGGCGTGCTTTCTTATTTTAGAGGAAAAAGTTAATTGTTCTCGGTCTTAATCAAATCCCAAGGGCTAATCAAGCCGATCGGCATTTCCTTTTCCGAGCCGTTTTCGGTAATAATGACTGCTTCCAGCTTGTCTCCCTTTTGAACACGTTCTTCAAATAAATCCTCCAACTCAAATATGTTCATCTTTTTAGAAACAAATTTGACCGTGTTTGTGTTCTCACATGGCCTTATATCCTTCAATTTTTGTCCGCTTAAGTCGATAGTATTTCCTTTTAGTCGGGAGGTAAAATAACTTCTCATTCCACCTTCTGTCAGCAAAAATGAAAATTGTCCATTATTATAAATAGGAAATTGAGTAAAAGAGTATTTCTGCATATCCTGTAAAACATCCTTAACTTCTTCATCCGCTTCATATGTTTTTACCTTTGCAGAAGCAATCGAAGTGATGGAAGGCGGCGTGGACAAAAACACTGCAATTCTTTCAATTTGCTCGACGACCTCTGTATGGGGCTCTGCAATATAAAAATTCGCCTTGCTCCTTTCATGCACCAAAGCATTTCTGAGGCGTGCGTAGCTTTTTAAATCATCAAAATAATGCCGGATCGAAGAGTGCTGATTCCTAGCCCTATGCAGAAGCTCCAAAAAATGGTCATTTTCAGCAAATTTGACAAGGTTTTTTAGTTTTTCATGAATTTGATTAAAAGCAACCTCAAACCTTTCTGACTTTTCTCTTTGGCGGTCGATATTTTTAGTCACGGGAATTTCCTGTACCATTCTTCTTTTTCCTCCTCTATGAGAGGGCAAGGGCCAAACTTTCCTGGGCACCTGCCACCAATTCATCATTTTTTTTATCAGCACCATAAAGCAATAAAAGCAATGAAGTATAAATGCCTTTAAATTGAGCCAGCTGCTGGGTTTCTTCATCAATCTGTCCATATACGTCAAAGAACTGATCCCTGCTATCTGATGGCAGGAAGCTGTAGACTATGGATAGATCAACAGCTGGATGGCCAATATGAGTATCTCCCCAGTCGATGACACCAGAGATTAACCCTTCAGCATCGATGACAACATTCCTAAAATGTAAATCTCCATGGACAAGCATCTTAATCGGACTCACTTTGATGTCCTCTAATGAGTTTGCATACTCCATTATGGCATTCTGCTGTTCAGGCAGCAGATTTCCCTGGATAGCTTTTTCGATATTTTCCTCCAGCCGGCATTTTCTTTTTTCTATGCTCAACCGGTAATATTCGTCAAAAGGTACTCCCAAACGATGGGCCTGATCAACTGGAAAGCTATGAAGGCTTTTTAAAAATTCAGCCAGTGCGCCTGCAGATTGCTTCCTATGTTCTATGGTTAAGACCCCTGGTGTGATTCCTTTTACAGACTTATACCCTGTAAATGTCCATGGATAGTTCGTTGTTGGCATCCCTAGAAAAACAGGCTCCGGAATCGGCATCTTTAACATCCGAACAAGCTGTGGCAAAAGCTTTCTCTCAGTTTCCAGTAGTTCTACTGCCACTTTTCTTCGCGGGAATCGGAAAACATATTGTTTATTTACCATAAAAACAGTGTTATCGAAACCTTCTCCTAAAATATTAATATTTAAAGGTGCAAGCTGAGGAAATTGCATTGAAATGATTCCTTCCGCTTCTTCTGGGGTTAAGCTGCGCTCGGCAGACCAAATTTCCGTCATATTAACTCTCCCATTCAGTACAGGTTTATTTTTCCCTATTATAAAGCTTGCCAAAACTCCTTTACAAATATAGGCAATTGAATTTCAATCATTACTTATGATTCATTTTTCCAAGGATGGGAATATTAACAAACATCGACCTACAAACTTGAGGAGGAACATTTATGAGCACATCTGAACACAACTCACATTTTCCAAGGACCTATTGGCGTGAAATTGAATTGCCTGCCTATGAAAAATTGGCTGAAGATATCACTGTTGATGTGGCCATCGTTGGTGCGGGCATAACCGGCATTACTGCTGCGTATCTGCTCTCGAAAGAGGGGATTAAGGTTGCCCTGTTAGAAGCTGGGAGTGTTTTAAACGGAACGACAGGACATACCACTGCCAAAATAACCGCCCAGCATGGCTTATTTTACGATGAACTCATTAGTCACTTAGGTGAAGAAAAGGCAAGGTTGTATTATCAATCCCATATTGAAGCGCTTGATTTTATCAAAAACACTTCAAATGATAAAGGAATAGACTGTGATTTCAGCCCTGAGGATGCTTGTATTTACTCTACAACGGACGAATACGCAAAGAAAATTGAAAAGGAATGGGAGGCCTACCAAAAGCTTGGCATTGATGGATACCTGTCTGAAAGTATCCCTTTTCCCATTGAAATAAAAAATGCTCTATTTATGAAAAACCAGGGTCAATACCATCCTCTTAAATTCCTGACAGGTCTCCTGAAGGAAGCTGTCCGTTCTGGCTGTGCTGTCTATGAAAACACCACAGCAATGGAAATGGAGGACATTGAAGACGAACACCCAAAGGTAGTAACCCGGGATGGCAATAGAGTTACCGCCAGCAAGGTACTCATTTCCTCTCATTTCCCTTTCTATGATGGGATGGGCTTTTATTTTGCGAGGATGTATGCAGAAAGATCCTATGCAATCGGCATTAAAACTGAAAGTGAGTATCCTGGAGGAATGTACATAAGCGTGGACGAGCCTTCCCGTTCGATCCGCTACACTCCCTATGGAGAAAGCGGTGAAAAACTGCTGATCATTGGAGGTGAAAAACATAAAACCGGGCAGGGAATTGATACGATTTCCCACTATGATGCCCTACAAAAGTTTGCCGGAGAAACATTTGGAACAGAGGTTATTTCTTACCGATGGTCCGCCCAGGATTTAATCACACTTGATAAAATGCCCTATATTGGCCCTATAACAGAGAAGAAGGAAAATATCCTGGTTGCAACAGGCTATAAAAAATGGGGAATGACCAGCGGCATTCTCGCAGCACATCTTCTCAGCGATTATGTTTTACACCGTGAGAACTTATATAAAGAACTTTATTCCCCTTCCCGGTTCAATGCGGATCCGAGCTTAAAGAATTTGCTTACTGCAAACGCCGATGTCGCAGGGCATCTGCTAAAAGGCAAGCTTGAATTTGTTCCAAAGGATCCAGGCGATCTTCATAATGGAGAAGGATCCGTGGTTATGTATAATGGAAAAAGAGCTGGAGGCTACCGGGACGAGAACGGGCAACTCTATCTTGTCGACACGACATGTACACATTTGGGCTGTGAATGCGAATGGAATCACGCCGAAAAAACGTGGGACTGCCCATGCCATGGCTCCCGTTTTTCATATGCAGGAGATGTGGTTGAAGGTCCGGCACTCGATCCTTTAAAGAAAGTAGAAGAATAGGACTATCAAAATAAACCCCTCCTGGGCAGGAGGGGTTTTGGCTTAATCTACAAAAAAATCCTGTTTATTTATCCTTCGGCCGATTTCTTTTTAAATCTTCGCCAGTTGAAAATTCGACCAGCTCAGAGCTTGTTTTTCCGACCTTACTATTATTGTTTCTCTGTGCATTTTTGTTGCCCAGCTTTGTTTTACCCACACATACCAGCTCCTTTTTACTGTTTCAAAAGTAGTATGTTTTAAAAGTCGTTTGCTTATTCCAACACAATCATTGGTGGACGACGCTTTTGGGTCATTTGCTCAAAGGAATAAGAAATTTCGATTAATGCTGGTTCACTATATGCAGTTCCCGCAAACGTAATCCCTGTAGGTTCTCCGGCAGATGTATATCCGGCAGGTACAGCAATTGTAGGATATCCCGCCTTTGCGCTGATATGGGAGCCTTCATCGCTAGGGAACAAGATGGCATCCAGGCCATACTCATGGAGGGCAAAATCTATTCCTTGTTCTCCTGCATGATAGCTGTCGAATTCCAATGCTTCTACATACGCAGCCTCAGTCAGCCTGCCACTGGTTTCTTCAGATTCCAGCAATACCGCCTGTCCATATTTCAGCATTTCATCTTCGTTCTTCTCATTGAATTCAATCACCTGCGCTAAGGTTCGGACAGGAATAGAAGGATGCAGGGTGCTTAAATAAGCATTTACATCCGCCTTAAATTCGTGTGTCAAAACATCATATTTCCACTCTGCCTTGCTTGAAAGGATTTCAATGTTATCGATAACTTCCGCGCCTGATGACTTTAAGGCCGTTACTGCCTCTTCAAAAATTTGCTGCTTTTCTTCGCTCAAAAGTTGGATAAATCCTTTCCGTGCGATTCCGATCCTTTTTCCTTTTAAACCATCCTTAATTAAATGGTCAATAAAATCGATTTCAGAATGAGGACTTGACCATGTAATGCAATCTTCCATGTCCTTGCCTTTTAATGCGTTCAGAAGGACAGCAGCATCCTCCACGGTCCTTGCCATTGGCCCCGCTGTATCCTGACTGTGAGCGATTGGAATAATGCCCCGTCTGCTGATTAATCCAACCGTTGGCTTAATACCGACGAGTGAATTTTGGCAGGAAGGATTCAAAATAGAGCCCGAAGTTTCTGTGCCAACCGCAGCGGCTGCTAAGTTTGCTGCAATTGCCGCGCCTGAGCCTGAACTGGATCCGCCGACATCAAATTCTCCGCCCATAAGGATTGATGACCTGACCGCCCCGGGAACTATAGCCGCTTGGCATATTTTCTGCCATAAAATTTGCCCATTCGGTCATATTGGTTTTGCCAAGGATAACCGCGCCTGCTTTTCTTAATTGTTCGGCAACAAACGAATCACGTTGCGCAATAGAATCCTTAAGAGCTAATGAGCCTGCACTGGTATGCATTTTATCATTCGTATCAATATTGTCTTTTATTAAAATTGGAATCCCATGAAGAAGGCTTCGTGGCAGAACTTTTTCCGCTCCGCATCAAGTGAGGCTGCAATATGCAGCGCATCAGGATTAATTTCAAGCACAGAATTGATCCTGTTATGGTCGTAAGCAGAAATGCGATGCATGTACATCATGACAAGTTCTTTTGAGGAAATCTCACCGTTTTCCATTTTCCTCTGCATTTCTGCTATCGTTGCTTCCTCAAGCCATTCATCGTACATTTTTTTTAATTTCTTATTTTCCATCTTAGCTATTCCCCCCTCCCTTAAATGATTCGATGTTAAATGAAAATCACCTGTATTTTAATAAATAAAAGCCATGCTGATTAGCATGGCCACAGAGCTATTTCTTGTTTATTCTTGCAGGATTACGATTTTCCTCTGCCACTATTTGGCCTTTATAAAATACCCTTTTGCTGACTGGCACATTTATTTTTCGGCAGTATTGCTTTAATTCACGCTCTTCCCTGTCAGTGACAAGTGAAATGACCGTTCCATCTGCCCCCATCCTGCCAGTCCGACCTGAACGGTGGATGTATTGGTTTATATCCTTTGGCATGTCGATATGAACGACATGAGTAACACCTTGAATATCGAGGCCTCTCGCTGCAACATCGGTCGCTATTAGCATCTTCAGCTTGCCTTCCCGGAAATTTTTCAGTGCTGCCTGCCGTTCCATTTTTTTCAACTCGCCGTGCAGGAGGCCTACAGACAATTCCTTGAAATTCAATTTGGCAGCTACAACTGAAATTTCGGTTATATCATTAATAAAAGCCAGTACCTTGATATCCTCAAGACGTGCTATTTTCTCAAGCAGTTTCATTTTGTCACGCGGTTCGCATGAAAAAAAGATATGTTCTACCTTACCCGAAGGGATTTCTTCTTCTTTATTGATTCTGATTACTTCGGCATCCCTGGTCATTTCATGTGCCAACTGTTCGGTTTCATTTTTAAGCGTTGCTGAAAACATCATCACCTGGCGGCTTGCCATTGTACTTTTAACAATGTTCCGGATTGTGCCGATGTGCTCAGGCACGAGAAGCTGGTCTCCTTCATCAAGTACAAGTGTTTTCACTTCATGCATTTTCAGCTTTTTCTGTTTGATCAATTCATACATCCGTCCAGGCGTACCAAAAACAACTTGAGGCCTTTTTTCAGTTTTTCAAGCTGTCGCTTCAAGTTTGCGCCTCCTATAAATGAGGCACCACGAATCCCACTTCCTTCTGACCACTTTTGGAATTCCTGGTATACCTGCATCACAAGCTCCTGAGAGGATGCGAGCACAACCGCCTGTACCCCCTGATTTGTCTCGTCAACTATTTGAAGGAGTGGAAGCAGATAAGCAAGAGTTTTTCCCGTTCCTGTCGGAGATTCAGCGATAAGGTCACTGCCTTTTAAGGCAATAGGAACTGCTGTATTTTGAATCGACGTTGGAGTGCCGAAGCCTGACTTTTCCCAAGCTTCCTTTAAAAAAGGTTTCAATTCCTGAATATTTAACATATATGTCTCCTTATATAAACATCTTCTTTTTTATATTATTGGTTTTCATTCTATCTCTAATCCGTACTCAATAAAACGGTACTTTACTGATACTAACTTACATGGATAAAGGTGTCTATAGTTCCGCTGCCGCAATTGCTGGATTTAGAAGGATTTCAATTAATTTTGGAGAGGGCTGATATTTAATCAATAAGGGTCCAGCTGATCTTTTAAAGTGAGGTTATACATCGGGTAGACATGTTCCACCTTTTGGAGTGAACTTCTAAGTCACAAAATCCGGAAGAAATTTTGACAAAAATAAAAACTTGAATTTTGAACTTATTGTGAACAATTACCCGCGTCCGTCTTACCCTGCTGCTATTAATGATAATATAAATAACAGACATTAGTACTATATCGGAGTTGAGAATAATGTTTAAAATGGTGTTAATAGCAGCATTGCTATTTTTTTCCTCCTTGGGGACTCATGCATTTGCCCACTCTCATTTGGAATACTCTTCTCCGAAAAACGGGGAAGCCACTACGCATCTCCTTGCCGATGAAAAAGCTCCACAGGCAGAACTGCCAAAAAAACTGGAAAATGAACAGCCATCGTTAAAATCATATTTAGTCCCAAGCTCTATCGGATTATTGATGTTCATCGCTTTTGGAAGCTACTGGTTATTTTTCAGGAAGAAACATGTAAACGGCTAATTTCAAGCGAACTCATGAGAATGCATCCTTGTATGGTTTTTCCATAGCTTGTTAACAAAAGCAGCTGTGTCCTTCAATAGGACACAGCTTTATTAGCTTATCAAATTAAATTCATTGGCTATCGACCGTGCGCAGCACAGCCCTGACCGGACTTCCATCAGCTTCCCCTAACGGAAGCGGGAGTGCAATCAATTCATAAACTCCAGGCTGAACGCCATCCAAATTAACTGCTTCAAGGATATGAATCCCATTCTCACTTAAGCTGTGATGGCGGCAGCTCCTTGCTGTCAAGCGGATCTACAGAAGGTACATCGACACCGATGAGCCTGACTCCCTTTTTTGCCAAGTGCGGCGGAAATCCTCCTTCAAAAAAGTAATTTTCTCAGGGAATTTTGCTGTATCCTGCCAGGAAGCAGTACGTATTAATATTCGTTCAACCCCGTCTATTAATAAACCTTTCACATCAGCTGCCCCAATGCACTCCTTTCCGCTTAAATCTATTATCTGGGCTTTACCTATGTAAAGATTTAGATCAAGTTCATAAATCCTTTTTCCATCGCTGTCAAAATGAAACGGTGCGTCAACATGTGTTCCAGTATGAATACTCATCGTAAGCCTGCCGACATTTACAGACCCACTGTCCTCTTTCGACCAGGAAACTTCAAAATTGAAAGGTGTATCTCCCGGCCATGTCGGAGTTCCTTTTTCCAGCTTTCTTGAGATATCAATGATTTTCATGTCCGTTCTCCTTCTGCAACCCTAGTGTATTTATTTAATGAAAATTTAGTCTATTTTAAAAATATAATTCCCACTGTCCCTTTGTCAATTAAGGTATAGATATAAAAAACAAAAAACAGCAGATTGTTGTCTGCTGTTTCTTAATGGAATGATTCCCAGAACACCCCATTCCGGTCAATAATATCTGACAGCTCTTCAAATCGAATCTGGAAGGTAGGGAACCCAGCTACATAAGGGGCAATTTCATATGGCTTGAAATATATACTCAACATGCCTTCTGAAATGAAAAAAGGCTGGTCTGCCGGATCCCTTTGTAGGTACCGGGAAAAACATACGAATATCTCTCATCACTTTTTATCTGTTCTCCTATAATGTCGCTTATGGCCTTAACATAATGGCTACCTGGTTTAAACAAATCCTTTAATTGAAAAAACTCTCCTGTTACAAGATCGATATGGGAATATTTTTTCACCGGCATTCCGTGAGCAGCACCAAATGGATAGTCATATCCGTTAATTTCAATGACTGCCAGCTGTTTTTCATAAAATGCCACTTCATAATCGCCTGTATAATGAGAGTCCAGCTGTTCCTGAGGAGAAACCTCCTTCACACCAGCGAGCTCCTTTAATGTTTGATTTACTCTTGCCCGGGTCCTTTCGTTTTCAATCCCTTCAATTTGCGGGTAGTATACAAGGTAATCCTTGTTTGGTTTATACTTTTTCTCTCTTACAGAAAACCTGCCGTTTAAAGGAATAATTTCATTTTGCCTCCATACAAGCTGGCCTTTTTATCAAAATAAAACAGCCTAAAGTCAATCTCTCCTCTTATTAAGGACCGGTCCACCTGGAGCACCCCGCTGCCGCTCAGAGCAGGAAATGTCGCGTCCCTTTTCCCATCATGATCGATAAAAAATGTATAAAGATTATTCGTTGCCGTAGCCAGGCCGTTTTCAAAGCTGGATATTGTGTTATAAATAAATCCTGTCAGCATATTTCCATCTGTATCTGCCAGTGCGTATTTTTTTCCTAAAAAGGGCTGTTCAGGGTGTATTGCCTTTCCGACCGCAACCCTCTTTTCTCCAAGGCTGATGATCGATTCATAGATAGGTTTTATAAGGAATTTCCCATTAGAGTCTATGAGTCCATACTTGTTTTTAAAATCCTCCGATACATTTACAATCGCTTTTCCTTCGATAAAGGGCTCAGCAAACGTAAATTGAGGCTCAATTACGACTTTCCCTTGTTCATTTATATATCCAAATTTCCCGTTCTTTTCCCTTTGGAACGCGATCAGCCCTTCTGAGTAATTGCTAACGTGGGCAAATTGATAAGTATGCAGTACCTTTCCAGTCAGGCCGATAAGGACAAACGGACCGTTTTTTATTTTTACAACAGCTTTGCCATTATTAAAATCGGTCGCCGATTCGTATTCAAGTGGAATGACTTCCTTTCCCCACCTATTGAGATAGCCATATAAATAATTCCCTTTATTATCAAGGCTCGCCGCCAATGCCCTTCCTTCTTTATAATCACCGATGAAATGATACTCCTTCTCTGTTAATATTTTTCCCGACTCATCCATTACATTATAATTATCCCTATTTATAACCGTTGCCCGTCCTTCCGAGAAAGGATGGATGGTTTCATATTTTGGTTTGGCGATAAAATATCCATTTGTATCGATTAGCCCATCACGTTCCATTAATCGGACAATGGCTAAAAAACTATTCTGAAAATCACCAGCATGATCATATATAGGAGGAAGGATTATGACACCTTTTCCATTAATGTAACCCCATTTGACGCCTCCAACCGTTTTCACCGAAGCCCTATATAGAAACACGGACCTAATTACAGAACTAGAAGGCTTATATGGAATATATCTTTGGTAATTGCCCATTTCGTTCTTACTCATTTTCATCCCCTCATTTTCCTTACTACCTATCATATGGAAGGGCGGATGACCTGTGACTTTTATAAAAAAGTTATTACTATTTACTTATTTTTGGACAATCACTCCATTTGGTATATGTGCCTTAAAAGATAAAAGCTGCCCCAGCTGGATGGGCAGCTTTTATCTTTTAGTGACCAATTGAATTAACGCCAGGTATTAATTGTTTGAATTCTTCATATGAAATGATTGTGTTCCAGTGTCCTGTCAGCTTGGCGAAGGCAACGATGAGGATAAAGGCACTTATAAATGCAACAGGTATAAACCATTTATTCACCCTTTTATTAACAACCGTCATATTCAACGTATCCTTAACAGGACAGGCCTCGACGCATTGCATACATGCTGTACAGTCAGGCGTTCTAACCACATCAATCTTCGATACTTTAATTCTTTGCGGACAAACTCTTGTACACAATTCACAATCGATGCACGTATCTTCATTTCTCTTTATCTTGGTGATTCCAAAAATCGTTCCCAGGCCGATAATGGCTCCATACGGACAGAGAAAACGACACCAGAAGTTCTTGAAGAAAAGCGAAAGGACAAACATGACAATGATAAATTTCAATGTAAAACCGCCAATATTCAAGAAAAAGAGCAGCATTTTAACATCGGAAATTTTATTGTATGGATCGTTTAAAAAATCCTTTGCCGCGAATATCGGCATATCGAATACAATCATTTTCACGAAAAAGAAGAGCAGCAAGTACTTTAATGGCGTTAAAATCCAGGCTATCCATCTCGGCATATCAAAGTTCTTTTTGAATAACTTTTTCCCCAGCATTCCGGTCCATTCACTTATCGTTCCCACCGGGCAAAACCAGCTGCAAAATGACTTCCTGAACAGAATCCCAGAACCTACGAAAAAAGAGAATAATACCAGCCCGGCTGGATGGATTTTATCAAACTCACCGCTTGTCAGCCAAACCTTCAAGGCAACAAGCGCACTGATGGGCAAAAATCCCTCTACAGCAGGAGGCCTGTTCACAAACGGCTCAGCTCCGGAGGTTTGAAAGTGCATATAAAATTGATAAAACCGCAAACCCACATATAACAAAAACAATATGAACACTGCCTGAACGGCAAACCTTACTGCTTGAATCGGCTTTCGTTTCATCTGTCTGGTATACCAGCTCCTTGATTTCATCACGGTTCCTCCATTCTTTCGTTACTTTAACTATAAAGAATGAAAATGAAGGAATATGTGATATAAATCTCTTAAAATTCGAATTCGGAAAGATGTCACAAAAATTTTTTCATGAGGCGTAAGAACTTATACAGAAGCATTGGAAGCGGTTCCTGAAATTCCTGTTTAAAATTTACCTCTTGAAAAATTATTGAAAGATAATATAATCATAAATAACTTAATACATTCTGAGTTTTCAGTAATTTTTGAAAAAATCAGTGACGAGAAAAGTAGAATGTTTTCCTTGCTTTCAGAGAGTCGGCGAATGGTGAGAGCCGATGGCAATTAACATTTGAAAATCATCTCCGAGATGCGCGGCTGAACATGAATATTGAAAAGTAAGCCAAGCCGGAATATCCGCCGTTAAATGGAACGCGTATAGTAGTACGCTGATCGAGCGCTGCATTTTTGATATGCAGAACTAGGGTGGTAACGCGAGTTAAACTCGTCCCTATTTTTAGGGGCGGGTTTTTTATTTTCCCAAACACTTTAAAGGAGCGATACTAATGAAAAAGAAGGATACCTTATTTATTGGACTTATGCTGTTCTCGATGTTTTTTGGTGCCGGAAATTTAATATTTCCGCCATTTCTCGGCTTGGAGGCAGGAACCTCATTTCGCCTGCAATAACTGGTTTTATTATTACAGCGGTGGGTTTGCCACTGCTTGTCCTTGCGGCTATCGCTCTTGTAAAGGATGGGGTGCAGACACTTCGCCGCCGCGTCCATCCTCTCTTCGGAACGATCTTTACCGTCACCGTTTATTTATCGATCGGGCCGTTTTTTGGAATTCCCCGGAATGGAAATGTGGCCTTTGAAATGGGTTTAAAGCCATTCCTAGGAGAAGTGTCATTGAGTAATTCCATCCTGCTGCTCCTGTTTACATTAGTCTTTTTTTCACTAGCCTACTTTTTAAGCCTTAATCCTTCGAAGGTAGTCGACTATATGGGCCGCTGGATCACCCCGGCACTGCTTTTGTCCATTTTAGTTTTATGTGTTACTGGCTTCGCCCATATGGATCATCCTTTAAAAGCCCCAGACACGAAGTATGAAAGTGCTGCTCTTTTTAAAGGCTTTATTGATGGCTATAGCACAATGGATGCCCTTGGAGCACTTGCGTTCGGAATTGTTATTTTAACTACCCTTAAACAAAAAGGAGTCAACAGTAAAAAGCAGCTGGCTTCCTATACAATCAAAGCAGGCTTAGTTGCCGGAGCCGCTTTAGCTTTTGTTTACATCCTAATCGGATTTATGGGCGCAAAAATGGCGTCTTACGGCAAATTTGAAAATGGAACAGAGGTGTTATCTTCCGCTTCAAACATGCTGTTTGGCCAGAGCGGAACGGTTCTGCTCGGAGTCATTTTTACTCTAGCATGCTTTACCACCTGCGTAGGATTAACGATTGCCTGCGGCCAGTACTTTTCTAAAATAATGCCAAAAATGAGCTACCGTACAGTTGTGACCGTTGTATCTCTCGCAAGCTTTTTAATTGCCAATCTTGGTTTGAATCAAATTATCTTTGTTTCCGTTCCATTCCTGGTAATGGCCTATCCGTTAACGATCGTACTGATCACTCTTTCCTTTTTTCACCGCCATTTCAATGGCTCGCAAAAGGTTTATGCGGGTGCGATGCTCTTAACTGGACTGGTTGCACTATACGATGGCTTGAAAATGTTCGGGCTGGATTCTGCTGCACTTGACCAGTTGGTCTCCTTCCTGCCCTTCTCTTCTTTTGGTCTCGGCTGGGTAGTGCCTGCACTCGCTGGCGGGGCAGCCGGGCTATTGATTGACCGTTTCAGCAAAACACCTGATTCTGCCAATGAGAAGCAACAGGAAGCTGCTTAACAAGGGCCATATCGACTTTAAATACAAAAGAAAAATGCATGGATTCTAATAAGTTTCCATGCATTTTTCTATGTTCTTCTTTTTGATTTTCTGTTTCCTCTCAATATCTTATTCAATCAAATCTACGATTGATATAAGCAGGTTCATAAGGATATGAATCGAAATAGGAACTGTCAGGCGATTAGTAAAGTAATAAGAGAAAGATAAAATGACCCCTACCAAAAAGACATTAGGAAAACCTATTAATGTCATATGCCAACCTGCAAAAATTAATGAACTTATCATAATACTTACACCTATATTAAACTTCTTTAACAGTAAACCGAGCATACCCCTTCTAAAAATAATCTCTTCAAGTATAGGGGCAATAATAGATGAAACAATGATCAGTAGAGGAAATGTTTTCAACAGATCTTCAGTATTTGACGAAGACATTGAAATGCCAAGAACATCAAATTTTATGTAATTTATTATCTTTTGCCCTAAAATAGTTAATAAAAATCCAATGAATGATACAGCTATCGATTTTTTTATTGATGCTTTTTTTTCTTAAATAACGGCAATTTCAAATAGTCTTTAAGCAAATAAATTATTACAATAAGTAACACTGGAAAAATAATGAGATTTACAGTCGCTCTAGTTAATAGTTTAATATGGATAAATTTGTCTAGAAGATCCAATCCTAACATGGTCCCAAAGTAAATTAATAAAGAGTACACTACTTTTTTGTCCATTGACTTTACCTCACAAGCAATATATTAGTTACCATATTTTACTATTATAACATAAAATTACAAAGCTTCTTTTACCTTACACAATATGCGAGGGTTCCAATTAAAAGAGCATAGAAAATTAATTCGATGCTCTCTTTTATGCTATTGTTGAAACCGATCCATAACTAAATTCCAATATTGTAAATCACGAATTTAGCCATATCTGCGTACGCCTTTTTTATTCTCTCTTTTTGCAAAGGTATGTCCTTCATCTTCAAATCGCAAATATGTTACTGGATGATTCCGATCCTTTAGTCTTTTTACAATTCGTTCCGATTCTTCAATTGGAACACGAGGGTCATTAGCACCGTGGACAACCATCAGCGGACAAATAATTCTTTCGGCAAAATTCAAAGGATCAATTTTATCAAAAAAGACCCCATCTTTTTCAATCGTTCCATATTCAGCCTCTCTAAGTTTGCGGCGCCATGGAGCCGTCGATTCAAGATAATTTCTAATACTGGAAATCCCAACGATATCAATCCCTGCTGCCCATAAATCCGGATAATGTGATACGGCTGCAAGAACCAAAAAGCCCCCGTAGCTTCCACCCACTATTGCTATTTTTCCAGGATCTGCTCCTCCCTCTGACTTCAGCCATTCTGTTAGTGAAACAAGATCCTTTACACTGTCCATTCTTTTCCGGACATCGTCCAAATGGGTAAACGACTTTCCATAACCCGTGCTGCCCCGTACATTCGGTGTACATACCGCATAGCCTCGGCTTAGCAGGTATTGAAGAAAAGGATTATAAACAGCACGGCTCTGGCTTTCCGGGCCGCCATGAAGATAAACAATAACCGGCAGCTTCCCTGAAGCGTTTTTAGGCTTGTAAAAAAATGCCGGAATCGATAGGTTGTCAAAGGATTTGTACATGACCGGAACGGGTTCAATCAATCCACTCTCCACGACAGGCGACCTGAAATGCTGAGTTAGCCGCTGTGCCTGAATGCTCCTAAGGTCAACCTCCCAAATATCCGATGGATAGGCCCGTTCAATACATAAGCAAGCCTTTGATTATCTGACGAAAATTTCAAGTCTGATATCACGCCCAAGGGTGTTTTCCATGTATAAAGGGCACTCCGTTTCATGTCTGCCAAAACCCCTCTGGAAATTCCACCTTCATTAACAGAAAATGCTAATTTACTTTTATCCTTACTCACTGTAAGGCCTTCAAAGTCCCAATTCCCCTTCTCCAGCCATGTTAAGTTTTTAGTAGCTAAGTCAATAACAGCAAGGCCATAAAATTCCCTGTCTTTATTCGTCAATAAGTAGAGGAATTCGCCATTTTTACTGAAATGGGGATTTTTAAAACCCGCTTCACCGCTGTGCCTGGTCAGCCAGTCCATGACCCTCGTTTCAAGAAATAGAAGGCCTAAATCATGATCAGTCTGGGTATTTATTTTTCGAATCAAAAGTGATTTTCCATCAGGGGACCATTGAATAGGAGAAAAGACACCATTTGATGCATACACCTGGTGAATGGAGAGTGTTACTAAATTTTGAATATAAATATCAAAAAATTCCGGATTGCGACGATTACTTGACCAGGAAATCCAATTGCCATCCGGTGAGCTTCCCCCATAATGATGGATATGCTCAGGGGAATTAGTCAAAGGTATCAATTCAGCATTAGGCTTTAATAAAAACAGCTGCTGCTTTTCATTTCCTGAAGCATCCATGCCAATAATACGATTCCTGGTACCCTCTATATATTGGACAAAAATAATTCTTTCCTTTGTAAAAATTGTTTGCGAAGGCTCTTCTCCGTCCCGATTTAAATCCCATACCTGGGGCAGGCCAGTATAATCAGCAATGTAGCTAAGTTCATGGCCCTCAGGATGATAGATAGGATTTATCGCAGTACGAACCTGTAAATAATCAGAGATGCCAGCGGCTTCCATAAAACCATCCCTTTCTTTTTGTGTGCGGAAAAATTGGGTGGCAATTTAATTTATCAAAGCCATACTATGCATACATGAGAAAGAGGGCAACTTTTTCGCCCTCTTTTTTCCATATTTATATTGTGTTCAAAAAATTTATCTTTCCGATTGAAAAATAATGTCATTCTGTTTTCTTGCTTCTTCCGTAATCCTTAGAACAATACTGCTTAGGTTCTTTAATTCCTCGTACGCTTTGTCATTTTGGGTCTCGAGGATTTCGGCAATATTTTTTGCTTCGTACATCATGTCCTTCTCTTCCAGCTTTTCACCGAGGGACTGGCTTTCCTTCGAATGGCTGTCATAAAAATCAATTTTAGAAATCGGAGCAGCATCTTCGAGCACAAACGTCCCAGCCTCGCCATGGATTTCACAAGGAATGGTGGAGTGGGAGGTTTTAGAGCACATTATGGTACAAACAAAACCCTTATACTCCAGGACAATCGTTCCGCTTCCATCCACTCCAGTCCGAAGCATAACCGGATGATAGGCCACCTTTTTAGGCTCTCCGAACAGCCCAGCTGCCAGGGAGATTGGATAAACTCCAAGATCAACCAGGCCCCTCCTGAATAGGCAGCCGTGAATATATTCGGCTCTTCCCCCTGTAAAAATAAATCATAGCGTGACGAATACTTAATGTATGGCAAAATCGCGCTTCTTATTTGACCCGCCATATCCAGTTTTTCTTTTAATATTCGAAAATTTGGCGTGTGTATATTGCGAATTGCTTCAAATAAGTAAACACCATTTTCTTCAGCTGTTCGAAAAGCAATCTCTAACTCATTTGTATTTGAAAAAATCGGTTTTTCGCAAATTACATGTTTTTTATTTTCCAAAAAAATAAGTGCCTGTTCGTAATGAAGTGAATTAGGAGATGCGATATATACCGCATCGATTTTCGGGCTTTTTGCCATTTCCTCCAGACTTGTAAAAAAGTTTGGTGCATCATATGTATCTGCCAATTGTTTTGCTTTTTCATCAGTACGTGAATAAACCGCCATCAGATTATATTTCCCACTCAAACGTGCTCCTTCTATGAACGAAGCTGTGATCCATCCTGTTCCTACTGTGCCTAGGTTTATCATGATAAGGTCCTCCTTTTTTATATCCCCTCCATTTTAGTCCTTTTGATACTATTTTAAAAATAAAACGCGGGAGGTTGTGGTTCAGGAACATTTATTAGAGGCTCTTTTTCGATTTACCGACCTGATATGGCCAATTACCCACCGGTTTTGGATATTTACCAACCAGACCTGACCATTTACCGACCACTTTTCTAAAATACAAACCAGTTCTTCTAAAATACCAACCCCTTTCTTTCAACTTATACATATACATAGATAATGTGTAAAAAAATCCAGCGCTTTTTATCTCCGACCAAAAATAATTTGGTCCCCTGTTTTCTTCATGAATTGTCGGGAAGAATGGAAAAATATCTTTATTTATGTTATATAAGTAGTACATATGATGAAAGAGGTTGAAAATAAGTGGACAATCACTCGTCTAATTTTATTAGGGATATCATAATTAAAGACCTAGAATCCGGCAAGCATAAAGAAGTAGTTACTCGCTTTCCGCCGGAGCCGAACGGATATTTACATATTGGCCATGCTAAATCCATCTTTTTGAACTTTGGATTGGGCGATGAATTTAACGGCAGAACAAATTTGAGATTTGATGACACCAATCCTTTGAAGGAAGATGTGGAATACGTCAATTCAATCAAAGAAGACGTCAAGTGGCTCGGCTATGAATGGGACGGTTTATTTTTCGCATCGGATTATTTCGAGGAAATGTACAACCGAGCAGTCCTTTTGATAAAAAAAGGTCTTGCTTATGTTGATGATTTATCCGCAGACGAAATCCGCGCTCTCCGCGGAACGCTGACAGAACCGGGACAGGAAAGCCCTTATCGTAATCGTTCAGCAGAGGAGAACCTGGACTTATTTGTTCGGATGCGCAATGGCGAATTTGGCAATGGCGAAAAAGTGCTACGTGCAAAAATCGATATGAAGTCTCCAAATATCAATCTTCGCGACCCGGTAATTTACCGTATTTCTCATACCACTCACCATAATACTGGCGACAAATGGTGCATTTATCCGATGTATGCTTTCGCCCATCCGATTGAGGATGCAATTGAAGGTGTGACCCATTCCATTTGTACAGTGGAATTCGAAGATCAGCGCCCATTGTATAACTGGGTGGTCGAACAGTGTGAAATGGAAAGCACACCACAACAGATTGAATTTGGACGCTTAAATATTACAAATACCGTAATGAGCAAGCGGAAGCTGAAACAACTGGTTGACGAAGGATATGTTGATGGCTGGGACGACCCGCGCATGCCGACGATTTCCGGTATGAGACGTAAAGGGTTCACTCCTGAATCCATTCGCAATTTCGTTGGCGAAACAGGTGTATCAAAAGGATCCGGTGCAGTCGATGAGCAAATGCTTGAGCATTTTGTACGTGAGGATTTAAAACTGAAAGCTCCAAGGACGATGGGTATTTTGAAGCCGCTTAAAGTGGTTATTACCAACTATCCGGAAGGCCAGGTTGAATGGCTCGATGCTGAAATCAATCCAGAGGTTCCGGAAATGGGCATGAGGGAAATTCCATTTTCACGGGAAATCTATATTGAACAGGACGATTTCATGGAAAACCCTCCAAGCAAATATTTCCGCTTGTTCCCCGGCAATGAAGTCCGTTTGAAGCATGCATATTTTATCAAATGCGAAGAAGCTATCAAGGATGCAGAGGGTAATGTTATAGAGCTTCGCTGCACTTATGATCCGGAAACAAAGAGCGGCACCGGTTTTACAGGCCGCAAGGTTAAAGGAACCATTCATTGGGTCGAGGCAAGCCAGGCTGTTCCGGCTGAATTCCGTTTGTACGAACCGCTGATTATGGATGCAAGCCTCGAGGAATCTACTGATGAGGAAAAAACTTTCCTCGATCATGTAAATCCGAAGTCACTTGAAGTGCTAAACGGCTTCGTGGAGCCAAACATGAAGGAAGTACAGCCACAGGATAAATTCCAATTTTTCCGCCACGGCTACTTTAATGCTGATCCGAAGCATACTTCCAAAGACAAAATCGTCTTTAACAGGATTGTTTCATTAAAAAGTTCGTTTAAGGTGTAATAGAATAAAAGGCTCAAGCTCCCTGGTCAGCCCCGACAGGCATAAGGCGAATCACGCAGTCATCCTCGGAAAAGCTATCGCTTTTCCTTCGTGCGATGCGGATGCTGCCGAAGCGTTCCCTGTCCTGATTTCTGAAGTGATTTGGCTTATGACCCCGAGCTGCTCCAAGCATCACCTAAAGGTCATGCTTGAATCAAGATATTCAATGGAGTTATTCAAAGGTGAAAACTGGCTGGGCGCTCCTTGAAAAAGCTATCGCTTTTTCTTCGTGCGAAGCTTATGCTGCCGTAGCTTTCCTTGTGGAGCTAGATTAATAAAACTTGGTAGAAGGTATCCAAATTATTTAATTTTATAATTTCATAAACAATGAAAAACCGGGCCATTTTCAGGCCAGGTTTTGTTTTGCACAAAAAAACATTCCTGTAATGGAATGTTTTCATTTAACTAATTTTTTCATTTAAATCGGCACTTCCAAAATGATTCTTGTCCCCTTGCCCGCAGATGAATATATTGAAAGCTCTCCGCCAACGGAACGCGCCCTCTCATCCATGCTGAATAAGCCGACACCTCGGGAATCCTGCCTAAAATCAAAGCCAATCCCTTTATCTTCGATCATTACCCTAACCGCACTATCCAATTCCCTGATCGTAACTGTCGCTTCAAAAACATCGGCATATTTTCGGATATTTGTCAGCGATTCCTGAATGATTCGATAAATCGTTGTTTCGATATTAACATTGAGACGGCGATTCAATACACATTCAAATACCACATCAATTTTATAATGGTCGGAAAATCTTGTTAAAAAAGACCGGATTGCCGGTACCAGACCAAGATCATCCAGTACTGATGGGCGAAGCTCCCAGGAGATATCACGTATTTCCTCAATCAGTTCTGTCGCTTCATCCTGCATTTGCTGCAGGAGGGGGTGATCCATTTCTGCAAGCAAACGATTAATCGTAATAAGATGGCTGTATAGGTTCTGCCCGATTCCATCGTGAAGATTCCGCGAAAGCCGTTTCCGTTCTTCTTCCTGGACATCAATGATTTTAGCCATCATTTTTTGTAATTCCTCTTCCACCCGTTTTCTTTCCGTAATTTCATAACGAATGGACAGATACTGATAAGGTTTTCCTTTCTCATTTAAAAACGGGACAATCGTCGTATCGACCCAATAGATAGTCCCATCTTTTGCACGATTGCGAAGTTCACCCTTCCATACTTTTCCGGAACCAATCGTTCTCCACATTTCCCTGAAATATTCCTTTGAGTGGTAGCCGGAATTGACAATTCGATGGTCATGTCCGAGTAAGTCTTCTGAAGTGAACTTAGAAATCTCGCAAAACTGATCATTCACATATGTAATAATCCCTCTTGAATCCGTAATTGCAACGATGGATGATTCATCAAGGGCAAATTTCAGGTCCATTAATTCCTGCATGGACTTCTTCAATTCCTCGGTCACGCGCTGATAATGGGTGTTTTCAAGCATGGTTTCATCAGCGCTTTCCGTGTCGGCTGTGGGAACCTTGTCTAAACCTGATAAATCCTTACGATTTTGTTCAGTTCCTAACCTTTTATCCGGTTTCTGCTCCATCATTTGCCTCCTGACCTGATTTGAACTGTCAATATTTTTTCCAGGGAGCTGGCAGATTCCTTTACCTTATTCTGATCTTCATCTGTATATGTATGTTTCTGTCTATTGCCGACCAGCAGAACCCCTTTGGGAACCGCATTGAAAAATAAAGGTATCGCATAAGAGGAAACCAGATTTTCTGCAAGCATAATCGGCTGTTCCAGCGGCTTACCGTTAATATTATTTGGAAAGTCCTCAATCATAATTGGGCTCCCGCTCGAGATGACTTTCCCTGCAATACCCTTTCCAAATCGGACCGAGATTAGACGATATTTTTCATTTAAATTTCCTAATGCATAGTGCCATCTTATATTCAGGCCGTTTCATCCTGCAAAGCTAAACCTACAAAATCACAGGAAGCTTCTCTCATTAGGTTATCACATGTTTCCACAACAGCCTGAATGTCTCTAAGCTCCTTCATTGAACCACTCTTCCCTTATAAACCATAGCCTAACAGCCCCTTTTTAACGGCATACGCAACCAGTTCAGGACGTGTTTTCATTTGAAGTTTTTCCATGAGGTTTCCTTTATGGGTTTCTACTGTTTTAACACTTATGACTAGCTGCTCGGCAATTTCCTTATTCGAAAAACCTTTAGCAACTAATGTCAAAACCTCTTTTTCCCTGTCAGATAAAAGATTAAACGTATCGGCGTTCCCCTTTTTCAGGCCTCCCAAATATTCTTCCATCAATCTCTTTGTGGCAGAAGGATGCAGATAAGCTTCTCCTAATGAGACTGTTTTAATAGCTGATAGAAGCTCATCATGAGGAGCGCTTTTCAAAATGCACCCAGCTGCGCCAGCCTGGATCGCCCTGAATAAGTATTCCTCATCATCATGCATGGTTAAAATAAGAATATTCACTTCCGGCATTTGTTTTTTAAGTTCAGATGTTGCAGACAGCCCATCTTTTCCATGCGGCATGCTCAAATCCATGACAACTACATTAGGCATTAATTCCAGGCCTTGCGAATTCCTTCGTTGCCTTCGGACGCTTCACCGACTACGTGCATGTCCGGGTGGGTGCTTAATAACATGGAAAGGCCCATCCTGACCACTGCATGATCATCAACAAGCAGAATTTTTATCAATACAAACTCTCCTTTGATCTCCTGAATCTCCGTTTAAGGGAAGAGAAATTTCAATTGTAGTTCCTTCTCCTATTTTAGAGGAAATTACACACCCACCGCCAGCCAGAAGCATTCTTTCTTTCATTGCCGCAAGTCCGGACAACCTCCCATGGTTGCACTCTTCATAATTAAAGCCTCTTCCGAAATCCTTGATGACGATTTTAAGTCCTTTTTCCTCCCAGAAAAAATTTATTTTTACTCTGGAAGTATCTGCGTATTTAGCTGCATTAGCTAGGGCTTCTTGGCAAACCCTGAAAACAGCGATATTTCTTTGCTCTGGTATAGACTGTTCTTCACCCGTGGATTCGCTCTCGACAACGATGCCGAACGTCGATGTATACAGCTTAGCATAACTTTTAACTGCAGGAAGCAAACCAAGGGCCGAAAGGGAAGGAGGATGCAGTTCAACAGACAGCAGCCTGATTTCCTGGATGGTCCGTTCCATCAGCCGGCCCATTTCCTGTATATAGCTTTTCAGCTGTGGCTGCTCTGTACCCGTTTCAATAAGCTGCAAACCTGTATAGAGGCTATACAGGTTTTGGCCTACACCTTCATGAAGTTCCAGGGCGATTCGCTTGATCTCTTCTTCCTGCGATTGAATAATATATGAGCTTATATATTGATTGGCCGATAGAAGCTCCATTTCCATCCTCCTCACCACCCCATGAGGTGTAACTTTATTTCAATTACAGTGTTACTTTATAGGTAAGCCCACTTTCTTGATCGTGGGCAGTCCATTCTGTTTCTGTAAGAGTCGATTCTGAAGCAAGCGGGACTGCGAGAAAATAAAAATCATCAAAGTAAAGCCGGATATGTGTGCTGTCTGGACATAGCTGTACCTTTTTGATGAATTTTTTGACTGCGGGAGCCTGGTCGCTCCCATGTTCATCTAAAATTTTTATTGCTGCATGGCAGCCTGCCAATTGTTTGGCAATTATTTCTGTATTAATGGGTTCCACAGCTATTACATCCTCTCGAAGCGGGATATATGAACATTTTGTAACCCTGCAAATATTTCCAGAACATTTCTCCCGAAGCAGCCTCAATGAACATAATGGCCTCTTCTTCTGATTGCCAATCGCTCATCCCTTTGATTTCTGCGACGACGACATCAGCACCCTCTGAAGCCTTTTCCTCGAGGTACCAGTTCAATCTTTTTCCCTTAAAGAGCTCCCTTAGCATTTGGTCGATCTCCTTGGAAAAATCCCCCGATTCTTTTCTCATAAAACAAAAGTCGATATAGGTCTCGTTATTCATGATTATTCATACCTTTATCCATTTTTTTGTCTCTTTTATAAATAAAAATAGCTACGGGGAACAACAGTACATTAAACGCCCCGGAAATAAGTGTGTTTGTAAAATGCTCGTAAAAATACTGATGGACCATGTACTGTGTCAAAATGAGATTCAGCATCAGAAGGCCACAAAGTAGGATGACACTAACATTGCTAAGCTTCATAACGCTTCACCCTTACCGCGTAAACGGCACCTTTAACTACTTTTACCTGGATTTCGGGAAGCGGGCGCCGAGGCGGCTGCAATCGGTGCCCCAGTTTTCACATCAAATTTGCCATGATGGCAAGGGCAAATCATTTCTTCCTCTTTTTTATCCCAAAAAACCGGGCAGCGCAGATGCGTACAGGCATTTTGATACGCTACATATTTATTTTCAGAAAGGCGAATCAAAATCGCGCTGTCATGCTCACCTGGAAAAGCGAAGTCAACCGCGTCGCCGATTGCAATAGAATCAATATTTGTGATCTTCTTATGGGGATACTCTTTATCTCCCAGACCCATTAATTCCTTTGCCGCCATCGCTCCCCATGGCAGGGAGGAAACAGCGAATACACCCGCAGCCCCTACAAGAGTCTTCATAAAGCCGCGGCGGTCAAGCTTTCTTTCATTATTGCGGTTTATATTGTGCGTATAGTTATCTTCTTCGAACGGGATTTTATTATTTTTATCCGACATGCTATTCCCTCCTTAAAACAGTTTTGTAACGCCCTGCAGAATGCCGGGAAGATTTACTCTTACATTAGTTTCGCCTTCTAAATAAGGCATGCTTGTTACCCACTTGCCATTATCAAGGTTAAATTGTTTCTGTTTTGCTTCAATTTCTTCGTCAGTAAGCCATTGCAGTGTATTGGACGGGCATACACTCGCACACATTGGCGGGATGCCGTCTTTGGAACGATCGATACAAAGATCACATTTGTACATTAGATTTTGTTCGGTATCAAATTTGGGTATGCCATAAGGGCAGGCAATGGTACAGTTTTGGCATCCGATACACTTTTCTACCAGAGCAGATAAGACAGCACCTGTTTCATGGATTTGAATTGCTTGGCCGGACAGCTTCTTGCACATGCCGGATTCACGCAGTGAAGACACATAAGAGGCATTGTCTGCCTGTTAACAAGCGGGTTAACATCATAGACATAGTTTCTGTTCCGCTCTTCGTGCCCGCCGCATTGCGTGCAGGCAGCAAGGCATGATCGGCAGCCTATACAGTTTTCAAGTTCTAAGTACAGCCTCTTTTTCATTTATTGCACCTTCTTTAGTTCTAGTTTTTCAATCTGCGCTGCGCATGCTTTGAATTCCGGCATTCTTGACATCGGGTCAAGTGCTGCAATAGTTAATAGGTTGATAGACTGATCGTGGCCAAAATGGTAAGGAACAAAAACGGTATCCTTTCTGATGGCTTCAGTAATTTTCACTTTATAAACGGCTTCGCCGCGGCGTGTGTATAATCGGACATTTTCTTCATGTTCAATATGATACTTAGCGGCTGTTTCCGGATGTACTTCAACATAAGGTTCAGGGCACATATCGTGCAGGAATTGAATCCTTCTGGTCTGGTTGCCGGATAGATAATGGAAAACGACACGGCCAGTTGTTAAGCGAAGCGGATATTTTTGATCCGGTTCTTCAGCTGGTGGGCGGTATGGAAGCGCGCAAATCTTTGCCCTTCCATCTGGATGATAGAACTTTTTATCAAGGAACATATGTGGGGTTCCAGTATCCTCTTCATCCTTACAAGGCCAGAACACTCCGTCCTGTTTATCGATTTTATCCCATGTAGCACCATAGTAATCAGCATAGCCGCCTTTTGTGGCAAGACGGAATTCATCCGCTACATCCCTGGCTGTTTTAAGGTGGGAGAAATACTTGCCCCTTCCAATCCGTTCCGCAATCTCCACCTGGATCTGCCAGTCCGGCTTGGATTCCCCTACTGGTTCCTGTGCTTTATTAATTTTAATAATGCGGCCTTCAAGATTTGTAACAGTACCTTCATCTTCAGACCATGTAGTTGTTGGCAGGATTACATCTGCAAACTCGGCAGATTCAGAGAGATAGAAGTCTGCGCAGACCATAAAATCAAGCCCCTTCATCTGCTTCCTGACATAATTCAAATTAGGTGCAGAGACTGCTGGGTTCGAACAAAGAAGATATAAACCGCGGATGGTCTTTTGTTCCATCAATTCAAACATTTCATAAGCGGATACGCCAGGTTCAGGCATTTCTTCAGGAGTAATTCCCCATACTTGGCAAACTTCTTCTACATGTTTTGGATTTGTGAGTTTCCGGTAACCAGGGAGCAAATCTGATTTTTGGCCGTGCTCACGTCCGCCCTGGCCATTACCCTGGCCTGTAAAGGTGGCAACACCAGATTTAGGACGGCCAATTTTCCCCGTGACAAGTGCCATATTCGTATACCCAGATACATTGTCAACGCCTTTATGCTGCTGCTCAATTCCACGTGCAAACATAACAATGGCGTTTGGCGCCTTTCCGTATATTTCAGCGGCGCGGATAATTTTATCTACAGCTACCCCTGTAATCTCGCTTGTATACTCTGGAGTGAATTCTTTTACAAGCTCTTTTGTTTCTTCGAATCCATTAGTATGTTTATTGACAAATTCTTCGTCCGCATAACCATTTTGAATCAAAAGATTTAAAATCCCATTCGCCAAAGCAAGGTCGGTTCCTGGCCTTAAGTCCAAGTGCACATCCGCTCTTCTTGCAATTGGTGTCTCGCGTGGATCTGCGACAATCAGATAGCCGCCTCGTTCCTGTACCGCCCAGACACGGAACATGGAAGTAGGATGGCACTCGGCTGTGTTGCTTCCTGCAATAAAAAGGCAATCTGTTTCGTGAAGATCTGTCCATGGCAATGTAGATCCACGGTCAACTCCAAACGAACGGAGGAAGCCGCCAGCTGCACTAGACATGCAAAAACGTCCATTATAATCAATATAACGCGTTCTTAACGCAACCCGGGCGAATTTTCCTGTCAAATAACATTTTTCATTTGTCATGGAAACCCCGCTGAACACTGATAATGTATCTTTGCCATATTTGCTTTGAAGCTCTGTAAACTTCTTCGCAATCAGGTCATATGCTTCTTCCCAGCTCGCTTCACGGAAGCCTTCCTTCGTTCCTTTTAACGAGGCATTATCACGAATAAGCGGCTTTAAAATACGGTCCTTGTGATTGGTCTGCTGGTATGCTGTAACACCTTTTGGGCACATTTTCCCTACCGTTACCGGCCAGTCATAGCGGGGCTCAACCCCTATTATTTTATTTGTAAGTGTATTAACACGCAGATTCATTCCACACTGCATACCGCAATAGCTGCAATGTGTTTTTATGAGCTTTTCGTTTGGATGGTTGAGGTTTTCTATTTCTTTAAAAAATTTATCCCTTTGCATTTTGGTTTGCCTCCTTGACCTTGATTTTGTGGGTAGCGATTCCTGAAAACTGAGCAATCCTGTATTTTCTTCGGCACGGCAGGCAAAGCTCTGCTAAATGGAAGCCTTCATTTTTGGCAAATTCCATATTATTCATTCCTAGTACATTAATTACGTCGTTTGATTGTTCAACTGATACGAAGTGTGTTCCGCAAACTTTACATTCCTTTTCAGCTTGTTCGCTGTAGTGCTCTCTATAGTTTCTTGCGAGGACACTCATTGGACGGAACGGTATATGCGCAAGCTTTCCGAAAGGAAGATAGATTAAGGTAATAATCACAGAGAACTGATGTATGAGTGACATGGCCGGTTCGCCTGCCCGTGCAAGACAACGTTCATGAATGTTAGCATTAGGCCGGTAATCGAAATAAACAATAGTAGATAAAGCGGCAGAAAGTCATACATGAATTTCTGCTCAGCTCTTGCCTGCATATTTTTCAAGCGGCGGTAAAGTGCCATGCATACACCTGCAATAACCATAATCGCTGTGAAATTCAACGCGTTATAGAAAAAGAAAGCAATGATTCCGTCTGCTTTTACTTTCATTATGTTCATTCCAAGTGCCACGACTGTATAGTAGCCATTGTCATCCATCGTAAAGTACATCCACCCGAATACTAGCGGGAAGGTAACAAAGCAGGAAAGAATGCAGCCCCAGCCCATTAATAAATGCTGCGTCCAGCGGTAAATGCCGCGGTTCCAGATAAACCTATAGGTAACTAACTGTTCCGTCGTTGTCTTTGGTGTGGATTTTCTGAATAAAAGCTTTATGCCCTTTTTGATGATAATTTTGGTTGGCGGTCTTTCACCCCATGCGATAAAGCGGTAGAAGAATCCCCCGATAAACACGAGTGTCCCGATCATGTAGCCATACAGATTTAAATCGATATGCGTAAACATCCTTGTTCCGATGAACGTTAGAATGGCAAGCGCAGAAACAGTAAGAAACGTGGATTTAGCGAAGTGGGATGCAAAAGCATCATTAATGGAGCGCCCCTCTTTTTGATTCGTTGAAAAATTTGCCTGCATTTGAGTTCCTCCTCTTTTAGAAAAGCGCAAGCGCCTCGGTCAGCCCCGACGAGCGCTGCAGGGCTTGGCAGTGAAGTCGTTCTTTGACTTCATTGACAGGACCGAAGCGACCTAGAGGGGCTTGGCGCTGGAGCTAGACAATAAAAAATAACACTGTTGATTTCTTATACTCATTCTAAGAAATCAACAGTGTTTTCTTTATCAGGGAACTCCCCCATCATCAGGGAAAAATCCCCCTATATATGTTGGTTCAGACAAAACTTAGACAAAAATCAAGCGCGAGCTCGGAACTTTTTGGACCAGGAGTAAAAAAGAAGGCCGAAGGAAATGAGAATCTGTAAAGCAAATAAAAACGCGTCCAAGAAATACAGGCTCGTAACTGGTTCCCTAAATCCCGGAAGAGTGCTCTTTACGGCATATAATAATTGTGGAAGGTAGTAAAAAACATAAAGTAAAATAGTCAGGATTACCCCTATTGCAAAAACTAATGAATACAATACCACTATTTTTTTCTCGCCTTCATATATAGGTTCCGATTCAGCAATTTTTTGAAATGGCAGCCATTTCTTTATCAATTGCCAAGCATTCTCCATAAGGTTATAGCAGCCTGTCATATTTTCAAAGACAAAATAAAGATCGGTCTTCATGTAGATACAGCATTGGTATACAATTCTAATAAAAATATTAAAAACGACCATTTTCAATAGTCCTAAAGTTATTCCTTCCAGGCTCGGAAAAATAACCTGAACGCCAAGGGATGCAAATAAAACCATCGTATCAAAATAAAGGCCCGCTAGGTAAAGCACACTCCGATCCCTTAAGGGGACCCTCCAGGCTAGGGACATATCTGTTTCAATAACGAGCAGAACTAATCTATGACCCAACCCTAGTTTGGTTGGCAAAGCGTACGATCTCATAGCAAGTATATGCCCAAGTTCATGCAGCAAGATTAGAACAAACCCAATAAGAAGCCATACCAAAATGTTTAAAGCCATAAATCGAAAAACAAAAAAATCTTTATAATGAGGAAATAAATGAGGATGTGTAATTAACAAAAGAATACTTAAGATGAAGAAAATAATAAAAATTGCGTTGGTGTTTTTATTAAAAAAAAATTTCCCAATTGTAGTTGGAATCCATAAAAAACCGTCATTTCTTTTTTCTATCTCTTTTTTTGGAATTGCAATTTCGTTAATCTCTTTAATTAGCTCCAATTCTAAAAGCTGGCTTGCGAAATCAATTAAATCAATTTCCTCTTCAGGGAATAGTTCATTTAATTTTGCTTCCACATCACCTAAAGGAATGCCGCAGTTAATGATTTTTATAGCTTCAATACACACCTTAGACATTTCATAAAACTCGCCTGTATGTATATCCTCAACTATATAATTCTTTTTATCTATACGAATTTCAAGCTCTACTAACGAAAGTATAGAAGAATATAAAAGGTTCATAATAAACACCCTTAATCTCTTTAAATAAAAATAGGGATGCGAAGCTTTAGGCTTGCATCCCCTAAAATATTAGGCACCAGGAAACCATGCGCACCACCAGCAAGTTGTTTTAATTTTTTTTAGTTTGCGTATTTTCATTATTACACCTCCTTTAAATACTATTTATATTTCTAAAGTTCACATGTTGTTTATTAGTTTTTGAGAGCCAATCCTCATGGATTTCAAGCCAAACTGGAAACACCTTTTTAAATTCTTCAACTAAGTAAGGGTCAAATTGTGAACCCGATCCTTCTATTACACGCTTGTAAGCTTCTTCAACTGATAATGCTGTGCGATATGATCTTGAGGAAGTCATTGCATCAAATGCATCTGCTATTGCAGTTACTCTAGCTAGGAAAGGGATCTCCCTCCCTATTAATTGATCCGGATATCCTTTACCATCCCACCGTTCATGATGAGAACGAATTACATCTAAACTATTTTTCATTCCGTTTACCTTTGAAACGGCTTCAGCACCAACAACTGTATGAGATTTAATAATTTCATACTCTTCCAAAGTAAGACTACCAGGTTTCATTAATATTTGATCAGGTATATTAACTTTCCCTATATCATGCAAAAGACAAGCATAATTAAAAGACTTTAATTCTTCCTCAGTAAATCTCTCAATTTTTTTAGCAAGTGATAAGGCATAACTAGCCACTCTTTCACTATGTCCTCTTGTATAAGGGTCTTTCAATTCAAGTGCAGCAATTACCCCTTTTACAATCCCTTCCAACTGCTTATCATATGAAACTTTAACAGCGTTTACATAAGACTGGAACCGATTTAAGAGAATATATGAAAAGATAGATAAAACTGCAATCATTAATATTGGGAAAATGACTATTGGAGATGGAAGGATAAATCCTACTAAAATATATCTAAGAATTAAACCTAGTGAGACTACCCAGAAAAATCGGCTACTGACAAAGATTGGAGATAACAACAACCAAAAAATTTCAACAGCATTTCCACTCTTGTAATCACCCGGATTCCCTATATAAGTATAAAAATCACTATATAAACTTAATAAAGTAAAAGTTATAAAATAAACATATTTGATAAGATATTGCTTTTCTTGTCTATTAAAAAAATAAACCACTAAAAGTAGTCCGAATAAAACTACATAACTAAAATAGAAAACGACGCCTGGAGAATTTGCCGCAGAGTGTTTAATAAATTTAGGAAAAAAATACTTGTAAAAAAGGTCAAAAGATATTGATATCAAGTAAAACAAAGCCAAGAACCATTTTAAAGTACGTTTTTCTTCATATAATATCGGGGCATCATTTAAGAATTTCTTCATCAAGCTACCTCTAATCTATTTAGACTGTGGAAATCTAAATTAAATTGTTTAAAAGATTTCATGAATATTCAACATTTTTCATCATTATATATCAATACTACTAGATGAAAAATGCTTCTTTTTATTTATTTTATGTATAATTTTAGAATTTTTTTGTATTTTTTTGGATGAATATCTTTAAATAGTTTCTATTTTCAAAAAAATATTGGATTATTTTTAATGTTGTGATATCGGCACTTTAATGTCTACTCTTGTACCCAATCCTAGAAAACTATCGAAAATTAATTCTCCCTTATGGTCTTTTATGATTTGATTTGAAACCATTAACCCAAGACCAGTTCCTTCCATTTTCGTGGTATAAAAAGGTGTACCAATATTTTCAAGGTGTTCCTCTGGAATCCCATAACCTTCATCCTTAACAGAGATTAACAATCTATTGTCTTCGATAACTTTGATATTTATTTGTATGTTTCCTCCATCCGGCATTGCTTCGATAGCATTTTTAATCAAATTAATAAAAACTTGTTTTAATTGATCAGCATCACATTCTATATGAGGTAATGAATCCTCAAAGACAGTCACAAGATTGATTCCTTGCCTTTGGGCTAGGGGTTGAGATATTGAAAGGATATACGAAATAATTTCCTCTATGTTCTCTTGTTTTAATTTCTTTGCTCGAGGTTTACCAAGGTACATTAAATCAGTTACGATAGAATTAATTCGATCAATCTCCTGGATCATAATTGAGTAAAACGCATTTCCTTCTGGATTACTTTCCTGTTGCAGCTGAGTGAACCCCTTTAATGAAGCAAGTGGGTTACGGATTTCATGACCAATTGCAGTAGCCATTTGACCAACTACAGCCAGCTTTTCTTTTTGGCGCAAATCTTCATGGATTAATGTCAAAGAATTTATATAAGAAAAAAATCGATTTAAGATGATAAACGAAATAGCAGAAAAAACACAAAATATTAAACTTGGAATAAAAACATGTGAATCATGCAAAATCAAACCAATTAATAAATATTTTCCAATTGATCCAATTGATGCTATCCAAAAAAACCTTTTATTTATGAAAATAGGAGAAAATAATACAAATAATATTTCTGCAATATTTCCTTCTTCAAAGGGTTTATCCGTTCCATAGTAAACCAACATATTCTGTATAAAATTGGTTATTAGATAAGTATAAAGAAACATGTATTTTATAACGAAGACTTTTTGTTTTTTTATTAGATAAGTAGAGATGGGGAGTAAGCTAAGAATTATAATGTAAACCCAAATCCCTAACCCCTTATGAAGGAAGGCTAGTTGGTCTTTAGGACGGTCAGGACTTAAAAAATTAAAAAAAATCTCAAAAATAAAAAGAAAAGAATAAAACAATGTAATAAAAAGTTTTATAGCCTTTTTTTCTTCAAACTCTAGTCTGGGTATACTGACAATCTCCTTCATATCATTTCTCCTCATTAAAACTATCTAGTCTTTACTAGCTAACCTCATTTCCCCCTCCCATTTTACCACCTTTCTAGCAATCTTTGACATAATAATTGAAAAAACTCTTAAATTCGACAAATTTTTCATATTCCTTTGTAAAAGAAAGAACCTGCCCCTCGGGCAGGTTCTAATCCGAAAATATATTATTTAACTAATTTTCCGTAATGGTTCTGCATTAACATTCATGGTGGAGTGTTTTCTTCCATATAAGAAGTAAACCACTAACCCGATTACAAGCCAAATTCCAAAACTGATCCAAGTCAGGCTAGGAAGCTGGAGAGCCAGGTATCCACAGAAAATGAATGCTAAAATCGGGATGACAGGAACAAACGGAACCTTGAATCCACTTTTCAATGGTGTTTTAGATTTACGAAGATATAGAATACCAATAGATACAGTCATGAATGCAAACAGTGTTCCAATATTCGTAAGTTCAGCAAGCTTGCTAAGCGGGATTATTCCTGCAAAAAATGAAACTAGCAGACAAGTAATCCATGTATTAACAACCGGAGTTTGCTTTTTCTTATCAACAGTCGATAGAACTTTTGGAAGAAGGCCGTCACGGCTGATTGCATAGAACAACCGAGTTTGTCCATACATCATGACAAGCAGCACAGTCGTAATCCCTACAATCGCCCCAACCGAGATGAAGCCAGCAACCCAATCCTGATGAATATAGTTAAGCGCAAACGCAACCGGATTCTTTACACCAAGCTCTTGGTAAGGAACGATGCCTGTTAAAATCGCTGATACAATAATATAAAGGACTGTACATACCAGAAGGGAAGCGATAATCCCAATTGGCATGTTCTTCTGCGGATTTCGAACCTCTTCAGCCGCTGTGGATACAGCATCAAAACCAATATAAGCAAAGAAGACTGTCGCTGCACCAGCAGTAACTCCTGAAAAACCAAACGGCATAAACGGAGTCCAGTTTCCTGGCTTTACATACCAAACACCTACTCCAATAAATAGAAGAACAACGGCTAATTTAATGATTACCATAATAGAATTAAAACGTGCTGATTTTTTCACACCCTGTGTTAATAAGAAAGTAATAAAAAATATAATTACTATTGCAGGTATATCAATATACGTTCCTTTTGCAGGATCATATGCACTCGAAATCGCCTTTGGAATATGAATTCCAAAACCTCCAATCAGGCCTTGAAAATAACCTGACCAGCCGCTGGCGACTGCAGACGATGCTAGTCCATATTCAAGAATTAAGTCCCAGCCTAAAATCCAGGCAATTAATTCTCCGAAGGTCGCATAGCTGTAAGTATACGCGCTTCCTGAAACAGGTACTGTGGAAGCAAACTCTGCGTAGCATAATGCAGCGAATACGCAAGCCAGTCCAGATAGAACAAAGGAAAGTATCAGAGCTGGACCCGCGTGTTCCGCAGCAGCTACACCTGTCAGGACAAAAATCCCTGTTCCGATAATGGCCCCGATTCCAAGCATCGATAAATCAAAGGCGCCAAGTTCTTTTTTCAACGTTATATTTTTTTGTTCACTATTTCTGATAAGATCTTGAATGCTTTTTTTTCTAAATAGATTCATAAAGTCCTCCCAGATGCAATATTTTCCAAATTTTTCGACAATTCAAAACGCAAGCTTCCTTTGTATATCGGTATAATATAATTTATTTTCAGAAAAAGCAATATTTTTGAACTAAATAAAATATAGGTAAAAATATACAGGAAAACACAGGGAATTATGCAAACCTTTATACCTATTAAATTATCTTTCTATACTTTGAATATTATCTGTACATATAAAAAAGCAGATGGCTCTTGCCTATCTGCTCTTTTCTTCTTACTTAATTTTGCTGCTCTCTGTTCCAATTGTGTACGAGGAGAGTTTATCATATATTTGACTGCTCCTGAAGCAGGTTTTGTCGATAGGCTGTATTCGTATACTTTGTTGCTATTTAATGAGTAGTTGATTTTCACTCCAGGATGCTCGCTTTCCGCGGGGCGTGCGGTGAGCCTCCTCGGCGCTCTGCGCCTGTGGGGTCTCACCTGTCCCGCTGCTCCCGCAGGACGTTGAATCATCTTCTTAGAATCAACACCGCACGAAGGAAATGCGAGAGCATTTTCGAGGAGCTCGCACCTTCCATTCCAATCAACTTCTTTTTCGGAATTGCTTTTAAAAACCTATTTACAAAACAACAATCTTTTAGAAAACAGCCTATCGTTAAGATCCGAATCCTATTGTCTCATCAGCTGCTTTTTTATCTGTCTTATTTTTTTATGTGCGCGCCGAGATAAATTGGCTGATTGCTGAAAAATCGGCATCTGCCAGTCCATTTTGCTTTGCCTGTGCATAGATTTCCTTAGTGAGGTTGGCAATCGGCATGGCAACACCATTTTCATAGGCCGCCTGTGAAACAAGATGAAGATCCTTTTGCATATGCTCAAGCGGGAATTCCGCCGAAAACTCTCTGTTAAGGATTTTATCCTTTTTGCCTTTCAGGAATGGGGCAGTTGTCGCTCCGTTAAGGAGAGTATTTACCACCTTTTCCTGATCCAGACCCATCGCTTCTCCAAGTGCGATTGCCTCGGAAAAGACAGCCATTGTTTGGGCAAGCATTAAATTAATAACCAGCTTCATGGATGATCCCATGCCATTTTCACCCTGAAAGGCAATCTGACTTCCCATTGCTTCAAGCATTGGCGTGATTTCCTCTAGATTCGCTTTTTCTCCTCCGACTAAAAAGATCAGCTCTCCCTTTTCTGCAGGTATTTTTGATCCAGAAACCGGTGCATCCATAAAGCGGATGCCTTTTGAGGCTGCTTCCTTTGCCATTCGCCTTGAAAAGGATGGGTCTACTGTGCTCGAATCGACCCACAGCTTTCCCTTAGAAAGTCCGTTTAGCAGACCGTCTTCTCCCAAGGCTGTCTCTTCCACAACAGCAGGATTGGCAAGCATAGTAAAAACGATGTCTGATTTCCTGGCTGCTTCAGCCGGAGTATCGGCCAAACTGCCCCTTTTTCAAGCAAGGCTTCCGCCTTGTCCTTTGTACGGTTATGGACAATTAATTCAAATCCCTTATCAAGAAGGTTTTCCGCCATACGGCTGCCCATAATGCCTAATCCGATAAAGCCGATCATTTTACCATCTCCTCAGTGAATTTCTTAAATATGTACTTATTATTTATTTTTTTGAACAGCTTTTCAAATATTACAGCTTGATCTTAGTATGCAACGATACTTCAAGGTAACACTAATCGGGATGTAATTGCGGAAGGAGACTGGATTTTAATGGATAACGAACAAACGGTAAAACAAACTGTTCGGCATAAAAAAGCTGAAAACCGCGAACAGGGTCAAACATCCGGCCTTGCCTGGTGGCAGCTTTCGCTAATTGGAATCGGTTCGATTATCGGCGCTGGTTTCTTCCTCGGCACAAGCCTATCAATAAAAACAGCTGGTCCCGCTATATTAATCGATTACCTCTTCGCTGGAATAACAGCATTCTTTGTATTTAGTGCTCTCGCAGAAATGACGGTCATGGATCCGGTAACTGGCTCATTTCGAACCTATGCGAAAAAAGCATTCGGAAATTCAATAGGCTTTATATCTGGATGGATGTATTGGCTGGCGGGGGTTCTCATCATTTCAAGCGAGGCTGTCGCATTAGCGACCTTTACCCAATTCTGGTTTCCCCATATCCCTTTATGGATTTTCACAGTAATTTACATAGTTATCGCCTTCGGTATTAATCTTTTGGGCGTAAAAAACTTCGGCAAAATCGAATCGATTTTTGCCATCGTCAAATTGTCTACTTTAATTATCTTTATTATTTTTGGAGCCTTGCTTCTGACTCACGTCATCTCTCCTCATTCCGTTTCATTAAACGAAAAAAGTGTATTTAAGCATTTTGTCCCGACTGGAATTAAAGGGATGTGGTCTGCCTTAATCTTTGTTTTTTTCTCATTTGGCGGGATTGAAGTTATTGGAATTGCCTCATCCGAATTAAAAAATAAAAAGGATGTGCCGAAAGCGGGCATTGGGATGCTGATTGCGCTGGTCAGTGTCTACATCCTTTCGATTTACTTCGCCCTGTACATGGTAACCTGGAACAAAATCGATGAATCACAAAGTCCGTTCGTAACCGCGTTGGCATCCTTTAATCTGCCTTACATGGATTCCATATTTAATATTATTATTATAAGTGCTGCTTTTTCGACCATGGTTGGCGCTCTGTTTTCGGTAACAAACATCCTGATTTCACTAGCTGAAGATGGCGCTGCCCCGAAATCCCTAGCTACAAAAAACCATAGGGGAATCGCAGTACGTTCCCTGTACTTAACCGGATTCGCTGTTGCCGCTTCTCTTATATTTTCTTTCATCCTTCCAGGAAAGCTATATGAGTACATAACGACTGCGGCAGGCGTAATGCTTATTTTAAACTGGACCATCATCCTCTCTTCACAAATAAAACTGCGTCCGAATTACAAACAGAATGGGGCGACCTTCAAAATGGCTGGATTCCCATTTACTTCCTACATGGGAATAGCTTTTATTCTTGTGGCCGTCTCTGGAGCGATGCTGCATGCCACCCAAAGGATGGGCGTTTTAATTAGTTTAGGGTTAATTATCATTATAGGATTTACCTACCAAATCATCTTTAGATCCAAACATATCCCACAAAAAAATTGAAATAATAAGCCAGCCGGGATATCCAGCTGGCTGAAAGGCATTAGTTATTCTTTTATACGGAATTCTGCAACAGCATGTTTTAACTCCCCAATCATGTCTGTTAACTGGGTTGTATATTGAGCAACTTCACTGGATGAGGCGCATGCTCTTCCATTGCTGCTGCGATTTCTTCAGAGGAGGCAGTCGTTTGCTGTGAAACAGCAGAGACTTCCTCAATCATTCTCACAACCGTTTCTTTTTGCACTTGAATCATGCTGATAGAAGCAGTCTCTTCCTCAACTGATTGCATCATTTTATTTAAAGATGCTGTCATTTGGTTAATCGACGTGCTAACTGTGGTAACTGCTCCCTTTTGCTCAAAGCTGATCTGGTTTGTTTCCGCCATTACATTTACTAATTCCTTAGTATCTTTCAGAACACTATTGATGATTACCTGAATATCATTTGCAGCCTTTTTTGATTCTTCGGCAAGATTGCGGACTTCATTCGCCACAACCGAAAAGCCTTTTCCATGCTCTCCAGCTCTTGCAGCCTCGATTGAAGCATTTAATGATAAAAGATTCGTTTGTTCGGCAATCTGAGAAATAGCGTAAGAAACTTTTGAAATTGATTTTGATTTATCATCAAGCTGTGAAATCATTCCGGTTACCTGATCAAAGGCAGCTTCAAGCTTACGATACGATTCTTCCAAATTATCAACCTGTTCATTTCCCATTTTGATTTGGGAAGCAGCATCCCCCACTACTAGCTCAATCGAGGCAGATTGTTTAATTAATTCTTCAATCTCACTGCTTAATTCATGAACTGCATTAGAACCTCTCTCTATTTCCTCTGACTGATTGCCCGCTCCTGCGGCTATTTCTTCAATCGATCGGGAGACTTCAGAGATGGCCGCACTATTTTCGTTAGCAATCACCTTTAATCCGCTCGTAGCTTGATTGACAGATTTGACGTTATCATCCACTTTTTGAATGAGCCTTCTAATATTACCCAACATATCATTATAGCTTTTAGCAAGATCCCCCATTTCATCGTTGGAGGGGACATTCATTTCTGTGACAAGGTCTCCCTCTGAAGTTTTCTTCAGAACCGATTGGAATCCAGCAATCATCTTTTTCAATTTTTCAGCAAGAAGGACTGCTATAACGGCTCCTAACAGTAACCCAATTAAAATGGAGAAAATGCCTGTGTTTCGTATTTGGTTCATTTTCTCTGCAAAAATTTCATTTGGCTTAAATGATAACACTTTCCAGTTCAGGCTTGGGATTGTTGTAATTTGACCTGAATAATCCTTTCCCTGCCACGAAAAGCTTTGGGACCTACTATTTGAATTTTTATATATTCCTTCCACCCATCCGAATTTCGATTTGAATGTTTTGGCATTTGATAAAAGATCCGTAACACCCTCTACAGAACCACTTTTGACTGGATTCATATTCTTTCCGTCAGTATTTTTCATAAAGGAGCTGACAATAAATCCTTGTGCATCAAGTATAACCAGCTTGCTATTTGATTCGTTTTCGATGTTTTGACGAGCTGCTCCAATGGAAGATAAATCGATATCATAACCGACAGCGCCTACCATTTTTCCATCAGAAAGCACTGGTGTCACCACAGAGGTCATAATTTTATTCGAAACTGTATCTTTATAAACATCCATCCATATAGTTTTCGTTTTTTTTGTTAAATCTTTATAAGTTCTTGTTTCCCGGACATCCTTGTTGAATTCTACATAGGGTGAAATATGAAGCTTACCCGTATGAAAGTCCATGAAATAAACGGAAATGAGCGTTTTATTGTTTTTTTGCAGTGCTTCAATCGACTTATCAATCAATGGCATGGAATTAGCCGTTTTCATATTGGCAGCTGTTAGCTCAGCCAGCTGTTCAAGGGAATTCTCATAGTTTTTCAGATTAAGATCAACCTGCGCAGCTGCATTCCGTGCATTTTCTTTATTAGCAGAGGTGTTGTCCTTTTGCAAGATCCCGCTTACAGTGTAATGCGTAAAAAGCACTGTTCCAACGAGCGCAATTAGAATCGATGTGCAAATGAGGAAGATCCATTTTACACGAATAGATAGCCTCTTTTTTTTGTGACTTGTCCATGATGTATTGGCCATTTAATTTACCCTCTCTTCTTTGGATGAATATCTAATTTCCCCTTCATTATTTCTTAAAAGAAATACTTCTACCTTCTTATCGGTCTTAACCACTATATATTTATGAAACTAAGATAAGTTGTACAGTTTTGATAGTTCAAACTTTTCGAAATAAAAAAAGACAACCCAATCACTCAGGTTGTCTTCGCACCACTATTAAGCTCATAATAAAAACCTTTTTCTTTCAGCAATGATTCGTGGGTGCCTTTTTCAATCAGCCTGCCGCTGTGGAGAACAAGGATTTGATCCGCATGGCGTATCGTATTGAGACGGTGTGCAATGATAAAACTTGTTCTTCCTTCCATTAGTACCTTTAAGGCTTCCTGGATTTTCAATTCGGTAATTGTATCAATGCTGCTGGTTGCTTCATCCAGAATTAAGATGGATGGATCAACCAACAGGGCTCTGGAAATCGAGAGCAGCTGCTTCTGGCCCTGACTGATTCCGTTTCCATCCTGTTTCAGGATCGTTTGATAACCATCAGGAAGGTTTTTTATAAAGGAATCAGCATTGGCGAGCTTTGCAGCTTCCTCCACTTCTTCGTCTGTTGCCTCAAGCCTGCCATATCGGATGTTTTCCATGATTGTGCCTTCAAACAAAAAGGAATCCTGCAGAACAAAGCCCATTTTTCTTCTAAGGCTCGCCCTTTTTATTTTTGTCGATTGGATACCGTCAAAATAAATGGCTCCTTCATCGGGATCGTAAAACCGGGTGAGCAGGTTCATCACCGTCGATTTCCCTGCGCCCGTAGGGCAGACAAGAGCAACCGTCTGTCCAGGTGAAACCTGAAAGGACAGCCCGGATACTGTATCTCCGCCCTTTTCGTATGAGAAGGACACATCCTTGAATTCAACTTTTCCATCGAGATGATCTATCTCCATCGCTTCTGCTTCGTCCTTCGATTCTTCTTTTTCATCAAGAATCTCAAAAACCCTTTCAGCACCTGCTACGGCAGACAAAAGTGTATTAAATTGGTTCGCCAAGTCATTTAATGGCCTGGTGAACTGACGGGAATATTCAGTGAAAACAATAATCGTCCCAATGGTGATCATGCCTTTAAGAGCAAAGATACCGCCAACTCCTGCAATAATAGTAAAGCTTAAATTATTTAAAACGTTCATCAGTTTAGGAATAAAACCGGAATAAGTTTGTGCCCAAAAGCCTGATTGACGCAGTCTTTCATTTTTTACAAGAAACTCAGAAATCACCTTTTGTTCCTGCGAAAACGTCTTAACGATCCGCTGCCCAGAAATGGTTTCCTCGATAAAACCATTTATGTCGCCGAGATTTTGCTGCTGCTGCTTAAAAAGGAATCCAGTTCGATTAGTAATCCACTTCATTCCCATAAACATGATCGGAACAATGATCATTGTAATTACAGTAAGGAGAGGACTGAGCCAAAGCATCACCGCTACCGTGCCCACCAGTGTAAGCCCGCTGGATAACACTTGAATAACGGAGCTATTCAATGTCGAACTGACATTTTCCATATCATTTGTTACACGGCTCATCAACTCGCCATGCTGGCGCTTGTCAAAAAAAGAAATCGGAAGCCCATGCAGATGCTCGAACATTTGATTTCTTATTTTTCGCACCGTATTCTGCGCAATCCCAATCATCCAGTAGCTCTGCAGAAAAGACGACAGCGAGTACAGCAGATAAATGACTCCGAGCCAGATTAATAATGATAAAAGGCCGTTAGTTTGTTTCGTTACAATATAATGGTCAACTGCCCTGCCTATTATAACTGGAGCCAATAAACTAAGCCCCGAGCTGAGTACCACCATACCCACAACAAGAAAAAGCATGCTTCTTTTTTCGGATAAATAAATCCACAGCTTTTTCAGTGTTTCCTGCCAATTTTTTGCTTTAACTTTCTTTTTTCCGGAACCCTTTTTCTCTTTTATTCCAAAAATGGGCCGTTTATATTGAAATGGCTTAATTAACTCCCTGTACATATTGTCTCTTCTCCTCTTCAAATTGAGTCTCGAAGATTTTTTTATAAAGCGGGGAATTTTCCAAAAGATAATCATGGCTTCCCTGCTCCTTAAGCTCCCCATCCTCTAAAAGCAAAATTGAATCCGCCTTCATAGCTGTTGTTATTTTTTGAGTGATAAGGAAGGTAGTACAAGCATACTTGCTCAAAGCTTCAAGGAGAAGACCCTCAGTCTTTAAATCAAGTGCACTCGTGCTGTCATCCAAAAGCAGTATACCTGGTTTTCTGACGAGTGCACGGGCGATGGAAATCCGCTGCTTTTGTCCTCCGGAAAGATTGACTCCCTTTTGGCCGATCCTTGTGTCATAGCCTTGAGGAAAGGACATGATGGTTTCATGGATTTGAGCATTTTTCGCTGCCTCCATTATCTCCTCCAGCGTAGCATCCTCCTTGCCCCAGGCAATATTTTCAGCTATCGTTCCTGTAAACAATAATGACTCCTGAGGCACAAAGCCAATTTCCTTCCGAAGAGATTCGATTTTCATCGTCCGGATATTGTGTCCATCAATTAAAACCTCGCCCCGATCAACATCATATAAACGGGGGATTAGCTGAAATAAGGATGTTTTTCCGGAACCAGTTGCACCCAATATGGCAATAGTCGAACTGCCTTCTGCTTTAAAATTAATATCCTTTAATACAGGAGCTGATGTTTCAGGGTACTGAAAGGATACATTCCGGAATTCAACGTGCCCTTCTTTTATATGAAGTGCGGCGTCCGCATCCGAAGAGTTCAACAAATCTACTTCCGTGTTCAAAACATCTACAATTCGCTGTCCTGATGCCTTGAATCTCGAAAAGACCATTAAAATCATCGATACAATCGTCAACGCAGCTGTAATTCTTGTTCCATAATTGACAATCGCAACGACTCCGCCGACCTTTACTCCTCCCGTTTTCACTTCATCGCCGCCAAACCATAGAACGGCTAGAATCGCGATATTCATGACCATCATAAGAACGGGGGAGGTGAATTCAATTAACCTTAATGCAGAAGCAGTCCGGTCCTTGAGCTTTTCATTCACTTTTTTAAATCGGGACACTTCGTAGCTTCCCCTGATATATGCTTTTATCAGTCTCATCCCTGTGAGATTTTCCCGGATGACATTATTCACAGCATCAAGATTATCTTGAGTGGTTCGAAAAAGTAATATCGCCCTCTTCATAGCCCATACAAGGAAAACGACTAGAAATGGGACGGCTCCTGATAAAATAAGACCAAGCTTCAAATCAACCGAAAGTGCTAGGAACAAGCCCCCGATAATTAACAGTGGTGCTCTCAGCATGATTCTAAGGCTCATAAAAACTGTATTTTGTATTTGGGTTACATCATTCGTCATTCTCGTTACGAGTGAAGACGTCGAGAACCGGTTAAAATTCGCAAACGAAAACGCCTGTACTTTTTCCATTAATGCTTTTCTCACATCGAATCCAAAGCTCTGGCTTGAATGTGACGCAAAAAATGAATTTGTAACACCTGAAAAGAAAGATATGAGCGATAGTCCAACCATAAGCCCTCCGAGCATCACTACTTCATTTAAGTCCTTCTTTATAACGCCTTCATCAATAATTCTTGCCATCAACAAAGGCTGCCAAAGTTCTACTGCTAATTCTACCAACATCAAAAAGAGCGCAACTGCCATCGTTAAACGGTACGGTTTTAAAAAGGAAAACACCTTCTGCACTTATTTCCACCTGCCATCAAAAATTGTTTCGTAAACCTAAATATATGTATTATTATAATAGCTCTTTTTTCACACTTTTGCTATTCAGAATTTTGAAAAATAAGATTAATGTTGAAAATTGGGTCATAAAAAATACAATACGGATAAAAATGACTCTCGTAAATGTAGACAAATATATTTACATCCCATTTACACCTACCTTTTAATTGTCTATATCATTGACAATTAAAAGGAAAAAGAATATAATAAGACTTTGAAGTAACTTGGAACATATAGTGAATAATTAAAATTGGCATTCTGCTTACAGTTTTTCAGATAGACTTATTCACACTGGATCGGCTTCGGAGCCGTTAGGATGTAAGAGAGGTAGGGCTTACGTCGTTTAGGTTAAAAACGATCAGGTGGAATTTTTACCGCGGCATATACTATGATAAAAATTCATATATTACACTTGTTAAGTTGCAAGTTACTTAGAAAAGCGCAAGCGCCCTAAGGTGGTAGCGCTGAAAAATAAAATTCTCCGTACTACTGACTCGAGAAACTGTACTGGAGACAAACACAAAAGCGGGCTATGCTGAACCCGCTTTTTCCAATTCTAAAAGCTATTTAATTTTTAAGGAATGAAAAGATTTTCACTATATAAAAGGCAGAAGGGTTTCTCACCCCTCTGCCTTTTTATTACTTTTTCTATTTATCTGCGCTTATATTTATCGTCTGACGCATTACCATATCCACCATCAAATGGTTCATTTGTGATAGCCGAATTTCCAAGTTCGGAGTTTGCCGGCGGAGTGTTGGATAATGACGGATCTGTACCTATCCCTGGATTATACGCTGATTCGTTATTTCCAAAGCTGGAATCTCCCATGTCTGCACCTGGGGAATTTCCGCCTGCTGTTCTTCCTGTTGGAGCAACATTACCGAGGACCGTATCTGCATCCGGAGCTGGACGGTTTACTGCTGATGTGTCGGATACTCCTGAACCGCCTACAGAAGAACCGCCTGTCATCATTCCTCGCATACTATCCGTACTCTCGTTTCTAATATTTGTACCTGATACCTGGTTATCAAGGGTTGTCCCTCTTAAGGTTTCATCTGTATCCGAGAAAGTACCAACTGCTCCTGCACCCAACCCGCCTGCTGTAGTTGCAGTGGTGTCATCCACAAAGGAACGCTTCCCATCTGAATCAACGAGTACAAGGATTTTTCCTGATTTAACATCGCTCTCATATCGGTCTGCTTCGTCCTCAGGAATTCCCATACCAATCAATGCACCCGCAAGACCGCCAGCGCCAGCTCCGACAGCAGCACCAGTTAGGGTCGCTGCGATAGGACCGGCCGTAAGAATTGGCCGATTCCAGGAATGGCCAGAGCTCCAACGCCGGCTAAAAGACCAGCCAAGCCGCCTAGGACTCCTCCTGTAGCTGCACCTGCAGCCATACCTTCCTCTGTTTTAGTACCAGTTTCTTCACTAATTAAATCAACATCGTTGCGATCCTTCGCCACAACTGAAATATCGTCACGGTCATAACCCTGTCTCTTTAAATCTTCAATCGCCTCTACAGCATCATGTCCATTATCATATACTCCAACAATTCTCTTATTCATTATTAATCTTCCTCCTTTAATAAGGTAGCTTCATAATATAGATACCCGTTGTAGAGAACAGTAACCCTTTTTTATACATAAAATTTTAAAAATAGCAAGTTATTTTTTAAACAAGAAAGATTTTCCTTAAAATGAAATAATTATAGGTGTTTTCACCCCTTACACATTTTAGAGTTACTTATAGGAGAAGTTTTTTAGTATGATCTTTACATTAACTTATTAAATTTAATTTCACTCCTGGTTTTCTAATGGAAACCAGGCTTTTTTCATATACTAAATAAGAATGCAATAACAACATTCGTCATAGTTTTCAAACACTTCTCTGCAATAGTCGAATTTCTGTGACTATTCTACAAAAAGTGCTATAATCGTTTTTGCTCTAAAAAAATGAACAGGTGGTGGAAATTAGTGTCAGATAATTCTAAGCAGAATAAGTTTGTTCCATATGTACCTGCATCGAAGTCACTGCCAGAATTAACTATAACAGCTATTATATTAGGGATTATCCTTGCAGTTGTTTTCGGAGCAGCAAATGCCTATCTGGGCTTGCGCATCGGGTTAACCGTATCGGCTTCTATTCCAGCGGCGGTAATATCGATGGCCATTCTTCGAGGTTTGTTTCGCCGAAATTCCATTTTGGAAAATAATATCGTGCAAACGATGACGACTGCTGGTGAGGCAATTGGTGCCGGAGCGGTATTTACTCTGCCAGCTTTATTCCTTTGGCATATCGATGTCAGTCAGGGATTGATTCTTTTTATCGTACTAACCGGGGGCTTCCTCGGCGTATTTATGATGGTCCCTTTGCGCGACCTTTTAATCGTAAAAGAACACGAAATCCTTCCATATCCAGAAGGCACAGCCTGTGCTGAAGTATTAAAATCCGGTGAAGAAGGCGGCGCAAATGCCAAGCTAATCGGAATTGGATTACTTGTCGGCGCCATCGTAAAAGCTTTGGGAGACGGCTTTAAATTATTTAAAACCGAGGTCGAAACAGGCATTACCGGTTTTAAAAATGCTGTGATCGGACTTGATGCCCTGCCATCCTTGCTTGGTGTCGGCTATATCATCGGCCCACGTGTAGCGGGTGAAATGCTGGGCGGCGGATTATTGGCATGGGTCGTTCTCATTCCAGCTATCAGCTTCTTTGGGGCAGACGCAACGACTGCCATTTTCCCGGCATCAGATCCAATCAGCAAGCTGGACGCGTGGGGCATCTGGGATGGTTATATCCGTTATATCGGTGCCGGAGCAGTTGCTGTTGGTGGTTTGATTACACTTGTTAAAACCCTGCCTACCCTATTCGGTTCAGCGCTTGCCACTTTCAGAGGTGTACAAGCTAATCGCGGCACTGCGTTAACAAATGCACCGCGTACTGAAAAAGACATTCCTAAACTTTACGTGATTATCGGCATCCTGGCGATTATTTTAATCATTGCCTTCGCACCAGTTACACAGGTCGGCATCATTGGAGCGATTTCCATCGCTATTTTTGGATTCCTGTTCGTATCTGTCGCTTCCCGGATTGTCGGAATCGTAGGTAGTTCATCTTCCCCTGTCTCCGGTATGACTATTGCAACTTTATTGATTGTTACTCTTTTATATAAAGCAACCGGCTTTACAGGGAAAGAAGGAATGGTTGCAGCACTTATTGTTGCCGCAATCATTTGTACAGCATTGGCGGTTGCCGGTGACGTTTCACAGGATTTAAAAACTGGTCACATTGTTGGTGGTACTCCATGGAAACAGCAGGTTGCCATGATGATTGGAGTTGTCGCTTCTGCTGCTGTTATCGGTTCCATCTTGATTTTGATGGATAATGCCTATCACATGGGATCGGCTGACCTGCCGGCACCAAAAGCTGCACTGATGAAAATTCTCGCTGAAGGTGTTCTTGGTGGTGACCTTCCATGGAATTTAATTTTCATTGGAGCTGCGATTGCGATTACACTTGAATTTTTCGGTTTGAACTCATTAGTTGTTGCTGTAGGTATTTATTTACCGGTTCATGTCAGCACACCGATTATGATCGGCGGTTTCGTCCGTTATTTCATCGACCGCTTTTCTAAAAATGATGAAGTGCGCAAAGAACGTGGCGACCGAGGAACACTTTTTGCATCCGGATTAATTGCCGGAGAATCATTAGTTGGTGTCATCATAGCCATTTTGATTTATGCGGGCGTTCCAGTTCCGGATGTGGCAAAGTCGCCTAGCGATTTGCTGCCATTTATCCTCTTCCTCATTCTTGCTGCAGCTCTTTGGTATGTGTCTTATAAGAGGAAAAACAGTAATGTTTAAGCTCGGAAAAGAAGAGAGGAACCTTCTGACGATGGTTCCTCTTTTACGGGAAAAAGTCCGTTACGATGAAGGTGAAGCATTATTAATTGTTGATCGAAGCAACCTTGTTGAACGCTTTTCTATTCGTTATTTAAAACAGCCTTCAGTAAGGAAAATTAAGCTTGATACATTTGGATCCTTTGTAATCAAGCAGACATTGGCGAACAAAACAGTCGAAGAAATATCCCAATGTCTTTCCGAACAGTTCGGAGAAGACGCGGAACCAGCTCTTCCACGATTGATGAAGTTTCTGGAGATACTCGAATCACAGGAATGGATCAGATGGGACGAGTAAAAGAGAAGCCATGCATTGTTTGCATGGCTTTTCCTTTTTATTCGACTGGCTGGATGAGAACATCTTCTTTATTTGGATATACCTTTTCTATATGCTGTTCTCCCCACATACAAAGGGAATCTAAAATATGCTTTAGCGACCATCCGTAGTCAGTGAGCGAGTATTCAACCTTTGGCGGCACCTGATTATATACCTCACGAAGGATAACATCATCCTCTTCTAATTCACGTAATTGCTGGGTAAGCATTTTCTGTGTAATTCCAGGCATAAGTTTCTTTAATTCACTGGTGCGTTTTTTCCCTTTTATAAGATGGCATAGAATGACTACCTTCCATTTCCCACCGATCACATCCAACGCTGCTTCAACTGGTATATTATATTTTTTCATTTTTGACGGCCTCCTCTACATTAATCACTATCTCAATGCATTTGTATACATAAATTTATGCACAATACGATTAATAGGAATCTCCGTTTTAAGGTCTATAGGAACTTTTAAGTTCCTATAGAACCTAAAAGTACGTACTTCCCATCAAACATTCTATGATTCATACTAACATACTGTTGGTGCGTATCAAACCGTTGGATTTATTATAACGTTACCACCAACAATCGAGTATAGGGTACTTTTAAGTGCCTACATTACTTTTAAGTGCGTACTTTTATTTTAACAATGTATGATTCATAATAGCATTCATCGAGAGATTTTGGTGGACGGCGCCTTCACCGGATGCTTTCAATGCAATCATTCATAACAATTAAGGAGGAATTCCGTTGAGTTCACATACACTTACGCAAGAAAAAAAGGCGGAACACCCGCTCTAATGGCACTCGCAATTAGTGCATTTGGGATTGGTACCACAGAATTTGTCCCTGTTGGGTTATTGTCCACGATTTCGAATGATTTAAATATATCGATTACGTTAGCAGGATTGTTGATTTCTGGATATGCGATGGGAGTTGCCTTTGGAGCTCCAATTTTAACTGCTTTAACCAATAAGATGAGCCGCAAATCTTTGCTAATGGCATTAATGGTGATTTTTATTGTTGGTAACTCTGTCTCTGCGATTTCATCAAGTTTTGGTTTATTGCTAGTTGCACGTATTATTACCGCTTTTTCGCATGGAGTGTTCTTCTCAATTGGTTCCACTATTGCAGCTGATTTGGTTCCTGAGCATAAACGTGCCAGTGCGATTGCCTTTATGTTTACAGGATTAACTGTTGCTACTGTCACTGGAGTTCCGTTAGGTACATTTATCGGCCAGACATTTGGCTGGAGAGCAACCTTTTGGGGCGTTGCCTTTCTTGGCGTCATCGGCATCATTGCCAGTGCCATTTTAGTACCAAAAAATCTAAAGGATGCTCCGCCTTCTAAATTCAGTGACCAGATGAAGATACTTAAAAATGGTCCATTGCTATTGGCATTTGCCATTACGGCTCTTGGCTACGGCGGTACATTTGTTGCATTCACCTATTTAACACCGATTCTTCAGGATATAACCGGGTTTACCCCAAAGGTAGTCAGTGTCATTTTATTAGTTTACGGAATTGCAGTTGCCATCGGAAACACAGTTGGCGGAAAAGCAGCCGACAAAAATCCTTTAAAAGCATTATTCTGGATGTTTGTTGCTCAAGCAATCATTTTGGTAATTCTTACATTTACTGCACCGTTTAAAATCGCGGGAGTCATTACCATCTTCTTATTGGGCTTGTTGGCCTTTATGAACGTACCTGGACTCCAGGTATTAGTTGTGAAGCTTGCAGAACGCCATGCGCCTTCTGCTGTTAACGTCGCTTCAGCATTAAACATTGCCGCTTTCAACGTAGGAATTGCAATTGGCGCTTTTGTAGGGGGACTTATTGTAGATTCCATCGGTTTAATTCACACACCATGGATTGGCGGGGTCATGGTACTTGGAGCTGTTTTATTAACAGCTTGGAGTGCTATGATTGAAAAAAGGACTGCTAAATAAATGATTATAAGACAGATTGAGCCGCATACTATAATGGAATGCGGCCCTTTTATCATCCTTTCACTTTTTGCTGGAGCTGAATTTTACGAATAATCTGGTTGATCACTTCAGAAAAAACAAGCCCAAAAGCAATGGAACCTGAGAGCATGAATGCCTTTGCAGCAAGAGTGAGGGCTGAACCGTAATCATTTTCAACGAAGTTTCTCATCGCATCATATGCAAGGCCTCCCGGCACTAATGGAATAATGCCGGCAACACTAAAAATAATGACCGGGGTCTTATATATTTTGGCTAAAACATGGCTGATAACCGCAACGAAAAAGGCTGCGGCTAAAGTGGCTAAAACCGTATCAGCTTGATTGTTCACCATCACCACATAAATAAGCCAGCCAACCATCCCGACTAAACCGCATTTAATCAAGGACTGCTTTGGAGCATTGAAAATGACGCCAAAGGCACCTGTTGCAATAAAGCTTGTTATTAACTGCTCAATAATGTTCATTTGCACCCTCCATTGCTTACAAAAATGACAATACGACCGCTATTCCGGAACCAATCGCAAACGCAGTCAAAAATGCTTCAGCCCCTTTTGAAAGCCCTGATACAAGATGTCCCGCCATTAAATCCCGCACTGCATTGGTTATAAGGAGACCTGGTACCAACGGCATCACTGATCCAATAATGATTTTATCGAGCTCATGGCCTACGCCGGATTTTACAAATAAAAATGACAGAAGCCCTATTATAAATGAAGCAAGAAACTCTGAAAAAAACTTGATTGGAACAAGCCTGTGGAAATAAACCAGTCCAAGAAATCCTAGTCCGCCTGCTATTAAGGAAGGGAAAAAGTCATACCAGGTTCCATTAAACATGATAAGGAAACATCCGCTTGCAATCGAGGCTGCCGCAACCTGTATAGAAAATGGGAAAGTTAGGTTTAATGAATCAATTTCATTTAAAAGGCCGCTTGCTTCACTTAGACCTACCTCACCATTGCTTATTCTCCGCGAAATACTGTTTACCATAGTCACCTTTTTCAAATCGGTCGACCGCTCGGAAATGCGTATCAGTTTTGTTTTCGTTGGCTCATTACCCTCTGCCGAAAAAATGATTCCTGTAGGTGTAACATAGCTATGTGATTGGCGTATGCCAAAAAAGGAAGCCATTCTCGTCATCGTATCCTCTACCCGATACGTTTCGGCACCGCTTTGAAGCATAATTTTGCCGGCCAGCAAACATACTTCCATTACTTCATCTGTTGAATGTTCCTGTATATCCATCGTATTCCCCCGATACCAATCCAAATCCGAACTCTCGTTAAATGTCCTTTACAGTTTAAATGAAAACATAAAGGAGAATCAAATATTGAATTAAAAAACAGCCTCCAAATAAACAACTGGAGGCTGTACATTTTATGAAGTATATGTAACCGGTCTTACTTCATTAAGCAATTTCTCTACTTCTTCAGGAGCTAAGGGCTTACTGAATAAATACCCCTGCATAAGACTGCAGTTAAGTGATTGTAAAAAGAGTGATTGCTTTTCTGTCTCAACGCCTTCCGCTATTACTTGCAGATTAAGGTTTTTTGCCATGGTAATAATAGAGGAAATAATAGCTTCACTTGCCGGGTCTCTTCCAACTTCCACAATGAATTCCCTGGCAATTTTAAGTGTATCAATTGGAAAGTTCGTTAAATAAGAAAGGGATGAATAACCCGTCCCGAAATCATCTACTGAAATGGTTACACCTAATGACCTGATTGAGGTTAATTTTAAGTTTAAAAGTATCCGGTCTTTTGCAGCAATTCCCTCTGTTATTTCCAAGTCCAGCAAATCCGGCTTCAGCCCGGTTTCCTTCAGCACTGCTTCGATCGTTTTCACCAGATTCTTTTGATAAAAATGCCTTGGCGACAAATTCACACCGACTTTAATATCGTATCCGGCATTACACCAGTTTTTCGCTTGAAAACAAGCCGTTCTTAGCACCCACTCACTAATCGGTATGATGACTCCCGTCTCTTCTGCGATTGGTATAAATTCAGCGGGAGAAACCATTCCTAAAATAGGATGCTGCCATCTTAACAAGGCCTCAACCCCGGTCATTCTGCCAGCCACCGTATCCATTTGCGGCTGGTAATGAATAATAAATTGGTTGTGCTCTAAAGCAAGATAAAGGTCTTTCTCGAGCGTTAATCTCCGTGCTGGCCCTTCACTCATTTGAGCAGAATACAATCTATATCCGTTTTTGCCATTTTCCTTCACCCTGTACATAGCAATATCCGCATTTTTCAATAACTCTTCTACAGTCCCTCCGTCATTGGGATAAATGGAAATGCCAATACTTGAGGAGAGAAGAAGCTCATGGCTATTTATGAAAAAAGGCTTTTTAAGAGCGTTGATTATTTTTTCAGCTGTATCGATAACATTTTCAACTTTGTAAACCCCTTTAGCAAGAAGGACAAACTCATCGCCGCCCTGTCGGCCAATTACCTCATTCGAAGATAACAGCACTTCCAGCCGCCTTGCCGCAATGCCCAACAATTGGTCACCCAAATTATGGCCTAATGTGTCATTAATAATTTTGAATCGATCAAGGTCAATAATCATAATTGCATGCATTTCATCAGGCTCTTCGAGGATTGCCTGTTTTAGAAGAGCTTCAAACATTCTCCTATTTGGCAGCCCGGTCAACAAATCATGAAAAGCCATATGGCGGATTTTTTCTACATTATTCTTATTCTCTGTTATGTCCTTGCCAATTCCGAATACGCCCGTTATTTGTTCTCCAATCATAATCGGAACGACTGTAAAGGAGGCAATCGAAGAAAAGCCCTCTTTTCCCTTAATTCCTATTTCGAATTTTTGTGGATTTCCCCCTGTTGCTTCACAAAAATGTTCCCAAATCGTTTCTTTATTTCCATCACTAACGATACTTAAAAAATGCTTACCCGCCAATTCTTCATTTCCATATCCTAAGAGGTTTCTGCAAGCATGGTTGGCAGAGGTGAAAATCCCATTTAAATCGATTGAAAAAACAGCATCTGGATGGTTGTGGAAAAGTGAGCGATAGCGCTGTTCGTTTATTTCCAATTCCCTCGTTCCATTTTGATATTTTTTCAATAGTCCCTTGTTCTCCAGAATGATAACTGCCTGTCTGAATACGATCAAAATAGATATGCTTCCAGCCAAGACATGGATTCCACTATCTTTTTCCCAATAGAAAATCCAAGCGTGGAAAAGCAGCACAAATAAAATGATGAAACAGAATAATACGGTCCTTCGTATACTCTTCATTACTACACCCCAGCTGAATCTCTCTTAGTTGAAAATTCACTTTTAACATAAAAAAACTGCCTTGAATAAAGCAGTTACCAATCTACAATCTATATCCTCATATAGTATTCAGATATATTGGTAACCCGGCTGCCATAGCGGTAAACACCTTCCACCGTAGCTTTGCGTCTTCATCTTTCAATGAATTTGCCTTTATCATTTATCTAATTATGGATAATTATTAGGATAATTGTATCACACGCAGTAGGAATATAGATTTATTTTTTGTTATTTTCTTGTTATTTTATACAGAAAATTATTACTTTGATGTAAATAAATGTATATTTATTCAATTATAAATTCAATCAAACGTTTGATTGAATTTTTTACACTATAAAATCTTGCTTAAGAAGGCTTTTGTGCGTTCTTGCCGTGGATTTTCAAAAAGCTCCTGCGGAAGGTTTTCCTCTATAATGTTGCCTGCATCCATAAAAATCACCCGATCTCCAACCTCCCGGGCAAATCCCATTTCATGGGTAACGACGACCATCGTCATGCCTTCTTTTGCCAGTTGTTTCATAACCTCAAGCACCTCTCCAACCATTTCCGGATCCAGTGCAGAGGTGGGCTCATCAAAAAGCATAATCTTCGGCTCCATCGCAAGCGCCCTTGCAATAGCGACACGTTGTTTTTGCCCTCCTGAAAGAGAACTTGGATATACATTTTCTTTATCCTCAAGGCCAACCTTCCTCAGCAATTTTTTTCCTTTTTCCAATGCTTCAGTTTGAGACACTTTCCGTACTTTCATTGGTGCAAGAATGATATTTTCCATCACTGTCTTATGCGGGAACAAGTGAAAATGCTGAAATACCATACCGACCTCTGTCCTTATTTCATTGATATTCGTTTTTTTATCAGTTATATCCATTCCTTCAATCATCACTTTTCCACCTGATATGGTTTCAAGCATATTGATGCATCGAAGAAATGTTGATTTGCCTGAACCTGAAGGGCCGATCACCACCACTACTTCACTAAGCCCTACTTCAAGGCTGACATCTTTTAGAACTACATGAGATCCAAATGTCTTCTTTAGATTTTCAACTTTAATCATTCCGTATCCAGCCTTCTTTCAAGACGATTTAATAGGAAGCTGAGCGATAGGGTCAATGCCAGATAGATGACTGCTGCTGTTAGATAAGGTTCCCACACACGGAAATACTGGCCTGCCATTGCCCTTCCCCAATACATCATTTCAGGGGCGGCGATGATGGCAGCAAGGGAGGATTCTTTAATTAATACAACAAACTCGTTTCCAAGCGGAGGGATCATTCTTTTAAATGCCTGGGGAAGAATGATATATTTCATCGCCTGGGTATGGCCCATTCCCAGCGATCGTGCCGCTTCCATTTGCCCCTTGTCAATCGACTGGATGCCAGCTCTAAATATCTCGGCAATATACGCTGCAGAGTTTAGAGAAAGAGCAATGATAGCTGCCGCAATGGCATTGGTTTTGCCGGTGAATAACGGGACAATACCAAAATGAATCAGTAGAATCTGGACAAAAAGGGGCGTTCCTCTAAAAAAGGTGATATAAGCCTCGAAGGGGAAAGCCAGCCATTTATTACGCATCATCTTTCCAAGCCCAATTAACAGCCCCAACCCTGTCCCCAAGACAATTCCTGCCAGAGAAAGGGCAATGGTAAGCAAGGTTCCTTTAAATAACAGCGGCCCATATTCAATAATAATGTCAAAACGAAAGTTCATTACATCACTTCCCTTATATTAGAAAAACTCGGCGAGTGCCGAGCCTTAAGGCGACGGATGCCGCACCTGAAATGCAATTTATTTCTTCTATTCTTGCTGTGCTTTTAACTTGTTAAGGTCTGGATTTCTCCCAAACCATTTTTTATAAATTTTTTCATATGTTCCATCATCAATTACCTTCTTTACTGCTTTATCGATATCCGTCTTTAACTTGCTTCCCTTCGGAAACATCAATCCATAAAATTCAGAATCAAAATTCTCACTATCCTCAATTACCTTTAGCTTTTTTTCGGGATTATTTTTCGCATAAACCTCAACCACCGCGTTATCTGCAACAACCGCATCTGCTCCTCCGCTATTGAGCTCCATAATTGCGAGATTGTTGTTTTCGAACTTTTTTAGATTCTCATTATTCTTGCCGAAAAGCTTTTCAATTGCCGCCTGGCCAGTTGTTCCATTTTGGACGGCTACCACTTTATTCTTTAGGTCTTTAGCATTCTTTATTTGGCTATTTTCAGAAACAAGGATTTTATTTGTAGATAAAAAATACGGTAGAGAAAAATCGTATGTTTGTTTCCGATCATCATTAATCGTGATGGACGACATACCTATATCTGCCCGTTTATTGGTTATTTCAACAAACACAGGGTCCCATCCAACATTGTCAAATTCAGCCTTATAACCTGCATTTTTAACGACTGCTTTAACAAAATCCACATCAAATCCGACAATATTCCCTTTATCCATATACTCGAATGGTGCATAGGCTGCGTCTGTCACAATACGCAGCGTCTTTTTCTCCGAATCTGCAGCTTTCTTGCCCCCTCCCTTTTCAGTCTGGCTTGTACCGCAAGAAGCCAAAACAAATACTAACGTAACCATCCAAAGTAACGCAGAAATTTTCTTCACTATACCGCCCCCCTTGAAACCTTTGCTTTTCACCTGTAATTCAGCCTTTCTATAGCAGATTTCCGCCCTGCCACACTTTAAATCATATATATGTTTGTTATCTGGTTCTTATTCTTTTATTCCATCTCTATAATTCCTACAGAAAAAATAAATACGCCCCTGATTAGGGGCGCAAATTGACTTCTATTTCTTTTTTCCTGCGTTGTTATTCGAACTTCCTTTTCCAGGATTCGAAGGATCGACTCCTTTTATGTCAGTGGTGGTTCCATCTGCCGGCTCTGAGCCATTACCCAATCCGTTATTATTTTTAACCTTTTCCTTTTTGGATTTATTTTTTCCGGAAATTGAATGATCCTGTCCTCTGCCAGGATTGGAAGGGTCAACTCCTTTTATATCTGCTGAACTACCATCCGCTTGCTCTGAACCATTTCCTAAACCATTATTATTTTTGATGTGGGTCTTTTTTGAATGGGAAGTCTGCTTTGTTTCTTCACTCTCAGCACTGCTTACTTTGGGTAAAAAGGTTGATTTATCTTCAACAGTAGTAGTAATAGTAGTGGGCTTGTGTTCAATCTGAATGTCTGACTTAGTTGAAACGTTGCCATTACGGAATCGATTGATATATTCAAAATAAGAGCTGACCGTTTGACTCTTATCTGTTCCAGATAGCCCACTTGCAGTTCCCTTAACTGCCACTGGGGCAGGATTTAAGGAGTATTCCTTTTGCATTCTATCAAATAATGCCAATAATTCCTCTTTTGAAAGAGAGCCATCACTATCATTTGAAATCGCATCAACCAGACCACCTAGTAACATCATCTCACTGCCTGAAGGCATTACCATAACCTGCGTTTTAGTTGGATCGCAGCCACAATTGCAATTTTTTTCATCATTAGAAATAGTAGAATGAGCCCAAACACGCGGCATAATTGTTCCCCCTGCAAAGCCTAAAGCTATGAGGACTGAGAAAAGCAGGATTTTTTTCATTTATACATATCCCTCCAAATTTGTTATAATATTCTATTTACAAATTAGAAGGTTATTAAACCTCTTACTCCTTCTTTTTTATTCGGTATATAGTAGTACTTCATTCTTTTTCCCTATTTTCCATATTCTCCAATTTTCAAACCTTCTCATTCTTTTTGTATTGTTTCAATCACCCTTATTCTCTTTTTAAAAAGGAATATTATTAAAAAATCCGCAAAAATCTATGACACTCTTACAAACAACTTGTCTCATTTTTCATTAAATATAGTAGCTTTCAAAGAAAAGAGGTGAAATATTATGGTGAATAACGTTGGTATCCCCATGCCCCCTGTTATTGTGACTATCCTCTGGCAAAGAAACCCCCTGGCCAAGAAATCCGAGAACAGTTATTGAAGCATCTATTATCGGAAACTTGACTAGATGCCAGAACTCCTTAAGACCAGGAAGCCTGCTCGTTGACGCAGAAGACTGTTTAGAACGTCATGGATTCCGTTTATTATCCGAAGAGCGACTAGGAGTATTCGGAATATCCGTTTTTGCAAGACAAGGCTAATAATGGCCTTGCCCTGTTTCTTCAACGAAGGAACAGGTTTCTACATAAGAGAAAAAAAACCACCCTTAAAGGGCGGCAAATGTTCCTTGCTTTGATAACAGTTTTTCAAATTGTTCGGAATTAACTGGCTTACTGAAATAGTATCCTTGCATTTCCTCACAGTTATTTTCAAGCAAGTAATGAAGTTGATAATCCTTTTCTACACCTTCAGCTATGACTTGCAACCGTAGGCTACGCGCCAAATTGATAATGGCATCAGCAATTTCTGTGTTCTGATGCTTTTCATCCATATCCTTTATAAATGATTTATCTATTTTCAATTTATCGATCGGAAACTTTTTTAAATAACTGAGCGATGAATACCCTGTACCAAAATCGTCGATCGAAATTTTTGCCCCCTCTTCTTGAATCTCTCTTAATGCGGCTATCGTTTCACTCGTATTATATAAAAGGACACTTTCAGTTATCTCTATTTCAAAAAAATGTGCCGATAAACCTGACAGCTCCAATATCTCCCTTACCTTCTTCACCATCCCAGGTGAATCTTGAAATTGCTTGGCAGAAAAATTGACCGCTATCGTAAGCGGAGGAGTGCATTTTTCATTCCACCTTACAGCCTTGCTGCACGCCTCTTTCATGACAAATTCCCATAGAGGCTGAATGAGCCCTGTATCTTCCGCAATAGGGATAAACTTGTCGGGCGGAATATTCCCGAGAATCTCGTCATTCCAGCGTACCAGTGCTTCAGCACCTGTGATAAAACCGGTCTTGACATTGATTTTCGGCTGAAAAAACACATTCATTTTTTCTTCTTGAATGGCTTTCCGCAATTGCGTTTCAACCCTTAGGCGGTCACGATTTTTTTCATTCAATTGATCATGATAAAGAACAGCACAATTACCGCCCTGATTTTTTGCTTCATACATGGCCATATCGGCAAACATAATCAGTGTTTCCATTTTATCGCTATGGCATGGAAATAAACTAATCCCGCAGCTTGCGCCTACAAAAACCTCTGTCTCATCAATCGAATAAGGTTTTTTTACAGCTTCTACTACCCTATTGCCTATTTCTTGAAGGGCTGACGAGTGAACATCTTCCAGAATAATGATAAATTCGTCGCCTCCCTGCCTGGAAATTACACAGTTTTCCAACACCATACAATTTTTAAGGCGGTACGCGATCTGCTGGATAAGCTCGTCCCCTTTATTATGGCCAGGGAGTCATTTACATTTTTAAATCGGTCAATATCAATAAACATTAGAGCGACTTTTTGACTTTTGATTTTTGCATCATTTAGCATTTCAGTCAGCTTTTCTGTTACATAGCGCCGGTTAGGAAGCCCTGTCAACGGATCGTGAGCTGCCTGATATTCAATTATTTTTTGGCTCTCTTTAAAATGGTCAAAGTATGTTTTTAAAGAGGATGACATCTCATTTACATTTTCAGCCAGAAAGCCGAGCTCATCTTTTCGGACAGATTCAATCGTTTTCCCGAAATTCCCTTTGGCAATTTCATTCACCTGGTCTGCGATAAAATCGATTGGCCTTGTAATCGTTCTGGAGAAAAAGGCACTTGTTAGTAATACGAGTAACATAAAGATACCTGATAATAGAATGTGCTTCAGCATTTCCTTCTGCAATTGCTGCTGGATGATTCCATAATCATAAGAAAATCCAAGGACAAAAGGCTCTTCCGTCCTCAAACCTGAAGGCACAAACGTTTTTTGCACCGTTTTGCCTTTCAATTGGGCAATATAGCTTTGCTGTTTTCCAGTTTTAACCGCTTTTCGGATATATTTCAAATCTGTTTTTTTATTTTCATATTTATAAGTACCGTACCAGTAGGGCCTTGATGAGATTCGGACATACTGATTTCCATTATCATATGCTACGTCCCTTTTTCCACCAAATTTTTTCGGATTAAAGACGGTCAGCTCCAAAACACCCGGAAGATTTCTCGTAAATCGTTTCATTATCTTATTGGCGCAAACCGGTTTCCGTATTCCAGCACCTCTTTATCCCGCAAATAAGGGTCAATGATATAATCTGTACTTCCGTCATAGAAATAGCCCCATTTATCTGTATGGTCAGGGTTACTTGAAGCAACCTCAATCGGCCTGACCAATAATTAGGCAAAGACAGTCCTTTCCCTACCCTGACATATTTCTTTTCATAAAGCTGATTGAAAGCATCATACCAATACCCCCAATCCTTTGTAGATAGATTGATTTCATTTGGATCAGAGGATTTCACACCGATAATATCATCATTCGTCTTCTTAAGAAGAGTAATATGGGATATCATCAGCTCTTTTGAAAGTGCTGCCAGCTGTTCGTTCGTCACCTGTTCATGCTTGGACGGCAAGGATTTTTTTATTGCAATAGAGGTTATTCTAAGTTCTTTGCCAAGGATATCTTCAACAAACAAGCTACCTTCCTTCGCTTGCTGCACCTGGCTGCCCACTTCCTGGGCAATTAAGGTGATTTCCCGTTCATTGCTCTTTATAAGCTGCTCCTTGGATCTCAAGAAATGAATTGTATTATTGGAAAGCAATATTCCAAATACCAATAAAGTAAAGATTAATGGTATTTTCTTTTTAATTTTCATACTGAAAGGCTCCCCCTGCTCAAATCCCTGTTTACAAATGCACAAAAAAAGCACTAACGGCCCTGCGAAAGGGATTGTTAGCGTTTTAGTCTCTCACATTATATCATTATACTCAAAATGGGTAACACGGGAATTTTTACTATAAATAATAAAAAATGCCTGAATCATATAGAATCAGACATTCTCATAATTTTATCTATTTAGCTATGCTTTTACGTTAGCAAGAACGTAAGAAAAGAACATTCACCAATAATTTTTCAGCTTTACAAAAGTCTAAAACTAAAGCAGGCAAATTGTTATTTAATATTAAACTACCCTTTACATTCGGCTGATAGGATAAATGATAGAAAGGGAGGTTATCAAGCAATGAAAAGTTGGTTCAAAAAATTGGCTCCTGCAATATTGGCATTATCACTATTGCCCGCTGCAGCAAATGCTGGCAGCAATCCCCTAACAGCAGCTGGAGTGCAGGATGGGGGTATCGGCAACTCGTCAAACTATCTTAATGAATCACCTAATATCTCATTGGATCCAAAAGTTAACCAGATTATTTACCCTCTTTTCGGAACACCCGCCATCAAAAAGAAGGCCAATCTCTGACGATTAAAGTCGACAGCCAGGGCAAACAGGCAGGAAACTGGGAAGTAAAACTGAAACAAACCAATCATTCTTCTCTATCAACTGAATACAATCTTCCAGTAGAAAAGGCTGAAACCAGCGAATCATATTGGAAGAACAGCAATACGATATACAATGTGACCGTGAATATTCCATCAGGCACCCCAGAAAAATTGTACGATTTAGAGGTTGCCTATACAGGAAATGGCCAGAGAATAACTGATAGTCAGCCACATGCCGTTAAAGTAATCGATGAATTCAAAAAGGATTTTACCTTTCTTCACTTAACGGATACCCATGTCGGCTCACCGAGAAATGTCGGAGATCCTGAGAACCCATCGAGTATTGATCCAGCTCTTTCAAAGGAGGCAGGCATCTGGGATCCTGACCCGAACAAACGCTGGCTTTATTTGCAAAAGGCCATTAATGAAGTCAATCTGACCAACCCGGACTTTGTCGTTTTAACTGGAGATTTGATGTTCGGCCAGATGAATCCACAGGAATACATTTATGAATACGAAGAAGCGTATAAAATGCTGCAAAAACTGAATGTTCCGGTATACATTGTGCCTGGAAACCATGATTATTACGCCCAGGATGCTACTCTAGCAGATGGAGCAAAGTACTGGGAAAAATATTTTGGTCCACAATATTTCTCCTTTGATTACGGCCTATACGCACACTTTATTGGCTATAACTCGTTCGATTGGGATAAATTTGACCGCAGTGGACACGGGACCGTCTCCGTTCCGACATGGGGAGGCCAAATAAGGTCACAGCAGTTGGACTGGATAAAGGCAGACCTTGCTGAAAATGCAAAAACAGCCCAGGGCGGCCAGATTAGAGGCTTGTTTTCCCACCATAATCCTCTATGGCAGGATCGGGAAATTTGGCCGCAAACCGATACAGAAGTCCAGGATTATTGGAAACAATATGATGCCCAGCATGATCCGCAGAAGCTTGACACCCTCCTTTTAGGGGAAAAGCTCGGATTAAAATATGATCAGCAATGGCATGGCGAGAATGCTAACGAATTAATTGCTTTGATGAAGCAATATAATGTAACTTTAAGCCTTCATGGGCATACCCATATCGATAACGTCACAGAAAAGGATGGAATTCTGTACACAACCACAACCGCAATAGAATTAACAGGAAAACCGTGGGTTGGCTTCAGGCATTTCACCATGAAAAACGGGCAAGTGACTTCTTATAATTACGAGGATCCGGACCATTCGATTCCTGTCTATGAAAATGGGGATACGAAAAGCGGAGTCATGTCCTTTGAAGCGAATTACGCTTCAGTTAATGATGGCAGCGCCACTTCACAGGAAGCTACGGTAACGAATCGCCTTAATAAAACGATTACGGTGACCGTTCCGTTTTATCTCGCCGCAGGCAGCTATAAAGCTTCTGTTGGATCGATTAAGCAGAACTACAGCGCAGATGGAAAACAGTATATAGAAATTTTGATTACTCTTCCTGCGCAAAGCTCACAAAAAATTAGTATCCAATAAAGCTAAAAAAGGTCTGAATCCCGCTGCTATACAGCATTGGATTCAGACCTTTTTTTATTTTGTTAATTTTGCTTCAAGACTTGTAAAATCAACTTCAGGATAATAGCTGTTTTTAACAAGGATATTAGGTCCCAGACATTTGACTTTAGGGCAATGGCAATTCAATTCCTTGGCTACCGTTGTGTTCTGCCAAGCGTCATATGCATCCTGCAATTTGGTTGTTTGTATATTGCCAAGTGAAGGAGTATCTCCAAAATCGGTAACGATTATGTCGCCGTTAAAAATATTCACGTTCAAACGGGAACGGCCATCAGGATCATTACGCACTGTGACCTTTTTACTCGTATAGAGCCGATTCAACAGCTCCAAATCCTCCTGGCTATTGCTGCACGGGTAAAACGGAAGCGTGCCGAACAGCATCCAAACCTTTTCATCCCGTATATCAAGCAGGTGGTGTATGGCACCCCGTATTTCATCCAATGTCAAGGTTTCAAGGGTGCTGGCAAAATCACTTGGATACATCGGATGGACCTCATGCCGCTGGCACAGCATTTCCTCTGTGATTTGGCGGTGAATTTTTTCAAGGTGCGGAAGAGTCCGTTTATTTAGCATCGTCTCTGCAGATACCATTACTCCTGCTTTTACAAGTGCCTTGCTGTTTTCAATCATTCTCTCAAAATATTTCAGCCTCTGGGTATATGAAGGTTTCGTTTCCATCCGGGCAAACCCTGCTTCGATGAAATCTTCTTCTGTTCCCCAATTGTGGGATATATGCAGAACATCCAGATAGGGGACAATCAACTCATATCGGGATAAATCGATTGTCAGATTAGAATTAATCTGCGTCCTGACACCGCGTTCATGTGCATATTTCAGAATCGGTACCACATAGTTTTTTACTGATGAAGCAGAAAGCATCGGCTCCCCGCCTGTGATGCTTAAAGAACGAAGCGCCGGAATTTCATCCAATCTTTTCAATATAAGTTCAATCGGCAGCGCCTTAGGATCCTTCGCCTGAAGAGTGTATCCGACTGCACAGTGCTCGCATCTCATATTGCAAAGGGTGGTCGTTGTAAATTCAATGTTACTCAACTGAAGCTTTCCGTGCTGCTCAATATCCATATATGCTTCCCACGGATCATATAGCGGTGTGATTTTCTCTAAAGTTGTCATTCTTTTCTCCTTAATTATAAAAATAAGCGCTCATCTGTGGCGGGCAAGGTGCCATGATATCACCCAATAATTATTTAGTTAAATGATATAAATAAGCCTTTATCATAAAATAGGAAACTTCTTCAGGAAGGAGTTCTTTTATCGGTTTCAATTTTTCACGGCCGCTTCTTCTACCGCCTTTTCCAGCAAAGGCAAATACTCTTCTGGAATTAGTACCCTAAAATCCACTTCATGTCCCTGGTCAGCACATTGCAATAGATGGTTTTCAACTGTGCTTTCAGAAAGCTCTCTTGTTTCGGCAATTTCCTGTATGGTTAATCGGTTTTGATGCAATTTAAGTGTTTCAAGATGGGAGTCCCCAACAGCTTTCTTTTGAGCTTTTTTTGGGGGTGATACTGCCTGCAAAACTCGCTGCCTTTCCGGATTTTCCTCACAAAAGACTTGAATGGCTCTTAGGAAAACGTCTCCATATTTCGTAAGTTTATGCTCGCCGACTCCGCTGACAGACAGCAATTCCTCAGCAGATTGAGGCAGCTTTGCACACATATCCTTAAGGGTCGTGTCTGAGAATATCACAAACGGCGGTACATTCTCTGTCTCAGCTAGGCTTTTCCTAACATTCCTCAGTTCCTCAAAAAGAGGATCGTTACTGGAAACCTGCCTAATTTGCATTGCTTCTTTTTTGAATAGACTTTGTTTGCCAATGAGGACTTCTCTTCCCTTTGGCGAGACAAATATGGTCGGATACTGTCCATGTTCAACTCCGATCAGCTCCTGTGAAATCAAAAATTCAATGAAATCGCTAATCTCCTGTGCGCTTTTATCCTTCAGGATTCCATAGGTCGGGAGCCGATTGAAGCCAAACTCTATCACTTTTTTATTCTTAGAACCCGTCAGAACCTGGGCTGTAAACATTTTTCCAAACCGCTGTCCCATACGGATGACACATGACATTACCATTTGCGCTTCCTTCGTTACATCGACAGTACTTCGTGAATCAGTACAGTTTCCACAGCGTCCACACGGCTCTGAATCCGTCTCGCCAAAGTAGCGCAAAATAAACTCCTGCAGACAGCCCTCCGTATGGCAATAATCGGCCATTTGCTGCAGCTTTTCCAGCTCCTGCTGCATCCGTTCCCTATCAGCGGATTGATCAATTAAAAAACGCTGAATCTGCACATCCTGCGGCGAATAAAGGACGGTACAGGCACTGTCCAGGCCATCCCTTCCTGCACGTCCCGCCTCCTGATAATAGCTCTCCATATTTTTGGGAAGCTGAAAATGTACCACATAACGGATATTAGACTTATCTATCCCCATACCGAATGCCGAAGTCGCTACCATGACGGCCGCTTTATCCTCCAGGAACCGCTCCTGTTCGCTGTTTCGTTCCACATCATTCATTCCAGCGTGATAACGTGCGACATTAATATTTTCCTTGCGAAGCTTTTCATAAAGCTGGTCAACCGTTTTTCTTGTCGCCGCGTAGATGATGCCTGCCTCTTTTTCATTTCTTTTAATATATTCTTTTAAAAATAGAAAACGATCCTGTCCTTTTACCACGGAAAACGACAGGTTTTCCCTTTCAAATCCTGTAATGATTGTATGCTGTCCATCGATTTTCAATGTCTCACAAATATCTTCCCTGACCCTCGGTGTAGCCGTTGCCGTCAAAGCAAGGACAACTGGCTTTTGGGGCAGATTGTCCGCCATTCTTTGGATATGACGGTAGCTTGGCCGGAAATCGTGTCCCCATTGGGAAATACAGTGCGCCTCATCAACTGCAACGAGAGGGATCTCCAGGCTTTTTAAGGATTCCATAAAATCTCTGGATTCTAGCCGCTCCGGTGCGATATACAGCAGCTTGTACCTTCCCTGCTGTGCATCCACCATTCGTTGGTTTGTTTCTGAGGCGGTTAGTGAACTGTTTATGTAGGCTGCCGGGATTCCAATTTGTGTGAGGGCATCAACCTGATCCTTCATTAACGAAATAAGCGGAGATATAACAATCGTAGTGCCCGGAAGAACGAGAGCGGGAATTTGATAACAAATAGATTTCCCTCCGCCTGTCGGCATCACACAAATGGTGTTGTTGCCATCGAGTACAGACCGGATTGCCGCTTCCTGCCCATTGCGGAATGCAGGGTATCCATAATACTTTTCTAATAATTGCTGTGCTTGCTGAATCATCATGCACACAACTTCCTTTTATAAAAATTTCATGTCGTTCTATTAATATTTTTTCATGATAATAGAATAAAAGCAACTATCCAGTAGTGCATATATGGATGGGTGTGGGGAAGGCCTAGACGATAAAAAAACCTGATTCCTATTAGGAAACAGGAGCAAATCTATCTATTTATACCGTGAAGCTTTGTTTTTTATTTACCCTATTAAAGTAGCTATCTAAAAAATATCCATTTAACGATGCCAGAACCTGTTGAAAGAGCATCCCCACCACCACCGGGACAGCAACTTGAGCAGGAAAATAGGAAACCGCCAATACAGCGCCTGCGCTTATATTTCTCATTCCACCGGTAAACGTCAATGAAATTACCGTATCTTTATCCCTTTTTAGAAGCTGTCCGATCGTAAATGAAGCAAGATAGCCGGTTAACGCAATTAAAAAGACAACAACCGTAATTAGAGCTAATTTAAAACTAAAATTCCGTAAATACGGGGCAACGACAGCTCCGTTCAGTGCGACTACAAATCCGATTGAAATCTTTGAGAATGGGGCTAAACGCGGGCTTAACGTTTCCTTTACCTTCCCTTTTGTCATCTGATTTAAGAACATACCTAAAAGTGACGGTATCACCACCATTTTTAAAAGACCCATCATAATCCCTACAGTATCCATTTCAACTTTTTGACCAATTAAAAGGGACAATGACCATGGGACAACAAGCGGGGAAAGCAGCGTATCAATTAAAATGATAGCCAAGGTGATTGCGATGTTTCCTTTATAAATCGAAACCCAGAGAAAGCTTGTAATTCCTGTGGGTATCACCATCCCAAGAACAAGCCCTGTAATCGTATAGGCATCTCCGTTAAAAATTAAATGTCCCATTCCCCATGCCAAACGGGCATTCCGATATGAAGGATTGAGAAGGCAATAATTAATGGAAAAGGACGGATGAAGGCTTCCTTCAAAGATGTGAAATTGGAACTTAAGCTTCCCGCAAACGTCATGAACGCAAAAATCCATGGAATGAGAAAGGAAAAATCTTTTAAATAGGTGGCAAAAATAACACCTAGGATAACACCTGTTGGAGTTATAAACGGCATCATTTTCTCCAGTTTTCTATTAATTGTTTGCAGCATTTTCGTTCTCTCCAAGCAGAAATGATATGGCCATTATTTATTTTTGATAAATTCCTTCCAGGCGGTAATGCCTCCTTCAAGGACGATTGCATTCATACTTTGTTCAGAAAGGATTGCGGCGCATTTTCCGGCTGAATTCCCGGTTGTGCAAGCCACTACGATTTCCCTGTCAGCAGGCAGCGAAGCACCCGCATTTTCCCCTTCCAAAATAACGGTTTTTGGAAGATTACGGCTTCCTTCAATATGGTATACGTTAAATTTCTCTTCAGCCCTAACATCCAAGACATATAGCTCTTCTTTTTTCATTCTATTATACAATTCTTCCGGCGTAATTTTTTTCAAGTTCATTTAAAGCACCCCCATTTAAGAATACCATCTTTTTTCCTTACGGAGAAAAAAAAGAACAAAAGGCGCAAGCGCCCTGGTTAGCCCCGACAGGCATAAGACGAATCACGCAGGAAATCCCGATTTCTGGAGTGATTTGGCTTATGACCCCAAGGGGCTGGGCGCTCCTCGAAAAAGCTATCGCTTTTTCTTCGTGCGAATCATATGCTGCCGAAGCTTTCCTTGTGGAGCTAGATTAATACAACTGGTAGAAATTATCCACTTCATTCAATTTTATAATTTCCTAAACGACAAAAAAGCGCCAAAGACCGTTAAGTGTCCTTGGCGCATTCTGAATGAAAGTTAGCTTGCTTTATTGATAAAATTCCTGCTTTTTTTATGCAGTCCCTTTCCATAATAAAAGGCAACTAAAAAGGCGATCCAGAGCGGTCCTACGATGACAGCAATCCTAGTGTCCTCACCATACGCCATCAAGCCTATGACAAGCGCCAGAAAGGCCAATGATACGTAGGATGCCAAAGGGAATAATGGCATTTTATACTTTAATCGTCTCTCGTCATCTCCCTTTAGGCTTCGCCTGTACCGGATTTGAGATAATAAAATGACTCCCCATGTCCAGATTGCCCCGAATGTTGCAATACTCGTTACCCAGGTAAAAACCTTAGCTGGAACAACGTAATTTAGTAAAACGCCCACTAATAATGCTCCCGCAGAAGCAATGACCGCCATACCTGGGACGCCATTTTTTGTAAGCTTGCGGAAGCTTTCCGGTGCTTCTCCATGGTTTGCCAGGTTAAACAACATCCGGCCAGTGCTGAAGATACCGCTGTTGCATGAAGAGAGGGCCGCTGTCAGAACAACAAAGTTAATGATTCCCGCAGCTGCTGGTATTCCGACTTGCTTGAAGGTTAGTACAAACGGGCTTCCTTTTGTACCAATTTCATTCCATGGATAAATGGACATAACCACAAACAATGCACCAACATAAAAAATCAGAATCCGCCAGAAAACAGAATCGATAGCCTTCGAAAGAGTTTTTTCCGGATTTTTAACCTCACCAGCTGTGACACCGATCATTTCGATACCTAGGTAAGCGAACATGACCATCTGCAATGACATTAAAACACCTTTAATGCCATGCGGGAAAAAGCCGCCGTGATCCCAAAGATTCTTTATGCCTGTGGCAATCCCGCCATTCCCGATTCCAAATGCAATCATTCCAATTCCAACAATTATCATTAATACAATCGTTACAATTTTAATAAGAGCAAACCAAAACTCCAGCTCGCCATATGCCTTAACAGCCATGAAATTAACAGTCGTCATAATGATAAGTGCTGCCAATGCCCAAATCCAGCGTGGAACGCCCGGGATCCAGTATTCCATATAAATGCCTACAGCTGTAATTTCAGCCATGCATGTTACAACCCATAAAAACCAGTAATTCCAGCCAGTTATGTAACCTGGAAGTGGCCCCAAATAATCTCGTGCATATTTACTGAACGAGCCTGCGACAGGATTTTGGATCGCCATCTCGCCAAGTGCTCTCATGATAAAAAACATAATCAATCCGGCAAATGCATAGCCTAGCAAAATACCAGGCCCAGCTAATTTAATTGCCGATGCCGAACCAAGAAACAGCCCTACCCCTATGGCTGCTCCTAATGACATGAGCGTAATATGCCGTTCTTCCAGCCCGCGGTGAAGTTCTCTGTGCTGCGTCGATTTTTTCATCCCTTTTCTCCCCCTAGTTGGTTTTAAGAATTTTCAGCCCAAGTCCCTTACGTCTACTAAACTAACATTCTCCTCTTTTTTTGTAAAATGAAAATCATAATAATATTTCGATTATTACATCGATTTTATTACCCGTAAAATATGCTTTTAATCCTTTTTTACTAATTTATTATTTTAGTGTAAGCAGAAATAACTAGTAGAAAAAGAACAGCACGTTATTATCGTGCTGCCCGAAACTTTTTTATAATTTTTTAGTAAACCATTCATTTTTCAGCAGTGAAAAACAGCGCTGGTCCCAATACTCGCCATTGAAGAAGGCATAACCTCTTAATACGCCGTCCTCATTAAAGCCCATTTTTTTCAAAATACTCATTGAAGGGGTGGCATCCAAATTGGTAAATGCCTCAATACGGTGCAAGCCCATTGTATTAAAACCAAAGTCAATCATCTCATGCATTGCTTCTACCATATAACCCTGACGCCAATAATCTACTCCCAGGTCATATGCAATTTCCCCTCGTGAACCTCTCATCGTTTCCCAGCCATTATATCCACAGGTACCAATGAGGACATTATCTTCTTTACGAATAATCCCCCAGCGGAAGGCTATATTCTCTTCATATAGATTATTCATGAAGGTAATTAGGTTTTCTGCCTGCTCGATACTGGTAAAAGGCGATTCACCCATATCCTTCGTGACCAAGGGATTCGAAAGATTTTGGAATACTGACGACGCATCATCCAAATTCATTTTTCTTAAAATAAGACGATTTGTTTCCAGCATAGGAAAATTTTCAAATTTCATATGTATTTAGTCCCCTTCTAGATTAAATGTATAAATATTATAACTGGGACAGAGGAATAAATATCTATTTTCCCTTCAAATTTCTATCTTTTCTTGTAACAAATATGCGGCTTGTTTATGTAAATAGAAGGTAGAACGGGATATCAATAAAAAATAGCACGGGCTCCCCGTCGAGTACCTGTGCCATTTTTCATATCGTATTTGTCCTTATTCAGCTTCGCTATTACTTTTGTCCTTTTCGATATCCTGTACCTGTTGAGCCGGGTTTTTGGGTTGATGGATAATAACCTGATTTAGGATAGGTGCCCATTTTAGTTTTCCCCGTCATTGGATAACCCATTTGCTGACCGCCCATTCCTGGCATTTGTCCGCCTCCCATTCCCGGATAGCCCATTTGCATGCCACCCATTCCTGGCATTTGTCCGCCTCCCATTCCTGGATAGCCCATTTGCATGCCACCCATTCCTGGCATTTGTCCGCCTCCCATTCCTGGATAGCCCATTTGCATGCCACCCATTCCTGGCATTTGTCCGCCTCCCATTCCCGGATAGCCCATTTGCATGCCACCCATTCCTGGCATTTGTCCGCCTCCCATTCCTGGATAGCCCATTTGCATGCCACCCATTCCTGGCATTTGTCCGCCTCCCATTCCTGGATAGCCCATTTGCATGCCACCCATTCCTGGCATTTGTCCGCCTCCCATTCCTGGATAGCCCATTTGCATGCCACCCATTCCTGGCATTTGTCCGCCTCCCATTCCTGGATAGCCCATTTGCATGCCACCCATTCCTGGCATTTGTCCGCCTCCCATTCCTGGATAGCCCATTTGCATGCCACCCATTCCTGGCATTTGTCCGCCTCCCATTCCTGGGAAGCCTCCCATGCCGTATTGCCTATTTTCTGCCATTCATTTCTCCTCCTGAGTAAAAAAGATTCACCCATAGTATATGTGTGTGTAATGGAAAGGCCTGGTTGTCTACCTATAAAAGATAAGAAAAGGGCCCGTCCATTGGGTATTTTCCAGTGCCTAATATTTAAAAATGTATTATCAGCTTTAAAAATCCAGAAAATGAGTCGATTAATTGATTGAATATGGTTAAAATCAATACAAAAGCTTTAAAGGGGTAAAATATGGAAAGCGAAATAATTAAAACATTTGATGAACACGGAAATTACACGGGAACGGCAAACCGAGAAGAAGTACATAAAAACGGCTTTTGGCACGAAACATTCCACTGCTGGTTTTTAAGCCGTGAAAGAGGAAAAAACTTTCTCTTCTTTCAGATTCGCAGTAAGGATAAGAAGGATTATCCGGATTTATTAGACATTACTGCTGCTGGCCATTTATTGGCGCATGAAACAGTTGAAGATGGTATTCGGGAGATTGAGGAAGAACTGGGTGTAACAATGTCGTTCGTTGAGCTGGCTTCTTTAGGAATAATTAGAAACTCCATTATTACTGAAACTATGTCTGACAATGAATTAAGCCACGTTTTTGTCTTAGTATTCGAGGATAGCCTGACGAAATTTAATCTACAAAAAGAAGAAGTTGCAGGAATCGTCAGGGTTGATCTGGATGACTTTGAATATTTATGGTTTGGCGATGCCGAAGAGATACATGCTGAAGGCTTCGTCGTAGATCATTACGGAAAGAAGGTTACAACGGCCAAGCTTGTGAGGAAAAGCGATTTCGTAAAGCATGTGGATTCTTATTTTCAACATGTTATAGAACGAATTAGGGAAATTCTAAAGTAAAAGCCTTTCGTATGTGATTATTAACCCAGAGCTATTTTTCGAAAAAAAACTCCGGAATCGCGATAGCACGACGATTTTCAAAGGGGGTGTCTCAAATCATGAGACACCCCTTTTTAAAAACTGCTTTATTTTCCAATAAACATTTGTGACCAGTAATAACCATTCTTATCGAATCCTACTCCAATATGGGTAAAATTCGGGCTAAGGATATTTTTGCGGTGCCCTTCACTGTTCATCCAGGCTGTTACAACCTCTTGTGGTGTTCGCTGGCCCATGGCAATATTTTCGCCTGCGGCATTGTAGCTAACGCCAAAGTCCCTCATCATATCAAACGGAGATCCATAAGTTGGGCTCGTATGTGAAAAATAATGATTTTGTTCCATGTCGACCGATTTCTTTTGGGCGACACCGCTTAATTTTACATCTGCTTTTAGCGCTGGAAGTCCATTCTTCTTGCGTTGAACGTTTGTTAGGTCAATAACCTGCTGGGCAAAACTGCTGATGCCCTGTGTTGTAGTGCTTTTATTTGGTGCAGGTGCTGGTGTCTTCGGTGCCGGAGCCGGTGCAGCAGGTCCCTGCGGTTGAGATGGTGGTTTTACAGTTGGCATTTGCTGTTGCGTCGGTGCTTGTCCAAATTGCTGGCCTGGTGTAGGTCCTGTCTGCCATCTTGGGATTTGAGCAGTAAACCCTTGATTAGGAGCTATTCCCTGTGGCGGAATTACACCTGCAAAGCCCTCACCCATTGGGATAAACTGATATTTTGACATTTGAACTAATATAGCTCTTGTATGCGGATAAGCATCGCTGTCCATGGTAGTATTCATGCTTGAGATATTTAAATCTCCCCTGTCCAGCTTGCCGTTCCCATTACCAAGGTGCGGTCTTCGCACGTGGTCGTTATAGTTTTCCGTTAACGGCCCGTTATGGTCAATGCGGTCATTATAATCATAACGAACATTACGCGGGTCTAAGCGATTATCATTATAACGGACATGTAGAGGTCCATTATCGCCCCTGTTGTTCATATTATCATTGGCATTATTGGCACATGCCGCAAGGCCTATCACCAATACAGGAGCAATCAGCATTCCAAGACGTTTTTTTATCAATGTGCATTCCTCCTTTTGACCATGATGGTGTTACCTTCTTATTGTTGATGATTTGCCTAAAAATATAGTTGGTAATAATCGTGATAAATGGAATAGTAGTTGGCTCATTTGCGGAACAATAAAGAAAAACACGCTAAAGGTGCAGGATGAAAAAAATTATTTTTCTTATCATCTTTTTAATGCTCCCCTCGCAGGCTATTGCTACTCAAGTGGTGCCAATTCTGGTATATCATTCAATTGAAGAGTTTAATGGACATGGTTCGAAGGAATTGTTTGTTACCCCGCAGAATTTTGAAAGGCAGATGCGTTTTCTTAAAGAACATGGCTATACTTTATTGACGTTTGATCGCTTCCGGGAACATGATAAAGTTCCAAAACCCATTTTCATTACCTTTGATGATGGGTACAAAAATAATTTGAATGTGTTCTCAATTTTTAAAAAGCTGGACAGCAAAAATTTTCAGCCAGCAGCCACTATCTTTGTTATTTCGGACTTTATCGGCAGGGAAAACAGACTTTCTAAATCGGAGTTAAAAGAGATGGCTAAATCAGGATTTTTCTCCATACAGTCACATACGGCTACCCATCCGAAACTAACCAAAGCAGCCGGTCTGGAATATGAATTAAAAAACTCCAAGAACAAAATAGCGGAAATTACAGGCAAGCCAGTGATTGCCTTGGCCTATCCATACGGGAATTTTAATGACCGTGTTGTAGAGGAAACAAAAAAGTTTTACCTATACGGTCTTACAACCACGCCCAGCCTATATAAAAACAGGGCTTAAAAATGAGCAATTTCTGCTCCCGAGAACCTATATTAAATATTCAACAACCTTAGAGGATTTTGCGAAGATAGTAAAATAAAGAAAACTCGGCGATTGCCGAGCCTTAAATGCTGCCGAAGCGTTTCTTTTCCTGTTCGTCGTGCGTTCAGAATTTATGGATATAAATTGTGATAAGCTAAGAAAAAGCAGCCCAGATCAGGCTGCTTCTCCCTACTTTAATTTTGAACAAGATGATCCTTAAGCTTCTCCCTTAACGCACGTTTTAAAAATTTCCCTACAGACGTTTTTGGTATTTCATCCATGAACACAATATCATCAGGAAGCCACCATTTTGCAAATTGCGGTGCAAGAAAATCCATCAGCTCCTGCATTTCCACTTTATCCTTAAACGCCTCTTTCAGGACGACGCAGGCAATCGGCCTTTCCTGCCATTCCGCATGTGGAACTGCCACGACACTTGCTTCAAAGACGGCTTCGTGGGCCATCAACGCATTTTCTAAATCTACGGAGGAAATCCATTCACCTCCGCTTTTGATTAAATCCTTCGTCCTGTCCACCAGCTTGATGACACCCTCTTCATCTACAGTTGCTACGTCACCCGTATATAACCAGCCATCACGAAAGGCGTCATTCGAACGTTCATCTTTATAATATTCATCCGCAATCCAAGGACCCCTTAGCAGCAGCTCACCCATTTCGCTTCCATCCCAGGCGACTTCACCATTGCCGCCAATCACTTTCATTTCCAAGCCCGGAACGAGAAGCCCCTGTTTTGAACGGATATCGAGCATATCCTCTACATCAAGTTCGGTTTGATAGCTTTTTAGCCTTGAAACGGTTGCAAGCGGTGTCGTTTCTGTCATTCCATAAGCATGGAGAAAAGGCACGCCATACTTTGTTTCAAATGCCATAATCATGCCACGCGGCGCAGCCGAGCCGCCGCATAATACGCCCTTAGCGAAGAAGTATCATAGCTGCCCTTTTCCATTTCATTTAATAAGCCGAGCCAAATGGTTGGCACACCAGCAGTTAATGTGACTTTTTCCGTTTCGATTAACTCAGCTAAAAGCTTCGGATTGAATTGCGGACCAGGCAAAACCTGAGTAGATCCGAACCAGGTCGCAGCAAATGGCATTCCCCAAGCATTGGCGTGGAACATCGGGACGACTGGCATGCAAACGTCATATTCCGATATTGCCGCCGTATCCACCAAACCGAGAGCAAAGCTGTGGAGAACGATGCCTCGGTGGGAATACACAACACCCTTTGGATTTCCAGTTGTAGCGGATGTGTAGCACATTCCAGCCGGCGCATTTTCGTCAATATCCTTCACAAAGGCATAATCTGGGTTTCCTTCCTCCAAAAGCTTTTCATATGAATATACCGGTTCAAGGCTTGTCACTGGAAGTTCCTGTTTATCGGTCATAATGACATATGCTTCGACAGTTTTCAATTGATCTTTGACCCTCTCCACAAGCGGAAGCAGGTCTTCATCAATAAACAATACTTTGTCTTCTGCATGATTCATGACATATACGACATGCTCGGGAGCCAGGCGGATATTAACCGTATGCAACACGGCTCCCATTCCCGGGGCGGCGAAATAGATCTCCAAGTGGCGATGATGATTCCATGCAAAGGTTCCTACCCGGTCGCCCTTTTCAATGCCCAGTTTTTCAAGCGCACTGGCCAGCCTTCTCGTCCGGCTTCCTATTTCTTTATAGGTGAACCGATGAATTCCGGAAGCTGTCCTCGAAACAACCTGTTTTTTCGGGAAAAATTTTTGGCCTTTTCTAATAGTGAACCAACCGTAAGCGGCACATTCATCATTTGAAATTTCACCTCTCCAAATTAGATAATCCCTATTTCTTTCCACTCCCTGACTTTATCTTCGGAAACCTTCAGCAGCTCTTTTAAAATTGTTTCCGAATGTTCGCCTTTTTTAGGAGGGGGCGTGGAGCTTAGACCTTCCATATCGCTATGCAATTTTAACTGACAGTCTGAGAAGACAATCTTTTTTTCTATAAAGTAAGGGAAGGATTGAAGTTCTCCTGCCTTCAGCACTGGTGCGAGACAGCAATCCACATCCTGGCCGAATCCAATCCATTCCTCAAATGTTCGGCTTTTAAAAAGCACTTTCATTTCGATAAATACTGGATTGCGATCATTAGTGGTTGAAAAATGGGCATCAAACCAGTCTTCACGCTGTACAGCCCGGCAAAAGTTTTGCCAAAACTTCGGTTCAAGCGCAGCGAGGCTGACATATCTCCCGTCCTTCGTTTCATAAATGGCATAGGAGATGACGCTTCCGCTTAAGGAGGAAATCCCGTCGTGTTCTCCAGTTTCTTTTTCAATCAGTACATGATTTCCCATTAAGGACGCCATTACATCAGCAATGGCAATCGAATGATAGCTGCCCATGCCAGTCAATGCTCTTGAAACAAGGCCAGCCAGTATCCTTTCATTTGCCGCTAGGCCACCGGCAAAGTCTGCGAGAGTAATCGTCGGATGAACCGGTTTGCCGTCTTCCCCCTTCAGCTGGGCCAGAACTCCGCTAATAGCCAGATAATTCAGATCATGGCTGCCAAGACTGCTAAACATCCCCTTCTGACCATATCCTGAAATGGAACAATAAATAATGTCAGGTTTAATTTCACGAACTGCATCGTAACCAAGCCCCAGTTTATCCATCACCCAGGCCAGGAAGCTTTCGAGCACAACATCCGCACCAGCTATCAGCTGAAGGGCAATTTCCCGGCCTGTTCTTCCTTCAAATTAAGGGTGATGCTCTTTTTGTTCCGGTTATGGGCCAGAAAAACGAGCCCGGTTCCTTCCTTTTCAGGCTCGGTATTCCTGGCTGGATCTCCACCCAATGGTTCGACCTTTATTACCTCTGCGCCCATTTCAGCTAAGCGCAGCGTCGCGAACGGACCCGGCAGATAATGGCTAAAATCGATGACTCTAAGACCTTTTAACATGGAAGGAATCCTTTCTATATTAAGAGTGGGTGAAGCGAGCTCCACAAATTGGACCTTTCTTATTGCCCTGCCGCACCATTGGCGAAAAGGTCCTCAAGCTGCTTTCTCAGTATGAATTTCTGAATCTTGCCGCTCGCATTTCTCGGCAACGCCTCACAGAAAACATATTTCCTTGGCCGCTTATAATTGGCGAGCTCATCGCTGTTCTTGCACCACTCATCAAGTTCCTCTTCCGTGACCGAAGAATCCTTTTTTACGACAAAGGCAGTCACCGACTCGCCCCAGCGGTCATCCGGCTGGCCGATAATCGCTGCATCAAGAACACCTTGATGGGCATGAAGCACATCCTCTATCTCACGCGGATAAATGTTCTCGCCGCCACTGATAATCATGTAATCAACGCGGTCCTTGACCCACAAATAGCCTTCTTCATCAAGGTAGCCAATATCACCTGAATGGTACCAGCCCTTGTACATTGCTTTTTCCGTCGCTTCGTCCCGCTGGAAATAACCGGCCATCATGCACGGTCCCTTGACGATGATTTCGCCTGTTTCTCCGGCAAGGACGACATCGTCCGGTTCAGACGGACCGTCTTCGTTTGGACGGACAATCCGGATTTCATGATTCAGACATGCCTGACCGGCAGACCCGGCTTTTGTCAGCTGGTCTTTTTCAGATAAAAACGTAATCGCCGGGCCCATTTCGGTCATGCCATAGACCTGGACAAGAGAGATTCCAAGCTGGTCATGGCAGGCATGGACAAGAGACGGAGCCATCGGAGCGGCTCCATATAACCCTAGCTTCAGGCTCTCAAGATTAAACTGCTGGATGTCCTCCTGCAGGAGCATATTCCACATCGTCGGTGCGGCAAAAAATTTAGTGATTTTCTCCTCTTGAATGAGCCCGAGTACTTTTTTCGGATGAAATTGATGCAGAATGACATTCGTTGCGCCGACATGCACGCGGGGAAGAAAAGCGCAGTGCAGCTCTGCGCAATGGAACATCGGAGCGGTCACTAATCCTGTATCATCCGCCTCCAGCTTCGTAGCCCCAATTACAACGAGGCTTTGTTCGACCATATCGCGATGAGAATGGAGGACTCCTTTAGGCCTCCCGGTTGTACCGCTTGTATACATAATCGCATATAGGTCCGTCTCATCGATGGCAGACTCCACTTCATGTGCCTGTGCAGAATCCATTTTGTCCTGATAGCTTGCCGCATAGGCTGGTGTATCATCATCAATAAACCAGAAGGAAACATGGGAAAAACGATTTTCTATCGCCGACACAACCGGCTCCAGCGCTTTTTCAAAAAGAACCACCTTCGGACTTGCGTCGGTTAAAATATAAGCCACTTCCTCAGCCATGAGACGGAAATTAATCGGATTAAAAACGGCTCCGATTTTCGCACAGGCAAAAAAGGCTGTTGCCAGCTCCTCGGTATTAAATAAAAAGGTCGAGACGCGATCTCCTTTTTTGACGCCATCTTTCAATAATGAATGGGCTAAAAGGTTTACCCGATCACTCCAGTCCCTGTAAGACAAGCGAAGATTTTTCCTGACGTCATAGATGGCTTTCTTGTTGGGAAACTTCTGTACCGTTAAGTCGAAAATTTTTCCAATCGTTGTGCCCATCCTGTTTCCTCCTCCTATTAATTCAAACGTTCAATTATGGTTGCGTTCGCCATGCCATGCCCTTCACACATTGTCTGCAGTCCGTAACGGCCTCCTGTCCGTTCCAGTTCATGCATCATTGTTACCATTAGGCGGGCGCCGCTCCCTCCAAGCGGATGTCCAAGGGCAATTGCACCTCCATTTGGATTGAGCTTTTTCGGATCTGCCCCTGTTTCCTTCAGCCAAGCCATCGGGACAGGGGCGAACGCTTCATTCACCTCAAACACATCGATATCGTCGACTGAAAGCCCGGCTTTTTTCAACGCTTTTTCAGTAGCCGGAATCGGACCGGTCAGCATGAGTGTTGGATCTGATCCGACAACGACACGGGTATGGACAAGGAAACGCGGCTTTAGGCCGAGCTCTTCTGCCTTTGATCTGCTCATCAGCAGCAACATTGCTGCCCCGTCACTGATTTGGCTGGAATTGCCCGCGTGGATAACCCCGTTTTCCGTAAAAGCAGGCTTTAAACCGGCCAACGCCTCAAGCGAGGTTCCTTTCCGAGGACCGGAATCTTCTGTCACGGTTGTGCCGTCCTCAAGCTTCACAGGAAAAATTTCTTTTAAAAAATGTCCTTCCTCCTGTGCCAAGAGTGCCTTTTCATGGCTTTCAAGTGAAAACTGATCTAATTCCTTCCGGGTGAAACCGTATTTTTCAGCAATTCGCTCTGCGGACAAGCCCTGGTGGATTACTTCATAACGCTTTTTCAGCTCATCACTAACCCCTGCCCCCTGATAATTGGAACCCATCGGAACGCGTGACATGCTCTCAACCCCTCCGGCAATCACGACATCCATATCTCCGGCTAAAATAGCCTGGGCAGCAAAATGGACAGCCTGCTGGCTCGATCCGCATTGGCGGTCAATCGTCGTTCCCGGAACTTCAATCGGAAATCCGGCAATCAATGCTGCCACTCTGGCTATATCCCCCGCCTGCTCTCCAGCTTGTGTGACGCATCCTAAAATAACATCCTCAACCAGCGAAGGAGCAACACCTGCACGCTTCACTAATTCCTTTAAGGCAAGAGCCGCCAAATCATCGGGGCGGATATCCCTTAACGCACCATTCCTCCTGCCGACCGGTGTCCGAACTCCTTCAACAATCACAACTTCACGCATATTATCTTCCTTTCTATATTAAGAGTGCCTTCTGTGATTACTGACCTCAGCCTATAATCCCAAATTCTTTGCAATAATCGTTTTCATAATTTCATTCGTTCCGGCATAAATGCTTGCAACCGGAATGTCACGGTACCTTCTAGCAATCTCGTATTCTTCCATATAACCGTAGCCGCCATGCAGCTGCATGCATTCCGAAGCTATTCTCTTTGCCATATCCGTGAGCTTCCACTTCGCCATTGAAACCTTTGTGACTACATTCTCACCATTTATATGATCGACAATTAATCCATCCAGGAAGGCTCTTCCCATTTCTATCTCGGTTGCCATTTCCGCCATCTTAAATTGCGTGTTTTGGAACTGGCTGATTGCCTTACCGAACGCTTGCCGACTCTTCACATATTCGAGCGTCAACCTAAACATTTCTTCAGCAGCGATTTGCGCTGCAATCGCCACGACAAGGCGTTCCTGCTGAAGCTTTTCCATTAAATACATAAAACCTTTTCCCTCTTCACCGAGAAGATTTTCTTTCGGAACTATGCAGTCCTCAAAAATTAGTTCTGCTGTATCCTGGCAATGAAGGCCGACCTTATTCAACTTCCGCCCTCTGGAAAAGCCGGGAGAATCTCTTTCTACCAATAGGAGGCTGACGCCCTTATGTTTTGGCACCACCTTCAGATCTGTCTTGCAGGCGACGATGATTAAGTCTGAATGGATTCCATTAGTGATGAACGTCTTTTGTCCGTTTAAAACATAATGGCTTCCCTCAAGCCTTGCAGTGGTTGAAATGTTGGCAAGATCAGAACCTGTTCCAGGCTCCGTCATCGCAATCGCCGTAATCATTTCTCCCGTCACACACTGCGGCAGCCAGCGTTTCTTTTGTTCTTCCGTTCCGTAAGCTGTAATATAAGGAACTACAATATCATTATGAAGGCCGATACCAACAATGCGGAGCCCACCCTCTCCAATTCTTCATTAATGATGACAGAAAAACCCCAATCAACCCCGCTTCCGCCATATTTTTCATCCAAATCCGGGCATAGGAACCCCTGCTCACCCATCTTTGTCCAGAAGGACCGCGGAATGATCCTATCTTCCTCCCATTTTTCATAGTTTGGGTATGCTTCTTTTTCAAGGAATTTTCTCAATGACTTCCGAAACATCACATGCTCTTCTTTTAAGTATAGATGGCCCATTCACAATCCTCCTTTTGTAATCGCTTACGTTTTAATGTAAATCACCTTGTACCTTCCATAATAACAGGTTTATTTCTGATTTACGCAATAATAGTTACAATATTCCAAAAATTTATTTAACAGTATAAAAAACAAAAAAGTGTCCGATTGAGGACACTTTATACAAAACTAATATCACATATTATTTAAAGAGGCATAAAAATCCCCTTAATTTATAAGTTAATTACCTTCCCTAACAGTTTAATATCATTATATATTTCTTGCTTGATAGTTGTATCGGTACAATTATGATAATCAATCATCAAGCGGCCAAGTTCCCGTATAAACATAAGATGTTCAAAGTTGTCTGCCATTTATGCACCTCTAATCCACAAAAATCTATATAATCTTTATTCCCTTTTTTTCAAAAATAAATCATAAATTTCATTCCAATTATTGCCTTTGATTATATTCCATACTAATTTGATTTTACTTTGTAAATATGGGAGATGAAACATCTGCCATTGAATTCATCAAAGGAATGATGTATTATTCTTATATAAGCTGCGTTGTTCGTAATGATAATTAAGTTTTAACCTTTAAGCTGTAATAGGGAGTTTTACATTGAAACCCGCATGACAAGCCTCCGTCTATATGACAAGGAGGACAGGCAGGAAGGTTTCTGCGAACACCCACTTTGAGGAGTGGTGGTTTAAAACTTTCTTATACTTGACTACGGCAAAGGCGGCTTCCTAATTAAACATCAAACCAGTTCCTTATCGGAACTGGTTTTTATTTTATCATCCGCTTTTCGCAAGCTTTACTACATCTTTAATCGTGGTTTTGCTGGTATATCTCATGACACCATTCAAGTAAATGCGGTTTGCAAAAATGCCAATTACGAGAATCGCGGTCACTAATATGAGCAGAGACAGAACGATCTCCAGCACCGAAGCCTCGCCTAATACAATCCTTGAAAACGTAACGATCGGCGAGAAAAATGGAAAATAGGATCCTACGACTACCATTGTGTCATTGGGATTGAACATCGATTTCATTCCGAGGAAAAATCCGCCCATCAGCAGGAGTGATACAGGAAAAACAACTGATGATATATCCTCTAGCCTGTTTATTACTGATGCAACTGCAGCATATAACAAGGCGTATAATATGAATCCTAATGAAAAGTATAACGCTAGAAATAAAAACACCTTTATGTTTAGCACCGATAAATCAAGAGGCATTGAGAACAAAGTCAGTTCATCTGTTGTCCATCCAATCGCTTTTGATAGCCCATATCCTGCTGCCACAGCTAAAATTTGTGATAAACCAATAATCATGGAAGAAATGATTTTGGCGTACATCATCACAATCGGCTTAACCTTTGTAATCATAATTTCCATGACTCTTGATGTTTTCTCTCCTGAAACGCTCATGGATACCATCTGTCCAAACATCATAATGAATAAATACATAAGAAAGATAAAAAAGTATACAAGGCCTGTCGAATCACTCTTTTTCAATGGCTTCTCTTTGATTGGAACCTCTGTCAAAAGCGCTTGTGCCGTTTCTGGCTGGACCTGTTTATCCACCATGACCTTATTAAGGTATTGTGGCTGAATCTCGGCCTTGACTAAATTTACAAGTTCAAAGCTGGGTACCCGTTCGTGAAAATATTCAACCGAAGGATGTTCGGCGTCACCAGAAACAACAAGCAGCGCATCGGTATCTCCGTCTTTTACTTTTCCCTTAAGCTTTTTCAAGTCTGCTTCAGCGGCTTCTTTAAATTTGCCGAATTGGCCGACCTTATTTAAGTGTTCAACATCCAATTTATATTTTGGGGAAGAATTTACAACTGAAACCGCCATTTTTTCATCCTGCCCAAAGTAATGGGTAAAGCCGAAAAAGCCCAAAATGGCTGCAAACAGGATGACAATCGTAATCTTAAAGCTTTTGGCAGATAACCCTTCTTTCAGGTGAAACATCAATACAGTAAGGAATTTGTTCATGGTTTAACTCACCCTCTCAACGAAAATCTGGTGCAGGCTTGGCTCTAACAATGAAAAATTACGAATCGGTATGCTTTTTCCGGAAAGGGCATTCAGGATGTCTAATCCCTCACTCTCGTTATGTACCTTGGTTATATACGTAGACCCCTTCTTTTCATGGGTTATGTTTAAATCCATAAAAACAGGCTCCAAAGGCAGGTCAGATGTAATCGAAAGGTTTTTATAGCCATAGTCATCCTTTACCTTTTGCAATCTACCGGCCACTACAATTTCTCCATCCTTCATCATGCAGATATTTTCGCAAAATGTTTCAATTTGTTCCATCCGGTGGCTTGATAGAATAATCGTTTTGTTTTGCTTGATTTGCTCCTCGAGCACTTCACTTAGCATGGTGGCATTAATGGGATCAAGGCCGCTGAAAGGTTCGTCCAGAATGATTATTTCCGGATCATGCAGCAGCGTACTTATAATCTGGATTTTCTGCTGATTTCCTTTGGAAAGTTCGCCAGCCTGTTTATTTTTATAATGAGGTATCTCAAAACGCTCGAGCCAATAATCGATTTTTCCATCGATTGTTTTTTTATCCATACCCTCCAGCCTTCCAAAGTAACGAAGCTGTTCAGCTATTTTTGTTTTTGCGTACAATCCCCGTTCTTCCGGCAAATAGCCAATGGATAAGTCATCCCTCTTAAACGGCTGCCCATCCCAGCTGATCGTACCTCCATCCGGCCTAATCAACTCGAGCATCATTTTGATGGTCGTTGTCTTGCCGGCTCCGTTCCTACCGAGCAGCCAGCACCTGTCCCTTGGGAAGTTCTATTGAAATATTGTTAACCGCTGCTTTATCTCCATATCGCTTGGTTAAGTTTTGAATTGATAAAGTCATTTCCATTCCCCCTTAAAAATACTTACTATGCACTTATATTCTTTTTCTTTACAGAGAATTTTTTTCAAAAAAACATAAAAAAAGATATTTCAGGAATAAAAAGAAAAATTACCCAATTAATATATCATTCTCTCATTCTTTTGTTAATAAATTTCGTAAAACTAAATATTTTTAGAAATGAATTACCCTATATTCTGAATCTTCGAAACAAAAGGACCACACTTTGCTATAATGGTTAATGGAAAAAATAAAAAAATTAAATTGGATGCCTTTGATTGGAAAGACAAAGGAGGGAATGGAATTGCGACCTATTATATTAGGTATTAGTGCAGCATTCTTTTTTGCTGTTACATTTATTCTCAATCGGTCAATGGAATTGTCTGGCGGCAGCTGGCTATGGAGTGCATCACTAAGATACTTTTTTATGGTTCCATTCTTATTATCCATTGTCATGATAAGGAAAAACCTTCGCCCTCTTTTGCAGATGATGAAGGAACAGCCAGGATCATGGCTTTTATGGAGCTTTATAGGATTTGGTCTGTTTTATGCCCCATTGTGCTTTGCTGCAGCATACTCACCAGGTTGGCTTATTGCTGGAACCTGGCAAATTACGATCATATCTGGATCTTTGCTCGCCCCGTTATTTATGGAAACCATCCATACAAAAAACGAAATCCTTAAAACAAGGGGAAGAATTCCTTTTAAAGGGCTCTCGATGTCCTTGATCATTCTGCTGGGTATTATTTTTATGCAAGTTGAACAGGCGAAACACATTTCGTTCGGCGGATTGCTGCTCGGCGCTGTCCCAGTTGTGATTGCCTCATTTGCCTATCCGCTCGGCAACCGAAAAATGATGGACATCTGCAAAGGACGTTTGGATGCCTATCAGCGTGTCCTCGGGATGACTTTGGCGAGTTTGCCTATATGGATTGTACTATCACTTTATGCAATTTTCACAGCAGGAGCGCCAAGCATCGGGCAAACCTATCAGTCTCTTTTGGTGGCCATAAGTTCAGGAGTTGTTGCAACGGTCCTATTTTTCAATGCAACGGATCTGGTCAGAGGCAATATGCAAAAGCTGGCTTCCGTGGAAGCGACCCAGTCAATCGAGGTGTTATTTGCTCTGGCAGGCGAGCTTGTTTTCCTATCTACCCCAATACCTTCGGTGCTATCGTGGTGCGGCATCTTCCTCGTAACGCTAGGTATGATATTGCATAGCTTTACCTCAAATAAAAAAGAACCCAGACAAAGGCGAGCGATAAATGCCTCGTAAATCCTGATTATTAATCCTATTCTTTAAAAGAACAAAAGGCGCAAGCGCCCTGTTTAGCCCCGACAGGCATAAGACGAATCACGCAGGAAATCCTGATTTCTGAAGTGATTTGGCTTATGACCCCGAGCTGCTCCAAGCATCACCTAAAGGTCATGCTTGGAGCAAGATATTCAAAGGAGCTATTCAAAGGTGAAAACTGGCTGGGGGCTGGAGCTAGATTAATACAACTTGTAGAAGTTATCCGCACCATTTAATTTTATAATTTCCTTGGTGATGAAAAAGCTGTCTGGTTATCCCATGGGATTCAGACAGCTTTTTTATTTTAAAACCCTTTAGTTTTGAACATATACTCTACTACTTTAATTGAGGTCGTTCTGTAAATATCCTGAACAAAGTCCACATATTTCTCGTTGCTGCTGGCGATTCCATGTTGAAGCAGCGCTGGTTCAAATCCCCTTTCCATTGCACCCTGATATGTAGCCTGGACACAGTATTCTGCGGCAAACCCGCAAATCAGCACCATACCGACGTTCAAGTCCTTCAAAATATTTTCGAGATCCGTTTGCCAGAATGAATTTGAAAACCGTTTTGAAATAAAAATATCCGTTTTGTCTGCATCCATTTTTTCATATAGATCATAGCCTGGGGACTCTACGCCTGGATCTTCATCCTGAATAAAAATGACAGGCTGGTCGGCTTCCCGGAATTTATGTATTGAATAATTAACATAACCCAGGATGCCCTGCAGGCTTTTCCTGCAATTATCCATTCCAAAATAAGCATTTTGCATATCGACAACTATAAGTGCAGTGTTCATATTAATTCCATCTCCTATTAATAACTGTTTTTGAATATCTCAAGAATAATAAAGATTCCACTAAATAGTAAGATAAAGAAGGATTTATCTTTTTAAAAAAAGAATAAGTAATTAATTCGTATTGGTGAAACCTATCAATCAGACAAATCATTTAGAAACTAAACGAGGGGAGCACTAAAAATGGATGTAACTGATAACCAAAGAGCGGAACTTACAGAATTTATTATCGCCAACAGAGCAAACTTCGAGGAAAAACTGTTAAAAGAGGCAGTTAACGTTGCTTCCAAAATTAATGAAATTTTACTTACTGGAAATATTGATCTTTTAAAAAATGCAGAAAAATTAGTTCTGAATGTTATAGAACAGAAAGATAAAGAGCTCATTGCTTTTGCAAAATATGAAGGTGTGGCTTGGGCGCAGCATTCATTAACTTTATCATTCAAACTGGAATGGGTACAGGCAATTAGACGAACACTTTGGCATTTTCTTCATAAATACGAACGCTTAAACGAAAAAACTTTTAATCGTGATTATTTTTTCGATTTAGAAAAAAAAGTAAATGATCAAGTGGACCAGTTTCTTAACAATTTTTTCATTAGCTATTCAAATTTCAAAGATGAATTACTTAATTCTCAAAGAAAATTGGTTGAACATCTCTCCGTTCCAATTATACCAATTAGCACATCTGTTGCAGTATTGCCGTTGATTGGCATACTTGATTCATATCGTATGCAAATAATTGAAGAAAAAGTGTTGATGGATATATCAAATTTAAAAATCCAAACATTGATTATGGATCTTTCTGGTATAGGTGAAATGGAGATAGATGTAATTGATCATTTCCAAAGAGTACTAAGTGGTATTTCCATGATGGGATGTAAAGCAGTCATTACAGGTCTACGCCCCGAGCTTGTCAGAAAAATGATCAACTCAAGAGTTTCCTTTGACCTTCAGTCAGAAACAAAGGGAACGTTACAGCAAACATTAAGGGAATATATATAAGTTGATACGCTTAAATAGGTTGATTTAGGACTTCAGTAAAATATTGAATAAACACCCCTTGAAGGCTCAAGGGGTGTTTATTCGTTGAACTTTATCCGTTATGAATGAATGTATTCATCATTAAGATATTAACAGCAATCATAACATGCTTTATTTCGGCTGCATCCGAATCGCTCCGTCGAGGCGAATCGTTTCCCCGTTCAGCATCGGGTTTTCGATGATACTCCCTGCAAGCTGTGCATACTCTTCTGGATGTCCGAGGCGCGAAGGAAATGGAACCATTTCCCCAAGCGAATCCCTAGCTTCTGGTGGAAGTGAATCAAACATCGGCGTATGGAACAACCCAGGTGCGATCGCCATTACCCTGACGCCGTATCTCGCAAGTTCCCTCGCAAGAGGCAGAGTCATGCCGACAATTCCGCCTTTTGACGCGCTATATGCTGCCTGGCCAATCTGCCCTTCAAAGGCAGCCACAGAAGCAGTGTTAATGATGACCCCTCTCTCTCCTTTTTCATTGACCCCATTTTCTATCATTTTTTCAGAGGCGAGCCGGATTACATTAAAGGTACCGATCAGGTTGACTGAAATGACCTTGGAAAACAATGAAAGGCTGTGAACCCCTTTACGTCCCAAAAGCTTCTCCGCTATGCCAATGCCTGCACAATTAATGACTGTATTGATTCTACCCATCTTTTGGATGGCATGCTCAACTGCCGCCTGGACATCTTCTTCCTTCGTCACATCCGTTTTTAGAAAAGAAACTGCCTCTCCCAGCTCGCTGCAGACCCTTTGCCCGTTTTCTTCAGACAAATCTAGTATGACCGCCTTCCCGCCATTCCCAACAATTTTTCTGACAGTAGCTTCCCCAAGCCCTGAAGCTCCTCCGGTTACGAGTGCACGGCATTCTTTTAATTCCATTAAAACAGCCTCCCCAAAAATAGTTTTTAAGGTTAAAATAATCCTGTTCTAAAGTTATTCTTCATCAACAAAAAATACCCTGTATTTAAGATTTACAATTTTAAACAAATAGTAAATAATTTTATCAATAACCTTAAAGGAGAATATCCATGAGAGTCGGGAAAGTTAAAGAGTTATATAGATATCCGGTAAAATCGATGGGCGGTGAACGCCTGCAAGAAGCACCTGTTTTGGAACACGGTATCCCCGGTGACCGCTCGTTTGCCTTTATGCTGGATTCGAAATACCTGACTGTGGAGAATATGCCTGAACTCCTAAACTATCAGGCAAAATTAATAAATAACGGGAACAATTGGATTCCAGCCATCAGTACAAAGGACTGCAGGGAGATCTCCTGGGATGAAAATGTGCTTGATGAACTGAAATCTAAAGTAAAATTTCCCGGTGAACTAAAACAGATATCCTTTAATCAAACCGAAAGGGGCGCCTACTGGGAAGACCATGTTTTAATTATTTCCAGTGCTTCAGTTGAAAAATTAAGTGAGCTGTGCGGGAAAGGGCTTCTTGATCTTAGACGGTTCCGACCAAATATAGTTATTGAATTGGAAAGCGCCACTCCTTTTGAGGAGGAACAATGGATTGGAAAAAAAATCACCATTGGCAATGTAACATTCAAGGTTAATCAAGGTTGCGAACGGTGTATGTATGTGAATGTAGACCCGGATAACCCTTCATTAAAAGATTCTGCCGTTCTTAAAACTTTGGTAAAGGAAAGAGCTAATATATTTGGAGTTTACGCCTCTGTGGTTGAAACGGGAACAATTTCCGAGGGGGCTGAGGTTCGTCTTTAGTGAACAAAAGGCGCAAGCGCCCTGGTTAGCCCCGACAGGCATAAGACGAATCACGCAGGAAATCCTGATTTCTGGAGTGATTTGGCTTATGACCCCGAGGGGCTGGGGGCTCCTCGAAAAAGCTATCGCTTTTTCTTCGTGCGAAGTATATGCTGCCGAAGCTTTCCTTGTGGAGCTAGATTAATACGACTTGTAGAAGATATCCACATCATTTAATTTTATAATTTCCTAGACCACGAAAAAGGGAGGAAGATGATTGTTTCATCTTCCTCCCTTTCTATTTAATGGATATAGTTTTCCCTTTCAGCAACGGACATCCACTCATACTGGCGGAGCCTTACTTCAAATAAGGCCAACGGATCGCGATAAACTTCCGGATTGGTTCTCATCTGATCCAGCTTCTCCTGATTCGTCTCTGTTTCTACTCTCGTTTCCTCCACGGCATCATTCAATACGTATAAAGGATTTTTAAAAAACAGAGTGATATCCCGATCCATCGATTTCTCAAATATTTCAAATTGCTGTAGGAATTTCTTTGTAACAGAATCAGTTGTTTCATGGTAGTCTTCGTTTTCAACAAACGCCTTGTATTTGTTATAGAGCATCGTATTATTCTGCGGAAGAGCTCCGAATAGTTTCCCGGCACTCTTTAATAAAAACTGTCCTGGGGTTCGTCGCAACAGGATATTCTCCTTCTCCACCTGTATGCCGCTTGTCATCCGGTCCGCATCCCGGCGCCAGTCATCCAGTATTTTAAAGTCACAATCCAGTTTGATTCGTTCTTCTCCGTACAGCGTATTGAAGCCTTCACTCATTTCATCCAAATAATTCTGGCTTTCACTGAATTCCGCCCTCGCTTGTTTAATCCATTCCTGAAGAGAATAGTAGTATTTAGGCATTACAATCTCCTCCAGGTACTCCCGGATTCTGTTATTCATTTCCTCATTGAGTTCCAGATGAATTTTACCGAAGTCACTCTCTTCTGTTATCAGCTTTGAGCTATCCCGCAGCAATTTGGGAATTTCATCTGAAATTTCATTCTTAATCTCTTCTTTGATCGAATGGTAGGACTTTGTGATGATTCTTTTCTTTTCCGTTTCAATATCATTAAGTTGATTTTTGGCACCGTTAAGCTTAATTGTCATATCCTTGTTCCATTTAATGGATTCAACCAGATCATTTTCCATGGCTACTCGATTTTGCAATAAATTTGTGATCGTCTGGCGGACGAAAAATAACAACTTTGCCGTCCGTTCTTCGTCAGAAATTCCAAGGCTGACATTCAATTTAATAAATTCCGTTAAATCTCTCAGCTGCTGAGTGCTTTCATACTGTGAGGAAAAGGCAAACACCTTAGCATTCGGAAAATAACTGTTTATTTTAGCCCACGTTTCATCTACAACGGCAGCTGCTTCCTTTTGGTTATAAAGAATATCCATTTTATTCAGAAGGAAATGCACCGGAATTTGCGGCGCCAGCTCCTGGATATAGGATAATATTCCCCTTTCACGGTCGGTAAGCGGAGAATCTGCATTTAAAACGAATAACAGAGTATCGGCCAAATGAAGGTATTTCGCCGTTTCACTTCCTTCAAAGCCATTCCCGTTAAATCCAGGTGTATCAATAATGGAGATGTGATTCTCCTGTAAAAATTGAGATGGCAGCTTAAAGTCGACAATTGAGGAACCCGCATTGCGCCGTCTTTCCGTCCTTTCTTGAAAATCTGTCAGATCGGAAACCATATTTATTTCTCCATCAGTTACTTCATCAATTTCAACCTGGGCATGGTCCCTGAACATGACCATAGCGGAAGTAGGAGCGTCGCCAAGAATCTCTTCCCCAAGCACAGTATTGATAAAGGCAGACTTCCCGTTACCGCTCATGCCTGCAACGAGAAGATGGTGTGTATTAAAATCGGTCAGCTCTTCAATAATCCAGTTCATCCGATTGCCAACTTCCATACCGAAGCCCTTTGACCAGTTCTGAATCGTATCAAAAAGTTTGAGCCTTCTTCAAGCCAATTGACGTTTTTGCCTGAATAGCTTAATAGCTTTTCAGCATCCCCTACTGATTCTGGGCTGATACTGGAAGGGAAAATTTCGCCCCAAGATAATACCGCTGCTGAAGCAGATAAGGCATGGCCGAATCAGTAACCCTCAGCCAATTTGTCAGCATAACAGGAACCAGATTCTTTATCTTTTTGATAAGGAATCTTCCATCAATCAGCCAAAAATAAGCTTCCTGATATTGTTCAGAAAGGTTTTGCCAGGAATCCTGCCTATTTACCTCTAAAGTTAAAAGGAGCTGATTAAATTCTTTTAGCCAAGCAAAATAATAATCTCCGTCTCTATAACTATTCCATAAAGACACCGCTAATTTTTCAAAACGCCTTTGATCTACTCCATATAACACATTTAAAACTGGTAAAAAGTATTCCGGGATGTTATCACGTGTAAATCCGCTATCGATATAAGAATTCAGGACATCGAACCAGGCTGGAGACTCCGTCCGAATCGATTCATTAACGGCCAGCTCAACGGCATTTTTCCAATCCTTTTCCCCTTCGAAGAAAGCACGGGCAATTTCGGTGACATTTGGGTAATCCGGATTTAATGAAACTGTCTTTTTAATGATATTAACAGCAGGTTCGAGCTTGCCTCTTTCTATGTACAATGAAAAAAGCTGCAACGCCACTTCTGTATTCAAAATCTCATTATCCGTGACAACTGATTTGTAAAAATCCTCAGCCGTCGAGAGGAGCCCTAATTCATAATAAGCATCCGCCGTATTTTTCTTGCCTATGGCTCAAGCTCATTATTGATATTTTCCCATTTAAAAATCGCAGCTTCAAAATCCTTATGATGATAATATATTTCTCCCTGCGCAAACCGAATATATGCCAAATCAGGCATATCATTCTTTTGCTCCTCCTGGTATGCCTCACCAAGAACTTGAATAGGGTGTTTCTTTTCATTTTCCTGCATAAAAGCTTCATACGATAATTTCTGAATCAACTGATTTTCCAAGGTCATTGCCTTCCCCCCTGATTAAAATGCCTATAGCCTAAGCTAAATATATGCGTCTGAATCATTTAATTGCTGGATCTGCCTGCTAGTTGCGGCAAGCTAAGTAATAGTTTCTATATAGTACACCTTATACTATTCGTACAATGTGTAGCATATTAGTCTGTATTATTATTATTCTAACAAAGCTTTTTACCTAGAAGATTTCAATTTCCTTTCAATTTAAAAACAGACATATTTCTGTTTGTTTATATTTACCCATTTTCTCTAAATGCAATATAGGTAATTTTACTCAAAAAAAAGGTGACAGGCACCTCCCAAAAAATTGGGAGGTGCCTGTCACCTTTTTCGCTTATAATAATGGATAAATACCCTACAAGGAGAAAATCCATGGAAAAAGAACAGCCTTATCTATATCCAAACTTATTGAAAACTGGGGGAAATCGAGTCCGGGAAATTATGAGGTGAATAAACTTGAAACATCCTCCGGATCTTTACGGGCATTCCATCAATGGTCGAACGGCAAGCCGCTTGTTGCAGGCTTTGAAGTAGTTAAACCCGGGATTGACGGTTGCTACCTGTTATTCATAGATTGGCACCGGAACGATAATTATTATTTAGTCATCTATTCTCATAATAAATCCACTACCCTGGCAGAAATCCAAAAAATAATCGATGAGGATAGCCAGGCGAAGCTTTTCTGGAAGTACAATCCGTTAAAACGCGACGGAAAAAATGATCAGCGAAAGGCTTATTTTAAACAATCCTTCGGTTCTCTCACCATTGAAGTTCCCATCCCTTTTGCTATTAACGGAGTAGAACGATTTGTTGAGCAGCTGTTCGAACTTTGCCAAAGACGATTAAAGGCCGACCGGATTGTAGAAGTTTTTGATTTTGATTGAGTGACAGGCACCTTCCAATTCATTGGAAGGTGCCTGTCACTCAAAACCTTAAAGGAATTATGGACGTTTTTATCTGTGTCCCTTTTGTTGATTCGGTATCATATCCCAGAGAGCTTAAAAAAGTGTCGATGCCGAGAAAGGCATTATCCATTTTATTTGTAGGCCAATCCAGATTTCCTTCAAAGGCAATTTTGTTTTATCACCAGTTATTTCTTTCAAGTTCAATTCAATAAAAGGTGTAATGACCCCTTTGGACGTTCTAAACTTCACATCCGTTTTCCGTGAATCCTGAAAAGATTCCGGAAAAAACGCAATCCGGTACTCCTCCTCCTGCTTAAAGGAAGGATGTTTAAAAAAGTAACTGTAGATTAATATCCGAAACATGAATTTATCTGCAATTTGGTCAAGCCCCTCTTGTGAGCACCCATCAACAGACCTCCAAATTTGAAGAAACTCCTTATATTCCTCCTTGATTATGTCCTCTTGAATTTCCTCATCATAAATAACATACCCGCTTATATAGGAATGATTGTATCGGTGATCAAGAATTTGATGTAAATGAGCAGAGTCCAAACCAATATTGTAGCCGTCAAAGTTGGAGTATGAAGACCAGTTTGTAATTAAATCAGAAACGTCTGTCAGCGATAAAACGTAACACTTGCTTCGGTGATGCATACTAAAATAAATTCCGTTCAGGTTTCTGAAGATGGCTTCCTTAAAGGCAAACTCCGGGGCATTCTCTGATATTTTTCCCGTCACTTCTTCAATGACGTTTTTTATATGCTTCAATTCGGAGGTATCGTTCAAAAACTCGCTTCTTGTCCCCCAAAAAACCCCTGTGCTGATAATTGCATACAGCGCCTGCAGATTCGTATAGTGATAAAGGAAGCCATCTGTTTTTTTTTGAATGCGGAGTTCCCGTTCAAGGCTTTTTTCTAAAGCTTGGAATAAGTTCATAGGCATGCTCCTATTTTAATCTTCCAAAATATAACCTTCTATAATTATTTTATTACCTCCCCCTACTCTGGCATAACCCATTTCAAAAAGTAAAATTATTTTTAATTTTAATCCCATGTTAGAAAACCTAACATAAAATATATTATAATATCAAAAACACAATACGGGCTGGTGAAAAAATGGGAGACAATTCTTATAAAGAAAAGAAGGTCATAAGTATTGGGGTAGTTAGAGAGCTTACCGGACTTTCCGAGCGTCAAATAAGATATTACGAGGAACGGAAGCTTATCTTTCCTGAGCGATCGGCAGGCGGAAGCCGAAAGTATTCCTTTTCAGACGTTGAAGCCTTAATGGATATTGCCAACAAAGTAGAAGAAGGAGTCCAGACCTTTGAAATAAGGCAGGAAATGATCCGCAGGAAGAAGAAAGAGGATGAGCAAAGTATCCGCAAGAAAATGATTCAAGGCCAAATTAATGCCCAATTTGGCTTCAAAAAATATTAATGTATGGGAAAAAAGCTGCTCCATTCCATGTGAAACCATGTCAGATTTTCTAACAAGTTAATAGATTCCTCTCCTCTTACGTGCGAAAATGCAATTAACTTTTCGTAATACTGAAGGGAGAGAATGATTTGAATACTTCATATCTATTAAATAGTTTATGGGTAATGATTAGTTCCGTACTTGTAATATTAATGATTGGGGGATTTATTCTTCTGGAGACCGGATCAACCCGGATGAAAAATGCCGGCCATATCGCAGGCAAAACTATTTTGGCCTTTGGAATTTCATCGATAGTCTTTTGGGCTGCCGGTTTTGGTTTGATTTTTGGAAAAGGAAATTCTCTGATTGGATTTACCGACTTCCTTTATTCGGGGTACGATTTAGAAGGAGTAAAACTTTCAGGCTCTGCTTTCTTTTTATTCCAGCTCGCTTTTGCCGGGATATCGTTAACAATCGCTTTTGGAGGTTTTGCTGAAAGGGCTAAACTGGCATCCTATCTGGTATTTGCCCTTCTATTCTCTGTTTTTGTCTATCCGCCAATCGCACATTGGATTTGGGGTGGAGGCTGGCTGGCAAAGTATGGACAGCAGGATTTTGCCGGTTCCACGGTTGTCCATTTAACAGGTGCCATGGCAGCATTGGCGGCAACCATTTTGTTAAAGCCACGAATCGGAAAATTCAACAAAGACGGTTCCGCGAATAATTTAGAAGGCCACAATCAAGTCTTTACAGCTCTAAGTGTTCTTCTTTTATGGGTAGGCTGGTTCGGATTTAACGCGGGCAGTACACTTTCTGTTGACGGTGCCTTTTTCGGCTTCGTTTCTCTCAATACAAACCTTGCTGCAGCAGCCGGTACCGTCTCTGCTTTGATCATTTCCTGGATTGTTCTCGGAAAAGCGGATGTACCGATGATGCTGAACGGTGCTTTGGCAGGGCTGGTTGCCATTACGGCTTCATGTGCATTTGTATCGACGTGGGCAGCAGTTGCCATCGGTTTAATAGCAGGAGTACTCGTATTTTACAGCATTCGCTTTTTCGAAAACAAAGGTATCGATGATCCGATCTTCGCACTTTCCGTTCACGGCACTGCAGGTATATGGGGAACCTTATCGACAGGCTTTTTTGCAACAAAAGAACTGGCCACCATCGGTAAGCCTGGGTTATTTTACGGAGGAGGCTTTGAACAGTTAGGCGTCCAGGCATTGGGGGTAGTGTCCTGCGCTGCTTATGCATTCCTTGTTTCCTTCGTGCTACTATCGATTATTAAGTACTTTTTAAAAGGATTGCGCGTCACAGAAGAAGAAGAAATCATCGGCCTTGATATGAGCGAGCATGGGAGCTATGGCTATCCCGAATTGCTTCGCCAGGAACAGAAGCAAGCTTAAAACTTTAAAATTACAAGATTCCATAAGGCGTCCTCCCGTAAATGGGACTCGCCTTTGGATTTTTTTCGCTAATCAGAATTTATTTCCATAAATTCAGAACGCACGAAGGACATGGATGTCCTAGTCAGGCGAGTGCCACAGGACGTGGCATTCACGAGCGTGATAAGAAAAACTATGGCATTCGCCTAAGGGCTTGGCGGATGCCAAGTTTTTTCCAAAAAAGGAGGTCCGTAACACGATGGTTTTTAGCAGCTATTCAGAAATAGGGGCATGGAGGAATCTTCAAATAAAGAAGGAGACCCTTGATCACTTTAAGCTTAACTGCCTCCATGATGATCTGATGCACAGCGTCATCGAATTAGCCCTAAAACGGATAAATGAAGAGCTCGGGTCTCCACCATCCTCTTATTGTTTTTTTGTGATGGGAAGTGCCGGCCGCTTTGAGCAATCCATCTGGAGTGACCAGGATCATGGCATCATTTTTCAAGAGAACAGTCCAAACGCACAGGAATATTTCTTGCGGTTAGGGAAAGAAATTTCAGATGGACTTCATCAGACCGGCTACGCTTACTGTGATGGAGGTGTCATGGCAAGCAATCCATTATGGTGCAAATCCATGCCTGAATGGATGCTCCAGCTAGCTAACTGGATCAAGGAATCGAGCTGGGAATCCATTCGCCACTTATTGATTTTCATGGACTGGCCGTACCTTATATGGTGAACACCCTTTTATCCAGGAGTTAAAAATAGACGCCTATCAATTGATTCACCAAGATCATTTACTCGCACGAATGCTCGATAATACGATGCTCCTAAAAAAGGTGTTGGGCTTTTAGGGCAATTTTTAACAGAAACACACGGTCCGCATACTGGGCTCCTCAATATTAAAGAAAAAGCTCTCTATCCTTATGTAAATGCTGTCCGCCTTTTAGCCATTAAAGAAAATATAATGGAAACCTCCACACTTGGCCGGCTCCAAAAGCTGTCTGATAAAACACTTCCTCCTGCAGCCCGGCAATTATATGAGAATCAATTTTTAAAACTCTTAAATTATCGTCTTTCACTGGGTGACCATACAAACTATGATTCCGGCCATTATTTAGTAGTTAATAAATTAACAGCCGAGCAAAAGAAGGAAATCAAAGAAAGCATAAAAAATGGTCCACATCTTTACCATTCAATTCGAAAGCTAGTAGAAAAGGAAGTATGATATGGGTATGCATGAAATGATTCAGTTTTTCAGGCAAATGTCCGGAAAGCTTGGCTCCAATATTTATGCGGGCATTCAGGGCCAAACTGATCCGCAGCACATCTCTTTCATGCGCCAGCTGCAAAAAGAAATGAAAGAAAAAAACAGTTTGGATACCCCGTTCGAAATGCTCGAGGCTGTTGTATTCGACCTTGAAACAACCGGTTTCTATCCTGAAAAGGGAGATCAAATCATTTCTATCGGAGCGATTAAGATGATTGGTGATAAGATTGCAGAGGAAAAAACTTTTTATTCACTTATTCATTCAGACATTCCTCTGCCTGAGCATATTACTGACCTGACAAAAGTGAAGGTTGAAGACCTCTTTGCCGCACCCCCTGCTGAAGAGGTTTTATTGAAATTTTATAAATTTATTAATAGCAATATCCTGGTTGCCCATCACGCAAAGCACGAGCAGGCGTTCATGCAGAAACTAACAAGAGATCGCCTCCGAACGGGATTTGAACATCGGATCATCGATACATCCTTTCTCATCCGCCTAACCGATCCTTCAATAAAAGCGATCCCATTGGAGGAGATTTGCCACTTATGCGGAGTAGAGGTAAAAAATCGGCACCACGCTCTCAGCGATGCGAAAATGGCTGCCGAGGTTTGGAGCTATTATATGAAGAAAGCACGTGAGATGGGCTTTAAAAATCTGCGGGAAGTATACGAGCATCTGGCCAGACTTTGAGTCTTGGCTGTTTTTTAGGGGAACGGCAATGGCAATAATTAAAGAAAAGAAAAAGGAACTCTTTTTTGAGTCCTTTTATAAATCTAAACATCATAAAATTAGTTATTACCAGTTTCTTTACTCTCTTTGATGGCTTTTATCAAAGAATCAAGCTTCTCATTTCTTTGTTGATCTAATACAGTTTTTTCATTCATAAACCTAATCGTTCTAAAGATAAAATAAATACTAAACCCGAGAATTAACAAATACAGTAACATGGGGATTATTGCAAACAAACCAAATACATTGCCCATATTCATCATTTTATTTCCTCCAAAAATTTAAATTTATACCATTATTATACACATATGTAAGACGGATGTATTTATTAAAATCAAATCCCCCCCTCATCCCTATGATCCGCTATATCGCTGACAAGCTTCCTCTCCTCCCTTTGTGCAGCATCTAATAAGATTACATCCCTCCAGACCGGGAATAATGATATAAATTAAAAAGGATTTTGCTTTTAAAAGTGAGGTGAAATGATGCTCTATCTAGAAAAAAAACACGACCCGCGCAAAAATGAGAAATTAATAGCTGAAGTGACCAACCGCAGGCTTGATATGAAACAAGCGCTTTTAGAAACAGACCGTCTATATGAGCATAATCGTTATGAACCTGCGACAGAAGCTACCATTCCACATGCATCCCAGTTTCCTTTTTTCCAAAAGTGGAAAGCTGCATTTTGGCGATTTTTTTTAACCGTTAAATCTATTACTGCCGAAATTATGTTAAATACGTACGTAGATGACCTAGGAAAACCTTATCCAGAGTGGAAGCCTCTTCTTGATGAGGAATACAGCCACTTAATGAAGGTTGCAAGAAAAGTAAATGTGGAGGATTTTGGTGCTGTTGGTGATGGGATTACAGACTGTACCGAAGCCTTCGAAAAAGCAATTGGCAGCGGGCATGCCCTTGTCCAGGTTCCGGCAGGAATTTTTATCACGAAAGGCATTCGTTTACCTTCGTTTACATGTCTGATTGGGCAAGGTAAAAACAAAACGGTGATTAGGCTTCACGACAGTTCCCCAAAAGGAACAAGACTGATTTCAAATCGAAATCATTGGAGGGGCAACAGAAATATACTTGTTCAGGGCATGAGCCTTGATTGGAATGTGGAAAGGCTCGGAAATACAGAAAAGACGAGTACATGGGGCAACCATTCAAGCTGTCTGACCTATGCCAATGTGACATTCGGATGGGTACTTGATGTGGAAGGAATTAACCCCGGGCTGCATTGCTTTGATATCTCTTCGACGATATATAATTACTCGGGCGATGGTTACCGGGCGCGCGGAGGAAGCCGATATATCTGGCTCGATCAGTTAAATGGCTATGGATTTGGTGATGATGGAATCACGACCCATCATAGCGACAATATTTTGATTACTAATAGCCATATGTGCGATCCGAGCGGTCGTGCTCATAAAAAAGGCTTTTCAAACTCCAACGGCATTGAAGTGGATGATGGGTCGAAAAACGTATGGCTGATCAACAATTCGACTACCCGCTGTTTTGGAGGAGTGGAAATCAAAGCCCACGACAGTTCATCCGCGGCATGCAATGTCCAAATTATCGGGCACCTCTCTGTAAACGATAATCGTTCCTATAATTTCAGGCATATCGGCCATCATAAAGCTTCCGATCCTGAATCGAAAACGGCCTATAACATAAAGGCAACCAACCTCGTCGCTCTGGCTCCAATCTACTCCGATTTATATAAAGATTCGACACCAAGATGCCTGGTCGTATCTGCTTATAAAAATGTTGCCATTAATTATTTTACGTTGATTGGCGATCCCGAATATGATTACACGGGGAATCCTGTTGTCGCTATCCAGTATCGTTCCCGCAACGTCGCCCTAAATAACGTAACGGTCCGCCATTTTAAAAAGGCTGGCATGGATATCAAGGTCTTTGGGGGAGACAATCGTTCCGATAACGTAGCAATAAGTAACGTCATGGTTGTTGATTCCGCCCCTCAGGCCATTCAAATTGGTTCCGATATTTTAAACGCTTCTATTGAAAATATACGGGCGAGCAGCAAAAATGGAAAGATAGGATTGAAAACCGAGCAGCCTGGAATATTTGTTTCAAATTTTCAGGCTGATGGATATAGGGTGCCTCTATCCATTGCGGGGGAAGAAATGAGGACAATTTGATAAAAAAATCCTTTAAATCAACAGAAAGCGCGCTTGTAATAAGAAAAAAGAGCCACTACGGCTCTTTTCTGCTTCTATCTATACTCCAGGAAACCAGCCTGGTGAATTCACGATGGCCTGCCATAAAGGATCAGGGACATCATGCTGATTCGGGTCATTTTTATCAATCTCTGTTACGATGTCATTTTCTTTTCCGCTTTCAATTTTTTGAACCCAATCTGGATCAATAATCAACTCGCGGGCTAGAGCGATGAGCGGAACTCCAGTTTCGATGGCTTTTAGGGCATCATCTGCAGTGTAAATGGAGCCAACACCGATAATTGGAACCCTTGGTCCTGCCTTTTCCATAATAAGTTCCATTCTTGGTCTTGTATCTTCTACACCTCTTCTTGGTGTTGACCAGAAATCCATTAAGGAAACATGCAGATAATCCAAATTCTTATTGGCTAATGCATCGACTAATGCTAACGTATCAGCCATGTTAATTCCTGGTGTTTCTGGCTCTTCAGGTGAGAAGCGATAACCTACAATGAATGGCTCCTTCGCATGTTCTGCCGCAACCTTTTTTACTTCATCGACAACCGCTAGCGGGAAAGCCATTCGTTTTTCAAGGCTTCCTCCCCAGCGGTCCTCACGCCGGTTAGAATGAGGGGAAAAGAACTGTTGAATCAAGTAGCCATTTGCGCCATGGATTTCTACTCCATCGTAGCCGGCTTCAATTGCGCGCCGTGTTGTTTCTCCAAAATCACGAATAATTGACTCGACCTCAGAATCTGATAATTCCCTAGGAACAGGTGCTGATTCACGGTTGGGTGATGGTACTGCGCTTGCACTGACCACATCACTATTTACCAGATCCGGTGGACATTCACGCCCCCCGTGGAAAATTTGCAGCACTGCTTTTGCACCTTGCTCTTTAATTGCGGATGCCAATTGCTTTAAGCTCGGAATCATATCATCCGTGTTGCCGCCAAACTCACCTTTGAATCCCTTTCCGTTTGCAGTGACATATGTGCAAGCAGTGATGACCATACTGACACCACTTGAACGCCGAGCATAATACTTCACCTCAGCATCCGTAACCGTTCCATCCGGATTGGATGAGAAATTTGTCATCGGTGCCATTACTACTCTATTTTTCAAGCTCAATCCATTTGAAAAAGTAAAATCTTTAAATAAAGGGCTATATTTTTGATTCATCTATTGAGTTCACTCCTTGGTGTTTTTTATGGATAATTCAGTTTTTAAAAAAATCCTCTTACTCTACCCATTGAACAATCTGGTCAAGTTCTTTCCTTACTTTTGGACGTGGCTCCCTTGCACGATAGCCAAAAGCAGCCATTACTGAAATTCCAAGGCTGCCGTCTTCGAGAAGCCCTTCCTCTTTAAGGATTTCATTTACCTTGTCCATATTAAAGCCTTCAATTGGACATGAATCGATGCCAATCAGTGCCGCAGCCGTCATCATATTCCCGAGTGCTATATACGTTTGCTTGCCGGACCAATCAAATATTGCACGTTCATTGTCCAGCAAATGGAAGTCCGATTCCTGAAAAGACTTGTACCTGACAAGCATGTTTTGGAAAACATCATCGGGCACATTTCTGACTTCCTTCATTTGTTGTGCAATATAATCAGAATCGTACTTTGTATCCTTCATTGTTCTGGCGAGAATGAGGACAAAATGGCTTGCTGTCGGCAGCTGGCCTTGGGCACCCCAGGAAACAGTTCGCAATTTTTCCTTAAGTTGCGCATTCTGTATGATAATAAATTTCCACGGTTCAATCCCAAGAGAACTTGGAGATAATCTTGCTGTTTCTAAAATAAAACGAAAATCCTCTTCAGAGATTTTCTTTTCAGGATTGAATTCCTTTGTCGCATGCCTGAATTTAAAAGCATCCAGTATCTCCTTTTTTCTTGATGTAAAATCCGGCAAGACGAACATCTCCTTTTATATAGTCCTTTATGGAATTATTGAAGCTTTTCCGCCTCAAACACCTTTACTTGAGGAGCTCCAAGAAGCAGGCTTTTCGACTCCGCACCAAAAGCAATATAATGAGGTGCTCCTCTATGGAATTTCACAGCTTCTTGATCCTTCCATTCCTCGACCATCACAAAGCTATTTTGCTCTTTTGTATCTTCATACAGATGGTAGCTGATATTCCCCTCTTCTGCTTTGGACCCCGCCATCACCTTATCAGCTGCTGCAAGGAACTCATCCCTTTTCTCTGGATTAACTTTAATAAATGCATGAATAATGATCATATCTATCCCTCCTGTATTTAATGGCCCGTGTTATTATCTGCCAACAGCCGCCATTTTATATGTAATTCAAGATAATTCAATTTCTGTCCCATTACAATTTATTTGCTCGGAGGAGACCTTTTTGCTGGCTTTCAGCTTTTATCTTCTATTTATTCAAAAACTTTAGATGTCATTCACATTAACAAGTCATTTCTAAAGTACTGAATTTTATTTCTACAATAATTTAAAGGATTTCTATGCTTAAATTTCAGCAGAGATTCCCCTTTAGAATGCTTATCTACACAAAAACCTAATTTATCTACACTTCAATAAGAACTTTCAACATTAATTGATCATTTTTCTACAGTAATTCCAAAGGTTTCTACACTTACAATTTCACTTTCTACATTATCCTTTCCAGACCTTCAAAAAAAATAAGCTGCCTAAGCAGCCCATCACACGTCATTAAAGAAACAGCACCATATGTTCTTCATCAAAGTACAGATTATCAATTTTCAATGCTCTTTTATCAATCCCGAAAGCCTGAAACCCAAGGGAAGAATAGAGGTTTTTTGCAGACTCATTGCTTGTCACAACTCCCAAATAAAGTTGTTCAGTACCTTCCAATTCTCTTGCCTTTTTAATCGCTTCTTCCATTAATCTTTTCCCGATGCCCCTGCCGCGTTTTTCAGGGCTTACATACATCGCAAAGATTCCTGCTTTATGCTTCATTTTTAGCTTTTGTTCCTTTAATAATGTCACGACTCCAATTAATTGATCCCCTTCGAAGGCTCCAAAAATAAACGTCGAATCAGATTCAAGTCTGGACCTATACAAATCTGCTGAATAATGTTTTTCCTCTTCATAGCTCGAACCAAAAGCTTCCGGATTATTCTTTAATCCCTCTAACCTCAGTTCCAGATACGCCTCTGCATGGCCGGGATCCAACGTGATAATTTTCATATACTACACTCCGTTCTTTTTATTGTTGGCTGTTTTCGTATATTGATCAGTTTTTTATAAAAGCAGCCTTATTGTTTCCAAACATGCAATAACACCAGATTTGCCAATGCAACTGAAGTATATATTCCAGCAAGCCCATAGTGTTTTGTGAAAAATATTGCACTCGCAGCTGTTGCGATAATAAAAAGCTCTAACAGTGTGCGGTAAAATCCTTGAACAGGATATGGGGCGCCTGGGGACCCAAATACTCCCCAAATAACAGCCGCTGCCAGTGGAGTACCAATGGCCAGCAGCCATTTTAAGCTTAAATCATTTCCTGTTTGAAATCCCCAAAACCCTAAGGCAGTTAATGCTGCCAATTCCAATAAAAATCGAAGACCAATATTTACTGATTGTACGAATGCCACTGACTTACCTCCCGTTCATTTTATCAATTCCTGCGAGAAATGATTTAATTAAAAGGTTCAAGCTCAGGTCTGTATCGAGTGCAAGGCCGAAACCGCCTTTTTGCTCAAGCGATGCAAAGCCGTGCAAGATACTTCGGAGACCTCTGACGGCATGCAAGGCAGCTTCCTCTTCAAGGGAATATGCCTGTAAAACACGGAGAGCTAGATCCACAATTTTATTTCCGGCTAATTGCACCTCCTTATTCCTAGGGTTTGGTGCAGAAAGCGTAGCTTCATAGATACCTGGATGATTTCGGGCAAAATCAACATATGCTCTCCCCACTCTCATGACGGCTTCTTCTTTTGAAACACCGATAGCTTCGGCAGCAAGAGCAGTATACAGCTGATTTATACCATAGATGGCCAATTTTTCACGCAGCCCTGGAAGCCCTTCAAAGTGGTTATATAAAGAAGGCGGGCGTATATTAAGCTTTTTAGCAAGGTTTGTAAGGGTCACCTCAGATAATCCGAATCCATCGGCAATATCTGCGGCAGCTTTTAATATAGTATTCAGATCGAGTGCTGTTTTAGGTCTGGGTGACATGATTAAATCTCCTTAAAATGTACTTTCAAATCTTTTTATTACCTTTTCCATATCCTGCACCGGATTTTTCACCATTTCGCCATGCCCCACCGCTAAAAGTGAAGGATTAAACCCGAGTAGCTTCCGAGCACTTTTTAAAGCAGTCTCCTTACTCCATGTACCAAATGCCGGGAATGGGAACAATAACCTTTTGTCACCTGCCACCGCCATGCCAGCCCTTGTCTGCAAAGCATCACCGGCAATAAGAGAGTTACTGCGGGTATCCAAGAAAGACATCGATCCAGGAGTATGTCCAGGTGATTCAATTGCCAGCAGTGAACCGACCCGATCTCCTTCTTTCAAATGAACATCTGCCCTTGTTTTTAATGTCTTTGGAACACCGCCTTTAATCGGTGTTTGCGCCTCGTGCAGTTGAAGTGAACGGTCACCGTCCATTAATCGCGAATCCCTCTCGGATATATAAACGGTCGCATTTGTAAATGCCTCTTTAATTTTATCTAATGCTCCAACATGATCTTCGTGGGCATGCGTAAGAACAATATTGATAATCGGCTTGCCAATCGTTTTTGCGGCTTCTAAAATTCCTTTGGCACTAAACACCATGGCTGCGTCAATCAGCGTCAGCCCGTTCTCTTCTTCAACCAAATAGCAATTGACCGGAAACAAACGAGGCATAGAGGTTAATTGATACAAATCCCCTTCACGAACCATTCTCATTTTTACCTATCCCCTTTAACTAATGTCGTTAGTTTTATTTTAACTAATACCTTTAGTTAAATCAAGAAATTTTTTCCTTTTATTTTAAAAAATGTTTATACTAAAATTAGCAAAAAACGACAACTCTTTACCTCTTTATCCTAATTTCCTATTTGTTGCGTGTTCATGTTTTCAAATTCCCTTTAATCAATTTTTCAACATGCCTTTTTCCGAATTACTGACAATTTAGCCAGCAGGTTTTAAGGTTTAAAACGTTACTAATCCCCATCTAGTTTCCAATTAATTATGTAACTCTTCATCTTCATTTTATGTTACGATGAAATGAAAACTTTTTAACATAAAACACTTTCCTTCACAGGAGGAGTCTCTCATATATGAAGAAAAAAACGCTGCTATTACTCTATTTTATTTTTAGTATTATATGGATAACGGGGACCAACCAGCTTCTGCAGCATTTCACACCCTCTCCAATGATTGAGCTTATCGGGCACTTAAAGGAACTCTTTTATGTGGCGGTTACAGGTTGTTTCATTTACATTACGCTTAAAAGAACTGAGGAACGAAATGCGGCAAAAATCGAAGAAGAACGTTTGTCTACCCTGATTAATTCGATGGTCGACTTTGTTAATTTTAAAGACGGGGAAGGTCGCTGGATTCAGGCAAACGAATTTGGTTTGAAGCTATTTCAAATAGAGCATGTTGATTATAAGGGTAAGAAAGACTCGGAGCTGGCCGAGTATTCAACTTACTATGCGGAAGCACTCCGTTATTGCGAAACGTCGGATGAGGAAGCGTGGCTTAATGGAACGATCACCAGGGTAGAAGAAACCATTCCTCTCCCAGATGGAGGAATGAAAACCTTTGATGCTATTAAGGTTCCTCTTTTTAATCCGGACGGCAGCAGGCAGGGGCTGGTCATCATGGGAAGGGATATTACCGAACGGAAACATGTAGAAAAACTGCTCGCTGAAAGCCAGCAGCAATATAAATCGCTCTTTGACCATAGTCCTGATATTGTTTACTTAATTGATATCGAAGGTAATATCACTAATTTAAACCCACAATTTAAAACAATAACAGGCTATAATGCTGATGATTATATTGGAAAAAATGTTATTGATATTTTGCCTCAGCGTTATAAAGAATCTATATGCAATTTTTTTAAAACAGTGATTACGGAGATAAAACCTCAGATGTCGGAACTTAAAATTAAAAACAACAATGGTGATGACATCATTCTGGAGTGTACTTCCCTTCCTATCATAGTAAACGGGAAAAGAGCAGGAATTATTGGGTATGGAAAAGACATCACCCAACTCAGGAAGGCCGAAGAGCGTCTAAGAATGACAGAAAAACTATCTGTCGTAGGAGAACTGTCAGCTAGCGTAGCCCATGAAATCCGAAATCCGCTAACATCATTGATTGGTTTTGTTCAGCTAATGAGAAAGGAAGACGATAAGCACGAGTTTTACTACAAAATCATGCTTGAAGAATTAAATCGAATCAATCATATTGTCGGAGAACTGCTGCTATTGGCTAAACCACAGCAAATTAATTTTACTATAGCGGATATTCAAGCGATTTTATATGACGTTGTGTCTCTGTTAAAAACAGAAGCCAACCTTCATAATATTCAGATTGATCTTTTGTTCCAGGAAAAAACATCATTAATCGAGTGTGAACCAAATCAACTGAAGCAATTATTTATTAATATTATCAAAAATGCTGTAGAAGCTTCTGATGGCGGTGAATCTGTTTCCATTTCGCTTGATTACAAAGATAATGAAAAAGCTTCTATCTTAATAAAAGATAACGGCAGTGGCATGTCAAAGGATAGATTGGAAAAAATCGGCGAACCTTTCTATTCCTCAAAGGAAAAAGGAACTGGTTTAGGCTTGACCGTCAGTTCAAAAATTGTCCAGCAGCATAATGGATGCATGACTTTTAAGAGTGAAATTAACGAGGGTACAGAGGTTATGATAGAATTGCCGGTTAAAAATAGTCCTGGTTTGGTAACCGAAAAGGAAACATCTGTCCATTAATAGCAATGCTCATCGTGGTGGAAAATGATAATGGGGCATCGGAATTCATATTGATGGATTCCGATGTCCCATTATTTTATCTTAGTCGCTTTAAAATCAGTTGAAATCCATAAATGATTAAAGAATAGCTCATAAAGGATAAAAATATATGCTTGGGTGTAAAATTCACTAATCTAAAGAGTTTTAACCTTTGATAAAATTTACATAAAAGGTATGAAAAAAATGAATCCATTATGACATTTACCAAAAAATAGCGTTTGAATTTCCCAAAGGTAAAATGAAAGATCCACAATGTTCCTACACAAAAAGGCCCCAGTATAAAACTAATATCATTTAAAATTTTAGCCTTCAGCCCTCCATTAACCACCCACCATTTGTAAGGAACTGCCAATATACACATTCCCGCTACAAGCAAAGAGGCAAGCAATGTGGTTGGTGAAAATTTCCTTAAGGAGTCTTTAGGCATGAAAAGAATAGAAATCCAAGGAAGCGTTAGTTGGACGATTCGAATAATAGTAGGGATCCTCATTAGGAATGACCTCCTTTTTCTTAACTTCCCCAACATTTGGCATACCATGTGTAAAAAAATAGCCCTAAAGATTCCCAGGTATCAAAAGCCGCTTCCAAATCAAAAAAGCAGTGAATTTTATTTGCAAAATCCACTGCTTTTTTATTCATTTCTTATAAATCTGTTATAAGTAAACCGTGATAATTTATTAATCAAACGTTTGATTAAATTGACTTGGAAGCAGTCACAGCAAGGATTTTCACATTATCCTTTTACTTCATTCTCTAAAGCTCCGGCAGGAATTTGTACGAATTCCTCTTTTAAAATGGAATACATTTTCAGATCCCAGTGTTTGCCCTTGATCTTCATTCCTTTCCTTAAAATCCCCTCAAATGTCATGCCTGCCTTTTCCATTACCCGTGCAGAACCGATATTTTCGGTGAAACAGCGTGCCTGGATACGGACGAGGTCCATTTTTTCAAAGCCAAAACGAATCAGCTCTTTTGTGGCCTCGGTGGTAATGCCTTTATCCCAATAATCCGGTGAAATCACATATCCCATCTCTGCACTATTATGCTTGGGCTGCCATGTAACAAAATCAATCGTACCAATCATTTTACGATTCTCTTTATACTCAATCGCCCACGGAGCTACTTTTCCATTCAAATATTGATTTAGGACAAAACCCAAAAATTCTTTAGTATCTGATAGAGTTTGGTGCGTATCCCATGTTACATATTTAGAAACCTCTTTTTTGGAGCAATAGTAAAACATATCCTCCAGGTCTTTACTTTCCACTTTCCTTAAAATGAGTCGCTCTGTTTCCAATATTGGCAGATCCCCATAAATATCTTCAATCTCCATCTTGATCACTCCAGAATCTCCTAAGATATAAAAATTATACAAAATATTCTAAAAAGATGTCACTAAAACAATTCTAGCCCCTGCTTCAAAATTCCCAGTCATGATATGATAGTAAGAGATATGTTTAAGGAGATGAGAAAAGTTGAAAAACGAAATCATTGAACGATTTACTTCCTATGTAAAAGTGGACACACAGTCCGATGATAACAGTGAAACATGCCCTTCAACACCGGGGCAGCTTACCCTTGCTCGCAATTTAGTTGAAGAATTAAAGGCAATCGGTATGGAAGAAGTAACAATGGATGAAAACGGCTATGTAATGGCCACACTTCCTTCCAATACGGACAAAGACGTACCGGTGATCGGCTTTTTAGCCCATGTCGATACGGCAACTGACTTCACTGGTAAAAATGTAAATCCGCAAATTGTTGAGAACTATGATGGAAATGACATCACGTTAAATGAATCCCTACATATCATCATGAAAACAAAGGATTTCCCACAGCTGCCTGAATATAAAGGCCACACACTGATTACAACAGATGGCACGACCCTTCTTGGCGCAGATAACAAAGCCGGAATTGCCGAAATCATGACAGCGATGGCTTTTTTGATAAAGCATCCTGAAATCAAGCACGGAAAAATTAGAGTCGCTTTTACCCCGGATGAGGAAATTGGCAGAGGACCCCATAAATTCGATGTGGAGGCGTTTAATGCCAAGTATGCCTATACGATGGATGGCGGCCCGCTTGGAGAATTGGAATTCGAAAGCTTTAATGCAGCCTCGGCTAAAATTTCGATTAAAGGGTCAAACATCCATCCTGGAACAGCCAAAAATAAAATGGTGAACTCAGCTAAAATCGCAATGGAATTAAACAGCCTGCTTCCTGCAGAAGAAGCTCCCGAACATACGGAAGGCTATGAAGGCTTCTTTCACCTCATTTCTTTTAATGGCGACGTAGAGAATACGAGTCTGTACTATATCATCAGGGATTTTGATAAAAATAATTTCGAGTCGCGCAAAACAAAGATTGCATCGATTGTGGAAGAACTTAAGCAAAAATATGGAGAGAGCAGCATCACATTGGAGCTGAAGGATTCCTATTACAATATGCGTGAGAAAATCGAGCCGGTTAAGTTTATTGTCGACCTTGCTCATGAAGCAATGGAAAAGCTTGAAATCAAGCCCATCATTAAACCGATCCGCGGCGGTACGGACGGTTCCCAGCTTTCCTACATGGGACTCCCAACACCGAATATTTTCACTGGCGGTGAAAACTACCACGGAAAATATGAATTCATCTCAGTAGATAACATGATTAAAGCGGTTAACGTAATTGTAGAAGTCGTTAAGCTTTTTGAAGAAAGAGCGTAAAGCATAGCCATCCCCCTATTTATAGGGGAGTGGCTTATTTTTACATACTAAGGGGGATTATGAATGGAGCCAACAACCGTTTTGGTGACAGGAGGAACAGGATATGTAGCTTCCTGGCTGGTGAAGGATCTTTTAGGAGAAGGTCATGACGTAAGAATTACGGTTCGGGATAAAGACAAAAAGGATAAGTATCAGCATCTTTTGGATATTGAAAAACAAACACCTGGAACTCTTACAGTCTATGAGGCTGATCTGCTAAAGGAAGGCAGCTTTGATGAAGCTGCGAATGGCTGCGATTATGTTTTTCATACTGCGTCCCCTTTCTATATTAGCGGGATTAAGGATGCGGAGAATGAACTCGTTAAACCCGCAAAAGAGGGTACACGGAATGTACTGTCTGCAGTAAATAAGTCCGATTCAGTCAAGAGAGTAGTCTTAACGAGCAGCGTTGTATCCATCTTTGGCGATAATAGGGATATGGCAGAAAAAAAAGAATTCACTGAAGCAGATTGGAATACCACTAGTTCAGCAGAGCATCAGCCTTATAGTTTTTCGAAAACCGTGGCTGAGAAAGAAGCCTGGGAAATAGCACAGGCACAGAACCGATGGGATTTAGTAACGATTAATCCCGGATTTATTTTACGCCATCCATCGCAAAGCGGACAGATTCAACGAGTATTTCAACCATCCGTTCCTTTTTAAAGGGAGATTATAAAGTAGGTGTTCCCAGCCTGGTGAGTGGGACGGTGGACGTACGGGATATCGCCAGGGCTCATTGCCTTGCTGCATTTACCAAAAAGGCATATGGGAGATACATAATATCAAATGAGGATGCCACGTTCCTTGATATGGCCAGGCTTATCGAGAAGAACTTTCCAAATAAATACCCATTGCCCCGGCGGATGGTTCCAAAGCCACTCATTTGGCTGATTGCACCCACTGTTGGTTTAACAAGGAATTATGTAAGCAAAAACGTTGGATATCCCGTCAAATTTAATAACAGCAAAAGTGTTAAAGGACTTGGAATGACCTATAGAAGCCTGGAAACTACACTCGTTGACCAGGTGAAGCAGATGGAAGAAGACCGTGTAATTTAAAAAAGCTAACCCAAGGTTAGCTTTTTTGCTATTTTCACATTCCCCCGGTCTTTTTCAGTGGGAAAGAATAGTCAGAGACCTTGGGCTCCGTTTTAACCTCCCTTTTTTTGTAGGCAAACCAGTAAGCCATGGCCACAAACATGCTTCCGCCAACCGCATTCCCTAAAAAAACGGGCACAAAATTTTGAAGGTATTCATACCAGGTAAAATGGCTGCGAAAATCGCAGCAGGAACAACAAACATATTTGCCACAACGTGCTGAAATCCAATCGCCACAAACGTCATCGTCGGGAACCAGATACCCGCAATTTTCCCTGTAATATCTTCCGCTCCGTAAGAAAGCCAAACTGCTGCCGCTACTAGCCAATTGCAGCCGATCCCGGATAAAAGGTGTAGAAAGCTTGCTTCAAGTTTATGTTCTGCAATGCTGACGGTTTTTCCTAAAAAAGGACCTGTTTCTGTCATACCGACAAGATGGCCGAAAACATAGGCGACAAATATGGCACCTATAAAATTACTGATAGTAATTAAGGACCAGTTTTTGATGACCGTTTTTGTGTTAATTTGGTGTGCAAGCCTAGCAAGCGGGACAGCCATCATATTCCCTGTCAGCAGCTCCCCTCCCGCCAGAAGTGTAAGAATAAGTCCGATCGGGAAAACCGAAGCACCGATTAAGCTGCCTAATCCTTCAAGAGATGCCGGCAGGGTTGCCGTAACACGGATGTACAGCAGGTACCCAAGTGCAATAAACGCTCCTGCCTCAAAACCCAGAATTAATGTTTCAGCCAGCGGATACTTCGTTTTCTTCACACCATTTCCGACGGTAATTTCCATGATTTGTTCAGGCTTAAAGTATGCCATGACTTTCTTTCCCTTCAAGAATATTTTTTAAATGTGAAATTCTTCACATAAATCTTTATTATTATTTTAACTCAGTTCCCACGCAGTTCCGTGTGAACAATTATTTACTCTTTTTAAAGCGTTTTCATTTTTTTATTCAAGTAACCCCTAAAAATTATTGGATTATTTTTTAAAAAATTTTTTTATCCTTCTCTTTCTTTATGCAGCAACAATGTAAACGCTACCAATTATTTCTGATTTTTTAGAATTGTCAGATTATATATTGACCATGTTTTTGAATGGTTGTATTATTAACGACAATATATAAATTACCTATCAAATTAAAATGAATTCCATTTATAAAGAAGCCTTTGTCCATGACTTCAATTGAAAACGTTAAGGAATAAGGCTGTTCTTTTAACCTTTGATTTTATCCATTTAAAGCTGTAAATCCTTAAAGATAGGGGCGGTATCAATGAGCACTCAATGGATTTTTCTTAGCGGTAAATTCGTTAAGAAGGAAGAAGCGGTTGTTTCAGTTTACGATCACGGTTTTTTGTATGGAGACGGTGTATTTGAAGGCATTCGGGTTTACAGCGGTAACGTTTTTAAACTTGAAGCTCATCTAAAAAGGCTGTATGAGTCGGCTCAATCCATCATGCTGAGTATTCCATACACAAAAGAGGAACTAGTTCAAATCATCGTTGACACAGTCACTAAAAACGAGCTGCAAAGTGCTTACATTCGGGTTGTGGTTTCACGGGGACCTGGAAACCTTGGCCTTGATCCTGCCTCCTGCTCCAATCCCCGCGTTATTGTAATTGCGGAACCACTGGCAATCTATCCGAAAGAGCTATATCAGCGCGGCATAAAGATCGCTTCCGTCGCAAGCAGGAGAAATAGGCCAGATGTCCTTAGCCCGCAAATCAAATCGTTAAACTATTTAAATAACATTCTCGTAAAACTCGAAGCCAATCAGGCAGGTGTACAAGAAGCTTTAATGCTGAATGACCAGGGCTATGTAACCGAAGGTTCTTCCGATAATATTTTCATTGTAAAAAATGGATCTATTCTTACCCCGCCTGTCTATCTGGGCGCATTGGAAGGAATTACGAGAAATGCAATTATCGAGATTGCGAAAGAAAAAGGCTATGAATTAAAAGAAACTCCTTTTACGAGGCATGATGTGTATGTGGCAGACGAGGTTTTCCTAACCGGCACTGCTGTTGAAGTTATTCCTGTAATTGAAGTGGATGGCAGAAAAATAAATGAAGGGATACCCGGAAATATCACTCTCCATATGCTGGAGGAATTCCAACGTCTAGTTAAGTTGGACGGGGTAGCCTGCTATACTTCAGAAACCCAAACTGCATAATGTTAGGAGGAAGCCATGCGAAGCGACATGATTAAAAAAGGGATTGACCGGGCTCCCCATCGCAGTCTCTTATATGCAACCGGAGTAAAGGTCAGTGATCTCGAAAAACCGTTTATTGGTGTATGTAACTCCTATATCGATATTATCCCAGGACACCGCCATCTCAACCGTTTTGCAGAAATTGTGAAGGAGGCTATCCGTGAAGCAGGGGGAATTCCTTTTGAATTTAACACAATTGGTGTTGATGACGGAATTGCGATGGGGCATATCGGGATGCGCTATTCCCTCCCCAGCCGAGAGATTATTGCGGACAGTGCTGAAACGGTTATAAATGCGCATTGGTTTGATGGAGTCTTTTATATTCCTAACTGCGACAAAATCACACCCGGTATGTTAATGGCTGCAGCAAGAACGAATGTCCCTTCTGTCTTTGTTTCAGGCGGGCCAATGGAAGCAGGCATTTCTTCAACAGGCAAAAATCTTTCACTAGTATCGGTTTTTGAAGGAGTTGGAGCCTATCACAACGGATCCATTTCCCAAAAGGAGCTTCTCGATCTCGAAACAAATGCCTGTCCAACGTGCGGATCTTGTTCAGGAATGTTTACAGCCAACAGCATGAACTGCCTGATGGAAGTTCTCGGGTTAACAGTTCCCGGAAACGGAACCATCGTCGCAACCTCGGAAGAAAGGCATGGCCTGATTCGTGAGGCTGCAAGGCATCTGATCGAATTAGTTAAAAACGATGTCCGCCCAAGGGATATTTTAACAAAAGAAGCATTTGACAATGCATTTGCACTGGATATGGCCATGGGAGGTTCCACTAACACGGTACTCCACACATTGGCCATCGCCCATGAAGCCGGGATTGATTATGATTTACGCGAGATTAACCGCATTGCGGAAAAAGTACCATATTTATCAAAGATTAGCCCTGCCTCCGATTATTCCATGCAGGATGTTCACGAAGCCGGAGGCGTCAGTGCGATCATCAATGAACTGTGCCAGATTGACGGGCTCATTCACAAAGACTGCATTACCATTACTGGAAAATCCATCTCTGAAAACGTAAGGGACGCTAAAATCACAAATGAACAGGTAATTCGAACAAAAGAAAATCCATACAGCCCAGTTGGCGGACTCTCTATCCTTTTTGGAAACCTGGCTCCAGATGGTGGCGTGATAAAAGTTGGCGCTGTCGACCCTGCTATCAAGACCTTCCTTGGCGAGGCAATTGTTTTTGAATCACAGGACGAAGCCCAGGCTGGTATTGACAATGGCATCGTACAGCCAGGCCATGTGGTTGTCATCCGCTATGAAGGGCCAAAAGGCGGTCCAGGAATGCCAGAAATGCTCGCACCAACCTCTGCCATTGCCGGTCGGGGACTTGATAAGGAAGTAGCTCTCATTACAGACTGGCCGTTTCTCAGGAGCAAGCCGAGGCATTTCAGTCGGGCATATCTCACCGGAAGCTGCAGAAGGCGGACCAATTGCCTTCGTTGAAAATGGCGACCCCATATTAATAGATTTAAGAACACGCTCCATCGAACATCTCGTTGATGAAGCAGTTTTAAAAGAAAGGCGAGCGTCCTGGGAAAAACCGGAGCCTAAAATAAAATCGGGATATCTCGCAAAATACGCTAAGCTTGTCACCTCCGCCAATACGGGCGGAGTCATGAAGATATAAAAACTTAGGATTAGTTATGCAACAGTAAAAACCAAATCTAGTAAATCGATGACGGGAATAAAGGAATAAGAACTTGTATTCACAGAGAGCCGGGGTTGCTGGAAGCTCGGCATTACAACTTATTCCGACATCATCCCTGAGTGCTGGGCCAACGGATCTCCCCATTAGGCTCAGCCAGGTATTCCTCTGAATACCTGTTATCAAAAAGAAACGGTTTTCTTTCAAATGAAAACCGCTTCATAAGGCAGCATTTGAAAAAATGCTGTAAATCCGGGTGGTACCGTGAAAAGCAAAGGCCTTTTCTCCCGTTTAATTCTGTGTATTTGCGTATATGCAGTTTATTCGGACAGGAATAGGCCTTTTTTCATTGTTTTAAAAGCCCAGCAAAGCTGAGTTTTTAAATAGTTTACTAAATTCCAAGGAGGGATCACTACGTGAAAGTTGAATCAACGCTGGCAGTTCAAACCAGTATAGCGCCAAAAACGGGCGCAGACCTTCTCATTGAATCACTCATTTTAGAAGGAGTTGAATTGTTATTCGGGTATCCGGGAGGTGCTGTTCTTCCAATTTACGATGCCATTTATCGTGCAAGGGATGCCATCCAGCACGTCCTCTTCCGGCACGAGCAAGGCTCTATCCATGCTGCCGAAGGATACGCGAGAATAACAGGAAAACCCGGCGTAGTCATTGCCACCTCTGGACCGGGTGCCACCAACCTGGTTACCGGAATTGCAGATGCAATGATGGATTCTTTGCCGCTCGTGATATTCACCGGCCAAGTGGCACGTAGTGTGATTGGAACAGATGCATTTCAGGAAGCCGATATTATGGCCATTACTACTCCGATTACAAAGCATAATTATCAGGTCCAATCAGCCAGCGATTTGCCGCGCATCGTGAAGGAAGCTTTTCATATCGCTTCAACCGGCCGTCCAGGCCTGTCGTGGTTGATATTCCTAAGGATATTTCGGCAGGCAATCTTTATGAAGACGATTACGATACAACCTTCCATCTGCCTGGCTACCAGCCAACGACAAAGCCAAATCCACTGCAGATCAAAAAACTTGCAGACGCTCTTGCCAAGGCAAAAAGGCCAGTTCTGTTGGCAGGTGCCGGTGTACTTCATGGAAAAGCATCCAATGAATTAAAAGCATACGCCGAAAAACATTCTCTTCCTGTGGCGACTACCCTTTTAGGATTAGGCAGCTTTCCTGGAGACAGCCCCCTTTCGCTCGGTATGGCGGGAATGCACGGCACCTATGCCGCAAATATGGCTTTGTATGAATGTGACTTGCTAATTAATATCGGTGCCCGTTTTGATGACCGTTTGACTGGGAATCTAAAGAGCTTTGCACCAGGTGCCAAGGTTGCACATATCGATATTGACCCTGCTGAAATCGGCAAAAATGTAGCCACTCAAATCCCGATTGTTGCCGATGCAAAGGAGGCGTTGATTGAGCTTCTAAATCATTCAGCCGAATCACCTAAACACCTTGAATGGATCCATTCACTCAATGAATATAAATCACAATTTCCTCTATGGCATAAAAATCACTATCCAGAAATGTGCCCGCAATGGCTCATTCAAGCCATTCATAAGGCTACCGATGGTGAAGCCATTGTCACAACAGATGTAGGCCAGCATCAAATGTGGGCTGCACAATATTACACTTTTTCACAGCCGCACCGCTGGGTTACCTCAGGCGGACTAGGCACAATGGGATTTGGATTCCCAGCAGCCATTGGGGCTCAATTGGCAGCGCCTGAAAGCACGGTAGTGGCCGTTGTTGGTGATGGCGGATTCCAAATGACCCTCCAGGAATTATCGGTAATCTATGAATTGAAATTGCCAGTCAAAATAATCATCGTCAATAACGGGGCGCTAGGGATGGTCCGCCAATGGCAGGAAGCATTTTATGAAAAACGCTATTCCGAATCCTTATTACAATCACAGCCGGATTTTGTAAAGCTGGCTGAAAGCTATCAAATCCGCGGGATAAAAGTTGAAAACCAGGAAGAACTCGTCTCCCTTCTACCGGAAGTCTTCGCCTATGATGGACCGGTTGTGATGGATTGCCGTGTCCTTCAGCAGGAAAATGTTTATCCCATGATCGCTCCTGGAAAAGGGTTGAACGAAATGATCGGGGTGAAACCATGAAGCGAATCATAACAGCCACAGTCCAAAACCGGAGCGGAGTGCTCAATCGTGTTACCGGCGTGCTGCAAAGGCGCCAATTCAATATAGAAAGCATATCTGTCGGCCGACAGAGTCTGATGGGATTTCAAAGATGACATTGGTAGTAGAAGTGGAGGATAGCCAAAAGCTTGAACAGCTCACAAAACAATTAAACAAGCAAATTGATGTTCTCAAAGTCTCAGACATTACAGATAAGGCGATTGTCGCTCGGGAACTCGCTTTGATCAAGGTTTCCAGTAGCGGACAGCTGCGCAATGAAATTAATGGAATTATTGAACCGTTTCGCGCTTCCATTATCGATGTCAGCAAGGACAGCCTGGCCATACAGGTCACAGGCAGGCCAGAAAATAGAAGCACTTATTGAACTGCTTCGGCCTTATGGCATCAAAGAACTTTCAAGGACAGGATTAACCGCTTTTTTAAGAGGACATCAGCCACAGGTTGCAGAGCTGAATACCTACTCCCTATTAAAATAAATTTTTCCTGGAAGGATGATAAAAATGGCAAAAGTACTTTATAACAGTGATATCAATGAAGAGGTTTTAAAAAACAAAAAGGTCGCCGTTATCGGATATGGATCACAAGGGCATGCGCACGCGCTCAATTTGCAGGATAGCGGATTTGATGTTGTTGTCGGGTTAAGAAGCGGAAAGTCATGGGAGAAGGCAGAGCAAGAGGGAGTGGATGTTCGTTCCGTTGCCGAAGCTGTATCGGCGGCAGATGTTGTTGTTGTCCTCCTTCCCGATGAACTTCAGCCAAAAGTCTATGAAGAAAGCATTAAACCCTACCTTTCGCCTGGTAATGCCCTTGTTTTTGCACATGGCTTCAATATTCACTTTAACCAAATCGTTCCTCCCGAGGACGTCGATGTTTTCCTTGTAGCCCCTAAAGGACCTGGCCATTTAGTAAGGCGAACCTATATGGAAGGCGGCGGTGTTCCTGCTTTATATGGAATTTACCAGGATTTCACGGGTCATGCCCAATCGCTCGCACTCGCTTACGCGAAAGCGATTGGTGCAGGCCGTGCCGGTGTATTGCAAACAAGCTTTCAGGAAGAAACAGAAACAGATCTTTTCGGTGAGCAAGCTGTTCTATGTGGCGGAGTAACCAGCCTTGTTAAAGCAGGATTTGAAACCCTCACAGAAGCAGGTTATCAGCCGGAAGTCGCTTACTTCGAGTGTTTGCACGAATTAAAATTGATCGTCGACCTTATGTATGAAGGCGGCCTTGAAGGTATGCGCTTCTCGATTTCAGATACAGCTCAGTGGGGAGATTTTGTTTCCGGCCCTCGTGTTGTAAATGCAGAAACAAAAGCCCGGATGAAGGAAGTTTTAAAAGACATCCAAACAGGAGTATTTGCCAAGGGCTGGATTCTTGAAAACCAGGTGAACCGCCCACAATTTAATGCCATCAATCATAGCGAAAAAAATCATCCCATCGAAAAAGTTGCCGAGAACTTCGTGAACTTATGCCATTCATAAAGCAGCCAGTACAGTCTAAAAAGGAAGTGGCCGTGAATGGTTCACGTTAATATCTTTGATACGACACTTCGAGATGGCGAACAGTCCCCGGGCGTGAATTTAAACCAGCTTGAAAAGCTTGAAATTGCCAGACAGCTTGAGCGTTTTGGAGTAGATATCATGGAAGCCGGATTTCCTGCTTCCTCCCAGGGCGACTTTGAAGCGGTAAGAAGTATTGCCCGCACCATTAAAAATGTTTCGGTAACAGGGCTTGCAAGAGCAACGAAGTCTGACATCGATATCGCCTGGGAGGCTCTGAAAGAGGCAAGTGAACCTAGGCTGCATATTTTTCTGGCTACCTCCCCTATCCATATGACCTATAAGCTCAAAAAAACACCTGAGGAGGTAACCCAAACAGCAGTCAGCATGGTTTCTTACGCAAAAAGGAAATTTCCCCATGTCGAATGGTCGGCAGAGGATGCATCACGTTCCGATCTTGATTTTCTGGTAAGAATCATTGAAAAAGTCATCGATGCAGGAGCTACCGTCATCAACCTTCCAGATACCGTTGGATATACCACTCCGGAGGAATACGGACGGATATTCCGCTATGTTAAAGAAAATGTCCCCAATATTCATAAGGTAACATTGTCAGGCCATTGCCACGATGATTTGGGGCTGGCAGTAGCGAATTCTCTTGCCGCTATCGAAAACGGCGCTACGCAGATCGAGGGGACAATTAATGGAATTGGAGAACGGGCAGGCAATGCGGCCCTGGAAGAATTTGCGGTTGCCCTAAATATCCGAAAAGATAAATACCCTTTTACAACCAATCTTGTTTTAAAGGAAATTAAACGCACAAGTGATCTTGTGAGCAGATTCACTGGAATGCCAGTTTCTCCAAACAAAGCAATAATCGGAAAAAACGCATTTGCCCATGAGTCAGGCATCCACCAGGATGGCGTATTAAAGCATCCTTCCACCTATGAAATTATTACTCCTGAACTAGTAGGCATCCAGTCGAATCAATTAGTTCTTGGCAAACATTCCGGCAGCCATGCTTTTAAAGATAAAATTGAACAGCTCGGATTTCAATTATCACAAGAAAAGCTTTCTGATGCCTTCATGGCTTTTAAACAGCTAACTGATAAAAAGAAAGAAGTAACCGACGAAGATTTATTCACCATCCTGACCGACATACAAACTGCTTTTTCAGATGTGAAAAAATACGAACTTCAGGCTTTCCAGGTTCAATATGGATCTGCAAATCTTCCAACGGCAACCGTTGCCCTAACTACGCCTGAGGGAATCCGTGTTGAAACGGCAAGAACGGGCGAAGGCAGTGTGGAAGCTCTTTTTAATACCCTGGAAGCACTGATAAAGGAAGAAATTCATTTAACTAGTTTTCATTTAAGCTCCGTTGCGCAGGGGCGTGATGCGCTGGCCGAGGTACACGTAAATATGACCGTAAATGGAACACCAGTAAGAGGGCGAGGATCCGCCCAGGATGTACTGGAAGCTTCGGCAAAAGCCTTCTTGAACGCAGTTAATCGTGTGTTTTTTAATGTGAAAGCAATCCAGAAAGAAAAAGCTTTGATTTAAACTAAGGAGGCCACTTTGATGAGAAAACATATTGTATTGCTGCCTGGGGATGGTATTGGTAACGAAGTCATTCAATCTGCAAAAGACGTACTCAAAGTCATTTCAGAAGAATTTAACCATTCCTTTCATTTTGAAACTCATGACATTGGCGGAAAAGCAGTCGATCTGCATGGCACTCCCCTTCCGCAGGCAACAGTAGATGCCTGTCAAAAAGCAGATGCCGTTTTATTGGGTGCTGTAGGAGGACCCAAGTGGGATAACCTCCCCTCTCACCTAAGGCCAGAACGCGGATTGCTTGGAATTAGGAAGGCACTTGGTTTATTTGCAAACTTAAGGCCGATCAAGGGCTTTCAAAATCTGCTTCACGCTTCCCCACTGAAGGAAGAAGTCATAAATGGAAGCGACCTCCTTATCGTACGTGAGCTTACAGGTGGCGCTTCTTTGGCACCCCGAGCGAACGATTGAACGGCGGCGAGGCTGTTGTAGATACTCTCTCATACACCCGCAAAGAGATTGAAAGAATTGTAGATAAAGCTTTTCAAGCAGCGCAAAGGCGGCGCCAGCATCTAACCTCTGTGGATAAAGCTAATGTTCTGGAATCAAGCAAACTATGGCGCGAGATTGTCGAGGAGAAAAAAGGACAATATCCGGATGTAACAGTAGAACATGTATTAGTCGATGCGGCAGCCATGAAGCTTATTACAAACCCAACACATTTCGATGTCATTGTTACTGAGAACTTGTTTGGAGACATTTTAAGCGACGAGGCTTCCGTTTTAACCGGTTCGCTTGGGATGCTCCCTTCGGCTAGCCTCCGTGAAGACGGAGTCGGACTTTACGAACCTGTACACGGTTCTGCTCCTGATATTGCAGGCCGCGGTATCGCCAATCCGATTGCGATGATTTTATCAACCGCTCTTATGCTCAGGTATTCATTCCAAATGGAAAATGAAGCTAAATTGATTGAAGATGCTGTCCAATCCGTTCTTGATTCTGGGTTCCATACAGCAGATCTGCAAATACAAAATGGGCGGAATGTCGGCACAACTGAAATGACCCGTCTCATTGTTGACTTTATAACAACTCAAAATGCATCTAAGTGTATCTTGAGCTGCTATGCATAACGCCTTATGTAAATTTTATAAATGTGGGGGATAACGATGCAAACACCAAAAAATATAATCGAAAAAATTTGGGAGCAGCATATTGTTCATCGTGAAGAGGAGAAACCTGATTTGCTTTATATTGATCTTCACCTCGTTCACGAAGTCACATCTCCCCAGGCTTTTGAAGGATTAAGAATGAACGGGCGGAAAGTCCGCCTGCCGATCTCACTTTTGCCACTATGGATCATAACGTCCCTACCCGGGAGCGCCATATTATCAAAGATCTTATTTCAAAAACCCAAATGGACACCTTGAAAAATAACTGTGAGGAATTTGGAATACCACTAGCAGATATTGATCATCCCGATAACGGAATCGTCCATGTGATTGGCCCTGAGCTGGGGCTTACCCAGCCTGGCAAAACAATTGTATGCGGCGATAGCCATACTTCTACTCATGGAGCATTTGGAGCATTGGCTTTTGGAATTGGAACTAGTGAAGTGGAGCATGTCCTCGCCACGCAAACACTTTGGCAATCGCGGCCAAAACGCTTAACGTAAAAGTTTGCGGACATCTGGGCAAAGGAGTGACAGCCAAAGATTTAATTCTTGCCATTATCGCCAAAAACGGCGTACGTTTCGGCACTGGGTATGTGATTGAATTTACCGGTGAGGCCATCCGTTCCTTCTCTATGGAAGAGCGTATGACGGTATGTAACATGTCAATTGAAGCCGGAGCCAGAGCCGGTTTGATTGCCCCTGATAAAACAACCTCTGAGTATTTAAGAGGAAAAAGATTTGCTCCTCAAGGAGCTGACTTTGATCAAGCAGTAGCGAAATGGCAGACACTTTCAACGGATGAAGGTGCAGCTTATGACGCTGTAGTCGAAATTGATGCAGCCAATGTTGAGCCTCAAGTGACCTGGGGAACGAACCCAGGCATGTGCCTTCCGATTACTGCTTCCGTTCCCCATCCGGAAGCAGCCACCAAACCCAGTGAAAAGGATGAAATTTCAAGGGCTCTAGATTATATGGGACTTGAAGCCGGGCAGCCAATATCTCACGTGAAAATCGATCACGTATTTATTGGTTCCTGTACCAACTCCAGGCTGAGCGACCTGAGGAAAGCAGCAGATGTCATTCGCGGCAGGAAGGTCAATCCTTCAGTCAGGGCATTGGTTGTTCCAGGATCGGCAAGTGTAAAGCTGGCGGCAGAAAAAGAAGGATTGGATACCATTTTCAAAGAAGCTGGCTTCGAATGGCGGGATGCGGGATGCAGCATGTGCCTGGCAATGAACGATGATTTTGTTCCGCCTGGCGAACGCTGTGCCTCTACTTCCAACCGGAATTTTGAAGGACGTCAAGGTAATGGAGCTCGGACCCACCTTGTTAGTCCGGAAATGGCAGCAGCTGCTGCTATTGAAGGTCATTTTGTTGATGTCCGCCACTTTTCCAATGCTGTACTCAATTCCTAGGAGGTTATTTGATGGAACCGATACGCATTCATAAAGGCCTCGTCTATCCCTTAAACAGGGCCAATATCGATACAGACCAAATCATCCCAAAACAATTTCTTAAAAGAATCGAGCGTCAGGGTTTCGGACAATTTCTTTTTTACCATTGGCGTTTTGATGATGAGGGAGTGCCACGAAATGACTTTTCGTTAAACAATTCAAAATACGAGGGCGCATCCATCCTGGTTGCCGGAGATAACTTTGGCTGCGGCTCTTCCCGCGAACATGCACCTTGGGCCATTCAGGATTTTGGCTTCAGAATCGTCATCGCACCTAGCTTTGCTGATATTTTTAAAAACAATTGCGTCAAGAACGAGATCCTTCCTATCCAATTAGGAGAGGACCATGTTCAAGAGATAATGAAGCTGGCGGAATCCGATCACTATTCAATAACAATAAACCTTGAAAAACAGCTAATTTTCGATGATCAAGGCTTTGAGGTACATTTTGATATTTCTGCTTATTCCAGGGAAATGTTAATGAACGGCTGGGATGATATTGCTATAACCATGGGCTATGAAAAGGAAATCAGCCAATTTGAACATACACATAATTAGGAGAGTGAAAACATTGGGAATTGCTTAACGGCTGAAAAAATAACAGATGCTATGGAACATTTATCGAAGGTGGTCCATAAGACCCCACTTTCAGTTTCAACTTCTGTCAATAAAATGATAGGCACCAATGTATATTTCAAAATGGAAAATCAGCAAAAAACAGGCGCCTTCAAATTACGAGGGCCAGCTTTAAAATTTCCCGTCTTTCTGACCAAGAGGTAAAACACGGGGTTATAACCGCTTCTGCCGGCAATCATGCACAGGGAGTTGCTCTAGCTGCAGCAAACCGGGGTATTCATGCAAAAATTTATGTTCCCGAGAAGACACCTTCGGCAAAAATCCAGGCTACACGAAGCTATGGAGCAACCATTGTATTAAAGGGGGACTCTTTCGATGAAGCCTGCGATGCAGCCCTCCTTGAACAAGAGAAAACAAAGAGTACCTTTGTACATCCTTTTGACGATCTTGACGTAATGGCAGGCAGGGAACCATTGCTATCGAAATGCTTGAACAGCAGCCTCTTCTGGATACGATTATCGTTCCAGTTGGAGGTGGCGGATTAATTGGCGGCATTGCAGTGGCTGCTAAAATGATGAATCCAAAAATTAAGATCATTGGGGTTCAGGCACAAGGAGCCAGTGCTATGTTCAATCACTACCATGGTTATAAAGCGGACTATACTCAAGGTGTATCAACGATTGCCGATGGAATTGCCGTAAAACATCCGGGAAACCTGACATTCCCTATTATTAAAAAATATGTTGATGATATCCTTACCGTCTCTGACTCAGATATCGCGGCTGCGATGATTTATATGCTGGAACGCAAAAAGACTCTGATCGAAGGAGCAGGCGCTGCCGCCTTTTCCGCCCTTCTTGTTCACAGCCATCATCTTCGCTCAGCCCACTGTGGAATTATTGTTAGCGGCGGCAATATCGATATTTCAAGAATGCCACAAATACAGATGCTGGCAAAAAAGAATTTACTTTCATACCTAGCGTAAAAAACGGTTCCTTTTTGGATAATGAGTTAATTTTAAAGAGGCTTTTTTCAAATTGTTAGACTGACATCCTGTTTAGCATATAATGCCATCCTTTTAAAAGAGATTCACTCACGGGGGAGAGTTTGACCTAAAGAGGGTGCTTTTATTAGACAGTTGGCCCCTCGTTTGCTCAGTTTTGTCCAACAGGGGCCATTTATTTGACAGTTTGATTGCTCTTCTTTTACCTAGTTTTATCCATTAGGTCCTTTTTAATGGACAGTTTGACTCCTCTTTTACCGAGTTTTGTCCAATAGGATTTTTTTATTGGACACTTTGACTGCTCTTTTACTAGGTTTTATCCATTAGGGTCCTTTTATTGGACAGTTTGACTCCCCTTTAACCTGGTTTTGTCTAATAGGGCCCTTTTATTGGACAGTTTGACTTTTCTTTTACACCGTTTTGTCTGATAGAGGCCTTTTATTGGACAGATTGACTCCTCTTTTACACCGTTTTGTCTAATAGGCCTTTTATTGGACACTCTGACTCCTCTTTTACACCGTTTTGTCTAATAGGACCATTTTTATCGGAAAGTTTACTGCTCTATTACCAAGTCTTGTCCATTAGGGCTGAGAAACAGGCCTTTTTCTTTTACTAAAACTCAGGCAATTCATCCAGATTGTTTTCTTTAATTCCATCCGGTTCGCTCCGGATGATGTCCCGCCCATACTTATGGAATACATCCACATGAGAAATTTTCCCTGCCTTTGTTTCTTCCAAAGCAGTTAAATAATCAAGCTCTCTTCCGGTATTCGTTTTAAACGCGATAATATCCCCGTCGTCATTCTTTTTGACTGCGATAAATCCTTCTTTCCCGTCTGCAGCTGTTTGCTGCCCGTCCATTTTGGCTTGCTGCTCCCCCTGCTGCTTGTATTCTTTATAAATTTTTTCAAAATCATTTGTTTCCATAATTAAACACCTCCCGAACATACGTTTAGCATTTTCCATTTTCAAAAATTATATGTATAAACGAATCTTTTTGTTTTCTTAATATTTAGATAAATGTGGTTTTATCTGGTAAAATAAAAATAATATTCTAGCGGAGGGGATAAGCATGTCTGATCGAAAATCGAAATACATAATGGTTGAAGGAAAAGAAATTCACTTTTCAGAGTGGGGCAATCCAACCAATCCAACGATTATTTGCGTGCACGGCTTAACCAGAAATGGAAGGGACTTTGACATATTGGCAAGTGAACTATCAAAATCGTATTATGTGATTTGCCCTGATATACTCGGTCGAGGGTTAAGCCAATGGAGCAGCCTTCCAGATGAGGAGTATTGCTTTGAATTTTATGAAAAGCTGATTGTTGGACTAATTAACGGGCTTGGAGTTAAAAAATTATCTTGGATAGGGACATCAATGGGTGGTGCAATTGGAATACGGGCTGCTGGGGGAACATTAAAGAGCCAAATCACTCACTTGTTTATTAACGATATCGGAGCTGGTCCGACGGAAGAAGCTTTAAAAAATGCGGCCACTTCGCCTTCTGAAGGCGTTCAAGCGATCCTGACTTACACTGCCAATCCTCCAAAATTCGAAACAATGAGTCAATTAATGAATTATTATCAGCAAATCTATAAAGCTTTTGGAATTACACATGAAGAAGAATGGATTACATTCACAGAAGGCTCAGCGCGCAGAACAGACAACGGGAGTTTCACCCCAGACTATGACCCAAACATCGTAAAGCAATTTAACCATGCCACTGATTTGCTGTTGTGGAATCAATGGGATGAAATCTCCGCAAAAGTTACGGTCTTAAGAGGGGAATTGTCGGATATTTTACCTTTAGATACAGTCGAAGAAATGACAAAGCGAGGACCTGAATTTAAACTACATGAAATAACAGGTGTCGGACACGCACCCGGGTTAAATACACCGGAACAAATAGGATTAATTAAACAATTCTTAGAAGAAATATAATTCAGGCTTAAAATGATACTCTTTTTCTTAAATAAAAGGCTGTCTCCAAATGATCCATTTATAGGATCTTTTGAGACAGCCTTTTATCGTATACACTTCGCAACTCTCTACCGTTTACCCCTGCCGTTTGTATTCCTTGTACCCTTTTTTGGTGCAGTTTGCCGGGATGGAGTACCTTTTCTTCCACTTGGCCTGCTTTTCATTTCTGTTTTAGGTGTTGTATCCCAAGTGTCTCTTGTATTTTCTGAACGCCGTTGTGCATTCACCTGCCGTTCCTTTGATGAAGGCCTGCCTTCTCTTTCGGGGCGTCCGCCGTTTGACTTGCCGGTACCTTTGGCCACGTTCATCCTTTAATGGACGGCTTCCCCTTGATCCCCGCTCTTCTTTTGGAGAACGGTCCTCCCATGTTGAGCTTGGCCTTCTGTCTTTGGGAAACCTGCCTCTGCCTTGACTTTCAGTTTTAATTTCTGGCATTTGCCGGGAACCTTTATTTCTGGAATTATCATCCCCAAATCGGTTACCTGGCTGATTTCGATTTCCTTCTTCTCGGGCTCCAAATTGCCTCTGACGTCTGTGTTGTTCACCTTCACTGGCTCCAGATTGTCCAGGACGCCTATGCTTTTCTTCCTTATTAGGTCTGGCGTGTCCCGCCATGCCACGTTTTTCTCCTCTGGCATCCCTTGATATTTCCCTGCGGCCTTTCCCGCCTCTGCTTTCCGACCGCTGCTCACGAGTACCTTTACTGGTCCGATCATCAGAATCAGTAATTGATTCGCTTTTTTCTTTTTTTATTTTAATATTTAAGTCTGTTTCAATCGATTCTAGTGCATCCTTATCCTTCGCCGCATAGAGCGTGATTGCGAGCCCTTCGCTGCCTGCCCTTCCTGTCCGGCCGATCCGGTGGATATAGCTTTCTGCGTCCTCAGGAATATCATAGTTAAATACATGCGTTACTCCTTCAACATCCAAGCCTCTTGCAGCCACATCGGTTGCAATCAGCAGCTGAATTTCGGCTTTGCGGAAGCTCTCCATCACCCGCTCCCTTTTCCCCTGGGACAAATCGCCATGCAGTTCGTCACATTTATACCCATTAGCTCTCAATCCTTCGTAAAGCTTGCTCACCCGCCGCTTTGTCCGGCAAAAAATAACAGCCAGGAAGGGGCGATGTTCTTCAATTAATTTCATCAATTCTTCCTGTTTTGCCCTGTCAGTCGTATAAAGAGCTGCTTGCTTAACAGTCACAGCAGGTGACTGTGTCTTTTGAACCTGAATGTTTACGGGTTCACGCAGATGCCTCTTTCCCAGACTTCGGATTTCATCTGGAATAGTTGCAGAAAACAGTAATGTTTGCCTTTCATATGGCGTTTCCATAATGATCGTTTCTACTTCATTGAGAAATCCAATGTGAAGCATTTGGTCTGCTTCGTCCAATACAAGGAACGAAATACTTGAAAGATCAATCGTTTCCCGGCGAATATGGTCCAATAACCGTCCAGGCGTCCCGACCACGATTTGAATATTTCTCTTCAGCTTCTTCAGCTGTTTATCCACATCCTGGCCCCCGTAAACGGCTAAGACCTTTATATCTTCTCTATGTTCAAGGAATCTGTTTATTTCACTTGTTATTTGCAGTGCAAGCTCTCTTGTCGGAGTCACGATAAGAGCCTGAATATGGTCCGCATTTGGGTCTATTTTTTCTAGAATCGGCAATACAAAGGCAAATGTCTTCCCTGTTCCAGTCTGTGCCTGGGCAATGACATCCTTCCCTTCCATTACAAGAGGGATTGCCTGCTCCTGGATGGGTGTGGGGACTGCAATTCCATTTTCTTTTAATAAATTGACATATAAATCCGATATTCCTAACGATACAAAATCAGGCAATAATACCCCTACTTTCTTTAATAAAAAACCTGTGCTCTCCCCATTATTACGGCTAAACGGGCGAAATGCAACTGGAGGGCGAATCCGCCCGTACAATTGGATAAAATGCAGTAAATCCACGCTGTTAATAGAATGTTCAAAACTTTATTACGATTATGTGTACACGTTAGAAAAGGAAACTTTTCCCTACTTTAATTTGTTATATTTACAGTGTAAACAATATATCAAACGTAATTAATAAGGAGTGGTTGGTCATGGTAAAATGGTTAAGAGAAAATACTGCTGCCGCTGGGATTTTAACAGTTTTGCGTTTATATTTAGGGTATTCTTGGCTGACAGCCGGCCTGCATAAATTGACTGGCGGGTTTGATGCTTCCGGTTATTTAAAAGGAGCAATCGCCAATCCTGTAAAAGGCCTGATGGCGCACTCGTATACAGCTGGTATGTATCTTTCTTAAAAAGCTTCGCACTTCCAAATGTTGATATCTTTAATACAATTGTTCCTCTTGGTGAATTTCTTGTTGGATTAGGACTTATTCTTGGATGCTTAACAACTGCTGCCATGTTCTTTGGACTTGTAATGAACTTTTCTTTCTTCCTTGCAGGAACTGTATCTCATATTCCGACTGACCTCTTTATTGGAGCCATCATTTTATTCGGAGGCTTCAATGCCGGACGTTTCGGTTTAGACCGATGGGTTGTCCCATTCATCCGAAAAACTGTATTCAAACAAGCAGGAACAGTAAGGCAAAATATATAACAGAACAAAAGGCGCAAGCGCCCTGGTTAGCCCCGACAGGCATAGGACGAATCACGCAGGAAATCCTGATTTCTGGAGTGATTTGGCTTATGACCCCGAGGGGCTGGGTGCTGAAGCTAGATTAATACAACTTGTAGAAGTTATTCACATCTTTTAATTTTATAATTTCCTAGACGATATAAAAAGCGTCTCCTGGCCGGTCAATTTCCCGGTGTCGGAGGCGCTTCTATTTTTTATAAAATTGATCTTCTTCCGCCTTATTAAAATCAGGACTGTTTAAAAACCAATTATGTATGTGGGTGGCAAGGGCAAATACCAGAAAGAAATTCATAGTCCAAACGCTGACAAAAGGCGCAATTCCTCCAAACTCGATGGTTTGGTAGCCTTTAAAATACATAACGATCATGGACTCGATAAAAACGAGAATAAAACCAAGAACTCCAGCTAATGCTGCTCTAATCATTTCTTCCACTCCTTAAGGATCCTCTACCCCCATTATATTCCATACTTACTTTTTTAAAAAAGAACAAATATCACTTTATTTTGTTTTCTTTTGATTCCGTTATCTCATCGATCAGTTTTTCCGCCGCTCTTCTATATAAATTGCTGATGTCCACGAGCGATGCAATTAAAAGGGTCTTCTCCAAGTACTCCGAGTCATTAATTTCTCCTATCTCTTCCGTTGCCTCTTTCGCACGGTGGTGCAGGTCTTGTTTAAATCGCTCTCCGTTTTTGTTACTAAGGTGAAGATAGCTGTTATAAAAAGTATCTAAATCGATATCTCCTTCAGCTGTTTTTTTACTCAATCCGTCAAGGGTAGCCTTTATATCATTAATGGAGAGAGCACCTTTTAGCTGATAAATTAGGCTGATCAAAATGAGATGTTCTTTCGAATATTTTTTATTTTTGATTGGGAAAAACAGCTTCCCCTTCGCATAGTTATTAATCATTGTCTTAGTCAGAACTTTTTCCTGCTCATTCCGTCGCGAGCTGCTGAATTTTTTTTCAAACAGCTGGATGACTTGATCCATATACAAATCGATATCCGGTATATCCTCCAGAGTCAGCTGATTATCCAGGCCAAGCATTTCGAGTGTATCATTTAAATCGGGCATGATTAAACCTCACATCTCATTTGTTTTATATTTCAATCATACCGAAAAATAATTTTTTATCAATATTGACTAGATGGAATGACAGGAGTATCATTATAAGTAGTTATTAAAACTATATATAAAAGTATTAATTAGGAGGTACTCATTTGAACACTTACATTCGGGAACCAATCAATGGGCTTACACATTTAGCAGGAGCATTTTTATCATTCGTCGCCCTGCTGGCAATGGTCATAAAAGCATCGAGTCAAACTTCCTCACCGCTTGCAATCACCGCTGTGATTATTTTTGGAGTAAGTATGATCCTCCTATATTCTGCTTCAGCAACCTACCACATGGTCATAGCGAAGGATAAGGTCATCGCTTTCCTGAGACGGTTAGACCATTCGATGATCTTTGTTTTAATTGCGGGAACCTACACACCTTTTTGCATCATAAGCTTAAATGGAGTAACCGGCTGGGTTTTGTTTGCTATCATCACAACAGCTGCAGTAGCTGGGGTTCTTTTCAAAATGATTTGGTTCAACTGTCCGAGATGGATTTCAACTATGATCTATATCGCCATGGGCTGGATGATCGTTTTTGTATCTTCACCTTTGTCACAAGTCATTAATTCTACTGGCCTATTCCTTTTAATACTTGGAGGGATTTTCTATACAATTGGCGGTGTGATTTATGGAAGCAAGCCGAATTTTTTAAAATCTAAATACATGGGCTTCCACGAGATTTTTCATATCTTCATTCTGCTCGGCAGCTTGGCGCATTTCTTGTGTGTATATCTATATGTTCTATAAAATAACAAAACGGCCAACTGATAATAATCGGTTAGGCCGTTTCCATTAAGAATATTCATCTAACTTAAATAATAAAGATACTGGTCCACCAATTTACCTTCTATTTTATTCTTAAAACCTTCCAGTTCCTGCTCTATCAATTTATTCTTTTCATCAGAAAGGCTCATAGTCCCCTTCCTATTATTTTTTTCTAAAAATTTCATTCGAAACGTGTGAGGCGGGTGGGTCAGGTCAAGGCGAGATTGCTCAAGTTCTGATTTTCGCAATAGTCTCCTCACTTCCTTCTCAGGCAGGCTGTTTACATTGCTTAGAAATTGATCTATCAGCCCATCCTTCTTTTTCTGCAATGCTACATTCTGTACAGTATAATAAAACATATCACTATAATGAAGTTTCTTTATAGCTGACACTGCAGTTTCAGTCCCGGATACTTTTGCTTCAAATAGATCCGCTAAATATTCAGCACGCTGTTTACTCTGCCAATGCAAATGAATGAGCACGTAACATATTCCATAAGGTATGTAGGATAATAATTTTAAAATAAAATGAGCAATAACACTAAACGCATCCTCTGCGTCCTCTTCCGGAGCGTTCAATAAATAAAACCAGGCTCCTGCTGTTTGCAAAGCTGTTCCAATATATGTTGAGCGTTTTATATCCTTATTTACGATATGGCCCATTTCATGTGCAAATAAGGACAGCCTTTCTTCTTTTGTCAGCACAGCGAACAATGGCAGGCCGATATACATAATTGTTCTTCCAGTGAGGCCAACTGAAGTTACACCCGCATTATAATTCCCGTCCACCACAATTCCATGAAGAGGTTTTATGTTGAAGTTTTGAGCCATTTCGTCTAAAAACTTAAATGTATTCGGAAGCTCCTTTCGCGTTAAAAGCTGTTCTTTCTTATCAATTTTGTATAGCCGTGGCCGTGTCGCCCAGCTGCACAGGATGAAAAAGGCCGAAAATTTTAGCCCAAAATCCATCATTCCAATGCAAAATGAAATAGATAGAGATAAACAGAAACATAATGGAAATAGCATGAATAATCGTTGCAAGTGCTAAAGCTCCCAAGCGCTCACCGAAAACCCCTTTTTCTACTTCTTTTTCGCTCATCATTCTGTCAAACATAGCTCTTCCCGTACGTTCCCCAAGCTTTAAATATATCTTTTCTATTTTCGTTCGTGGCTCTTCTTTTTCCCCTGGATTCAGATTATAGTCGCATTCCTCGCACCACGTCACAAATCCTGGACAGTCCTCCATGTGATTACCGCAATTAGGGCAGGTCTCTCTTTTTAGCATTTCCATACTGCGAGCTCCTTCAATGTAAATTCATCGTTTTCACATACATATTCTGTAATTGTTTTCAAATACCTTCCAATTCACGAGGAACTTTTTTACAAAAAATAACAGCCCGGATTTATCCGGGCTGAACAAGCTTATCTATATATCTTTATTTTGAAGGAATTGAAGCGTAGGAAACCTTCGCGTCAAACTTCACAATGTTATTTCCGCCTACATAGTAGACTTTGTTTTTTGCATCTACTCTGTAAACGCGGAAGCTGCTGCCTGGTTTAATTGTACGAACCTTTACCAGTCCCTTTGATGTTTGTTTATATAATGTTACGTTTCCTTTAAATGCCACCTTACCAACCTGACCCTTTTTCACTTCCATGCCATTCCAGTACTTCTTGGCTGGAGCTGCAGGGTGTTTCGGATGAGCTGGTTTTGCTGGATGTTCAGGCTTTTCTTGCTTTGGCATTTCTGTCAAGGACGGCAAGCCAGAGATATAGCCAACACCGCCAGTCTTGTTAATTCCGATTTGCTTATCGATTTCAGCAAGCAAATCATCTTTATTTACTGCTGTGATCTCTCTATCCTTCACTTCATCACCAGGATGCTGGAAATTGCTCATAACATACGAGAATCCATTGCGATCATCCGCAGCCATTAATCCAGTCGATTCTGAGCCAGCTGGCGTAGATAGAACGCGTGACAATTCTTTTGTATCAACATTGTACGCCCATACATAGTTGTTGGTATGCTGTGAACTGTCCTCACCAATAAACAATGTTCTCATAGAGTCGGAGAAGCTTAAATTATCCGGGCTTGCAACTTTATCAGGGTTAGCGGTGTTGCCGTAGGCATCGGCAGCCGGCAGGTCTTCCCCAGCAAGAATTCCTGTCATGTCGGAAGCTACATATTCACTTTTGATTGGGTTGCCTTGCTTGTCTTTTTGTCCACCGGCAAGGTTCAATTGGAACGTTGCTCCTGATTTCCTTTTTGGAAGCTGGATATCATCAGTTGGATCAGTACCTGTAGCATCCTTTTCCATTGATTTGCTTAGATCGGAAATGGCAATATATACTTTTTTGTCTTTCATGTTGGCTGTTACGCCTTCCATCTTATTGAACTCGGAGGTTGCGCCTAATATTGCTGCATAACGGCGAGATTCCATGAAAGCAGCCGCTTTTTCCATGCCAGGCTTAACCTTTAAGTATTCAGTTTTGCCATAAGAATATTGCTTGATCGCTGTGTAGCCTTCAGCCGGTTTTTCGGATGTATCAAAAATATCACTGAATTTGGTTCCTTTATCAATGATCTGCTTGATTTCTGAATCTGTTGCATGTCCAAGGTTGATCCACTGAAGATCACCCGATCCGCCATTTTCTGTACCCGTTTGTTTGAATTTGGCTGCATATAATGTTCCCGCTGATAAATCATTCTTTTTATCGGCAACATACATGAACATCATGGTGTTGGAGCCATCGTCACCAAAGAATACTGTACGGTTATCAGCCATCACTTTTGAGAGCTCATGAGATTTTGGCCCATGCTGTAGTGCTTTACTACTTTGGTTGAACCATCAGCTTTAACAGTAATTTCCGGAACATATCCATAAAAATACGGGTTTGCTTTTGACTCATCACCAAAATACAACTTGGCAAAGCTCTTTGTCCATGTTGCCGCCGTAGACGATGGATTTGTTTCAAATTGACGTGCATCCGGCTCGTACTCTTCCGATCCTAAGTGTGTGTTCCAAGGTGAAACAGAACCATTACAAGGAATCCAAAGGCCATTCACGGATGAAAAATCAATTTTCTTAACTTCCGCTTCCTTTAATTCACCCGTCTTCTTATCCTGATTTAATCTTGTCAGAGACATGGAAGCAGGCACTAAACCGTAAGCAGACTTTCCTGCTGCATCGATCGTATCGTATTCATAATGTGTAACCATAAATAAATTGTTATTAATCGGCTTTAAAAAGCTGTTGCTATCCGGTGCATCGGATACAAAATACGTTTTTTCAGGAACACTTGGGTCTACGATTGGATTTCCGTTAACATCAATCGGTGTACCTGCTGGTACCTTTTCACCTTTTACAGTCGCTACTTTATCTTCTGATTTAAATAAAGATTTATAGCTTAATGGAAAGTGCTTTACTTCACCATTGCTGTATTTTACATCTACTGAAGCTTCTGTGTACGTTTTTACCATATTTCCAATAGTACTTGGAGCCTTCATGCCATTAAACTTTACAGAATCTATTTTTATATCCTTACCCGATGCCGCAGCGGCAGGAGTTACAGCTGGAATCATTAGTCCAAGAGTTAAAGCAAAAGCCAACCCTTTTTTGCCTGTTTTTTTCATAGTCATGATTGCCTCCCAATGTGCATTGTTTAATATTTTTTCCCTCTTTCATTAAACTAAAACAATGTAAACTGGATGTTTAAACTATTTATTATTTTTGTAAAAATCGCATTACAATGATATTAATATTAACGCCAAAAGGCCAGTCCTCAGACTGGCCAGATACCATTATCTCCACCATGTTGCAGAAGGAAATGCTGTTGAATCAAGCACTACAGGTTCTCCGATTTTTGGCGTAGAAATTTCAATTCCTCGTTCTTTTGCTGCAATTATCGCCCGTTCAACCGGGTCCGTCCAGCCATGCAGCGCCAGCGTGAACGCACCCCAATGAATCGGGATCATCACTTTGCCTTTCACATCGACATGGGCCTGCACGGTTTCCTCTGGAACCATGTGGATTGCTGCCCATCTTTTATCGTACTGCCCGCATTCCATCAGAGTTACATCAAACGGCCCATACTTCTCGCCAATTTCTTTAAAATGAGGAGCATATCCGCTGTCCCCGCTAAAAAAGATGCTCGAATCCGAACCTTTAATGACCCATGAGCACCATAATGTCGCATTCCGGTCGAGCAGGCTCCTCCCTGAAAAATGCCTTGCCGGTGTACAAGCAAAATTCAGTCCCACAAAATGAAGCTCGTCCCACCAGTCGTATTCGTGAATAAGCTCTTTCTCGACTCCCCACTTTTCTAAATTGGAACCAACTCCAAGAGGCATGATAAATTGGCCAACTTTATGTTTTATTTTTAAAATCGTCCCATAATCGAGGTGATCATAATGGTTATGTGAGAGAAGAACAATATCGATTTCCGGCAGCTCCTCTATTTCCAACGGCAATCGGCTGCTGTATCGCTTTCCGCCAAACATTGGAAAAGGAGAAGGAACCTCGCCAAACATCGGGTCGACCAGCAGCACTTTCCCATCTATCTCGATAAGAAATGCAGAATGTCCAAACCAGGTAATCCTCGTTTCGCCACAACCGTGCTTTTCTTAAAAGCTTCCACTTCAATTGGGCTGCTTGGCTTCCCGTTTGGATTTCCTTTTATAAAATGTGCAAGCGTGCTTATGCTTTCCTTAAATCCCATGTCCATTGAGGTAGGGATTTGATTTTCAAATTTCCCATCAACATAGTTCTTTGATTTGCCTAGCTCTCGCTTCTTCTCTTTTGAAAACACTCCTCCAAATACAGGTGTTGACCTCATAAATATAATGCCAACTGCGATGAGAGCAGTAATACTCAAAAGAATAATTATTGCAACAAACATACTTTTCACCCATTCCTCATTTACCTTAGCATTCGACTATTCTTCTTTCATGCTCCAAAAGCCATTCCTTGCGCTCAAGTCCTCCCGCATAGCCGGTCAGGTTCTTGTTTGAACCAATTACCCTGTGGCACGGAACAACAATGCTCATCATATTCTTTCCATTCGCATTGCCGACCGCCCGGGTTGCCTTTACATTTCCCACCCTTACAGCTAAATCCTTATACGAAATTGTATCCCCATAAGGGATTGCAAGTAATTCCTTCCACACCTTGTTTTGAAAAACAGTCCCATTAAAAGAAATGAACAAATCAAACTTCAGCCGCTCTCCTTTAAAATACTCATCAAATTGAAGCAATGCTTTTTCTAAATAAGGATTTAATTCATCCCCGCCTTTTCTTTTCTCAACGAACATCGCCGAAACTATGGTATCTTCAGTACAAATGATTTCCAAAAGTCCAATTGGCGACTTGTAATAACCGCAGTACTGCTCAGTCATACAACCACCTCCATAAATAAAAGGCTGCATAAGATTCCCAGCCAATCCAGCATTTTGCCAGCTTCTCGATCTCAGGTATGGATGGCTTTACTTCCATGCCCAAAATCCCCTTTAATGCATTATGAATGCCGACATCCGCCAGTGGAAAAGCATGGTACAAATGAAAACATTTCATAATCGTATAATCAGCTGTCCAGTTGCCGATGCCCCGAATGGAAATCAGTCTCTTTTTAAGCTGTTCATAATCGGTTTCCATTTCAAGCGCTTCTTTGTTTAAAGAGCCATCGGCCATTTGCTTGGCAATACCTATTATGTATTCTGATTTCCTTGACGTAAATTGAAGCTGCTGTAAATCTTCTGTTTTTAGCGCCGCAATCGTTTGGGGATTGGGAAATAAGAAATATTCTTCTCCCTCATGGTTCAATTTTTCCCCATATCTCTCAACGAGGCGTTTTTTCAAGGTGTAGGCAAACTTCAGATTAATCTGCTGTCCGATTACAGCCCAGCAGAGGCATTCAAAAAGATCATTAATCTTAATGATTCTCAAACCGTAATATTTTTCAATCAAATTGTTAAGAATCGGGTCTTTAGCACCCATTTTATAAAAAGGGGTTAAATCCGTCTGCAAATCAAATAAATCGAAGATATATTTTGCTGCCTGCGCTCTTGCCCATTTGGGTGGTATACCATTTAAAAATGTAACATTTAGTCTTTCCGTTCCCATTTCAATTTTTAATAGAATATCCTGTACCTCTACTTTAATAAACTTATAAAGTACCCCATCCTTCACCTTATGAAGACATTCTGTATCCGAGCGATTTAAATAGACCAAGCATTCTTCAAAGGAGAATTCTTTGGGAGTATCAATTTCAATGCAGCTTTTATAATCATTCCACGGGATTCCCAAGACTTGAGGCAAACACTTTTTGCATGCTCTGTAACCTGCCGCTTCCGCTTCAGTGGATTTATAGAAAAATTCAACGTTTTCCTTTTTCGGTGTTTTCGCGGGGCAGGACGGAACGCAATAAATGCCTGTTGTTTTTACAGCAGTATAAAATAGACCATCATGCTCTTTATCTTTACTTAAAATAATTTCATACTTATCTTCAAACACCGTGATCATCCCCATTTCCAGCCTAAACCAATCTTGAAATTAGTATATCAAGGATATGCAGATTTAAATAGTTTCTATCCATATTCAAACCAGAGCGAAATACCGAATGTATTAATAAAAATCAGCAGAAGTTTTTTGGTAAATCCGTCTATTTATCTGGTAAAATAAAGGAGTTCTTAATAATGAATTTCAGGAGATCTGCATGCTAACCCAATTTCAATTTAAAGGCAGGAAGCTATTCGCTTCACTTTCCTATATAATTTTTACTATTTATACGATATTTGCGATATATCTTTTATTTTTAAGCCCTTATCGGCAGTCAGCCCATACTCGGTTTGAAACCTCTGGAGCGGCTTACAATCTTGTTCCATTCAAAACCATCCATGACTATATCCGGGCATCAGACCATATTAACTTCGACGCCTGGTTCTCGAATCTCGCCGGAAATGTACTGGTTTTTATGCCGCTTGGTTTTTTTCTTCCTCTTCTATTTACAAAATTCATGACGTTCTGGCGCACTACCCTTGTGGTTATGGGTTCCACTCTATCTGTGGAGCTTCTTCAATATGGGCTCAAAGTCGGAAGCCTGGATGTCGATGATATCATCCTCAATACTGTAGGCGGCATCATTGGCTATATCGTCTACAAGGTGATCTATTTTTTGTTTCGTCTTTTTAAAAGGTAGAATCCAAGCACCTTGTTTTAAAACCAAATGTAAAAGGAGCAGCTTTACATTGCAGCTGCTCCTTTATTTTAATTTTCTTTAAAAATACCTTCCTGCCACCGCTGATAAAGAAATATGATAAGCGCTAAAGACAGCATGATTAAATAGGCACCCCATTTTGGCAAATTAACAAACTTATCAATCCCCAACCTGCTTATCAATGGAAGTAAACCAAAAGCGAAGACAGCATCGACAATCATGTTCGTAACTAGATATACTTTAAAACTCTTATAAGTAAAATGAAATATCCAAATCGTCCCGACCAGAAAAATACCGTATACAAAGGAAACATTTGTTATGTATCCCCACGGAACGATGAAAACCTTTAATACCCACCATTTATATGTATAAGCAATTTCATAGATAATTGTAAGTAACAAAGATACAAAGATAGCCACAGGCATATAACGTTTTATACTTTCCGCTTTCATAAAGAACAAGGTTAACCATGGTGCTAAAAGCCCTGCCCAAAGTAATACTTTATTTAGCAAAAAGTTCACCGTCCATTTTTTCATTTGTTTACCATACATTATTAGCCAATTCTTGTTAATTAATGTATTAAAAGCTTTGGAAATGAATCTAAACAGACACGTTAACCGTATAGATAAGACAATCAGGGAACAAGTATCTTTAGACACTCATTGTTGCGGACCTAAATGGGGGACACTTTTATGCGTGAAATTTTTACCATTCAGCTATCCATTGCACTGTTATTCATTTTGTTGGGCTGGGCGATTCGGAAGAAGAAGGCGTATTGGCTGATTTCGGGATTTGCCAATCGTTCAAGGGAAGAACAACAGCAATTAATCGAGAATGGCTCACCGCAAAGAACGGGAACTTTATTAATAGCAACGGCCATAGGTATGATACTGCTGCTTCCATTGCACTTCACATCTTTTAAGTATGCAATGGAAGCCCAATTTGGTTTTATGATAGTTTTCTTATTAGGAGGTCTCATCTATTTATCAAAATATGAAATTGCCGCCAAAAGAAAGAGAAGCTATATTTTTAGTACTTCAATTGCGTTAGTTGTATTGATCTTTTTAGGGGTATTGTCCTATTTTGGTTATCAGGAATATAAGCTGGTTGCAGGAAGAAGTACTTTTGAGGTTTCCGGGATGTATGGTGACAAGTGGAAATATAGTGACATCGAGCGGATCGAATTGCTGGAGAAAATGCCGGAAGTGACGTTTAAACAAAACGGATTCGGCCTATCGACTATGGCAAAGGGTTATTTTAAGGTAAAAGGCTATGGAAGCAGCCTACTTTTTATCCAGAAAGGCTCCTCTCCCTGTGTTTATATTAAAATGAAAAAACAGAAAATTTTTATTAACGGGAGTACAGCTGAGCAAACGAGGGCCTGGTACAATGTGTTAAATCGAAAATTGGCAGGAAAATAATTTATTACTATTACTAGAGCAATCGTGAAACGGCTGCTCTTTTTTCTATTTTCCTTCATAAAAAAACACTTATAAAATTAATTTAATGCGAAACACTTATTGTATTTTTTCGTCTAATTAACGATTTTGGGAAGGAGAAGAAACGAATGGAAGACAAAACATTGGAAGATTTGTTCCATGAATACAGCAGCTTGATTTATCGTTTTATTTTGCTGATGGTCAGTAATCGGGAAGAAGCAGAGGACCTTACTCAAGAAGTTTTTATTAGGGTCCATAAAGCTCTTCCGCAGTTTAAGGGCGAGTCATCTTATAAAACCTGGTTATATACGATTGCCAGAAATCTTGTATATGATCATTGCAGGAAAAAACGGACCATTAATCTTTTAAAGGAACTTGCCCGTTTGGAAAGAACAGAACCTATCCCGGAAGAAATTCTCGAATTGAAGGAACAATCACAATCCCTTTACCAGGCATTATTAGCGTTAAAGCTTTCATACCGTGAAATTATTATCCTAAGGAAGATAAAAGGCTATCAGATAAATGAAACTGCAGAAATTTTAGGCTGGACAGAATCAAAGGTTAAAACAACCCTTCATCGAGCATTAAATGCATTAAGAAATGAATTAATTAAAAAGGGGTGGAAAAATGATGATCAAGCCAACTTTATTTGATGAAAACTTTAATGAACTTAACTCCATAAATTTAAGCAATAACCAAAAAGCAGAGATGTGGAGAAATATTAATCATAAAGCAAAGAAACAGACGAAGCACTATTGGAAAAATGCATTGGCCGTACTATCTGCCATAGCAATTATTTTAGTACTTTCACCAAGCCTAATTTCTAAAAAAAGTGAAATGAAAGTTCCAGAAGCCACTTCACCAAAAATTTCAGATAGCAGAAGCAATCACAAACAAGATCCCGCTGATAATAGTAAGATTGACGAACCAATATCAGCGAAGAACGATAGCAGCCAGTGGGAACAGATTTCCAGATTAAGATATGATTTAGCTGAAGTTATCACTAGCAAAACGGAGTCAAATAAAATCACCGTGACGGTTAAAAGAAAACAGTCCTTTGGAACAGACCCAGATCCATTTGGTCCCGTTTTTAAACCCGATACGAAAACACAGGACTATATCTTAAAAGCATCAGCCGATAAACAGATTCTTGATTTAAAGCCAAAACAAACGGTTTTACTTGCTTTTGCACAGTATCAACAACCAAACTCAACCGATTCGTTTTGGGGCGCAGAGCTTCTGTGTTCTTTAAATCCGGATGGAAAGTATTACGATTCAGAGGGAAAACCAGCAACACTTACTTTTTCGTCATATGTAAAAGTTACAAACGGAATATTAGAGATACTAGAACCACAGTAATTCCAAACGAAAGCTCTTACGCGGGTTAGCGTAAGAGCTTTTAATTAATAATATTTTTATAAAACAAAAAACTCGCTCCTCCTACTGACAATACATCTTCATAAAACTATGTCATGATAGGATAAAAACCAATTCAATCAAACGTTTGATTAAGAAAAAAATACTTTTTTGCTATATCGATTCAGGCGTAAATCACCTATTTTCCTTCTTCTTTAATCAGACCTAATTTTAAGATTAAAGGTTTTACTGTGAGACCTTGCACCAGTAAAGAGAAAACAACAACGCTAAAGGTCAAAATCAATAAAATTCCTCTTCCTTCAAACGAGGACGGCAAACTTAATGCCAAAGCGATCGAGAGACTACCCTTTAATCCTCCCCAGTTAAGTATGATTTTCCATCTGCTAGGGATTTTTCTGCTAAATACCGTGCTTGCATACACAGCAATCGTCCTGGCAACCAGGACAATAAGAAGTGCAGCAATGATAACAAACCATTTATCTGGAATGATAATATGTTTGATTTCCAAGCCAATCATAAGAAAGATTAAACTATTCGCTATTTCGGTAATTGTATCCATGAACGAATTAATATTCCGGTGTGTTTTCTCGCTCATGCCAACTTTTTTCCCGTAGCTGCCATAAATAAGCCCTGCCACTACAACTGCAATTACACCTGAGATGTGAAAGTGCTCGGCAATAAAATAGCATCCAAAAAACATCAAAAGTGTGAAGGCGATTTCGATTGGAAAATCATCAAACAGTCGTATAATTTGTGAAAAAATATATCCCAGCAATGCTCCCAAAATCAGTCCCCCAATAGAAAACTGCAGGAACAGCAATAAGCCGCTCCCTATTCCTGGAATCCCTGATTCTATATAGGTTAAGAGATAAACGGAGGAAATTTTAAATAAAACAACTGCAACACCATCATTAAAAAGCGATTCAGTCTCCATTACGGTAAGCAATTTTTTAGATACCCCAAGAGATTTGAAAATGGATACGACACTGATTGGATCCGTTGCACTCATTAAAGCGGCAAAAGTAAACGCTAATAAGAGCGGTAGGTGAAGAAAATAATAAACCGAAAAACCGATGATGACAAAGGTTAACAATGTCCCTACAAAAGCTAACGACAACGAAGAACGCCGATATTCAATAAAATGACTTACGTCCATTTTCAATGTCGCATCGCCTAGCAATATAGGTAGGAAAAGCGAAACGATAATCGCATGGAAAACTTCTGAATTCGTAATAAAATTTTCCGAAGCCTCAAAAAAAGGAATATTCGTTATGCCGAGCAATAAACCAACCAGGACAAGCGCAATTGAAGATTGCTGCTTCAGCAGTTTGGCCACACCAATTACAAAAATGGAGATTGCTAACAAAATTAATATTTGTATAAATACTCCCTGAAAATCCAAAGACTTCACCTCAAATAATCATCTATAATGACCATTACATTATTTTTGTCTATTTTAACTTAAAATATATAAATTTCTTATACCACTTATCAGCACGATAACTCTAAAGCAGAAAGAACGTTTAAAACGATTGGTATAAGGAAATAAACAAAAAAAACATATAAACTTAAAGGAGGATTTTAAAATGCCTTATCATTCATTAACCGAACTTCCAGATGCAGTAAAAGATAATTTGCCGCATCATGCTCAAGAGATTTTTAAAGAAGCCTTTAACTCTGCCAACGAAGAATATAAAGATGAAGAAACAGCATTTAAAGTAGCTTGGAGTGCTGTAAAAAAGAAATATGAAAAAAACAGCCATGATAAATGGGTAAAAAAAGATTAGGAATACTCTTCAATAAGCGCAAAACCAAATTATAACTGGCATATTTTGTCAGTTTTTTTTATGAAAGGCTGTTTTCTAAAAGAAACGCCAATAAAAAAGCAAATCCCGAAGGACCTGCTGTCAAATCATTCAAAATTCAATTTTTTATTTAATCGAATCGGCCTTTAAAGAGACAGCAAGCGGTTTACTTTCTAAACAATATTCCATCAATGTGATCTTGCCTTCATATTCTAAATGTTTAGCCAATGCGATGATTTCTTCGCCCTCTTCTCTGGAGGATATTGAAGTTATTCTTGTATTACCATCATTATTCGTGATTCGATTTAAAAGCTCTTCTTTTTTCATCTCCATCACTCCTAATAAAGTAATTACCATTCTAATACCCTCTAAGAACAAAGAATACTCCTATTTATAAAAAGTATTTAATTTATTCTAAATATTCACTCTAATAAAAGGAACTATTTTACTTTTCAACTCAGATTCCTTTACTAGACCGTTAGCCACTGCACCATAAAAATATTTATATAGAATCTGCATTAGGATTACCTGGTGGATTATATTTTGGTGGTACTCTTAGCCAGCCCCTTTTTTTCATTATATTTTTTAATGGGGCTGCATATTTCATTAAATGCACTTGTATTTGAAAGAACATCAATCCTACATCAGTCCGAACACTTTGGGACAATGACTGAGCACAAAAAGTTATAGAAGCTGCAATTTTTACTGCAATGAGATTGGCAATTTCATCATCAGTTAATTTAACACCCTCCGGAACTGCATCTGGGTTAGATTTCGGTTTTTTTGAATTTATTAAAGGTAAGGGAATCCCTTCACTAATCATGAATTTAGCAATCATTTCAGAATCAGCTTGACTGCCTTCTAATACACGTTGAATTACATGCCTTAACTCGGGATCTGTTGTCATATTTAATCCTACTTCGTATAACGAATGTGCTTCATGAAAAGCTGTAAATGCAGTCCACAAGCTCATTGTTTCACCTACATGTAATAATGGCTTGGGTTCGTCATCAACAAAATTATACAGCATTGCTGTTATTGCCTCTATAATACTCGCCATAATTCCACCTCATCATTCTTATTAAATTTATTATGGCGCAATTTATGTCAATCAATGTATTTTATGGAGACTCACCTAATTTGAAATAATCCCCTTACTAGAGTAAAAGGGAATTATTTCATTTGAAAAATTCAGCTTAATAGCAGTAACTCTATGAAAATTAGAGAAGATTTAAAGCACCCTATCCAAATCAAAATGGAATATCAATTCCTCCCCATAATCGCCATCAAACCTTAGTCCTTTATCCATAAATCCAGCCTTCTTATACAAATGAATCGCAGGTAGGTTGGTATGATGAACCGTTAAAATAATTTCATCTTTATCAGGGAAATTTATTTTTATTATTTCAGGCAATCGATTAAAGGTTTGAAGTGCATATCCCCTATTTTGGTAGCGTGAATCGATTGAGAATGATTTAAGAATAATAGCATTCTCATTACCTGTATAATAGTTACCTTCCTTGTTCGTATATAAGGCAAAACAGCCAATCAAATCATCATCCAAGAATATGATAAAGGGCAGGTTGAATTTATCCTTCTTAAATACCTCTAAAACATCTATTGGTAGAGATGTATAAATCGCCTGTTCTTTAGGTAAACAGTATTCGGTGATAGCCGAATAATCGTTTTCAACATAACGTCTTATTACTAATCCACTTTCCATAGTATCCATTCTCCCACTTCATCAATCATATTAAGTTATGCATCTAACCCATCGGTAACGAAAAAAAATTCTGCCTAAAACTAGTTGAACTCTTTCAGCACGAAAACAGAGATATACCGATTAAGCTGATTTAATGTAAATAATACAATGTATTAGTTGATTGAATTTTTGACAAGTTCTGTAAACTTTATTTAGTATTATATAAGAGAATTAACTATCAGACAATAAAGGAAGGTTATAGAAATGGAACTAGTAAGCAAGCCCTCTTTCAATGTGATCGGAAAGAAAGTAAGTTGCACCTGGGATAAGCTAGGCATTGAGATGCCCGAAGCTTGGAAGGAAGTTATACTAAGAAAAAACGAAATAAAAAATCGCATATCACCCTATATTCTCGATGTTTGCCTCCATGTGAAAAATGGAGAATTCACTCAATTAATAGGCTGTGAAGTATCTGAACTTGCTGATATACCAACTGGTTTTGACGGGAAGTTAATACCTGAACAAAAATATGTTTATACAAAACATACCGGTTCAGTAATGGAAATAGCCACTGCATTTGGTGAAATGATTGAATGGGCAAAAGAAAACAATCTAACCATAGACCCTGAAGATTTTAAAATCCAGTTTACCCCTGAAGAAAATGAAGCTGAGGGTTACGATTTATATTTTAAGGTACTGTAGAAATGATAAAATTTTAGTGATAGTTCAAAAAGGATATTGTTTTTTAAAGGGCGCCACGAAACACTTGCAGCCATCAAAGAACAGCAGGCAAAGCTTTTCGGAAAAGTGTATTCTCATATTACTTACAAGCAGTGGGGAAATGGAGCAGCAGTTATGGAGCATTTGGCCGAAGCAGAAGAAGATTTCATGAAACTTCTGCTTGAAACAAAGGAGCATATTTCTCTCTAAGGAAATATTTTTCAAACAAAAAGGACCCATATGGTCCTTTTTGTCCTAATAAGCTGATTTTTATCTTCAAGCCTGTTCATGATAGTGAGAATGATTGTGCCGACGGCATCCGAATAAATAACATGCATGTTCTATATTTGGTTCATATTCCAGCACCTGCCGTTTTCCCTCAAATATTTCTTTTTTTGTACTTCTTAAGTAATCAATATCCTGCCTTAATTCACCTATGTATTCTTCTTTTCTTCCCGGTTCCCAGTCATCATCATCTTCAAATGTTTCCTCTATTTCCTGTTCTTTATGCTGAATGAGTGACTCTAAAAGCTGGTCAATCTTTTTTACTTCTCCAAGCTTCGAAAGAGAATAAAGATATGGAGGCAGCCAGTCCACTTGATAGTGGGCTAAGTTTAATTTTGAATACACAGAAACAAATTCATTAAACTCATCCGTCAGATAATAAATAAACGCTATTTGGTCCTCTATACGATCAAATCTGTCTTCCAATTTTTCGTTTTCAATTAATAATTCCTTTGCAATTTTTAAAGCTTCATCTCTCCCACCTAATTTTGCTATACAAATCCCATAGCCGAGTAAGGGATGTAAACTGAGATTATCCTTTCTTCTTGCCGAATATGCCTTCTTAAAGCTCCCGGCCGCTTCTTTTAGCATTGATTTTTTATAATAACAAACTCCAAGATTATTTAAATTTTCTATAGTGGGCTGAATGGAAATCGCCATTAATAATAACTCAATTGCTCTTTTATAGTTTCCATTCGATGTATAGATTTCTCCTAATAAGTTATAAGGGAAATAAGATGAAGGCTTAAGTTCAATAGCTCGTTCTAAAACTTCAATTGCTTTCTTTTCTTCATATTTCCAGTGACCATCATCAGTTGGTTCACCTTCAGTGTAATAAAAGTACCCTAGATTATTTAACGACTGAATGTTCGGCTTAATTTTCACAGCTCGTTTAAATTGCAGCAATGCTCCTTCGTAATCTCTACTCTCCATTAAAGCAATAGCAAAGTCATTAATTAAATTAGTATTATTAGACTCTTGCTTTAACCGTATTTTCATTTCATCGGCAAGCCCTTCAAATTCTTCCATCAGGCTCTCTCCTTTTTCAACTATACATTTCCCTATTTTCTTATGGCCTCAGCTGCTTGTAAACTTTCTTTTAACCAGATTGGCGATTTGGGATGAGAAAAAATTTCATCAGCAGACATCCAATAGACGGAGTCAACTTCATCAGGGCTTTTTGCATAAGGTTCACCGCCATCAAATTCACATAGAAAAACAATATCAATCACTTCTCTTCCATCATCTAAAACAAACGATGTGCTTCTGACAAATTTTATTGTGTCCTTAATTGTTATCCCTACTTCTTCATCCAGCTCTCTTTTTAAGGTTCTTTCCAAAATATCCTTGGAATTACCCTCATGATCTACTGTGCCGCCAACAAGAGAAAGCATGCCGCCTGCGTGCTCTTCCTTCAAACTGCGTCCAATCACCAGCCACTTATCCTCTTTAAATACAGCCCCTTCTACATTTACATAGAACATTTGCAGTTCTCCTTGCTCCAGGATTTTTTTCTATATAAGAGTAATAATACCATCCAGTATTTACGTAGCTTTGTGAAATGTATTATTTGCCCTTCTTATAAAGCCTCTCCTTTATATCCTCTGTATGTACTACTAAAATGATCATAATCAGCATGATCGTAAGAAGAATTGCCGCTGCCGGATGGCCTACGAAAATAAAAGACGACAGGAATCATGATAAAGGCGCCCAGCCCTGCCATGGTAAAACTTTTTGTAAATGGATAAAAAAGTCCAAACCCGCCAATCAGCACCAGGGCTGTAACCGGCTGAAACGCAAGCATCCCGCCGATGAACGGCCAAATGCCCATCCCGCCCCGGAATTTAAATAAAACAGGTTTTATATGACCAATAAGAACTGCAGCCAGTCCGAGCAGGAGGATATTAGCACTAAACTCGAGGTACCTTCCAGCTAAAACGGCAAGTGCCGCTTTTAAAGCATCACCAAGAAAAGTCAGCACAAAAGCCATTTTCCCATGGATGCGTCCTGCGTTCCTTGCCCCTGGATTGCCGCTCCCCTCTGCGCGAATATCCTTTTTGCCCAAAAGCTTAATCACAAAATAGCCAGTTATAAAATTCCCAATAAAATAAGCTGCTATTAAATACAAAAAGATGGCCATGTTAACCTCACCGTTTCAAAATAATTTTCTTTTTTGTATTCGTCAGGAAGCACGTTTTCACCTTCATCCTGCCAAGAAGGATTTTATCAAGAATAAAGGAATACTATAAAATCTAACTCTGGAGGTCTAAGATTAAGCTTTCAGCAAATGCACGTTTTTTTCTTTAATCCTATTTTTGATTTTGCTTCCATTTTTCTTATGTAGTCAGCTGCAAGCGGAACTTTGCATGCGGTGTTGCCCACATCAACATTGACCTTCCCTATCTGCTCAGCAATTCTCACTGCTTCGTCATGCAGATCTATCACATATCCCCCAACACAGATGACAAAAGTATTCATTACATACCGAACACGGTTTTTCTCATTGTGAATGCTTGATTCCACCTGATGTAAGAGCGCCTCGATTTCGTTCATGTCGAGCTCTTCATCCGGCGTGATCGTAATGTAATTCGCGTAAGTGCTCCAGCCGCATGTTGCAACCATCTCATTTTTCGAATTCATCCACTCCCTGGCCAACTCAAGTGCATAATGGCTCTCCGCTGCCACTCCAGCCACTGTATATTCGGCAAGCATGTACCAGTATGCTTTCTTTACCCAATCCTGAAGCGTCTCCTTAGTCACAAGCTTCGGATTAATAGAGAGCCCCGCCAAATACATGGCATCATGGTTGCCAGACTGATAAAGTGCAAGCGCCAATTCATGATCCTTTTTCACATGCTTGACAAGTTTTTTCAAGTCACCGACCTTTACACCAAAAAATGAATGATTTGCTCCATGCCGGATAAAGGTTTTTTTCGTTTGCTCAGAACCTAACTCTTCTAGACTTTTCATAATTTCCTCATATGTCATGATTTGCCCCCTGCAATCCTTTTCTTTCATTATAAGGAAAAAATGGTGGTAAAAATACTCTGCTCATAAATTGAAGTTTAAAGTATTTTTATAATGGAATTAGTAGTAATGGAGTTAATCTTAATAATTGGAGGCGTGCTTATGTATTTAGATAGTTTTGTAAATCAAAAGATTCAGTTAAAGCTTAAGAATTTTCCTGAAGAGCTGACGGGTTCCATTACTGGCATTTTCCAGCCCGAAGAATGGTATTTAGTAAAACTCATTAATACAGAGAATATGGGTATATGGGTTGAAAATCCCTGTTACAAAAGAGTGAAGGTTGAGGAAGAAGACGGGACAGTCATACCGGATGAGCATCAAAAGGAAGAGACTTGTACAACCAACCTCCTATTGCGATGGGAATATATCAGCTCAATCCTTACTTTCCCGAACGAAATCACAGTTGGCGTGGACAAAAAAGCAAAATTAATTGGCTTTCAGCCTGATGAAGATTAACTGGCAAGCAAATGTTTGAAAACAAATTTTAGTGAAAATAACCGGTAGAATCCTATTTCACTAAATTATTTCAACATTCAGTTGATTCTTAGTGACGTATCAAGTAGTATGTAAATACGAACAAATGAAAGGGTGACCTTAAAGCCAATGATTCACTAAACCTTTCTAAGAAACGATTCGTATAAAACGAAAATATTTCTGGGTAGGATTAGTGCTGGCTTTTTATATAAAAGGACAAAAGTACATGGTGTACTATGCCTTTATATGCTTGCATTGCCTCCTATCCAGTTTAATGGATAAGGAGGTTTTTTTATGACGAATACAAATTCCAACATCTCAATGGGGGAATTGTTCCGTAATCGAGTGATTCGGACCATCCTGCTGTCGACGCTGTTTCTCCAAATCGGCATATGGGTTCGCAATTACTCCATTTTGCTTTATGTGATTGAGAAAACGAACGAAGACCCGGTAGCGGTATCACTCATTTCAGTTGCCGAGTTTGCACCGATCTTTCTTTTTTCGTTTATCGGGGGTACATTCGCTGACAGGTGGAGACCAAAACGTACGATGATCTGGTGTGATTTTCTTAGTGCCGTTTCCATTTTTGTCGTTCTGTTAACCCTTTTTTTGGGGAGCTGGAAGGTCATTTTCTTCGCAACACTTGTTTCATCCATCCTTTCACAGTTCTCACAGCCATCCGGTATGAAACTGTTTAAGCTCCATGTAAGGGAAGAACTTGTTCAGATGGGTATGTCTATGTACCAGACGCTTTTTGCCGTATTTATGATTCTTGGACCAATTATCGGCACTTTTGTTTATCAGCACTACGGCATCGGCGTAGCCATTGCCATTATGGGCATTGCCTTTTTACTCTCTGCTGCCATTCTAATGATGCTTCCGCCTGACATAGAAGCTGATGAGAATACAGCGGGAACGACCATCATGCAAGAAATGAAGGAAGGATTTCTCTATGTTTGGAATAGCCGTGCGCTGACCTTGCTTGGCGGCTGTTTTGCTGCTGCTGGTTTGGCATTGGGACTAACACAGCCACTTTCAGTTTTCCTCATTACTGAGCAGCTTGGTTTACCGAAAGAGCAGTTGCAATGGCTCATGGCAGCCTTTGGAGCTGGGATGATATTAGGTGGAAGGCCTTACAATCGGGATTGCGAAGAAAACTCCTCCCCAAATTCTTCTCGCTATTGGTATGACCGTTAATGCAATTGGGTTGTTTGTGATGGGCGTATCCGAACAGCTTTGGCTGACACTCACTGTGCAGTTTATCAGTGGTTTGTTTATGCCATGCATTCACATCGGCATTAATACGATGATTTTGCAGAATACCGAAGCTGCTTTCATTGGCCGAGTCAATGGTATACTAAACCCTATATTTATGGGGACGATGGTCATAACCATGAGTGCAAGCGGCTGGCTGAAAAAAACCTTCTCGCTTTTAGCAATGTACGAAATCGCATCATTGTTATTTATTATTGGTGTACTTACCCTTGTTCCTCTATTCAAACGCTCCATCACAATGGAAAAGAGGGAAGAAGTATAGATTGAATGAAAACAGCCTGGTGTTTTGAACCAGGCTGTTTTTTTCATTATGGAAGGTGCTTCAAAACTAATCAAACGTTTGATTAAATCCAGTTGAAGCCTTGGCATATATGACTTTTGCATTTATGGATTTTGATGAAGGTGATTTTTTATTTATCTCGGTGATTACGGTTTTATCTCTCTTTTTTCCTATTTATTTCGCGGGCTTTTCCATTTATCTCGCGGGTTTAAGCATTTATCTCGCGGATTTTCTTTATTTTCTCGCCTAGATTTATCTTTTTCTCGTGAGTTTCTCACTTTTTCTCGCGCGCGACCTCCATTTTTTTCTAATGCCCATCTGCAGTAATTTCCTCTTTATCCCTTGACAAGAACCAGCCGCCCAATGCAATTAGAATCAGAACGGCATAGAAGGTGATTTTCCAACCTAGAGAGTGTGCAAAATCCTCCGAAAGAACACCAAGAGCTTGATGCGACAGCGTATAAACTGATAATTTCACACCTACCCAGCCCACAATCATAAAAGCGGCAATTTCCAGTCCGGGTTTTGTTTGAAGCAATTTCACAAAGAAATTAGCAGCAAATCGCATAATAATAACTCCGATCAATCCCCCTGCAAAAATAACAAGAAATTTCGCACCGTCCAGCCCTCCGATTTGTGGCAAATTAGTATTTGGCAGTACAACCGCCAGTGCAACCGCGGCCAGAATGGAGTCTACAGCAAAAGCGATATCAGCAATCTCGATCTTAAGGACAGTCAGCCAAAAGCCAGACTTCTTCTTTGGTTCATCCTCCATTTCCTTATCGTATACTTTCTTAACAACAAGCTTTCTAAAAATGTGGTTAGTTGCCATAAATAAAAGATATAGCGCCCCAATTGCTTGTACCTGCCACACATCAACGAGATACGAGATTGCGAACAGTGACCCGAAGCGAAATATAAATGCCCAGACTAGCCCATAAAACAAAGCCTTTTTCCTGGCTTCTTCAGGTAAATGCTTTACCATAATGGCTAAAACCAGCGCATTATCTGCAGCTAAAAGCCCCTCAATCGCAATTAATAACAATAATACCCATCCGTACTCAAACAAAATTGATAATTCCATATAAATTGTATCCTCCTTTTTTTATAAAATACTTTCCTTCTAAGTTCTGAAAAATAATCCCTGTATAGTTAATACGATACTATTTTGAAAACGGGGAGGGTTTTTCACCTCTAAAGTAGTTGAACTCATTAACTGTGTTTCCATAATAGTTAATAGAGTAATAGCCAGAAACAGGCGACGTACATTAATTGATTTCAAAAACAATCAATTCTCCTTATAAAGTTATTTCTTTAGGTAGAAGCCGATTTTCACATTCCAAGTCTTCCTTTCCCCAAAAAATTAATTTACTGAACAATTTGAATGATATCCAAGTCACGGCTTTCTACCCCTTTATTAAAGGTGAGCCATGTAACGAACTGATACGATATTTTATCTGTTGAAGCTGCTAGAGAATCAGGAAGCTGAAAAGTAAAGCCGATTTTATTCAGTTTCTCTGATTCGATCAGGGATGTAGATAAAATAGCAACTGTATCGATGACTGTCTCTTTATCCAAGATTTGATCCTTCATGACCAAATTACAGTCAATGCGCTTAATTTGCTGTTCGATTGTACCTCCTTTAATTAAAAAATATCCGCTGACTGACTCTCCCGGCCGATAGATTTCCTTTTCAAGAATTAAATCGATTTGAGCTGAACCTATTCCTAATAGTGACATGTATTTTCTCAGTATCATTTAGTTCCCTCCAGGACCTTATTGGCCGACAAATATTTGTTATCAATTCGCCTTTCAATCTTTTCAAGCTCCGCTGCATTCTTCAGCAGCTCTTCTTTGTTCTTCCTCATTAACTCCGAAAATGAAATTCTCTTATTGGTTCTGTTTCTCATATCTGTATCTCTCCTTTTGTTTTAACAGCATTTCCACAGTTCCCATGTGCAAAAGGGCAAATAAAAAGCCTTTACCGGTGTGCGGTAAAGGCTCTAAAAGACAAATAAAGACCTTTACCCATGGGTAAAGGTCTTGCTAACAACGGTCATGTTGCCAACAAAGCCGGGAGCGAACTCCGTAATGACGACCTTGTTGTAAAAGCTACTCCCCTTTAGGAGAAATGCTATTCAACTAATTAATGCAATTATAATATCATTCTCAAAAAATGTCAATCATCATCAACAATATGGATGTCACTCGTTTTTAAATAAAGGCTTCTTCAAGTGCCTGTCCCCAATTTTATAATATAATATTAATAATACAGAAAGCCAAAAAGATTCTAGAGGAGGTCATACATAATGAGAATGTTGATTGTTGGAGCAGGTGCAATAGGCGGATATTTCGGAGGGCGTTTGTTAGAAAAAGGCGCGGATGTTACATTTCTAGTCAGAGATAAACGCAGAGAGCAGCTAGATCAGAATGGATTAATGATTGAGAGCATCCACGGGAACATGAAATTCCAGCCAAAGACACTGGTCTCAGGTGAGGCAGCCGAGCCATTCGAACTCATCTTATTAGCAACCAAGTCTTATCATTTACAAGCTGCGATTGAAAGCATTCGGCCATATGCCGGGAAAAACACCATGATTCTTCCTCTTTTAAACGGTATTGCCCATCTAAATCTTTTAACAGATGCCTTTGGACAAGGAAACGTAATTGGCGGCTTATGTTTTATCGAAACAACTTTAGATGAAAATGGGAAAGTCATTCAGACAAGCCCTATACATGAATTAGTATTTGGGGAGCTAAATGGAGTAAAAACTGCAAGGATCAAGAAGCTTAAGCAAGTGTTCAGCGGGACAAACGCTTCCTTCCGCCTTTCCGAATACATCCTGCAGGATTTATGGCATAAATACTTATTCATTAGTACTCTTAGCGGAGTTACTTCCCTCTTTCGCTCGCCTATTGGCCTATCCGGGAAGATGAATTTGGCTTACAAACAATTAAAGCTGTCCTTCAAGAAGCATCAAAAATAATGAGGAACCATGGAGCGCCAATCGCTGACAGCATTGAGGATGTTCAATTAAACAAGATGATGGATATGGGCTACACGATGAAGTCCTCGCTGCAAAGAGACATGGAAAAAGGACTGCCGACAGAAGCGGATCATTTCTTTGGCTATCTGCTGAATATCGCGAGGAACAATGATTTACAAACACCAGCCCTGGATGCGATATATGGCAATTTAAAAATATATGATGCTAATCTAAAATCTATAAAATTTGGCAAACATTAAAATATAAGCAACTGTGATAGCATTCAAAAACGCTGGCATTGGAGGGAAACATGTCAAAAAAAGTGAAAAGAGTTTCATATACGCTTGATTCAAGTGGTATAAAGTCATTAGCCGACAGCGAAATTAAAGCTATATTACGCGGGGCCGATGAGCTGATTATGACCGGCGGCAGGGCAATGCTGGCTAAAATCTTGGCTGGTTCAAAGGATAAGAAGGTTTTAGAACTTGAGCTGGATCATTGCCCTGTTTATGGAGCTTTTAAGGGAATGACTCAGAAAGAGGTTCTAGCCCGAATTGATTGGATGATACAAAATCATTATCTTGCCATTGAGTATGATTATAGATTGCCCGTTCTAACCTTCACAGAAAAAGGCTGGGAAATCGAACGTGAAACCTATGCAACCGAGCTGCTTGGGGAGTTTATTGATGCTGCCTACGATGAGGAATATGAATTTGTTGATACACTCAAGGAACGAAATCGTGGCATGATCCTTCTGCTTCTGGATAAAATCGCTGAGACCGGCAATAAAAATTTAATTGTCATATTGGATGCATGGAAAAGTATCGAGTGCAAAAAGGTAAAGGCAAAAATTACCGAAGTGCTAGAAGTGTTGGAGAAATCAGAACATCGTCCGTCCAAACCAAGGCGGGAGGATACTAGTACCCTTCAGGCTGGGCAAAAATGGCTAACCATCCCTGAAAACATACGAAAAAAACTTGTAAGAAATGTTTTTTGCGGTTCATGCGTTGATACCGTCCAAATTGAAAAATATATGATAAAAGAAACCAAGCATGGTCTCGTCCTCGAAGGACAATGTAAAACTTGCGGCGGCAAAGTGGCAAGAGTGATTGACTAAACTTATTTTAAAAAGTAGTGCATTTTAGATGGAATAGCACTACTTTTTTACGTTACATCGCTCACTAACTTATTAAACCTTCCTCTCCCAATCCTTTTATGTAGGCGTTTTTAAAAATGGGATAGAGGGCACTATCAGCCCCAAAGTAAAATTTGAAGCTATTCATTACTTTTGTTTGGAGTTCTTTATTGCTTTTCCAGATAGGCATTGCACCTATTGAGTCTTCAATACTGCCCGTTAAGAATTCCTTCTCATTTTCTTTAATAATGTCCCATTCATCATCATCCTTTAACCATGCCATCCAATCGTTAATGAGTTCTTTAGAATGTTTGTCAATTGATGTTTTTCTATCATTAAATATATATTCCTCCAGATCCTTCACAATCCGGCTCACAAATAAGTCCATGGAGACCTCACCGAAGCTTTTGAACCTCAGAAATTGTCTTACATCTTCCCTGTCCAATTAAATCTTCCCTCCCATTAACATCTATTTAAGTAGGATTTACTATCTAGTTATTAACATTCATTTATTTAACAATCCAGAAGCCTTTTCCTTATAACTTCTTCAACTCATTCACGGTAACAAACGTATACCCTTCCTCTGTTAAAGCCTGTAAAATTCCTTCAATGGCTTTCAGTTCTTTACCGGTGTCATCATACATTGGATGCATCAATATAATAGCTCCAAGCTTCATATTTTTCTTTACGTAGGTCACTTTATCTGAAGGCGAGTTGTAGTAAGTATCCGGCTCAAGGCTCCATGTTATAGTATTCCTGTGATGTTTTTTTAGATAATAGGGTAATCCTACAAGCTTCTTTCCATTTGGCGGACGAAAATCAATTTCTCCCTTAAAACCAGTTTTCCGGATTAATTGATCCGTTTTTTCAATTTCTTCTTTAATATAGGAAGGTGTTTTGAATACCATCCGGTTATGTGAATACGTATGGTTGCCAATTTGGTGTCCTGCTTCAGCTATTTTCCGGCCTTCCTCAGGATGTTTCTTCAGATCACTCCCAATTAGGAAAAAGGTAGCCTTGGCATTGTATTTATCCAAAAGGGGAAGCAATTTGTCTACATTTTTTGATGGCCCGTCATCAAAGGTTAATGCAATTACTTTTTTATTTGTTTCGACATGATCTGTTAACCCTCCAAATAACTGGAACGTCCGTGAGTTCATTAATTTGTACGTACCGAATAATAGAAGGATAATGGCAAAAAACAAGATCATATATTTTACTATTTTTTTCTTCATCATATTTCACCTCGCAAATTTAGCAGCCAATTGACAGCTGCGCTTAAATCCTCAGCGATATAGTCTGGAGTTACGGTAGCCCAACTCCCATGGTATTCATTTTTAATGTATTTTGAAATGGCTGCTTCTCCAGCACCAGTTTTAACTATAATCTTAATGGCACCCACTTCATTTGCAGCCATTAAATCTGTCCATCTATCACCAATTACTGCACAGCGTCGAAGATCTAGATTTTTTTCAACTGATGCTTGAATGAGCATTCCAGCAGAAGGTTTTCTGCATTTACACCCTTTATCATGTTTATGGGGACATATATAATTTCCATCAAAGCCAAATGTAGTAAGTTCTGCCTCAAAATCTTTATCCTGTACAACTCCGTTTGCTATTCCAGGTTGATTAGTAAAACTGTAAACAGCTATTCCAGAATCCTTTAATACTTTTATTGCATTTAACGTATACGGATATAGAACCATCTCTCCTGGATATTCAACCTGGTCACTTCCCCCGATTGTTCCATCTCTGTCTAAAAAAACAGCTTGAAGTTTCATTTTTTCACCCCATTGGAAACATACTTATATATTCATACCTTCGAGATTGTGTTTTAGATTACCTCCTTCTTCAAGTACAAAGTTTAGCGAAAAAGAAAGGACTGCCTATTCGACAGCCCCTGATTTCTAACGTGCTTCTATGTGTTTCAAAATAATCCGCAATGCATTTCCTTGAACTGACCTTTCCATAGTCTTCTTGAATTTTTCCTTATTTCTTATTAATTGTTCAAGATGGCTGGCCAATGAATCGATATTTAAATCTTCCTCTTCCAGAGTCAGTGAATAACCTTTTTCTTCAAAAGACTTTGCGTTTAGAATCTGGTCTCCCCGACTTTGTTTTTTACTTAAAGGGATAATTAGCATGGGGATTTTTAATGCCAGAAATTCAAAAATGGCATTTGAACCGCCTCGCGTTAATACGATGTCCGTTGCGGCCAAAATATCGGAAAGCTCCCCGTGAACATATTCAAATTGTTTATATCCTGGAACATCCATTAACGTTTCATCCTTATTTCCTTTACCGCACAAATGAACAATTCGATATTTTTCCAAAAGCGGTTTTAATGAGCTCCTTACCGTGTCATTAATCTTTTTGGCACCGAGGCTCCCTCCCATTATCGTTAGTATCGGGAGTCTTCCATCAAATCCAAGCAGTTGCATTCCTTTAGATTTAGAGCCCATTAAAATTTCATTCCTAATCGGAGAACCAATTACCACCGCTTTTTCGGTGGGAAAATACTTTACCGTTTCTTCAAATGAAGTGAAGATTTTCGTAGCAAAGCGCTGTGAAATTTTATTCGCTAGCCCTGGAGTCATATCACTTTCATGAATCAATATAGGAATCTTTAATGATTTAGCTGCAATAATGACTGGAACTGAAACAAACCCTCCTTTTGAAAAAATCAAGGCAGGTTTTATCTTTTTTAAAATTCTTCTGGCTTCCAGGCACCCTTTAACAACTCTAAAGGTATCTACAACATTTTCAAAATCTATATATCTCCGCAGTTTTCCGCTTGAGATTTCATAATAAGGAATATGGATTTTTTCAATTAATTCTTTTTCAATTCCGTTCTTAGAACCTATGTAATTTATATTCCATTTCGAATGGTCCATTTCATTGATGATGGCAATATTAGGTGTAACATGCCCCGCTGAACCGCCACCCGTGAATACAATTGTTTTCTTGGACATAACTCCACCCCTGAATAGATAATCTATTGTACAATTATATCTTATGAAGTGACCCATTTCCTGCAAAATCCATCAAAATTATTGGCTAATCAAGATAGCTTGGTCATCTGCAACTCTAACAACCTCACACTTTGCCATAATTTCAAATTCCCTTAGCCCGATAGTGTTGTGTTCATTTGAGGAATAAAGTATGATTGTGTCCAAAAAGTTCCCCTTCGTCCTTATGTGAATAATATCCAACGATAAATTGAAATGATTAAATAAATTCTAACTTTTTTCTGAATAAAATGAATATTTTCCCTCCAGTAAATTAAAAAAACATATAATAATAGAAAGAGCTTACAAAATTAGGGAAGGGGTCTTGAAATGAGGGAATATCCATCCAATTTAAAAATTATTAAAAACGATCTTTTTGCAATGATTTCGACAGCAGTACCTATCGTATCCTGGCTATTATTTTTTGCGTTATGGTATTTTAAAGAGATTCCAGGCAGAAGAGGAAATGAACCACTTACCTTTCAAGAGGATGGGTCATTTATTCTAATTGCCAGTCTCGTATTAACTGCCATTGGGGTCCTTTTCTTATGGAGAAGGTTCCAAGATGTCAAACAATATTTCGAAGAAGGAATCGATTTGACAGGAACAATCGTGGAGGTAAGGTTTATAAAGGATAGAGGAAGTGTTGTGTGTTCATATGAATATGAAAATAACACTTATACAGGGAAAACAAGAGTACATAAAACTAAAGAAACAAAAGCACTATCACCGGGTGATAAAGTAAACCTTTTATGTAGGAAAGAAAACCCAAAAAAGATTATTTTAAAAGATTTATTTCTGGAAGCTTAAAAAATAATACGATCATGAATACTTCCATCAAGTCAAACCCACAATATGCGACGGAGGAAGAACACCAAACCGTTGAGGGCGTACACGATGCGATTAAGCAGGGATTTGCCGGCAACTTCTACCAGCTCGCTGATTACCTGGCGATGGCCTGAATAATAATAAATAAAAGCAGTGCTTCTGTTAAGAAGTCCACTGCCTTCATTGTATCTTTATCTAAGATTTACGTTGCTTCTCTACCAATTCCTCTACAGTTAAAAACGTCTCCTGATACCCAAGTTTTTCACCCAGCTGCGTAATCCCCGGTGGTTCCACATGGGCCTGTTTCAAGATGTCCTTCTGGGAAAAAACATGGCGTGTATCGCCATCGAGAATAACCTTGCCTTCATTCAGTACAATCGTCCTATCAAAGTTTTCAGCCACAAATTCCATGTCGTGAATAATGGTCATAACTAGCTTTTTCTGTTTTTTCAAGCTTTGAATGACGCTGCGAATCATTTCCTTGCCTTTATGATCCTGGGCGATGGTTGGCTCATCCAGAATAATGATATCCGTATCCATGGCCACGACAGAGGCAATACATAGCAGTTTTTTCTCCGACAGGCTCAAGTCATGGGGATTCATATCCAATTTATCACGTAGCCCGACCATTTCCAGTGCTTTCATTGCGTTTAGCTTTGCTATATCTTTATCGATCCTTAAATTAAGCGGTCCGAACAACACTTCATCGAGCACATTGCTTTTAAAAATCTGGTCGTTTGGATTTTGGAATACCAATCCAATCACTTTGGCCAGCTCGGCCGCAGTTGTATTTTGTACATTTTGACTGCCAATTAAAATTTCACCTTGATAAGGCTTCAACAAACCCTTAAGCATCTTGGCGAAGGTTGTTTTTCCTGCACCGTTCTGGCCAATAATCGCTGTATGGCTCCGGTCAAATTCGAGATTGATATTTGATAAAATGGAGCTCCCTTCCTGATATGAAAAGGATAGATTCGATACTTTTATCATATCCTTCTCGCCCCCAATGCTTCTTCCGCTTCCTCTAATGTAACTGGATAATATGGTGTGCCTGCTTTTTTTATACCAAGGGCTTTGCAAACTCTCGTATAAACAGGTGGTGACACTCCATAATCCTCAAGATCATCTCTGGAAAAAACCTTGTCCGGCTTATCAAAATCTATCAATCTGCCGTTTTGCAGCAGCATGACCCGATTGCAATACTGGGCGACCTTCTCCATTTTATGCTCAGCCATGACGACAGTAATCCCCTCCCGGCTCAAGCTCTGTATGGCACGAAAAACCTCCTCGGATCCTTCCGGGTCAAGCTGGGAAGTAGGTTCATCCATTACGATGATTTCAGGCTTCATCGCAATGATACTCGCAATCGCCATTCGTTGCATTTGCCCGCCAGACAGATCAAAAGGGTTGCGGTCTTTGAATTGGGCAATATTTAAGAGCTCCATCACATAGTCAATGCGTTCAACCATCTCGGTTCGCTTCACACCCAGATTCTCAAGGCCAAACGCAATTTCCTCATAAACTGTCATTTTGGAACCCGTCACCTGTGTAAACGGATTTTGAAAAACAATGCCCGCCTTCAACGACAAATCCGCAATAGAATGCTTTTTCACCTCGTGGCCAGCTACGAGTACTTTACCTCCGTATGCACCTTTATAAAAATGGGGAACAAGTCCGACAATCGATTGGCACAGGGTTGATTTCCCTGCTGAATTTGCCCCAATCACACCTATAAATTCTCCCTGCACAATCTCAAATGACAAGCCATCCAGGGCAAGCGCTTCGGAAAAAGGATATTTGTATTTCAGGTTATCAACGACGATTTTTTTCAAGAAAATATCCTCCAAACGAACGCAGCTGCGATTAAAAGTAGTAGTCCCCATTGAATGAACCTGCTATATGCATATCTTTTTTCTTCATAAAGGTAGGTTTTTTGAGTCCGGGAATTAAAGCCTCTTACTTCCAGTGCCATCGCTCGTTCCTTCGTATTGATAAGGGAACCAAGAACAACCGGTCCTAATAACGGCAAAAACGCCCTGATTCTAACGATTAATTTCCCTTCTGTCTCCATCCCCCTGCGCCGCTGTGCATCCGTAATCGTGCTCATTGTTCCCATCATTTCAGGAATGATTTGAAAAACAGAGCTGATTACATAACCGATTCTCGGGGACAATCCCTTGCGTACCAGGGATTCTACCAAATCTGACGGCTTTACTGTCAGGACCAGCACCATGAATGCACCAACAATGCCAAACACCCTCAGAGTGATTTTCAACGCATACAGCAGCCCTTCCTTATACATCGTAAACGGGCCAATTTGAAATAGGGCGGTTTCATTATCAGGCTTGAATAATCCCTGTATGATGATGACGGTCAGCAGGATGAGAAGAACAAACCCAAAGACAGGCAGTGTTTTCCGGAACACTTTTCCCGCAAGAAGTAGAACAAGGCTTAGCCCCAAGCAGAGTATGGAAGCCGTGAATGATGGCAGAATGATAGGAACCAATATGGAAAAAAGAATGTAAATGAGCTTGGTGATTGGGTCAATATCATGGACAAAAGAATTTCTTTCTGTATATAAGCTAATCGATTTCAAGAACTGTCACCATCTTTCTTTTGCAAAAGGCCGTTAATCAAGAGTCTCCACTTTATTATTGTTACTGTATAAATGCGCCACATTCTTTGGCAGGTTTCTGTAAATCCCATAGCTGATTAAAACGACTAATAATTTATCCGGCACATCGACCACAATTTCATCGAGGAAGGACGCCAGCCACATAGAATCTGTTTTTGCCAGGACAATCGCATACAGGGCATCTCCCCAAACATTGCCTGTCTGGCCTCCCCAGAAGCCGATATTGATTGGAGTCGAAACGATCGTCGCTACGAGGCCGACGATTAATCCTGCAACCAAAGCTTTCGCCCAACTGGAAATGGAGCCTTTATAAAATAAGATCCCGATGGTTAAACCAATAGCCACACTCGTAATTCCATAAACAAATGATATCGGATCAACGGTCAGGCCATAAATAATATTGTTAATCGCCCCTGCCAACGCTCCAATAACCGGGCCTGCCAGGATACTTGCCAAAACCGTGCCAATTGAATCCAGCCAAAGAGGCAGCTTTAACAGCCCCGCAAATAGCTTCCCAATATAATTGATGCCTACCGCTGTCGGAATGAGCACGAGCGCTGCGGTAGAAAACCGAAACGACCATATACTTTGTTTTTTCATTAATAAAACCTCCCCTTAACTTATTAAAAATTGATTATAGGACACAATGGCTTCCAACGCAGTCATAATTTCTCTTTCTTCACCAAGTTTGCTGTCGTTTTTCTCATCCAAATAGTCGTTAATTCCCCCTTCAAGGTTCCCTTCTTGTTCTACGACAACGTTTAATATGGAAGCGGTTTTTACACCGCGTAATCTTCCTATTGTAAACAGGGCCGCTGTTTCCATATCTGAACCTAGAATTCCTTTTGCTGACCAGTAGTTGTCAATTTGCTGTTCTTCTTCAGTATAAAAGCTGTCATGACATCTGACAATACCGGTATAATATTTATGTCCTAAACTTTTTGCAGCCCCAATTAAATGAAAGAGCAATTCCGTATCTGGTACCGCTGGAAAAGACCGATCAATATAAGCATCGGATGCTCCATCATTCCTTACCGCACCTGCTGCAATAATCAGGTCCCCCAAACGGATTCCTGGCTGGTTGGCACCGCAGCTGCCTATTCGAATCATTACATTCACGCCAATTCTCTTTAATTCCTCTACAGCGATTCCGGTTGATGTCCCGCCTATTCCAGTTGAAGTCACAAACACACGAACTCCTTTATAAGAGCCGGTGATGGTTCTGTATTCACGATTGTTCGCGACCTCTTCAGGCTGGTCCAAAAACTTTGCTGCTGCTTCTACACGGCCGGGGTCACCCGGTAATAAAGCATATTGAATTTTATAGTCATTCCCTATCCGGATATGCGGCTGGAGATTGTTTGTCATTTTTAGAGCCCCTCATCAAAATATTTATTTATATAAATAGTGTACAAATGATATCCTCAAAAGGGAATTTTTTCATAAAGGGTAGCATCCTTAATGCTATTTATATTCTTCAGCGGCTTCATATAGGTTTGTTTCTTTTATTATCAGCAAATTCTCCCCAAAACAAATAAAGCTCCCAGACTTTCTAAGAGCTTTGGATTAGGATATTTTATAATCTTTCTTTAATTTAGACAGTAACATAAAGTTAGAAGTGTACATCAATATGTAAACAATAAATGAATAATAAATTTCCCATCCTTTGTATGTAAATACATGTAAAAGTCCTGATACATATTCCAACACCACATTAATTAAAGCAAGCAGGATTAAGTAAATTACTTTGACTCTATAAGGCCTATGAAAAAACCATAAGTCATATACGTATACAAAAATATAGGTGGAAGGTCCATATACAAAAACATATAAAAATAAATCAAACAGCTCGAATTTCTTTGTATCTAAAACGTCATAAAAATCCATTGGAGGTCCTGCAAGGAGATGGTCCATTGCAATTCCAATACTAATATTAAAAAGTACAATTAGGCAGCTTATGGAGTAAGGAAATCTTTTCGGAATGATATAAGTCACCAGCATCAGCAGTGCAGCAATGATTAAAAGAAAAATTTCATTTTGATCAAACCTTGTTGGAAGAGGCATTGATTTCTCTCCTCATTAATTTTTGAAAGAAATAATTAAATAAAAGCGAAAGAGTAATAATAGAAAGCCCGAACATACACCACAGAAAGGGCTTTGATACCTCCATCTTCGTAATTCCATTCTTCTCATTAAAAACCTCAATTAGGAGTAACAAGAAGATCCACCCCATAGACAAACCTATCTTTTTATAATATGAACCCTTTAAATTTTGCAAAAAAAATAAAGAAACAGGCAAAATAATGATTCTGTCCATAAAAATATGCATTGAGTTAATGGCATTTCCCTTTATTGTGACCAATTGATAATTTAAAGCAAATATGTCGTAGCTGAGTATGGCTAAAAAAAGAATAATAAAATAATGAGCTGATGACGAAATATAGTTTTTGCGAAACTCTCCAATTATAAATGCTACACATATAACGCTAAATATAGATTTCATTAAAAAGTACATTGATGGTACCCCGCCCATTAATTTCTAGGAAATTATCATTATTCTGTCCTAAATCCTTGAAAATATAAAAGGCCCTTCATGAACAGTAATTGTATAAGAGCATATTATTGGTCTTTTTATTTATAAATTGAATTTACATCTTAATAAATTCAATTTATAAATAAATTTTGTTAATAATTTTAAAATTAATTATTTACATTTTAAATTCATGATTATATAATTTAAATAAATAAACGAAAGGATTTGATTATGACTTATCCTGTTATTACAAATTGTCCTGTCTGCACTAAGACACTTAAAATCACAAAATTGCATTGCTCCCATTGCCAAACCACCATTGAAAATGAATTTGAGCTGTCGAAGCTTGCTTCGCTGTCTAAAGAGCAGCTCCAGTTTGTTGAGACGTTTCTTGTTTGCAGAGGAAATATCAAGGAAGTCGAAAAGGAATTGGGGATTTCCTACCCTACCGTACGCGGCAAGCTGAACGATATCATCACCTCACTTGGATATGACACCACTAAGAAAAATGAAATCGACGAAAAGAAAATTGTATTAATGCTTGAACGAGGAGAAATTACCCCAGAAGAAGCGATTAAACTTTTAAAAGGTGAATAGGAGGAATAATGATGAGAGAAGAAATATCAAGAGTATTAACAATGGTCCAGGAAGGAAAAATCGATTCTGAAAAAGGTGCCGAACTGATCCAGGTTCTGAAGGAAAAAGAAAAGGAACCAGCTGTCATTCTGCAAAAACCGAATAACCAGCAATATCTCGATAAAACATTAAAAATCAGGGTTGTTTCCAAGGATAACGACAATATTAATGTGAATGTCCCGCTTAAGCTTGTGAAAGCCGTCTTAAAAACTGGCCATAGCATTGCGGCAAGCATTCCACAGTCCGAAAAATATGTAAAAGACATCGATATCAACTTATTAATTGAAGCGATTGATAGTGAATTAGTCGGCCAAATCGTTGACGTTCAATCGGCAAATGGCGATTCCGTTGCAGTTTTCATTGAGTAGGGAACTCCATGATCAAAGTTAAAGTCAAAACATCTAACAACATAAATTTGAACATCCCTGTTCCTTATGCCTTTTTAAACGCTGCCAGTTCAATCCTTACCTCCGAGATGCTTTTAAAGAGGCTTACCAAGCTAGCAAATAAACATGCCGAGCATAAAGCCATCTCTTTTATGCCCTTCAATCATAAGCTTCCTAAACAGCTGCTAAAGCAAATACTCCGTGAATTACGTCAACACAAAGGACTTGTGCTGGTGGATGCAAAATTAAAGGATGGAACAGAAGTTATGGTGAGATTATAATGATTTGAATAAAGATGCCTGATTTTCTCAGGCATTTTTTTCCGTAAAGACACTAAACCAGCCCCTTTTTAAAATTAATCAAACGTTTGATTAATTTTTATCAATGATTAAAAGCCCTTTACAGAAGGATATCAATGACTTATCAAGAATAAGGAATTAAAGTGGAATTATAGGAGAATCATCCGAAATGATTAAAGCAGTCATATTTGATTTAGACGGGACATTGTTAAATCGGGATGCTTCCGTACGGGCATTTATAAATTGCCAATACGAGCTGTTAACCAGTGGGTCTGCCATATCCCAAAAGAAACATACTCTTCAAGATTTATTGAATTAGAATGCAGAGGATATGTATGGAAGGATAAAGTATACCAACAATTAGTTGATGAATTTAGAATTACTGGAATTACGCAGGAATTTTTGCTCCAGGATTACATCGAGCATTTCAAACAAAGCTGTATCCCCTTCCCCAATCTCATATATCTCCTGGAAAAATTAATGAGGAAATCCATCAGCATCGGATTGATCACCAATGGAAAAGGCCAATTCCAAATGGACGTTATCGAGGCTTTAGGAATAAAAAAATATTTTAAAACGATTTTAATTTCCGAATGGGAAGGCATCAGAAAGCCTGATCCCGGTATATTTTATAGTGCTTTAGAACGGCTTAATGTACCCGCTCATCAAAGTATATACGTAGGCGATCACCCTCAAAATGACATACAAGCTGCCCGGAATGCAGGACTGACAGGTGTTTGGAAAAGAGATCCTCTCTGGGACCATGCGGAAGCTGACTTTATTATTGATGATTTGGCTGAATTGCTTTTACTCATTGATGGCTTCGAAACCAAACGACAGGAGATGAACCGTATATGAAAAATATTAAATACAGATTCCTGGATTTAAAAGATTTGGATTCTTCCCTTTTAAAAAAGTTCAACCGCTATCAAGAGACAAATCGTGTTTGGTACGAACAAAACGGCGAATACGGCCGAAAAGCTGACCACTTTGTTGATGACTGGGACGATGAGAAAAAGGAATTTGTTATTCATTCCTTAGTGAATTGCGTGAAATCTGGCGGGTTTGTTGCAGGAGCTTTTGCAGATAGTGATTTAATTGGTTTTGCGAACGTGGAGGGTGAACGGTTTGGAAGCAATCATGAATATCTGGAGCTGCCCTATATTCATGTATCTAATGAAATCAGAAACAGCGGGATCGGCAGAAAATTGTTTGAACTTTGCTGTAAAAAAGCGAAACAGTTAGGTGCTAAGAAACTATATATCGCTGCCCATCCGTCTGAAGAAACACAGCATTTTTACCGATCCGTTGGCTGTACGTATGCGGCGGAAATTAACCAGAAGATATTTGAGAAGGAGCCATTGGATATTCAAATGGAAATTACTTTATAAAAAATCGTAAAGGTGGAGCTTTCATATGGCTAATTCTATATATGTAAATTGGGGAGAGCATAGGGTCAAACTTACCTGGCATCCTAACAAAAATTTATCCGATTTTACAAATGTAACGAGCGTCCATGGCTTCTGCTTCCATGAAGGGAAAATCCTTTTAACCCAGGTAAAAGGAAGAGGATTCAATATACCCGGTGGGCATATCGATCCTGGCGAAACACCAGAAGAAGCATTTCATCGTGAGTCTTTTGAAGAGGGATACATAAAGGGGAAAATACGATATATTGGCGCCCTTGAAGTTAGCCATCAGGAAAACCTCCACTTTAATCCAAGCGGTAAGTATCCGCTGATCGGCTATCAAATGTTTTACAGAATGGACATTGATACTGTCCATCCCTTTCTACGAGAACATGAAGCCACAGCTAGAATATGGGTTGAACCTGAAGAAATTCCATATGTAATGAACGACCATGAGCTTTCGCTGCTCGTTTTAGAAGATGCTTTGAAAATTCCTTTCTATTAATTTCTTTAATTTCAAAAAAAATAGCGCATTTGCGCTATAAAAAGTGTGCCTGTTCTTATAATATACCCCTTCGCCCTATTAACCTGAAAAGGGCAACAATCAATGCCAAGCGGATGATCAATCGGACTACACGTCCTCTGATTCGTGTTTGCATTACAAGTGTGTCACTGCCTACAGATAAAAGGGTACCAGTATACGTCCCTTCTGTTGTTATTACTTCAACTTCTTGTCCAACAAGACGGCGAGCATTGCTTAAAAAATTTTCTCCACTCATTACTTCCCTCTCCTTTCTTGTAATAGTAAATGCAATATTATTAGAAAGGATTGGACGTTTTACTAGATTAAGAGTGGATTTTTTTTCGTATTCAATAGCATACTCTGGCTGGCTGGCCAGCTCCCGCATGTGCAGATAGGGCTGTTTTTAGTTATTTTTTTAAAGGCAGCCACGATAAAACATCCTGTATCGATTTATCCCAATATCCCCACTCATGCTCACCAGGTCCAAAATCGGTCGTCAAATCATAGTTTGTTTTTTCACAGTGCTCTTTGAAACAAATATTGTCCTCATACAAAAAGTCCTCGGTTCCACAACTTTGATATAGGAGCGGTTTTTGTTCATTCGTACCAGCTTTTTCTATAAGCGAAAATAAGTCATGCTCGGTTCCTGACACATTTTCATCTCCAAAGGCTAATCGAATTACACCTTCCAAATCTGAATTTTTCATAATGTGGACAATATCCAATGCACCTGATAAACTGGCAGCGGCACTTATTTGGTCTGGGCGGTTCAACGCCCATTTAAATGCTCCATAGCCACCCATCGAAAGCCCTGCAACAAAATTGTCCTCCCTGGCATCCGACAAGGGGAAAAACGACCTTGCGAGCGCAGGAAGCTCTTCTGTCAGGAATGTCCAGTACTTATTGCCATACTTCATATCGGTGTAAAAACTGTGATGCACCTGCGGCATGACTACAGCTAATCCAAGCGGTGCGACATACCTCTCCAGAGCGGTCCTTCTCGTCCAAATGGTATCATCATCACTTAAGCCATGAAGCAGATATAATGTCTGGTGCTTATCTTTCACTGCTTTATTTTGCATTCCAATCTGAGTGGTCGTTTGCTGCGGTAGTATGACCGTCATGGATGTACTTAAATTGAGAACCTCTGAATAAAACTGACATTGAATAAGTGCCACTGGAAACATCCTTTCAGAATGACTATTTGATGCTTACATTTTACTCCTTTTGAAACCTATTATCGAATTCTCTCTTTTTATATCTATATATCAATATCCTTAACTTGAATTCAGTTAATGATCCGATAGATCGGTGGAATGTAGAAAAACAAAAAGATGAAATTCCTCAAAAAAAATAGCCTTTGCTCTTAATGAGTAAAGGCTTTTCACAAAAGGGGAATACTAAATATTTTGACCAATTTCATTGACCAATATACATGTATTTCCGAAATTAAATTTTTGCAGTGTCTAATAATAAGGCTTTAAATGAGTCAATATTTACAGTAAATTCAGGAACTATTTGCTTTTGTTCGGCTTCCTTCACCAGTTTAACAACCATGGCATTAAAGGGAGTTTGAATACCTAATTCTTTTCCTTTTTGCAAAACAACACCGTTTATAAAATCAATCTCTGTTTGTTTACCTTTTTCTAAATCCTGCAGCATACTTGCTTTTAATAATGCATGAGCAGCATATTCAGTTCGGAAAAACTCGATTCGTTTTTCTAGATCAGCTTGTTCATTTATTGTAAGTTCATTATAATCTGTATTTTTTTCTGTCAAGAATTTCACATTTAATGCATGGCCTACTCTAATCGTTTCATCTGCTATGTTAGCCGCACTTGATACAGCTATTTCATTATTTAAAACCTCGCCAAATGTGCAGTTTAATGCAGCAGAAAGCCCACTTAAAGATGCATTTAACAGTAATTTGGACCATTTAGCTCCAATTAAGTTATCGGAAATATTTGTACCTCCGACAAAATTAAGTATGGATTTCACTTCTTTAACTCTATCAGTAATGGAGCCATCTAATTCACCGATATCAAAAGCATGTGCCTTGAATTGGTTGTATTCTGTGGTTAACTCAGAGACTCCCGGTTTTACCCAAGTCGCACCAAAATGAACTGCTCCTGAAATAACTCGTTCTACCCCTACTTGACTAGCTACCTCTTCCTCTGGTGTGCCATTTTGTAAAGAACAAACCAGACTTTTCTCGTGAAGATACGGAAGCAAATCTTTTAATATAGACTTGTTATACAATTGCTTTGTTAATAACAAGACTAAATCATATTTCCCTTCCATTTGGTCAGGTGTAATGGCCTTAACTGGTATAGTCTCATTCAGCGTTCCTGTAATGACAGCACCTGATTGATTTAATGCGTCAACATGCTCTTGATTCACATCAATCAGTTCAACGTCTTGTCCACCTTTTGAAATCAATGCACCAATAATTGTTCCTAGTGATCCTGCCCCTAATATCGCTGTTTTCATGTGTTATTCTCCCTTTTGTTCGTACTGAATTTCTTTTGATTATTTCTTAAATCATCTATTTTTGTTTATTTTCCTTCAGATAGTCATGGATGACTTCAAATGGGCTGAGCCTTAATTCTGTCAGAATGTGAGAAGCTGAAACAACTTCTAAAACAGGTAAATCAGCCATAGGTGCTAATGCATGTTCGAACAATTGGAGTCTTGCTGGCCCGACCAGGCTCCCAGAATTTCAATGTCTTCAATTCGAGTGCGTGCAAGCTCACAAATTCTCAATTCCCCATTATAGTCAGGGATAATTTTCATCATATAGTTAGGCCGGCAAATTTCTTCACGGGCTTTTTCTTTGTCGAGAGCACTGTGTTTATAACCCATGGTTGCATTTGCAACTCGTAAAGAACCATAATCTAAAGTTCCTACTAATGTATCCGAATCAACATAAAGGTTTGGTGAACCTAATTTTTTCGGATAAGCACCACCTTCTCTTCCAGCTACAATTGCTGGAAGGTTATCCACATACATAGAATGAAAATAGTCCCCTTCTTCTCCATTAAAACGGACAGGAATTACTTGTCCGCTTTCTGAATAATCGCCCAACCCTGTTGTATCAGGCATTTTCATCACTTCAAAACGAACAAGTGGTTCTACTACTTCCAAAGGCTCTGGAACCACTTTCCTAAGTGCCTCTAAATCGGTTCGATACGTTATATTTAAATATTCACGTCTATAAAAATGATAAGGAGGCTTTGGATAAGCCGGAGCTGTCAATGGGGTAGTTATATTCTTTAATACATCTGAATACTTCATACATACACAACCCTTTGCTATTAAATTTTATAAAATCTTATACCTTATATATGGATACAAGTTTATAAGTTAATAACAATTTTAATATTGTTTATTCATTTGATATAATATATATTTCTAAATGAATACATTGCATAAATTAAATGAATAGGATGGTTTCTATGGAACTGCTTCAATTAAAATACTTTCAAACCGTTGCCTATACTGAACATATTTCAAAGTCTGCCGAAAAGCTAAATATCGCACAACCATCTTTAAGCCTTATGATAAAAAGGCTTGAGGAAGAAATTGGTACTAATTTATTTGACCGAAAAGGAAGAAATATCTATTTAAATGATTCAGGGAAAATATTTCTAAAGCATGTTAATAAAATTTTTTTAGAAATAGAAAATGCGAAAATGGAAATTCAAGAAAAAGATAATGAAAAAAATAACACAATCAAGATCTCCATTTCGAATCCAAGATTTCTTTCAGGACTGATTATCGAATATTTTAATCAATGTCCTGATGGGAAAATTCAACAATGTTTGGGATCAAGAGAATCCATTGAAATTCAGCTGAAAAAAGGGGAAATTGATTTAGGGATTGCAGGACCTCCTATCCAAAATGAAGAGGTTGAAAGCTGCATATTGATGGAGGAAGATATTGTGTTAGTTGTTCCACCAAAACATCGGTTTGCTAATCGAGCAACTATAGACCTGAAGGAAGTATCTTCGGAATCCTTTATATCACTTGCAGATAATGATGAATACCAATCCATTATTAACACTCTGTGCAATTCTGCAGGTTTCACTCCAAAAGCCACATTTGAAGTTGATTATAGTTTATTAATTGAAATGTTTCAGCTTGGCAAGGGAGTTGGTTTAATTCCAATCACTATTTGTAAAAAACATAATCTTAATTACATTAGAATTTCAGACCCTGAATCCAAATTCATCGTAGGTTTGTCATGGTTAAAAGACAGATATCTATCTCCCATTACAGAAGATTTTAAAAATTTTATAATCTCTTACTACGAAAATATCCATAACAAATAGATGGCAGTAAATTCATGAAGTGTCTTTGTAAAACAGTTGTATATATGGAATCGAGAACAATAAAACAGCCTTCTTACCAGGAAGGCTGTTTTTGCTTTTAATGTTCCCGTTCGATATTCTACTAATTTCATAAAATCAGAAATATATTTGTAATTGCGATAAAACTTCTAATACTTCTCTGCATCCTGTTCTAATTGAGTTATGAAGCTTCCTAGGTTTTTATCATTGATCCAATTAGTGCCCCAAACATCATCGTTCTTTAATAAGGTACCTAAAAACCATATCCGCCTTAACGTAACAAATTTTAAAAGTATATTGAGATTATCAGAGCTTAAACTTCTTTGGCTTAGGTAGCCATTTAAAAACTCATCCCAACATTCATTTTCTAAATTAGGATAGTTTTGTTTCAGATTCCACCAAAATACTGCGATATCATAGGAACGATATCCACTGCTGCAGCAATCAAAATCAAATACCTCTATTTCCAGTTCACTTAAATGCATATTAAAATTATGAAAATCACCGTGGCAAAAGCCGTAATCTAGATTTTTACCTTTTATATCAGCCTTAATATTACGTGTAATTTCATTGATAAAAGCATCTTTACGATCATTCATAAATCGGTGCAGGACAGGTGTAATTAAGGACATAGGCTCATCTAATAAGTGATCCATGTTTAATTCAAATGTCCTTGTATGTTTCGTAGTAAACGAATCTGCTGCCTTATGTAAATTGCCCAAAGCTTTTCCTACAAGTCTGCAATTTTCTTTATTAATTTCTGGCCTGTCGCCTTTTGTAAAGGTAAACAACACTCCATATCTAATACCTTCCGGTGCAAAGATTTCAGTCATCCACTTACCGTCATTTCTTTTAATGGGAAAAGATACTGGGTACCCTGTATCAGACAGATGGTTTATAGCATCCACTTCAAAAAAGATATCCGATTGATTCCTCCATCCTTTTCGGTAAACTCGAAAAATATATTTATTATTATTTGTAGTCACCAAATAGGTATCATTTAACCCTCTAGTCAAGAAATCGCATCTTTTGATTGGCCCTATATCATAAAAATTCAAAAGGCCACTGATTGCACTATTGGCAATTAAAGATTGCTTCACCTCGATAGTTTTCAATCCTTTTTCCTCCTTGTCACTCGCATTAAAATTACGTTTTACCCATTCGAAAACTTCACAATCTTCAGTTATTTTACCATACATTAAAGCTGTTTTCTAAAAGGTTGTTGTTTTTAGTAGTAGTTGATTTCCGCTTCAGGATGCTCGCTTTCCGCGGGGTAGGCGGTGAGCCTCCTCGTCGCTGAAGCGACTGCGGGGTCTCACCTGTCCCACTGCTCCCGCAGGAGTCTCGCACCTTCCGCTCCAATCAACTTCTTTATCAACCATCTGATTCACTCTAAATAGCAACAAAGTTTACGAAAACAGCCTACATTTAAAACGACAATTGGAAAAAACACATAGGTTTGTGAAAACCCATGTGTTTTTCTTTAAAGTGAACGTTTTATTAAAATAGCAGTGCTTAAATCACTTTACTTCAAACGGTGTGACGGTCATAGCCGTATCATTCTTACCCATATTTACGGTTTGGAGAAGATAAAGTGCGCCTTTCTTATATGGTTCATTCGGTTTAACGATGATTTTGCTGCTATTCTTCTTATCGATTGTTAATGTGACAGGGAGCTCTTTGCCTTCATCCCCAAGCTGCTTGATCGTTATTTTGTATGTTGCTAAATCAGCCTGAGTTAGCTTTTTGCCTGTATAGATAGCCCAATTCCTTCGCGTATCAGCCGTAATACGCTTTTCCTTAAAAAAGAGCTTGAAATGATTTTCATCAAAAATAGGCTTCTTGCTGTCCACATCAAGCACTGACAAAGTAGTATATTGGGGCAGATCCACTTTCCCGACAATATAAGGATAGGTGATGACCTGTCCATAAGCTTTTCCCTGTTCAGGCTCAAGAAGTTTAACATGAATCTTTAATTGCTCAAAAGTCTGTTCCTGCTTTTCCAATCTGATTCCGTAACCAGTGTTTGGCTTTGGACCTAAGGCAATCACATAAAGGGATCCAAGCCTATGTATACCCTTATGCTCTTTAGCAATATTGACGAATGATTTTTCAACATCCGATAAATTTGCCACATCAACTTGCTGAAACTGCAGTGTTAGAAGTTCCTTTATTGCGATGACTTTTTCTCCTTCAGCAAAAACACTCGATCCTGCTGACATTAACAAAACAGAACTGAATAAAGCGATACCAAATTTTTTCAATTTAATCTCTCCTTTCAACCATTTACGTATGTATAGTCGTAAATCAACTGGATTTGGTTACATTTTTTATTTTCAAAAAGAAAGTATGTCTTTATTCTGGTTATTCTCCCCCTGTTATGGCGTTCCGCTTTGAGGTATCAAAAAACCGTTCCCCTCATCCAGGAAACGGTTTAGTTTAATTCTGAAAGCAGCGTCTCCAATTCTACATTTGTAAGGTCTCTCCACTGCCCTTTTTCTATTCCATCAACGAGGATATTCATAATTCGGACACGTTCAAGCCGTTCCACTCTATAGCCAAGGGCTTTGCACATTCTGCGGATTTGGCGGTTGAGCCCTTGTGTGAGGATGATACGGAATTCGAACTCACTTACCTTAAACACCTCGCATGGCTTGGTGATTTGCTCGAGTATCTCAACCCCGCTGGACATTTCACGAATGAAATCTGCCGTAATCGACTTGTCCACTGTCACTAAGTATTCTTTCTCATGCCCGTTTTCCGAGCGCATCATTTTATTGACAATATCTCCATCATTCGTTAATAAAATCAATCCCTCCGATGCTTTATCAAGACGGCCGACTGGAAATATCCGGGATGGATAGCCAACAAAATCAATGATATTCCCGCTGACCGCTTTCGCTGCCGTACATGTAATCCCAACCGGTTTGTTAAGCGCTATATAGACTGGCGCCTCTTTTTCTGGAATCGCCTTCCCATCAATCTGAACAAGGTCATCCGGCCTAACATCCGCCCCAGGCTCACACACTATTCCATTTATAGTAATCCTTTTTGCCTCGATTAACCGATCTGTTTCTCTTCTCGAACAATATCCCGTATCGCTGATATATTTATTAATCCTCATCCGACACCTGCCTTGTCTTGTATTGAAATCCATGACATATGGAGCATTATAGCATGGGCAATTTCTCTTTAATACTGAACATTTTTCCCCATTTATATGTCGATTTTTTTATAAAAATAGACACAACTAATTTAGCCAAAAATTCACAATTCTTTCACATTTTGTAGTAAGATGATTATAGTATTTCGAAAGACGAAGCATTACAGTCAGAGGGGGTCAATCCGATGTGGAAAAATAGAAATGTGTGGATTTTATTAAGTGGAGAATTTGTTGCCGGCCTTGGATTGTGGATCGGTATTATTGGAAATTTAGAGTTTATGCAAGGGAATGTACCCTCTGATTTCTTAAAGTCGCTGCTTTTGGCAGCTGGCCTGCTTGCAGGAGTTGCGGTCGGTCCGTATGCCGGCAAACTCATCGATCAAACGAACAAAAAGACAGTCATGCTGCTATCAGGATTTATGCGTGCATTCAGTGTTATTTTTATGCTTATCGCCATCCATACCAATTCAGTCTGGTGGATGCTCGTTTTCCTGGTCATCCTCCAGATTTCTGCTGCTTTCTATTTCCCTGCACTGCAGGCAGCAATCCCGCTTGTCGTTGCTGAAAAAGATTTGCTCGTGTTAAACGGTGTTTATATGAATGTCACAACACTTTCACGTATCATCGGAACAGCTGTAGCCGGTATTCTTCTCGTCATCATGCCTTTACAATCGGTCTATACCCTGTCGCTTGCGGCTTATATTATATTGTTTGTCTTCACCTGGTTCTTAAGGATAGAAGAAAAAACGAAAGATCCATCACATAAAGCCACAGCAACAAAGTCTGCAGGCTTTAAGGAAGTCTTCCCAATCATCAGGAATCTCCCGATTGTTGGAATGACCCTTATTTTGATATTAATACCCCTCCTGTTTATTGGGGGTTTCAATCTTCTAGTCATGGATATTAGTGAGCTGCAGCATAGTGCATCCATTAAAGGATGGATCTACACAACAGAAGGAACGGCCTTTATGACCGGGGCTTTTATCATTAAAAAAATTAGCGATAAATTCTCACCCTACAATATTTTATTTACCTGTTCCTTTGTAATTGGGCTAGCCCAGATTTCTCTTTATTTAGCGGACCATGCCGTTTTCACACTTATAGCCTTTTTCATTTTTGGTTTTTCAGTCGGCTGCTTTTTCCCTACAGCTGCTACTATTTTTCAAACAAAGGTGCCGAAAGAGTATCATGGTCGTTTTTTCTCTTTCCGGAATATGCTTGACCGGATCACGTTCCAGGTTGTCCTGCTTATTACCGGCTTCCTTCTCGATGCAGTTGGCCTGCAGCTGATGTGCGTCCTCTTTGGAGCCCTTTCAATCATACTGACAACAGCATTCTTTGTTAAATTCCGCAAAACCCGCTCACTCAGCGAACCGGAAAACACGGCAATGGAAATGTAAAACGAAGTGCCTGGAACATACCTGGAAGGTGACAGGCACCTGACATATTTCTGGAAACCAACAGGCACCTTCCAACTAATTGGAAGGTGCCTGTCGCCAAAATTGGGGGATAGTTATTAAGAGGAAAGTTATTTTACTTAATACCAAAAGTGAAGAAACCTTTCATGTTATTAGAAAGCAATTGGAGGATTTATTTCAGGGCAAGATTGAGGTTCAAAGTGGCAAACATACGGGGAATCGTAATGACATTTCCCTTGTTCTCAATACTAATCAATATGACCATGCAGATGCAGACTTTCCTGATACAATCAAGGAAATTTCCGCTAAACGAACAATTGCTGCAGCATCCATAGAGCCTTTGCTGCAAATTCCCCGTACGTCAACTTGTTATGTAGCCAATAATACATATGAAGCATCTATTGAAACGATTGAGCTGCTGAAAAGCTTTGGACTTCAATTAAACATGCTACCCTACCCTAATGACGAGTCTAACCTGGATAGTGAAATAAAAACCGTTATTACACATGACAGAAGATTAATTCGTACAGACTTATTTTCGGAGATATACGATATCGGTTTCAGGCCATTAGACTTTTCTACGATTGTAGAAATTGCCCTTCACCTACAAGTGCCAATAAATCCCCAAAGCTATATTCAAAAGAGCGAACAAGATATTAGAAGGAAAATCATTTCACGAGGATTCGTTTCAAGATACCAGTTCAGCCATATAATCGGGGAATCACAAACCATTAAAAGCACAATCAATAAAGCAGCCATGCTTGCACGGGCTGATCAGTCCATCCTTATTTCAGGAGAAAACGGGACAGGAAAAGAACTATTTGCCCATTCGATTCACCACTTTTCTTCCAGAACAAGCGAACCTTTTGTTCCTATAAATTTTGCCGGATTACCGGATTCGTTAGCTGAGAGCGAGCTCTTTGGTTACGAGGATGGAGCCTTTACCGGAGCTAAAAAAGGTGGAAAGCCTGGTTTTTTTGAAATTGCACACAATGGCACCATTTTCCTTGACGAAATAGGTGACGCCTCTGAATCCATTCAAGCCTCACTCCTGAGGGTATTGCAGGAAAAGCAAATCCTTCGTGTTGGAGGAACCCAGCTCATTCCCATCAATGTCCGGGTTATTGCTGCTACTAATAAAAATCTGCTAAAGCTCGTTGAAGAAAGAAAGTTTAGAGAAGATTTATTCTACCGTCTTAACGTCCTGCCACTCATGCTTCCTCCGTTAAGAAGTAGAAAAGAAGATATTATTCCTATGACAAAATTCTTCTTTTCAAAGCAGGGTATCAACACGATCGAAATATCAAATGAAGCAGAAGAACTCCTTCTTTCCTATAATTGGCCTGGGAATGTAAGAGAACTCGAAAACATTGTTTATTATTTATCTGCCATCATGAGGAATAACACAATCGAAATACAAGACCTGCCCGACAAGTTAAAACTATCCAATCAGACAGTAGCTTCGTCCACAACAGGGCTGAATCAGCTTGAATCCGAAGGAAGCCTTCATGAGTTCATTTCCATACTCACCTACTTGGAAAGAGCAAAACATAACAATTGGAATACTGGCAGAACGTCGATGGAATTGTACTTCAAAGAACATGGAATCACCCCTCTTTCTTCACAGCAAATTAAACACAGGATGGCTGCTTTAAAAAAACACAATCTGGTTGAAATTGGATCCACTAGACAAGGAAGCTGGATCACTCAGCTTGGAATTGATACTTTAAAATCTATTACAAGCACATTAGGTTGAATTAGGTTGTTTAATCAACCTAATTCAACTTATTTTTTAAAATAAAATTACCTAATTATTCGATCGCCAGCATTCTGATTTTGGCACGCATCTTGCATTATTCTTTTTGAAAAAGATAGGAGGCCAATAGGTATGAAGAATGCAATTATTGAGGCGGTTGAACATCTAGAAAATGAAATTCTTGCTCTCTTGCAGGATATGATAAAAATTCCAAGTGTGAATCCACCGGGAGATTATGAGGAGATAAGCAATTATTTGAAACGCAGATTATTGGAGTATGGATTAAGCGTTGCAGTGATTGAAGTCCCACAAGAACTCGTACGCGAAAAAAAATTAACTACGAGGAGAAAGAATGTTATTGCAACTCTAAAAGGAAACGGAACAGGACCTTCCTTAATCTTAAATGCCCATCTTGATACTGTTCCCGAAGATAATATCGAGAAGTGGAACTACCCTCCTTTTTCAGGAGTAATTAACGATGGGAAAATATATGGAAGAGGTGCTACTGATTCAAAAGGGCGCCTTGCTGCCTATATTGGTGCGGTCATAGCACTTAAAAAATCAGGAGCCAGACTTTCCGGAGATCTAATCATCGCAGCTACCTGCGATGAAGAGACGGGCGGAGAGCTTGGGGCAGGTTTTTTGACACGCACAGGACTGCTAAAAGGAGATTTTGCCTTAGTAGAAGGATACAGCCAGGAAATCATCCGGGCAATGGCAGGTATGACTCAGCTTCGAATTGTTTCTAACGGAAAGCCTGCCCACGCTGGTTTCAAATGGAACGGAATCAACGCGATTGAGAAAATGGCCAAAGTCATCAGTGGATTAGAGAGCCTGCAAAAGGATCTGCAAAAAGAGCCTTCAAGTATCCATGGCATGAAATATACAACTATAAACGTTGGAGTAATCAAAGGCGGCACTAAATCAAATGTCGTCCCGGGAAGCTGTGAGATAGAGGTCGACATTCGTATCATTCCAGAACAATCCATTGAAGAAATAATCTCTCGAATTAATCGAATGATTCAAAAGCTACAAGAGGATGATCAAGAAATGAATATTTTCTGCGTTGAAACCAACCAGGCAAAAACCGTGCCGACTATTATGGAAGAAAATCATCAGCTGATTGCCACTCTGCAAGAAGCAAGCAAGGAGATCAATGGAAAAGTATTGCCGGTAATAGGCGTTATGGGACAATCAGACTCAAGATGGTTCATCCAAAATGGAATTCCTGCGATCAACTATGGCGTGGAACAGCGAATAACCGGATTCACGGTTACGATGAATGCATGGATATCGAGGATTTGATGAACACAGTGAAGGTAATTTCCTTGTTTTGCAAGCGCGTTGTCTGTAATGAAATGAATATCCTAAAAGGAGTATGATGACCATGCTTAAGACAAAAAAACTAACACTGGAGCAATATCTACAGCCGTTTTCCATTTCAGCATTTGCCATTAGCGAGGACGAATCCTTTTTGATTTACAGCTCAAATTCCAATGGGAATTATAATTTATGGAAATTAGAATTAAACGGCAGTGCTGCACCACAACAACTAACCTTTCACAATCAAAAAACAGAAGCCATTTCAATCTCATCTAACCCTATGACGAAGGAAACTTCCATCTTTTTCACAAGCGATAAAGATGGCAACGAAAATTCGCATCTTTATTCAGTCAATCAAAACGGTGGAAACTGGCAGGACATTCGAACCGAACCTCAAAGCCGATATTTTTTGGGAGGAGTGTCCCAGGATGGATTACGGTTGTTCTATACATCCACAAAAGATAATCCTTTGTACCTTTCAATCTTTTCATATGATATAAAATCTGGTCTGGAGAAATTGTTGCATGAGGGTCAGGAGGCAGAAACACACTTACTTGGCATGAGCCCAAATGAAGCAGAATTTGCTTATTTTGCAAGAACCAATCATAGCAATATGAAAATCTACGGAACAAGTAATGGATGCGCAGTTGAATTAGTTCCAGATGCAAAGCAGGAATACCGCGTCTCTTCCCTAAGCTATATTTCAGAGGACATAGTCTACTTTGGTACAAACTATGGTCATGAATTTACCTATCTTGCAAAATATGATTTTCATACAGGGGAATTCGAAAAGGTTCTGGAAATCCTCAGAGAGGATATTGAATCCATCAAGTATTGCAGTACTAGCGGAGAACTGTATATAAAGACGAAAAAAGGTCCTGTTGACCGGCTGTATTCCTATCATCTTAAAAATCATGCTTTAAACGATTTGAATCTTCCGACTGATACGATTCAAGATTTCTTAATCACGGATTCTTGTTCTGTTTATATTTGTGGGTCCTCCGCAAGAAAACCAGTGACGATTTTTCAAAAGCAAAAAGACAAAGAGTGGTTACCATTGCTTGAGAATCAAGTAGAAACTATTTCAGAAGAGGAACTTGTAAAACCCGAACTCATTACCTACCCTTCTTTTGATGGTGTAGAAATCGAAGCCATGTATTATTCGGCGAAGAAGGAAAATAGTAATGGCCATGTCATTGTGTACCCGCATGGGGGCCACAATACAACGAACAGATTTTTTATGATGGATTTTTCCAATATCTCCTTCAAGAGGGGTTCAGTATTTTCGCTCCTAACTTTAGGGGAACCCCTAATTATGGCACTTCATTTTTAAAAATGATTGAAGGCGATTGGGGTGGAGCTCCCCGATTAGACATTTTGGCTGGAGTTGAGATGCTGGCAGAAAATCGGGGTGTGGATTCCGGTAAATTCATTTTATTTGGAGGAAGTTACGGCGGTTATATGTCCCTGCTTTTATCCGGACGCCACCCTGAGAAATTTAAAGCTTGTGTCGACATATGCGGCGACCAGCTTATTTACGCTTATCGAAACATGTCCTCCCCACTGGAAAAATCGAATGGATTCCTGGATAGGCAATCCGGTTCGAGACCGTGATCGTTTAATAGAACAATCACCAATGACCTATTTCGAAAATATAACCAAACCATTATTAATTATTCAGGGAGCTAATGACCCAAGAGTAAAGCAGTCCGAATCCGAACAAATCGTCGCAGCACTGCGAAGCAAAAACATTCCAGTTGATTACTTGCTTTTCCCTGACGAAGGGCATGGTTTTAATAAAAAGGAAAATGAATTAACAGCGTTCAAGCATACAGTGCGCTTTCTGAAAAGCATCGTAGAATAAAAATAGTGACAGGCACCTTCCAAATATCTGGAAGGTGCCTGTCACTCCGTTCTATTAAACTAGCCTTATCCCTCTTTCTACTAATTCTGGAAGCTCTTGATTCAGTTTTTTTATATCCTCCAGTTGCTCCATGAGCATGGTCTGCTTTTCAGATAACAATTCATGTTTTGAAAGGAGCTCTAATACTTCTATTCTCAATAACCAATCCTGCTTAAACTCAGTTGTTAAAGCATCTATGACGCTTAGCAATTCTTCCTCTAAGCTGTCACATTCAACAGGATTCACACGTAAATCTCTCACTCTCCCATATAGCTGTTCAAGCGGTGTTTGCTCTTTTCTCTGTAAGGCAGGCTGCTCGACTTCTTCTAAATCAGCAAAAAATTGCTCCGAGTCGGCTGCACCAGCGAAAACGGAAGTGATCCTTTCCCCGACCGCCAGATCGAATGTACCCCAATCGGGATGGAATAAAATCTCTTCATTTAGAGAAACCTTGCAATCTGTAAAAGAAATTAGAATCAGTTTTCCATTTTTGCGAAAAAGCTGCTGAGCAATCCCGCTAACTGTCACTCCACTTTCAAACTGGAGAACGCACTCCTTCCCGACCTCGATTCCAATCAAACACAACTCTTCATCTGTCAAATCTTCCATTAGTGTATCAATACCTTTTAGCTTTTCAATCGGTGCTCCAAAACCATCTGCATGTGTCCCTTTACCATGCCCTTCTAATTCGTTATTTTCAAACGCTAATGCTGAAGGTCCTTCCGTCTTAATGTAAATGGCTTCACCGTTGTCATCCTTAAAGATAGTACGCAATGTCCCAGTAAGCTGCAGACCAGAGCTATACTCAAATGTTGCAGTATGGTTGGAGCAAAGGGCTTTATCCAAACTTTCTGTTCCACCCACATTTAACGCCATCGTGCTGGCGAATTCCTTGACCGCATCAATCAATTGTTCGAAGCTTTCGCAAACAAATAACTGGGGCTGCGGTTTCGTAATATCAAAACCAGTTTCAATCACACGGTCCAAATCAAATGGCCATTTTTCCACGGCAGATGTTAAGCTGTTTCTTCCTTCCGCAACCGAAGATAGCAGTCCTGCTCCGTAGATTTTAGGCTGATCTACTGTGCCGATTAACCCGTATTCAACCGTCCACCAGTATAATCGGGAAATTTTCTCTGCCTCGGAAAGCTCTGTTACCATAGCCTGCTTTTCTTCAAAGTTTGCTTTTGCAGCCGCAATCTCTGCCTCCGTCGCCTGTCCGCTTTCCAATAGGTTCGAGTATTGGCGGGTTGCCTCAAATAGTTCATGCTCCTCACTTGTCGCGAGTGCTTTAGATCCGATTTTTCCAAACAGCTTTACATACTCCGAAAATTTTTCTTCCGCTAGAATCGGTGCATGGCCTGCCGCTTCATGAATGATATCGGGTGCAGGTGTGTATTGGATATTTTCCAGCTTCCGAATATCCGATGCGATCGGCAAAATGCCATGCGCCTGGAAGTCGAAAAAGACAACTCCAGGAATAAATCCGTCTATATTGGCAGCTCCCCATCCAAATGGCGCGAGTGCCTCGTTCATTTCGTTTACATTCGGTATTTTTTCAATCGCAATTCCAGATGAGGCTAGCCCGCCAATGTAAGCTGAATGGGCTGAATCCTTAAGGAAGTGATGATTTTGCCTCATTACATACCGCCAAACGGCATGATCGATTGGGGTGTACTTTTCATATTGCTGATCCACCACAAACTTTTGTAAATGCCGAGGTATCTTTGTAGCTGTTGCTTTCATTTCTCTCTCTCCTTTTCTGGGTGCCTTTCAAGATGCCTGGCACCTTCCAGTAGTTGGCAGGTGCCAGGCACCATCCAAAATTCGCAAAACAAAAAGAGTCTCTCCATCCCAAATAAGGGACGAAGAGACTCTCCGCGGTACCACCCTTGTTGACAGGCTTTCGATTGCCTGACCACTCTAAAAAATAAGCCCGTTGAACCGCATGGGTAATTCGCACTCTGCCATACCTGGATTTTCACCAACCATCCAGTCTCTATTTGCTGTGCTGCAGGTACTACTATCATGCTGAGCTTTTATATACTTGAATGCCTAAACGCTAAAACGCTTTTAAGCGTTAAAGTCTACAAGTAAAAAAATACAGGACATTTTTTGTTCTGTCAACCTTTTTTAATTTGGCTGTATAACTCATCGAATTTCTCTGCCAGTTCAAAGTCCAATAGAGTCAGGCCTTTTGCATTCCAGGATGACAGCTTCAATGTAACCACTTTATAATCAATTGCGATAAATGGATGATGATTAGCCTCTTCAGACAGATTTGCCACACTCTGAACGAACTCCACTCCATTTAAAAAATCGAGAAAACGATACTTTCTTTCAATCCATTTCTCGTCTGTCAGCTTCCAATCTGCAATACCGACTAACTTTTCTTGTACTTCTACAGCATTTAATCTTTCCATTTGGCTCTCCTTTTAGCTTAAATAAGATTTTTACGTTTGAATTTTTCAAATCCCTTTTTCGTTAAATCACCCAGTTCTTGAAAAACCTCTTCATCGACTTTTTTAAAATTAAAACATGATTTCCCTTGCATCCTCTTTTTTAAATTGGCCGATAAATTCTCCAATAAATCTGGGCATGCATATACAGGCATTAAGTGATAACTCACATAATTCTTCTTAATCTGTACAGCGCCAAAGAATAGAGGCTTCTTATTATGTTCCATCACATGCTTCGTATCAAGATAATAGTTTTCATCTGTGTCCACTTTCACTTCAAGTTCACCTTCATAGCTGATCATAATACTCTTTAGCCTTGAAAAAATTTCATTAAAGGTTTGATTTGTTTCCAACATATATCCTCCACGAAACATAATACAATACTAATTAATATTACACGAAAATTGAGATTGGTGCTTTGAAGGAGACGGGAATACTTTTCAAAAGCATTACCTATTGAAGGTAAACCTACAGGAAGATTTCTTTTTTTTGTAAGGAAATGTATCATTAGAGGAAATAAGAAGAGTGAAGAGGGTTGACCTACTTGAAAAATAAATTTAACGACTTATTGACTGCCAATAGATGCGCTCATATTTTGTATGCATATAATGATAAGGAACTTTATTTACAAAATGCAATCGCTTATATCATAGATGGCATTGAGGCAGGGGATTCTATTATCCTGATTGAAAATGAAAAAAATTTACGCATATTAAACAAACAGTTGAACAAGCTGTTATCCAGCAGCCAGTTGGAGAAAATTCAAGTTATTAGTAACTTCGATTTTTATCTTTCCAGTGGGGGTTACCATCCTCCATCAATTTTTGAATATCTTACTAAAACCAATACACCCTACTTAGAAAACAATATCTCTTTCCGTACCTGGACTAATGTGGAATGGGGTACGCTGGAAGGTCCCTCGCACATTGTGGAAGGATTTGAAAAACAAACGGATAAAGTCGTACATGAATTTGGGTTAACTTTGGTATGTGCCTATGAAGCAGAAAGAATGCCAGAGGACCTTAAATCAGCATTAATGAAAAGCCATCCACACATCATGACGGATGAGGATATTCATTTATCACCTCAATATCAATAAAAAGGTGCCTGTTATTTTCCAGAATCCTGGAGGGTGACAGGCACCTTTCATTTATTTGGAAATGCCTGCCATCTCCACTGATTGTCACGCCGCAAATGCGTTACGCCAATCAGAATTACAGTATTGTATGTTAGAAAAACATTATGAAACCGTTTGTGGATTGCGAGTTAATGAATAAATAAAATGGGCCACTCCATCCTCTATATTAGGCAGAGTCACTTCATGGCAGGCATCTTTAATTTCCTTATGGGCATTCCCCATCGCTGCACTTCTTCCCGCCACCTTCAGCATGGATAAATCGTTGAAGCTGTCACCCACAGCAGCTGTATCCGCTAATTGAATATTTAACTTTTTCGCAAGAATTTTCAGGGCATTCCCTTTTGAAGCGTTCCGGTGTTCTAATTCAAAGTTATGGTTAGCGGATTTAACAATTGTTAAATCCTCTCTATGCTCAAATTTTGCCCAACCTTTTTTCAGCTTCTCTTCATAAAAAGAAAAAGCTAGGATATTATAAATATCCTCATTCGTCTCCAGAAGATCTTTATATGACTCAATAAAAGTAAACCCTGTTTGGCTGTATTGTTTCTGTGCAGCATGCTGCAGCTTTTTGATATCTACATCAGGATTTGCGCTTTTGATTCTGTCCATTTCGATTGTTAAAAGTTCCCGCCCACTCTGCGGAGTCAGTATGGAATGTTTGCTAAACACTTCGTAATAAAATTCCTCTTTTTCAAGCCAGTCCAGAATGTCTAGCGCATCATTTTTATTTATAGGTACAGAGTGGAACAGCTCCCCATCTGGCTGATGGATTGTCGCACCATTCACACCAATAACCCAGGTTTTGAGCCCTGTATCCTTTAGGATCGCCTGGACATCGAAATAGGCACGGCCCGTTGCAATGACTACTTCTACACCATTTGCCCTAGCAAATTTGATAGCCTCCAGATTTATTTCACTAATTCTGTTATGCTCATTTAACAACGTCCCATCCAAATCCACGGCAATTAATTTCACCATTTCATTCCACTCCTTCTTCATCTTGATCCGCTGTCATCAATTCAACATTATATTTACTCAACAAATCTCTGAACGATTTTGAAGGCGTTCTATCCGTAATCAACAAATCAATATCCTGCAGATCCGCATACCGGAAAAAATCTGTGTTCCCCAGCTTTGTATGGTCGGCTAAAACAATCACCTGTTTAGCCTGCTGAATGATTTTGCGTTTCACCATCCCATCCTCTTCATGGGCAATCGTCAATCCTTTTTCGGAAATCCCTACCACTCCGACAAATGCTTTATCGACTTGATACTCAGAGAGTTTTTCTACTACAGATGAACCATACAAAAACCGGTGCTCTTTTTGCAGGGTCCCGCCTAAGAGCTGAATATTCACATCAGGCTTAGACGATAAAACCTCTGCCTGGTTAATGGAGTTGGTAATAATGGTACAATCCATATTCTCAATATGCTCCGCACAAGATTGAACAGTTGTGGAAGCATCAAGTATCACCCGGTCTCCGGGATAAATTAAAGATGCTGCTATTTTTCCAATAATCTTTTTCTCTTCAGATACTGTTTTAAGGCGATTCGAGTAGTTTTTCACTTCATCATGGATTGATGGTAAAATAGCTCCGCCCCGTGTCCGTACAATCGATTTTTCTTCTTCAAGCCTGACAAGATCCCTTCTTGCTGTATCTCGTGAGACATCGAATAGTGTACAAATTTCTTCAACAGTAATTCGGTTATTCATTTTTAAATAATCTAAAATAGCGATTAATCTTTCCTCTTGATACAAGGCACAAGCACTCATTTCCACTTAAGTATTTGTAAGTAATTATACACATTTTATGCTCAATTGCAATTTTTAATAAGTAAAATTAAGTAACCATTTGTATATACGGCTTAAAAATGGCCATATATAAAAAAGAGAGCATCTGCTCCCTCAAGAAATTTTCTGTATCAGCTCAATTGAATTATTCTTTGGTGAATTCACAAGGCTTGAAACTTCATAAGCTTCCATCCATTCCTCGTTGTAGGGCTGCAGAAGTTTATTTATCTCCCGCACATCCGTTATAGAAGGATCCAGCCACGTTTTTTCATCTTCTGGATTAAGGATAACGGGCATGCGGTCGTGAATGGATGCCATTAATCCATTGGGTTCAGTAGTGATTACTGTACAGGAATAAACCATATCCCCTTGAGGTGATTTCCACGACTCCCAAAGTCCGGCCATACCAAATGGTTCTTCCGATTTAAGCTTTATCCTCATCGGCGTTTTCTTCTCTTCTGTTTTTTTCCATTCATAAAAGGAATCGGCCACGATCAGACAGCGCTTCTTTTGATAGGCACTGCGAAAGCTTGGTTTTTCTGTTAAGGTCTCTGCCCTTGCATTGATCATTTTATAACCGATTTTTTCATCCTTCGCCCAGGGAGGAATCAGTCCCCATCGCAGCAAACCAAGACGGTTTTTCGTTCCGTCATTAATGACAGATACAACCGAATGGGAAGGAGCAACGTTAAAGCTTAATTGATATAATTCTTCTGCCATAGCCGCTTCAATGTCAAAGCGATCGATTAGCTGTTCAAAGGTTGCCGTTAACGTAAACCGTCCGCACATCTCGTTCACCTCAGCAAGACCCCCATATAAATCTGGGAGCGTTTTTATGCTAAATTAAATATTTATTCTTAATGATTTTTATATGATGAAGCTCATGGCCCGCAATAATGTATGCAAGCGCTCTTACAGATATCTCTCCATTGTTAGCAAACCCTTTTCTGTTCCAAGCTTCCTCAGACAACCCTTTTAATAGAGATAGGGTTGAGCGCCGAACCGCTGTAAAATCTTCAAGTAAATCAGCTATTGAGCTTGATTGGAATAAAGCTTCTTTTACGTATTGTTCATCATCATAGCCAGCAAGAGGAGTTTGGTCACCTCTTGATATACGAAGCAATCTGTAGCTCATAATACGTTCTGTGTCCGTAATATGCCCGATTACCTCTTTTAGAGTCCATTTTCCTAATGCATAACGATAATTTGCCTGTATTTCCGAAATTCCCGTAAATAATGCGGTTATATCATCAATCTGTTTAGAAAGAATATCTAATAAACTTCCTTCTGGAACCATACCAATATATCCTTCATAATAAGCTGGGTATTCTTCCCTTGATGGGGGTTTAAGCATATTCATTCCTCCTTCAAAATACATTCCAAATTATACCACAGCAACAATATACAACATATTTTCTTAATAACTTTTCCGAGCTAACCATCCTTTTTAACATAGTATAACAAATTAAAAAATGCCTGCCTCAGTTGCAACCAGGCAGGCACCAAAATATTTATGGTTTTTCATTCCTTCTCCAATACCATTATTGCCGTACTGCTGATTTGTTTCATCGCTTCTTCCAGCTTTACATCTACTACACTTGCATCTTCTATATGCTGGAGGATTATTTCGTTTACATCCTCAAAAATCGTCTTCGTATTAGTCATCTCACTCATGACCTCTTGGGAAAATCTCTTTTGTTCTTCTATTTTCATTAATACATCATTCACTTCACTTTCAACATTGTCAATCACGGAAGAAATGCCGTCAATTTTTTCAGTGGTATCTCTGCTCAGCGTTATTCCATCTTTAATCAGGCCAGTACTCGTATTTGTAGAAGCTAATGTGGCTTGTATGTCCTTTTGGATATTCTGTGTTAAGATGCTAATATTGTTGGTACTCGCTGCAGTACTTTCAGCCAATTTCCTTACTTCATCGGCAACGACGGCAAATCCTTTTCCCTGTTCCCCTGCTCTTGCTGCTTCAATCGAAGCATTTAAAGATAATAGGTTGGTTTGGTCTGCGATATCTTTAATTACTTTAACAATCATTTCAATTTCCTTGGATCGTTCATTTAACTGGTTCATCTTAGAAGAAGTTTCATCCAGCTGTTCTCCCAGCTTCTTTATTAATTGCTCCATTTCTCCTACTAGTTCCTTGCCTTCTTCTGATTTTGCCACCATACTATCTGCGGATTCTATCAGGTGATTGCCTTTTAAGTGAAGTTCATTCGTATTATTAAAAGATAAGAGACTAAGAGCATTTACCTTATCAAATCGATTTTTGATTTTCAAAACCAAGTCACCCATCATATGGTGCTGGCCATTTACCTTTTCATGCTGATGAATGGTGTTAGACAATTCAAAATTGAATTGCTCCATAAAACTTTTATAAATCTCTTCCTTTTTCTCTATTTCTTCAACAGCCAGATTGAGCTGGTCCTGCATTTTATTTCTATTCATTTCTAGTTCCAAGTATTTTCTTTTGCTGACAAACATATAGAAGCCTCCAATTGACCGAATAAATCGAATTAACACTATTATAAAAGTATTAACTGTTTTGAAGTGTGATTTTAATCACTAAAAGCTTTAGAAAGAGGACATATCACAACTGAACAAAATAATTGTTTTTAAAAAAGGCTGTTTTCGTATAAAAATTTGTTGCTATTTAAGAAGTAGTTGATTTTCACTCCAGGATGCTCGCTTTCCGCGGGGCGTGCGGTGAGCCTCCTCGGCGCTCTGCGCCTGTGGGGTCTCACCTGTCCCGCTGCTCCCGCAGGAGTCTCGCACCTTCCGTTCCAATCAACTTCTTTTCAATGGAAAAAGAAGCATTATTCAATGAGCATACCCATGAACACGAAACGTTTATCATTACTCTCATCGCCATTAAGTGCAGAATTGTAGAAGGAACTCCAGAACGAAGTGAGCATTCAAAGCTTATCTGGCTTAAGAGAGAAAACCTGGACTCATTAAAATGGGCTCCCGCTGATATTCCGGCAGTTGTGCAATTAATTCAAAAAAAGTAACAGGTATCTCCCAGAAAAACGGGAGGTGCCTGTCACTTGGTAGATTTACCTAGATTAAGAATAACAACGCCTGCGATTATTAAGAGCATTCCTATGACGCCTTGAATACTTATTTTTTCTTTCCAGATTAATATACTTATCAAAGCTGTCAAGGCTGTGCCCACTCCAGACCAGATGGCATACGCTATATTTAAAGGGATATATTGCAAAGCTAGTGAAAGAGAATAAAATGCTAAACCGAAGCCGACAATAAACGCCGCACTCGGCCAAAATTTTGTAAACACTTCTGATGCTTTAAGCATAGAAGTACCGAAAATTTCACTTACAATTGCGATCGTTAAAAATAAATAACCCTTCATCCTAAAAAGCCCCTCACTATTTTGCGAATTCATTAAGACAACCTTCAAAAATAGAGATAGTCTTATCTATTTATATCATTCTCTTTCATTCAACAGCTATTATTTTTTTCCATTTGTTCGATTGGCGATATCAATTGCACGTCAGTTGCTTTAGCCGCATCATCTAATGTTTGTTTTGGATCGGATTATGTGAAAGTGACAGGCACCTCCCATAAAAATGGAAGGCGCCTGTCACTTTCTATTTAAAACAACCGCTTTTACAAACGTTTTTATAGTAGAATCCTTTTCATTATGATAGTTAACTTGGTCTAAAAATATAAAATCCTTTGGTGTTACTGAAAGTTTCGCAAGTGGTTTTACTTCCATCTCACAAATCCATTCATCATTAACACCGCCTTGTTTAAAAAATGGCTTAGGCAGTATATAAATGGTCCCATCCGTCCATGGCTCGTTTTTGTATTCTTCATTAACAGAGAAAAAGTAATATCGTTTAATCCCGTTCTTCGTTTTGTTTGTAAAACATGCATTTCTTATCGTTCCGCGGTATCCACTTCTCTTTATAACAGCAAAAAACATGGACCATACCCCGTCAGATGATGCAAATACTGCTTTAACAGGCTTACCTGTAAATAGAGTGGAATCCCTTGGTTCAAAAATCTTTATATCCGAATGATTTGAACCATGAACAAGGACGGTTTTATTTTCAATCAAATAATTCAAAAATAAATATTTTGGGTAGCTGCTTTTATATTCAAAAAAGTCGCCCTTTCCCTCTGAAACAAAATCATTATAGAGAGTATCAAACTCTTCAATCGCTTCTTTCGGCAGTTTCAATTCAGGGATTTTCAAGAAATTCAGGCAATTTAAAATAAAGGTTTTAAAGATTTTCATAGGTTTTGGTTTCTCCCTAATGTTCTATCTAATAAAAACCTATTTAAAAACAACAATCTTTTAGAAAACAGCCTATCTAAAAGTAAGTCTATTTCAATCTGCATTGCCCCTATAACCCCTATCTTCTTCATGTAATAACCACCTATTTCCGATTCTATTGAAAAATTTTAACATAAAATGACAATTTGATTAGTTTTTATTTTTCAATTTAGAGCAGGAGCCGAGCCAAAATAGCACAATAGTTAATATAGTATTAGGATATTAGACAAGCTGGTGGTGATGAGTATGGAACCGAAATGGCTGGATTGGGCGAAACAGCTTCAGTCCATTGCACAGGCGGGATTAACGTATTCAAAAGATGTTTATGACTTGGAAAGGTTTGAATTAATAAGAAATATAAGCGTTGACATTTTATCTCAACATACAAATCTTGAAAAAACAGTCATCAAGGATTTATTTGCAAGTGAAACTGGTTATGCAACTCCGAAGGTCGATATTAGGGCTGCTGTCTTTAAGGATGATAAAATTCTAATGGTCAGGGAAAAGGCCGATGGTAAATGGGCATTACCTGGCGGGTGGGCTGACATTGGACTAACCCCAAGTGAAGTAGCTGTTAAAGAAGTAAAAGAAGAATCTGGGTTTGATGTAAAAGTAATCAAATTGTTAGCTGTAACCGATACGAAATGTCATCCACATCCTCTTTCTGCCTACCATATTTATAAAATGTTTATTCAATGTGAAATCATTGGCGGACAACCAGTTGAAGGAATCGAAACAATTGCAGTTAATTTCTTTGCAGAAAGCGAACTTCCCCCCTATCAACAGCCCGAAATACTAAATCACAAATTGAGTTGGCTTTTAAATACTTAAAAAAACCTCAGAAATCGGTTTATTTTGATTAGATTTCCTATTTTCATTACCAAGATATATTATGATTTCTTCATAATCCATCTTGGTTTTATTATTGCTTGAAAGTTTGCAGTTACTTCAACATGCCTCTCCCAATTGATGTTTTTCAATGAACGAAAAAAACATCCCCTTTTTTAGGGATGCTAAGTTATCAAACTTTATATTTTTTGACTTTCACCACTTTTTGAATCACCGGATGCACAAGATAACCAATACATACTCCTAACAGATTTAATATAAAATCATCAATATCCATACTTCCGCGCTTGGTAAGGTGCTGGATAATTTCTATTAGCAATATGGCTATTGCAGGTATGATATACAATTGACTCCTCGATGGGCTTTTGTTTAGCAAAAAAGTCACTACACCATATGGCACGAATAGGAGAATATTCGCTGTTATATTGTAAAAGGCAATAAGAAAATTCCCCTCACCTGTAAGGAAGCCAACAATCGTTTTAAATGGTATAAAGTTAATTTGACTATACTGTTGATTAGCTGGACGGAAAAATAACAAAACCATTAAGCCAAAGCTATAAATGCTCAGGACCAGCTTTATGATAAGAACATGTATTTGTATCGTTTCTTTTCGCACATAATATACGGCGAAAAACACAAAAATGGTCAAACACATCCACACAACGACCAAAACCATTGGGTTAAGATAGGATAATAGCTTTAACCATACGGGCATTAAGACAAAGAAGAGAATTTGAGATAGACTAATCGACAACAAGTTGGTTTTAATTTTTAGTTTCATCATAATCGAAGGTTTCTTCTCCGAACAGATATTTCTGGTTCCCATTCTTTTATGTAAGACATTGGCTGCTCTATCAGATTCCAAAATTCACTCTTTTCCAAGCTAGACCCTCCAATACTTATTCGATTATGAATAAACCCTTATCAAACGTTCCTAATCATAGAATACAGAGATATAAATCCTCTAGCCAATTTCGGCGGGCGATTCAAGAGATATCGCTCGGATGAAATTCTCTTAAGATTCCAGAAATCATTGCTGACAGTTATTTTTTATCTCTCTGATAAAGATCCCGGCTCTTGTATCCCGCACCAAGAATCATTTTCATTTCCTCACGTCGCTTATCTTTTGTCGCGTCTTGTTTTGCACTATAAACATAACGAGCCCAATCTTTGCGGTATCCGGGAGTAAGTGATTGATAAAAAGCTAATAGATCTGGAGTGTGTTGTAAATCTCTTTCAACATGTGGAACCATCTCTATATAATCATCTACGCATTGACTTGCAGCTGTCGTTGCTTTATTTCGGTTTTGAGAATCTTCTTTTAGTCCGACAACCGTAAAGACCTCATCTAATCCTACCATTCGTGCAAATTTAATATTACTTGTCCCAACATAACCATTTTCATCAGCACCCAATCCATCTAATAAATCATCACGATGAATGAACGTTGGATATACTTTATTCCCCTTTTTTGGATAGGCCAAAAAGATATAACCGTTTTTATTTAAACAATTTTTCTCAATCACCTTGTTTACAAGTCCCTTTAAAGACTCCATATCTAACACAAAAGCAAAAATAAGATCATACTTACTATCAGTGAGCTCTGTATCATAATCTTCTAACTCAGATAAATAATCTGAACCCTTCGGCGAATGCAATACTGCTACTTTTTTATATTTATGTAGATTTAATTTGTCTACTATTGTATTAGTCATCGATATCCACCCATTAAATTATTTTATTACTTCTTAAGTTTACCCTTTTAAGTTAGCTTTGAGTTATTGAAAACACTGCAGATTTATCGCAGGAAATATGATTATATAAACTTTTTCATATCCACTATTCTATTTTTATTTAAAAAAAGGTTCTCCGAACAAATCGAGGTATGCTCCTTAAAGATTGAGCCTACTCTACCTATGTGTCAGAATAGATATGAATCCGTATTGTTTTCATTAATTCGGGTATGAAGTTTAAAAGAAAGTCAAACAACCCAACATATGTCGACACCATTTCACTAAGTTATCTATTCCAAAAATGGAGGAAGTAAACCATGAGAACAATGAAACTAGGAAGCAGTACTTTAGAGGTGCCGGTCGTTGCAGTCGGCTGCATGCGTATTAACACACTAGAAAAAGACGAGGCTGAGCGCTTTGTCCAAACAGCTTTAGAAGAAGGAGCGAACTTCTTCGACCATGCGGACATTTATGGCGGCGGAACATGCGAGGAAATATTCGCAGATGCCATTCACATGAACACAGATATTCGTGAAAAAATCATTCTGCAATCGAAATGTGGAATTCGTCAGGGAATGTTCGACTTTTCCAAAGAACATATTTTAGATTCGGTAGACGGAATTTTGAAACGGCTGAAAACAGAATATCTCGATGTTCTGCATCTGCACCGCCCTGATGCTCTTGTAGAGCCCGAAGAGGTAGCAGAGGCGTTTGATATTCTTGAAAATTCGGGTAAAGTACGGCATTTCGGCGTCTCCAATCAGAATCCGACGCAGATCCAACTGCTAAAGAAATCTGTGAAACAGTCGCTTATTGCAAACCAATTGCAATTAAGTATAACCAACGCCAACATGATCTCTAATGGAATGAATGTGAACATGGAAAATGATTCTGCCATAAATCGAGATGGGAGCGTACTTGATTATTGCAGGCTGAACGATATCACAATACAGCCATGGTCCCCTTTCCAATACGGATTTTTTGAAGGAGTATTTCTCGGAAACGACAAGTTTCCAGAATTGAATCAAAAAATTGATGAAATCGCAAAAAAATATGAGGTTAGCAACACTACCATTGCCACTGCATGGATTTTACGCCATCCAGCACAAATGCAGCCGGTCATAGGTACAATGAATTTAGACAGGCTTAAGGAATGCTGTAAGGCAAGCGAAATTCATCTGACGCGTGAAGAATGGTATAGTATTTATCGTTCTGCAGGCAATATCCTTCCATAAACAGACTTGGAGTATATATCACATGAAAGAGGCACATTAATAGTGCCTCTTTTTTAGGATGATACCCAAAGTCAGAGTCATCCTTTAATTTCGGATGCTGACAGCATCTATGTCCACAAATTAATGTGTCTAAAGTAATCCAGCACAAATTCATAAAACAGCTTCTCTGAAGGAGAAAGTGGACGATTTTTGGGAATAATGATTCCCACCGTTCTTTTCACCTCTGGATGGCTGATTTTTATTTTAATTGTTCCACTAGGCATATTCCCAAAGAGGGTCGTCTCAGGGAGAAGAGTGACACCGATTCCTGAAGAAACTAATCCTTTTATCGCATCTAAATCTTCACCCTCATAAGGAATGAATGGCCGGAAACCCGCCTGATGGCAAGCATCCACTACTATTTTGCGAAGAACAAAGCCTTGTGGAAATAATACAAAGGAATCACGCTCCAATTGGTATAGGGATAAACTACCGTTCTGCGCTAGAGAGTGAGTTTCAGGTATGAGTGCGTAAAAATACTCCGAAAAAAGGATATCGGCATGTAAATCCGGATCACTGACCGGCACAGGACCGATAAACGCTAAATCAATCTCTCTTTTCTTGATCCCCTCTGTGAGAAATTCATAGGATCCTTGACGCAAATGAAACCGTACATCTGGATGCTCTTTTTTAAAAGCTGAAATGATGGTTGGCAGCGTACTGCTCGCTATACTGGATGGAAAACCGATACGGATAATTCCGCGTTCCGGTTCCAAATATTCTTCGATAAGCTGAGTGGCATTGTCAATCGCCTTTAAAGCAATCATCGCCTGTTCTAAGAACATTTTTCCAATAGGGGTTAATTTTACATTTCGACCCTCTCTTTCAAATAACTCTACTCCTAATTCTTTTTCTAAAAGCCCTACCTGGCGGCTTAAAGCTGACTGGGCAACATGCAAGGTTTCTGCAGCCATAGAAAAATGCTCATTTTTCGCAACTTCAACAAAGTATTTTAACTGTCTTAATTCCATAATATAATCCACCTATATCAAATTGAGATTATTTTTATCTATATTATATATTGTTAATATAGATAAAGAAATCTAAAATGAATTTCATTGATAGAATTTAAGGAGTGCTAGATATGAAAAAAATTGGATTAGCATGGCAAATTTTCATAGGGTTGGTTCTTGGTATCACGGTTGGCGGGATTTTTTACGGAAATCCCCATGTCGCTGAATACCTGCAGCCAATTGGAAATATATTTATTCACTTAATCAAAATGATTGTGATTCCAATCGTGGTCTCAAGTCTAATCGTTGGCGTTGCTGGTGTAGGGGATATGAAGTCCTTAGGGAAGCTCGGGGAAAAACCATCCTCTACTTCGAAATCATTACAACGATTGCGATCGTAGTGGGACTGTCTGCCGCAAACCTATTCCACCCGGGAACAGGCGTGGACCGCTCCCATCTTACCAAAACCGATATTAATGCGTATGTAAGTACGGCGAAAACAACGGAGTCGCACTCGATGGCCGACACGTTTGTGAATATCGTTCCTACCAATATTGTTCAATCTTTAGCGAATGGGGACATGCTTGCTGTCATCTTCTTCTCGGTGTTGTTTGGGTTAGGAGTAGCAGCAATCGGAGAGAAAGGAACACCGATTCTCCAGTTTTTCAAGGGAACAGCTGAAGCCATGTTTTATGTGACAAACCAAATTATGAAGATTGCACCGCTTGGGGTATTTGCGTTAATTGGCGTGACCATATCCACATTCGGTTTATCATCTTTAATTCCACTAGGGAAACTAGTCCTAGTTGTGTACGGATCGATGATTTTCTTTATTCTCGTCGTGATGGGATTGACGGCGAAAATTGCCGGATTTAATATTTTTAAACTCTTAAAATACTTAAAAGATGAATTATTATTAGGCTATTCAACAGCAAGCTCCGAAACCGTGCTTCCAAAAATCATGGAAAAAATGGAGAAGCTAGGCTGTCCAAAGGCCATCACCTCTTTTGTGATTCCAACTGGTTATTCCTTTAACCTTGATGGATCGACTCTATATCAAGCAATTGCTGCCTTGTTTATCGCTCAAATGTATGGGATTCATATGAGTATTGGTCATCAAATCACATTGGTTCTCGTATTAATGGTCACATCCAAAGGAATAGCTGGTGTTCCGGGTGTTTCGTTTGTTGTCCTGCTTGCGACACTTGGAAGTGTAGGAATTCCAGTTGAAGGACTTGCCTTTATTGCAGGGATTGACCGAATCCTTGATATGGCACGGACAGCTGTCAATATTGTCGGAAACTCATTAGCAGCCCTTGTTATTACAAAATGGGAAGGTCAAAAAATCGAGGAAAAGACAGAACAAAAAGTAGCTTAAAAAAGGGAAAGGTGCAATCTCGAGAAACTCTGAGAATTGCACCTTTTTATTTTATATCTTTTCTAAAGGATTGTTGCTTTTTTCAGTAGGCGACAGCTATCAGCCAATAAAATTACAATACAAAGGTAAATAAATTGAGAAGGGGATCGGAACCATCATAATTAAATTATTATAGGAACAAACCTACGATAGTTCCAGTTAAGACTGATCCCATTGTTGCTACTAACAAAACCTTTAAACCAACCTTAGCTAACTGACTTGCCTTTTCATTATTGATAGCTTGTACAGTTCCTAAAATAATTCCAATAGAAGAGAAGTTGGCGAAAGATACTAAGAACGCTGATACGATACCAACAGTCTTATGAGACATTTGAGGGATCAATTTCATGAAATCTAACATAGCGACGAATTCGTTAGCGGCTACCTTAGTACCCATGATTGAGCCAGCTTTAATAATCTCATTTGTAGGAATACCCATGATCCAAGCGATTGGCGCGAATACATATCCAAGTACGCCAGTGAAAGAGATACCGAAGATTGACGTAAAAATCCAGTTAACTGCCGCGATCAATCCTACATAAGTAATAAGCATAGCGCCTACGATTAAGGCCGTCTTTCCGCCGAGCAATGTCCAGTTGCCGATTGCTTCGAAAAGAGATTTCTCAGGAATCATTCCCTTAATATCGATTTTTTCATCTTCTTCTTTACGAACAGGACATACGATCGTTGATAGGATAAGACCAGAGAATACGTTAATTGGTAACGCAACCAATACGAACTCCGCAGGAATCATTTGCATGTAAGCACCTAAAATTGAACAGCTTACCGCAACAAGAGAAGAAGTAACAACAACGAACAAGCGGTTACCAGAAAGATTAGGAATAAATGACTTAACAGAAAGGATAGCAGAAGTATCACCAAATACCATAGAATTCACAGCAACAAATGATTCCACTTTTGGTAAACCTGTTATTTTACTTACTGCACCACCAATGTATTTAATAGCTAATGGTAATATTCTTGAATAAGTTAAAATACCTAGAAGAGCTGTTACGAATACAATCATCATCAGAACATCTACAAAGAATAAATGCTTTCCTGCAAGGTCACCGAATACGAATGAGATACCGTCATTACCGAAAGAAAGAACTTTGTTAAAGCCATCTACGATTTTGTGCAGAACTTTTTTACCAATTGAAGTATTAAGCATAAACCAAGCTAAAAACAACTGAACAGCTGCCATTACACCAACGGCACGATAGTTTATGTTTTTCTTATCATTTGACATCAACCAAGCTATACCTACTAGAGCTAGGATTCCAATGATTCCGATTATGATTGACATATTATTTTACCCCCAAAGTTTTATTTACGTGGATTGCTTGACTACTTTTTTCTTTTTTATATGAGAATTTCAATTTGAAAAAACTAACAACAAAATACACAATAGCTAGAATTAAAACGCAGGTCCAGATTTGATTGACAATTTTTGTACTCCAAACACCTAAAAAATATAGGAGCGCTGGTATGGTCAATGTAACCCATGACTGAACAAATGCAACTCTGCCAATATAATGGTCAATTTTCTTATTAAGTGCATTGGATAAAAAGAACAGAAACCATAATAATGCCCACATGCCCCATGTTAATGCATTGACAACATTATGAAAGTGAATAAAAGATGTTATGGTATATACAATTCCAATAACAGCAACCCATAGACTAAACCATCCTAGTCCGCTGCCTTCAAGCCCTTTCCATAAGGTGAACCCCACATATAAATAAGTTAAGCCAAATAGAAAAATCGATGCATCATTATAAAGTTCCCAATGATCTTGACCTGAAACGACCATTAAATAAAATGGGATAATTATCTGAATGGTCCCTATGAAAATATTAAAGATCCCAACGCTTTTTCCATCGGCTTTCCCTAATAGCATAAGACTGTTTAGAAATAATACTGCACCTGATAGAAACAAACCAACAAAGCCCATATTAAATGTTGTGAAAAGTCTTTTTCACAACATTCACCTCCTTCCCCTTAATCACTGCATTTTCTTCCTCATTTTTTTTAACACAGATGGATTATAGGTGAGCGCTTTCATTATTTTAAAAATACAAACATAAATATAACACACATTTGAACAAAATGTAAATTAATATTTTACCATTTCCCTTAAAAATACCCATTTTTTCATATTTAATAATAAATCACTCGAATTTATTTCAAAAAATGAAATTTTGTAAAAATTAAAATAAGAAAATGTAAACTCCACACTATTAACGAATTCTGTGAATCTGGATCCAATGCTGGAGTGAAAAAGGGTTACATTAAAGATCGCCCCTTATTCAAAAAATCCTCAAATATTAAAAGCCGTCCTTCCTTATTAAAGGGAGAACGGCTTTTATTCTAGTACCAAATTTTCCTTCTTTTAAAAAAATATTCAATGGCCCTTTTTGTTTCAAAAGTTCTGCAACACTGATATTGCCATTTTCTTTTGCTAGCTCTAGTCCAGTTTTTCCGCCATTGCTTTGGCGTCGACATTTGCTCCATGCATATTTCAATAGGAGACAGTTATCCACCAGTAAAAAATTCACATAAAATCATCCTCAATTACCATTTAAAAATCAAAAAACTTTTTCAGCCCACCCCCAAAATCTTAAAATGACTATCTAAACTTGTTTTGTTAGTTATCTTTTGTCGAAATAAGTCTGTCTGCTTAAAGTTAACGATTCTGTGGATTCTTTACAGATTTTAATTTAATAAAATCAAATTATTAATATAAAGTTTTACTTTTTCGGCACTGCACCTACGAGGAGGAATCTAAGTGAATCGAATATTTAGGTGGAATGTCAGATCATTGTTTGCACCTGTCACAGGAAACGCAGGAGCGGTTGCAAGTACAATTGGTTTTTTTCTGGCCTTTTTACCTTTAGATAATTTAAGAATTCCATTATTGTTTGCTTTTTCACTTTTGTTGCGACTTAATATCATCGCCTTATTCCTTGGTACGTTTATTACGGCTTTTATTCCTAATATTCGTCATTTACCATACCTGGATTTACGCATATTGGAAGATTACTGGTTATTCTCTGCCCTAAAGGCTAAAATACAACATTCGCAATCCATTGCATCAGGGCCTTTGGAGGCTTGATTGGTCTTATCTGCTATTTTTTCTTCCACTGGTTTTACAATTTAGGGCTGAAAAAAAGGGAGCGAAAACAAGAACATATTTTTCTTGATCCCGGAAAAAGTCGCTGGTCCATTATTAAACGAATGAGTGCTGGCTTTACTATTTTATTAGTTTTAGTATCGACTATTTTTATTGAAAGCCTAAATACTAACCCAGTCTTTCCTGAGCTGCAATTGAATAATAAAAGTACAGCGAGCGGGATCGAGCCGATTAATACTATGTTCAGTGAAGCAGAGCTTGCTTCACAGGTTCAAAAAACGAGTCCTTCCCCTCTTATTCAAAAAAATAGGGGTCTATTAAACAAAAAACAAATGGCGAGCAAACAAGAAGTGTATGGTTTTTACGTCAATTGGGACGAAAACAGCAAAACTTCTTTCAAAAAAAATATAGATTCTATTACAACATTAGTGCCTGAGTGGCTGCAGCTTACTCCTAGCCTTACCCTTAAACCCAGCACTGACAGCTCTATTATTGCAGAGGGAAAAGCACATGATATAAGGATTCTTCCATTAATTAATAATGTTATTAACAATAAATGGGATAGCGATGTACTGCACCGATTATTTACTACTCCCGGTGCTGAAGAACTTTTTATTAAAAATTTGCTGGCTTATGTGAGAACAAATGACTTTGACGGTATTAATATTGACTTCGAAGAAATCAATCCAAATGACAAAGATCATTTCACTCAATTTATGGATAAAGTTTATGAAGCATTTCATCAACATGGTCTCTTGGTCACAATGGATGTCCCTCCAAAGAACAATAGCTTTAACTATGCTTCTTTAGCAGCTAGCGTTGATCGTATGATTGTCATGCTATATGACCAGCACAACTCCATGAGTAAACCTGGACCTGTGGCTCCATCTGATTGGGTAAAAGAGACCTTAAACCAGCTCAATATTCCTTCCGAAAAATTGATTGTGAGTTTGGGTAGCTACGGTTATGACTGGGAAGAAAACTCCAATCAGCCTGCAGCTGCGATGACTTTTGGGGATATTATGGAATTGGGAAATGGAAACAAACTCCAAATCCATTGGAATAAACAAGTAGGAAACCCTTATTTACGCTACAAAATAAAAAGAAAAAACCATATTGTTTGGTTTTTAGATGCTGCTACATTTTATAATCAAATGAAGTTAGTGATAGATAGCGGCTCAAAAGGAATAGCGCTTTGGCGTCTCGGTTCTGAAGATCCTTCTATCTGGAATTACATTAATAAACCAAAGGAAATGCACAATCCATCCCATGCCCTTAATCCTTTGGTGAGTCCTGAGCCACAATATAAAGGTGCTGGTGAGATATTAAAAATAGTTTCTCAATCACAAAAAGGGAAAAGAACGATTCAATTGGATTCACATGGTATGATTCAAACCGAATCCTATATTAAACTACCAAAGCCTTCTGAGGTGGTACGGTATGGTAAACCCAAAACCAAGAAAGTCGTCCTTTCCTTTGATGATGGTCCGGATCCAGCTTATACACCTCAAATATTAGACATTTTGGACAAGAATCATATAAGAGGTACCTTCTTTATTCTTGGAGAGAACGCTATGCAGCATCCAGAACTGGTTAAAAGGATGTTTAAAGAAGGTCATGAAATTGGCAACCATACATTCACCCATTCTGATGTTGCCTCTATCACACCATTTCAAACGAGAATGGAGCTTAATGCAACTCAGCGTTTATTTCAAGAAATTACCCGTCATTCGATGACCCTTTTCCGCCCGCCGTATGTGTCCGGTACGGAACCGAGAACAAAAAGCGAACTGGTGCCTATAATCCGGGCACAGGATATGGGCTATACCACGGTTGCAGAATCAATTGACTCTGAGGATTGGCAAAAACATTCTAGCAATGAAATTGTGAGTCAGGTATTGAATCAGCTGCCAAAAGGAAATGTAATTTTGATGCATGATGCTGGCGGTGACCGATCCAACACTGTAAAGGCCTTACCTATTATTATTAAAGAACTGAAAAAGCGCGGCTACAAATTTACCACCATTGCTGATCTAATTGGAAAAAGTGATAGTCATATTATACCCCCTGCTGATCAGGACAGCCCTTATTTGGTCTATGACAAGGCTGTATTCATGGTGATACAAGGCTGGCATTTTGGATTAAGCTTCCTATTCTACTCAGCTATTATTTTAGGAATTTTGCGCCTGGCTCTCTTCGTTCTCCTTTCGAGAAAGCAGGTAAAAAGGTATAAAGAGACCCAGATCGACCCTAGCTTTACACCTTTTGTCAGTGTCGTGATTGCTGCCTATAACGAGGAAAAAGTAATTTGTAAAACAGTTAATTCTATTTTATCCAGCGATTACCCTGCTTTTGAGATTTTGATTATCGACGATGGATCAAAGGATGACACTTCCGTTGTGGTTCAGGAAACTTATACCAACAATCCTCTCGTCAGATTAATTAAAAAACACAATGGAGGAAAATCTTCCGCTGTTAATCTTGGTTTTAAAGAAGCAAAGGGGGAATTCGTGGTTGCTCTTGACGCTGATACACTCATCGCTGAAAATGCCATCTCATTGCTTATTAACCATTTTAAAAATGAAAATGTTGCTGCTGTTTCAGGTAATGTAAAGGTCGGCAATAAAGGGAACCTCCTTACAAACTGGCAGCATATCGAGTATGTGACAGGCTTTAACCTTGAAAGAAGGGCTTTTGCAGCTCTCAATTGCATTACGGTTGTACCCGGTGCGATCGGTGCTTGGAGGAAGACGGCGGTAGAAGAAGCAGGATACTTTAAAGAGGATACACTGGCAGAGGATACCGATATCACTCTTACCCTTTTACGCAATGGGAAAAAGATTGAATTCGAAGAAATGGCTCATGCCTTTACAGAAGTGCCGGAAGATATAAAAAGTCTGGCAAAACAGCGTTACCGATGGGTTTATGGTACATTACAATGCTTATGGAAACATCGTGAGGCTTTATTCAATAAAAAACATAACTCATTAGGATATATCGCCCTTCCAAACATGTGGCTTTTCCAATATATTTATCAAACAATATCGCCTTTTGCAGATATACTGTTCATTATGGCCCTTTTTACCACACACCCTGAAAAAGCAGCCATTGGATTTATCTTTTTTTACTTGCTGGATTTCTTTACTTCTCTATATGCATTTCGATTGGAGAAAGAAAGTCCAAAGCCACTAAGCTCACTGTTTCTGCAACGAATATTGTACAAACAGCTTATGACTTATGTGGTGATAAAATCCATATTCTCAGCAATAAAGGGAGTAACGGTTGGTTGGAATAAACTAAAACGAAAAGGTAATGTAACTCAGGAAACCTCTATTGTGAAGGTTAAGGAATCCAGTTAATCGAATCTTCGTGGTCTTTCCCATTTTAGGGAAGGCCTTTTTAGCTTATCAGAATTTATATCCATAAATTCTAAACGCATAAGAAAAACTAAGGCATTCGCCTAAGGACTTGGCGGATTCCAAGTTTTTCTAATATTGAATTTGAACAGAAAAAGGATCACCATAATGTGGGTGACCCTTTTTGAATGAATTACATTTGCTTTCGGTTGTTTTCTTTTTGTTCCCGATGGCTCGCGGTCTTTTCTTTTGCGGCTAGAGAAACTTGTTGTCCACGGTTGGTTGTCGTTGTAGTTGTTGTATTAGTTCCCGTCGGCTTGGATGCAGTCGTTGTGGTTGGAGCTTTTGTGCTTGTCGGAGGTGTCGTTGTTGCAACAGTCGTTGTGCTTGCACTTGTTGTATTAGTTCTCGACGGCTTGGATGCAGTCGTTCTCGCTGCATTTGTTGTATTAGGTCCCGTCGGTTTGGATGCAGTCGCTCTGGTTGCACTTGTTATTTTAGTTCCCGTCGGTTTGGATGCAGTCGCTCTGGTTGCACTTGTTATTTTAGTTCCCGTCGGTTTGGATGCAGTCGCTCTGGTTGCACTTGTTATTTTAGTTCCCGTCGGCTTGGATGCAGTTGTTGTGTCTGGCGATTTTGCGCTTGTCGCAAGTATCATTGTGGTTGTTGTCTTATTCGTACTAGCAGTGTTTGTTGTAGTACTCTTACTGTATTTTTTCGTATTCTGTTTATTGACTTTTATAGCCACACCACTCTTGTTTCTATTTCTAAAAGCCACTTGCAAAGCCGGAATTTCAGGAGAAAGCTTTGTTTGACCGTTTTCCACATTTGGTCCTGGCATTTGATCTTTCACCTTTTTGTCCGCTTGGCTGATTACATCCGCTTTTTTGGGATCTCCGGATATAGATGAAGTATTTTCTTTTGATAATCGTTTAGAAGAGTGTTTGACTATCAAAGCGTTGGTGACAGAAAACGTAACAGCCCCGGCTAAAACCATCGCAAGGGCTCCCTTGGTTAGTTTGTTCATATTATTTCCCTCGTGTTTTTATTGATGACCATACTAAAAGAATACGAACAAACCATCATGTATTATGGGGGTATAAAAAACAGAATTTTGGAGTCTCTGTTTCGCTATCTAAAAACTCCGCTTACCTTATTTTAACATTAACCATTTTATGAAAAAATACTTCTTTTAAGCGGATAGCCTATTATCAGTCAAAACAAATAACCGCCTTTTCTTTAGGCGGTTATTTCTAAACTATTACTCTCCGTTGAATGGCCTGTTAAAAATTATTCTATAGCCCCTTTTTGTTTCAAAAGTTCGGCAACATTGATATTACCATTTTCTATTGCTAGCTCTAGTGCCGTTTTTCCATCTTCAGCTTTGGCATTGACATTTGCTCCATGTTCTAATAATAAATTGATCATTTCAATGTTATCATCATGGAATGCAGCGGTATGGAGACTTGTATGGGCGTTGCTATCAAAAATATTCGTCTGCGTATTGTGCGAAAGCAGCAGTTTAATCACTTCCATATTCCTCTCTCCTGCAATCGCGGCATGCAGAGCTGTATTAGAGGGGATATAACTGACTTTAGAATGCGATACAGCATTCACGTCTGCACCATACTCCAACAGCACCTTTACAGATTCAGCCTGGCCAAAATGTGCAGCAAATCCTAAAGGTGTTAGACCATCGCTGTTTTCAGTGTTTGCCAGTGTAGAATCAATATCCAACAAACCCTTTAATTGTTTGGTATCTCCTGTTTGAGCAGCAGAAAAGACTTCATTGATCATATTTGTTTAAACCTCCATTAATTCTGTTTTTAAGCTACTTATTTCAATGACATGAACTTATTGTAGCGAACCTGGTAAAATATTCTTTATAAACTGATTCGGAAAAACATAGGTATTTCCTGCTTTTTTATTTGATTTATTTTGATTCGTTTTAAATAATCACAATGAAGATGGTCCAATTAAAAGAAGGATCAACCAAAATCGGCTGCTCCCTCTTTAACTCACTTTTCTATTTTCCTAAGACCGCAAATTACCTTTATTCTATCCCTACAAGAACTTCCTCAATTCCAACCTGGATCTTTTCCATCCGGTCTGAGTCAGAAAAATGAAGAGTGTTTAAAACAATGCTGCTGTTGATTAACTGCATATAATCCTTCACTAATTGTTGAAATTCAGTACTGCAGTTTAGATAAAGTTCGATTCGCTTTTCAACCGGTAGGTCCATTTTTTTTCGAAGGTCTTGAATACTTCTAACGAAATCCCTCACAGTTCCTTCTCGTCTTAATTCTTCATTGATATTGGTATCCAGGATTACGGTAAAGTTTCGGCTGGAGGCTTCAGCAAATCCTTTTAATGCGGCTGTTTTTTGCAAAACTACCTCTTCTTTTTCCAATACGATAACCTCTTGATTTTTCAATGCAATGGTTAGTGTTCCTTCATTTAGAAAACGCTGAACTTCTTCTGTTGTGGCATTGCTAAGTCCTTGATTTACTTCATTTACCGCTTTACCCAGCCTTGGTCCTGCTGCCTTAAAATTAAGCTTCAATTGATAATCGATAAGGTCATTTGAGGAATCAGCCCACTCTACCATCTTAAGATTAAGTTCGTCTTTAATGATGTCCTCAAAAGAGCTTAGTGAATCACCATCAGAATCATTCGTAATAATCACCATTTTAGCAAGTGGCTGTTTTGTTTTAACCTGGTGGGCGTGTCGGACACTTCTCCCTAACTCCACAATTTCTAAAACTGCCTGCATTTGATTTTCAAGCTCTTCGTCTATTAAATCCTTCTGAGCAACCGGATATTCTGCTAAATGGACACTTTCTCCTGTTAACGAAAAATATATTTCTTCTGAAATAAACGGAACAAACGGAGCCAGCAGCTTTGATATATCTGTCAATAATTTGTGTAGTGTCTGAAAGGCCGCTGCTTTATCATCTGACATTCCTTGACTCCAAAAACGATCCCTGTTTCTGCGGATATACCAATTACTGATTTCTTCGACCAGTTTTCCTGCCACTCTTGCGGCAGTTGTTACCTGATAATGATCCATTTCTTTTTTCATAAGATTTGAAGTTGTCGTTAACCTTGAAAGAATCCAACGATCCATTAGGGATATCGACTCGCTTTTATGCAGCTCTGGATTAAATGAATCTATCTCGGCGTAAAGGCTGTAAAAATGATATAAGCTGGAAAGTGTATCAACGAGCTTTGACTTTGCTTCCTGAACATTTCGTTCTGAAAATCTTTTCGGATTCCACGGTGCACTGTCTTCAATTAGAGACCACCTGAGAGCGTCTGCACCAAAGGCATTGATTAGTTCCATTGGGTCTAAAGCATTCCCTTTGCTTTTCGACATTTTTTGTCCATGTTCATCTAAAACATGGCCTGTGGCAAGGACATTTTTATAAGGTGCCTTACCCGTATAGAGAATAGACACTGCAAGTAATGAGTAAAACCATCCTCTTGTCTGGTCGATTCCCTCTATTACCACATCGGCAGGGAATTGTTTTTGAAATAGCTCATTATTTTCAAATGGAATATGGTATTGAGCAAACGGCATCGAACCACTATCAAACCAGACATCAATGACCTCAGGTGTCCTGTGCATCGTTCCCTTACAGGATGGGCACGTAAACGTAATGGAGTCTACGTAAGGTTTATGAAGCTCGATATCTAAAATATCTTCGTTTGCTCTATTTTTCAGCTCATGCATACTCTTTGGTGTAACTTCAGTTTCACAGAAAGAACAGACCCAGACATTTAATGGCGTTCCCCAATAACGGTTCCTGCTGATATTCCAGTCTACTAATCCTTCTAAAAAGTTGCCAAATCGCCCATTCCTAATATGCTCAGGGTACCAGTTTACAGTTTTGTTTTGGATGATAAATTCATCCTTTAGTTCAGTCGTTTTGATAAACCAGCTTTCAGTAGCATAATAAAGTAATGGAGTATCACATCTCCAGCAATGAGGGTAGGAATGCTCATACTTTTCCTTATGAAACAATAATCCTTTTTCATGCAATAATTTAACAATTGCAACATCACTTTCTTTAACCAGCTGCCCAGCCAGAGGCTTTACAGCATCCACATATCTTCCGCTTTCGTCTACGACATGAATAAAGGATAGTCCGTTTTCTTGAACTAAACGGTAATCATCCTCTCCATATGCTGGTGCAATATGGACAATTCCAGTACCGCTTTCTTCTGTAACAAATTTTGCTTCGACAATCCGATGTCCATTCTTTACTTCAACAAAATCAAATGGCGGCTGATAAGAAAGACCAGCCAGCTGTTTACCTTTCAACGTTTCCAGGATGGTATACGGTTTATTGATTACCTGGTCTAATCTGGAGGCCGCAACAATGTAAGTTTCATCGTTTGTTTTAACCCTTACATAATCAAATTCTCCATTTACAGCTAAAGCTACATTTGCAGGAAGAGTCCATGGAGTAGTGGTCCACCCAAGCACATATTCATTTTCTTTTTCCAGGAGTTTAAATTTTACTGTTGCACTTAAATCTTTTACCACTTTATATCCTTGAGCCACTTCATGAGAACTTAAGGATGTTTGGCAGCTTGGGCAATAGGGCGAGACTCGGTGCCCTTTATAAAGCCATCCCTTTTCATGAATGGTCCCTAAAATGTTCCAAACCGATTCGATATAATCATTCTCCATCGTCATATATGGATGATCCATATCAACCCAATAGCCTAAATCTCTTGTGAATTCTCTCCATTGCTTTTCATACGAAAACACACTTTCTTTACATTTATTAATAAAAGATTCAACACCGTATTCTTCAATTTCTTTCTTTCCGGAGATGCCAAGTGCTTTTTCTACGCCTAATTCAACGGGTAAGCCGTGGGTATCCCATCCTGCTTTCCTAACGACATGCTTTCCGCTCATCGTTTGGTACCTCGCAATAATATCCTTGAGTGTCCTTCCTAATGCATGCCCAACATGCGGAAGTCCATTAGCTGTAGGCGGACCTTCATAAAATACAAAAGTCTCTTTGTTTTTTCTATTCTCCATTGATTGCTGAAAAATATTGTTTTGTTCCCAAAAATTCAATATCCTTCTTTCCCGCTTGGTCCTGCTTTCCTTCTGATTGCTAACATCCATGTTAAAACCTCCTTTTTAAAAAATAAGCTCTGTTAAACTTGCCTGTTGATTTCCGCTCCAGGCGCTCGCTTTCCGCGGACGGTCCGGGAGCCTCCTCGGCGCTGTGCGCCTGTGGGGTCTCCCTTGACTCGCTTTTCCCGCAGGAGTCTCGCGCCTTACGCTCCAATCAACATTTTGTCAAAATCAACTATGTGCTTTAACATAGCTAAAAAATAAAAAACACCCGTCCCTATAGAAAGGGACGAGTGTATTACCCGCGTTACCACCCAAATTCTGTTGCAAAACACAACAGCGCTTTGTCACCGTACAATCATACGTGTTCCTTTTAACGGCGGAAACCCGTCAAGACTTACTCTATGTTCAGTCTTGCATCTCAGAGATGATTTTTTTCGATAAGGCTTCCTCGCTGGCTTCCACCATACCCAGCTCGCTGTTAGAGTTTTTCCTCACGTACTTGTTCTCTTCATTGACTTTATAAAATGGAATATTTTGTTTATAATAACACCTTTTTATTTAACAAACAATGGGTTTACAATATGTTCATAACAACTTATTAATACTTTATTTCAAACTATTCAATAAGGGCAAAAACGGCAGCCACAGTTACCCTGCGTGCTGCCGTCCGTTATGCTATTAAGTTCTTCTAATTGGTCTCCCCAATAGGGAAAGTTCATGAGTCGAACTATGGAAATAATCGATGTCCTTCTCCCTATTTTTTTTTGCGATTTACTCCTTTCAAAAATAAGCTGCTGGTCATCATCGTCCTATTAATTCCTATTGTTTTTTCACTATACATATGTTATTTTTTAATAGTTTGATAACGCTTTCAACTTAGAAAGGAGAGAAAAAAATGACACAACCAATGATTCGCACTTTAAACCTGAAGAACTTTACATACGGCAACTCAGAACAGCGGGCTACCTTTGCAGAACAATTTGCTGCAGGATTAAAAGAAACGGGCTTTATTATTTTAGAGGGCCATGGTGTAGATCCAAAGCTAATCGACAGAAACTATGAGCTTTGGCAAGAATTATTCAACATGGATGTTGAAACGAAAAAGAAATACGAAGGAATTAATGGGGGCCAACGTGGTTATACAGGCTTTGGTAAAGAGCATGCTAAAAACCGTACAGTAGGCGATTTGAAAGAGTTCTGGCATGTTGGACAGGAATTGCCTGTGGGACACCCTTTAAGCAGCCAATACTCAGCAAATATTTGGCCAACAGAGCTTCCAGAACTTCAAATCAAAGCTGTATCTTTTTATCGTGAATTAGAGCGTGTTGCGCGCAATATGCTAGAAGCACTTGCGATGCATTTTGACCTTCGCCCTAACTTCTTTTCAGATATGATTCAAGATGGAAACAGTATTTTGCGTACAATTCACTATCCTCCATTACATGATTCAATGGATCCAAATGCAATCCGTGCGGCAGAGCATGAAGATATCAACTTAATTACATTATTAGTAGAATCTACTGCTTCTGGATTAGAATTATTAACACACGATGGAGAATGGATGCCAGTTAAGGCTGAAAAAGGACAAATCATTGTAGATGCAGGGGATATGCTGTCCCGTATTTCAAATGAAGTCATTCCAGCAACAACGCATCGTGTTGTGAATCCTGAAGGTGAAAATACGGCTCGTTATTCTATGCCGTTCTTCGTTCATCCATACAGCAATTGCTTGCTTGAAACAATTCCAGCTTGTATCTCTGAAGACAATCCGGAAAAATACCCGGCAATCACAGCTGGTGACTTTTTGTACCAAAGGCTGGTTGAGATCGGCTTAATTAAAAAATAATAGATTAATAACTTGGGATTATTTAACAGACAGTCATGTTAATCATCCATAAAATTAAGGGCTTCTCACAACCGCTGCGGTAGTGAAGAAGCCCTTTTTTATAACACGAATCCCGTATCTAATTAGTTTTGCAATTAGGTTTTTAAAAGCAAATCGTTGAAAAAGAAGTTGATTGGAACAGAAGGTGCGAGCTCCTCGAAAATGCTCTCGCATTTCCTTCGTGCGGTGTTGATTCTAGGAAGCTGATTCAACGTCCTGCGGGAGCAGCGGGACAGGTGAGACCCCACAGGCGCTGTGCGCCGAGGAGGCTCACTGCCCGCCCCGCGGAAAGCGAGCATCCTGGAGTGGAAATCAACTACTCCTTCAATAGCAACAACGTATACGAAAACAGCCTAAACTTAAGTAGAAAACTGTTAACTTAAACCTAGATTTTGCTGGACCATTTGATTTGTCTGCATTTGAGTTTGCTGGTATGTATTCATCTGCTTGTTAATCTCCTGGTACGCTGCAGGAGACGACGTATTATACCAGCCTTGTTGGCTCATCAATTGATACGTCTGGCCCTGAAGTTTTAATGTGTTTTGCAGAAGCTGCTCGAACATCTGGCGAACCTGTGGACAGTTGGATTCAGTAGCTGCTGTTGTATATTCTCTTGCTGTTCGTTTAAGATCTGCTAAAAATGTATAAACAATGTCTTGTTCCTGAAGAACTGGTATTTGCTGATTCATTTATTAAACCTCCTAATCATCATTACTGCAATTTTGGTGCAAGTGGTGCATGCTGTTGTAAAGTGGTTAACAATTGTTGATAATGCTGTTTATGCTGCTGTGATAATTGATTAAATAATTGTTGAACTGCAGGCGTTTGTGAATGAGATAATGCGACAACAGTTTGCTTAATTAATAAATCTTCATTTGACATGGAATCAACAATATATTCAAGCTCTTTTGCTGTTAACGGCTGTACCATTTTTTAGCCCTCCTTTTTATCACACTTCCTTTTCTACTTTTTACTTAAAATTTGGATTTCATTACAATATTGTTAGGTAAATAATTTAAAACTTGATAAATATTACCATTTACTTATATAAAAGATATCGATTCTACATACGAAGTTTTGCGAAGATGCGATTAATGATATCCAAAAAACCACTTTAATGATCGGAATTAATCGTGAATTTCAAAGGAGAGATAGTCTTTAATAAAACATCATGGCCTTTTATGGGAAGGTTATGGTTATCAAGGTTGTATCCAACAAAAAAAGACCCAGAAATTTAGGTCTTTATCGCATACATGTTTTTTTGTTATCCCCGATATCTCGATAACTTGATGAAAACTCCCAATCCGGCAAGAAACACGCCTAAACATAATAAACTACCCGGAGTACCCCAAGCTATTTCGTTTAACATATGTATCATTTCACCCTTTCTTTATTAATAATAAATTCATCATTTTATTGTAAATTAATTTTTAAAGTCTCTTTCTTTACAATTCCCGTACACAGCATTCCAAAATAAGTCGGCGCTTCATATGACAAAAACTCCACCTTGCGTTCTTCCGATGGAATAGCTCCGGCAAGGATGAGAGTTTGCCAATTGCCGTCCGGTTTTGCTGCATCTAGATATTCATCATCAAAATCACCCATTCTTTCCAGCTGGTTTTGTTTGATGAGTTCGATCACCTCTTCATCCAGCCTTTTTGCAGCTGGATTATAGCCATATGGGCCGGTTTCTGCATGAGTATGCGACCAATCACAGCTGGCAATCAATCCAATTCGTTTTGATGAAGCCTGGACTGCTTTTCTTAATGCTTTACCAAATTGCACATGTTTTTCGTATGGAATTTCTCTTGAGGGAGTTATTACTACAATCGGTACGTCTGGCATAAACCGAAGCGGAACAATCGCTCCCCAATCAAGAGGCAGACAGGAAATCGGGCCTGCAGCTGTTCCATAATTAATCGTACCAACAGGAAGCTCAGCAGCGGAAGCCTTATCAGCAATACTTCTTGCCAGCTCGCGGTCAATCCTTTTTTCCATAGTAAAAGTAAGGCCTCTCTCTTCGGCAATTCCTTCCATTCTTTCACAATCCGTGATGGAAAATTGCCCGTTGATCCGCGTACCATGCGGTGTCAGGACAATAATCGTATCAGGCTGTGCACTTTCCATATCCCTGCCCATTTTTATCAAGCTATTTCGTGTCAGCGACATTCTGCCCGGATCATCCCCTGCCATTTCAGGAATGATTTCCATACCATGCGGTGCAATACAAGCAAAAACAAAAGGATTCATTCTTTTACCCTCCTTAACTTCCTAACTATTAAATTAAAGAGGAACTGTGAAAAATCCTTTTAAGGTTAGGCTGTTTTCTAAAAGATTTTTGTTTTTAGTAGTAGTTGATTTCCGCTTCAGGATGCTCGCTTTCCACGGGGTGGGCGGTGAGCCTCCTCGTCGCTGAAGCGACTGCGGGGTCTCACCTGTCCCACTGCTCCCGCAGGAGTCTCGCACCTTCCGCTCCAATCAACTTCTTTATCAACCATCTGATTCACTCTAAATAGCAACAAAGTTTACGAAAACAGCCTAAGGTTAAAATACTTTTCCACAAAAAAAGCACTGGGTTTTTACTAACGGGTTTACTTGTGAGGTGCAAAAAGGTAAATCGCAGATCAAATTAAATAGCAAATCACATAAACTTCACAGCATAATTCACAGTCAAAAAGGCTTAGAGATGCAAATATCTCTAAGTTTTTTTTGAATTTTCTTTTTTTCACTAAGGCAAGCTTGATAAATAAGCGGAGAATTTTCTCTTAATTAGGAAATAGCACTGAAAATAGCTTAAATAGACGGAAAGATTCCGACTATTGACTCGAAAAACGTGAAAATGGTTAATTTTTCTTTGCTTAAATGGAAAACCTCCGCTTATATACCCCGAATCGAGCTCTATTCTGCAGTCTAACCGAAAAATCTCCGCTTATTTAAATATTACTGGGTACTCAATTAAGGATAAGACCTCTTACTAAATCACAAATAATTCACACACCCTCCAATAATTATTTCATACCCTGTGATTTACTATGTTAATTAAGACAAAATAAGCAATTAAAATTCGCCAAAATGTTGATAAATCATAAAAAAACGCACTGTGAATTATATCGTGAATTCAAGTGCGTTTTCCTTTGTGTTTTACAATGTTTGCACCTCTAAAGTAAACCCGTTAGGTTTTCACCAATGCTTTTTACATTCAATTCCATGGTTTTAACACAATAGCATTCTATCCTCACGATGAGAAAGAAGTATTTATTTAACGGTAAAACTTTCTAAACTAGAGAAAAGACACAATCGTTTTGTCTGAAAATGCGTAGCTTGATAGTAAGGAAGGGAACAAATAAATTACATTTCCTTCTATATTTTATAAGGAGGTTATTATATGCAACAAACCATTTCACCACAGGATATTCAAATGGCTGCGGATGAGTTGATCCTGTCTGGGAGCGGGGACTTCATGTTTGAGGACCCATTTTCCCTTGGACCACTAAGCAGACGCTCTTCTAGACGGTCTTCCAGACGTTCTTCTAGACGTTCTTCCAGACGTTCTTCTAGGCGCTCTTCCAGACGTTCTTCCAGGCGTTCTTCCAGACGTTCTTCTAGACGTTCTTCCAGACGTTCTTCCAGACGTTCTTCTAGGCGCTCTTCCAGACGTTCTTCCAGACGTTCTTCCAGGCGTTCTTCCAGGCGTTCTTCCAGGCGTTCTTCAAGGAGACGCTCTTCAAGGAGACGCTCTTCAAGGAGACGCTCTTCAAGGAGACGCTCTTCAAGGAGACGCTCTTCTAGACGGCGTCGGACATAATTTTCACCATTATATAACACTTTAATAAGTGCCAGGCACTCTCCTAATGGTGCCCGGCACTTATTCCATTAAAACGGAACTACTTAATATATATAACACCATTACATTTAAACTCAATTCTATCAGAGGGGCTTTACCACGATAGCTTGAGAAGAACTGGTTACCACACAGCCTTTTAAATCATCCTCATTTAAAAAGTTCAAATTCATGGCTGCATTGATTTTCTCTTCATCCGGTTTTTTGACGACCCGAATCAGATCCTTCATATTTAATTCTTCCAGCCTCTTAACAGTTTCCACTTCATTAAACTTTTGCGTATTTCTTATTTGCCGTTGCAATTTGTAATTATGGACCGTGATTTCGCCTTTTACATTTTTACCAACTAAATTATCAAAATAGATATGGAAGGTTTTCTTTAATTCATCGAGTTCTTTTTCTAATTCTTTTTTTCTTTCACTAAGCAGGTTGTATTTAATCACCATGTCTTTTGTTATCAAATGATCATTATCGTTTGCCATCATTCTCACCCCAAATGAAAAGATACTCAATCTTATTTTCATCGAGGGAGAAATATGACAAGGACTATAGCACAATAGGCAGTTCATCGTAGCTAATAACCTTTTTAAAAATCTTATAATTAGACGAAGTATTAACAGGAGCCATTCATTATTTTTTATTTTTTTTTGAAGAACCCGTAAATGGATTTATTTCATTTGATAAGTCTCTTCCAGCTTCTTTTTCTTCATGAGATATCCGTTTTCCTAATGAGGTATAATACAAAATCCAAGCTCCGAAAGATAATAATCCAACAATGGCAGTTACCCAAAATGCAACACCCATATTTACACCTCCGAAAAAGAAACCTTTATTTTGACAAAAGCTTCAAAAGTTTTTCTGCATCAAATTTTGCCAACGTATAACCTGTTTGAGTATTTTCATTATCCATAATCATTCCGTTGTGATGATCACCCAACCAAAGTGAGTATGATTTTGTTTTTTTATTTTTGTATATGATTTTAAACTTATAGTTACTCTTACGTACATCTAATACCCCATCAATTTTTTTGCTATGTTGGATTGCGTGTAAAAAAATTTGAATATCATCTTTACCATCGAATGCAGCTGTTTTTTCACCAGTTACTATTATTTTTTTAACATTCCCACTTAGATTGGTGCACCCTGTAATCAAGAGTCCAATAACTAAAAAAAGTAACACTGCCGGCTTATTCATAGGCTCCATCTCCTCTTAAAGAAGGGAAAATATAAAAATATTACAAAAGAGGTGATAGCGCCTCTTTTATTCTACTTAGTATTGGCTAGCATCAAAAAAGAAAATAGCTCAGGTACTCTTTCTTTAAAGAACTTATAGTGATGCTCGGCATCATTTATCTGATTCCGCCTTTCGCTTATTACTTATGGTTTTTTTAAAAATCAATTTCAAGAATAAATTACTTTTAAATTCTTTATATCCATATTAAATCTCATGATGAGCCCCTAAATAAAATTACAATATTTAACAATATCATATCATTGAAGTTGCAATTATTCGAGTTATTAATTTTATATTTCTTTTTCTTTATTAGTTTTTCTGTTTTGCGAGTTTAACTATTTATTTAGCCTGAGGCCCAGTTCCACTTTTTTAAAAAAACCCTTCCCGCAAATAGCAGAAAGGGCAAATTTTTCTTATCAATTAATCCGGACTAAATCCTTTTTGAGAAACCAGGAGCTGCACATCCTCCAATTCCTCTCTGAGCATTTTTAAAACGACCTTATAAGCAGTGGGGTTATACCACTTTTCCATTCCCATCTGTTTATATATCTCATAAACTCCTAATTTGGCTGTCCGCACTCCGCCGCTTCCGTCTCCCATCCAAAAATCGTCCAATGTTACCCGCCTGGCGATGTTTTTTAGTTTACTCGGAAATTCTCTTGAACACGGCAACAAGGGGGCAATTGTCGCTTGCGTCAATATCCCTGCATCGGTTATTTCTTTCAATGCCTGCATCCTCGCGGGTATTGGCGGGGCCGATGGAGCAAATGCCTTCCTGATATCTTCCTTATCTGTTTCAATTGTCATCGACACCCTGATCCTGTCTCCGAATTGTTTGAATAAATCGATGTCCCTTTTGACTAAGGGTGAACGAGTTTGCACGAACAAAAAATCCGGACGCTCCTCCAGCATGGCTTCCAACAAACTTCTCGTTAGCTTTATTTTTGCTTCAATAGGCTGATACGGGTCTGTAGCTGATGACATGAACAAAGTAACAGACCCCTTCTTCCTGGCCTTCGCCAGTTCCTTTTTAACAGCTCGGCGGCATTTGTTTTAATATCGATCCATGTTCCCCACTCTTCCTCGCGAAAAAGGGAAACGGGAAGCTGCCTCACATAGCAGTAGCTGCAGCCAAACGCACAGCCGGCATACGGATTCAATGAATGCGAATAATCGGCTAATAAACCCCGCCCTGGAGTCAAAATGCTTTTTGAAACAATATCTCTAATATTAATTTGCAATCTGATCACCTTATTTCAGAGACAAAAAATTTAATTTCACCATATCACAGAAACCAACTTCATCAAAACAAATAATTTACCTCATAAATTACAATTTTCCCACAATGAGGTAAAATAAATCTAGAATTAGCCGAAGGGGGTACTTTATGCTATCAAACGCTCTTAAACTATTAAAGGAAAACCCAATGAAGAAGCTCGTGTTATTTTATGTGACCTTGTATTAAAAAATCCTGATAATTCAATGATTCATTATCATTGTGGCTGTGTCCATGACACACTGGAATTAGAAAGGGAAGCAGCACCTTATTACGAACATGCTATCGTTGGGTATTTCCGGTGAGAATAGAGAACGGACTTATATTCAATTAGGAAGTACATATCGCTGTATTGGTGAATACAAAAAAGCTCTTGAGTTGTTAAAAAAGGGGCTAAATGAATTTCCCTGCAACAATGGCATTAAAATCTTCTACGCTATGACACTCCATAATCTATGAAAACACTCCGAGGCTGTATCACTGCTTATCCAACTTGCATGCTGCTCATCCGACCCATGGATTAAAACATACGAACGCGCTTTATCCTTTTATTCCGAACATATTGATGAGAAATGGTAAGGTAATATCACGTAAATGGAGGAATTTGAAATGTCTGTCCAAAAAGCACTGGAAGGTTATATACAAGCCACAAATACTCATGTTTTTGAGAATGTAAGTAAGTTTGTTGCTCCGGAGGCGGTATATTGGTTTACAAAAAAGGAATGCATAGGGCTCAAAGAAATTGAAGAATACTTCATTAATTCCTGGAATCTGATTAAGGATGAAGTTTACAGCATATCAAATGTAAATTGGATCTCTATGGACGAAAAAAGCGCAACCTGCCTCTATACATACCATTGGGAGGGTTACTACAACGGGGATTTAATAAAGGGTTTTGGCAATGCCACCAACGTTTTTATAATAATAAATAATGAGTGGAAATTAATTCATGAGCATTTAAGCTCTTTAACATAACTACCAACTTCATCAGAAGGATTAAAAAAAGTATCCCTAAATTTTGGGATACTTTTTATAACTATTGAATACATAGAAACCTTATTTTCCAAATAAAAAAGTGTAATAAACGGCTCAAAGATGAAAATGTAATTTCAAATTGGATCGTTGCTTATGCAGTTGCTTCACTCTTTCCTAAAGAAAAGCCCGTAAATAACGGCCCGCCATATGGCTCTAAGACTGTTTCGACTAATTGAATTATTTTCGATTTTTCACCTGTTTTGTAAAAAGTGTCAAAGGCTTCAACAAAGCATGCTGTAAATTGTGGATCGAAGTGATTTAAAGAACGTATGACCCATTTCGAAACCCCTAACCATTGGCCATTTGTTCTCGAATAGAATTCATTCGCCAATTCAGCCAGAGTATTGGCAATAAATATCTCTTCCCCTCTGTTGGTACAGCCTTTAAAATCATCAAGTGCATCGGTAAGAAAGTACCGTTTGACAGTGATGGTTTCTTCCGGCCATTTTTCAGGACCTTTTTCCATAATCAACCGAGCTTCTTTTTTAATTGCGTCGATCCTTCCGGTTCCGTCATCCTTTAAAATTAGTCCCTCTGAAACCATTCTTGGCATGCTAGGCCGCGCTCTTTCAGCATCACCTATAAAAAAGGACTGATAAGAGGTAAAGTTATGGGCAAAGGCTTCGATATTCCAGCCAAAGTCAATGAACGACTCCCTGTAAGAGAAATTAAGCTGATCATCGAATACGACGATATCAAGATCGGACGTTTCCGTTGCCTCTCCCCGGATGACACTCCCTGCTAAAATTGCACCTTGGCAATTCGGAAAATGTTTGGATACCACCTGTTTTGCTGCCTCAATAGGATCTAATCTCAATCCCTTCACCTCAATTCTAGTTATTAGTAATTGTTTATTTCCATATTCAAAGAAAAATTCCTTTTTGGCATTATTTTCATTTTCACTAAAAAAGTTATCTAATGAATAATAAATTTCTGCTTAACGAATAGTAATCACCCCTTTAATTCGGGCATGAGCCTTAGATTTTCAATCGAACCTTCGATCAAGTGCTCAAAGGAATATGAACATTTGTTCAATAACAAAAACCGCAAAACAACAGGACTGGCGGGCAACTAATCAAACGTTTGATTGACTTTTCTATTTGCCATTCTGTCCTTTTCACCCAGTAACCTCCCTTGAACCAAACTTTCTTTAGTGCCACATCTTTTGCTTTCCAATGAATAATTTTATAGAATAATATGAATAGTGTTAACGAGGGGGAAGAAAAATTGCTGACGAACCATTTAGACTTTAGGCTCGAACCACAATTGAAGGACCTTTATGAAGAACACAAAAAAAGGGCTGCCAAAATAGATTGGGGTTACCACGACTTTTTGCCATGGGACAAGGCACAGGATTTCCGCAGGGTACCCTGGAGTCCCGAGCAGGTAACTCTTCCGCCGGGGGTAGTGACTGCGATTGAGACTGCACTTCTCACTGAAGTAAATCTTCCGTGGTTCACGTCTTATTTAGACCAAACCTTTAAAGGATCACTCACTGTCATTAAGGATTTTGTCCATACATGGACTGCAGAGGAGGACCAGCACTCCAATCTGCTGGAAACCTACCTTCTTATCACAAGAAATGCAGACCCAAAACGTATTCGCCAATTACACAAGCAGACAGTAGAAGGCGGATTTGAGCCGGATTTTCATACTCCGTTTGAAACAATGGTTTATACTTCCCTTCAAGAATTAGCAACAATGGTGTTTTATAATAACGTTGCTAAAGTAGCAGTGCGCACGATAAGGAATTGGCGACCCTCCTTAGAAGACTGGCCAAGGATGAAACGCTTCATTATGCTTTTTACAGGGATGTCATCAAGCTTCACCTGGAATTGGAGCCGAATTACTGTTACTATCTCGGCTATGTTATCAAGAATTTCAGAATGCCAGGTGCTGTTATGCCTGATTTCGAAGATCGGATGGCCATTATTGCGAAAGAAGCAAATTATGGGCCGCTCGAGTATTTTGATCAAGTATTGGATGTTATTGTAGACTATTGGGATATTGCTAACCTTAGACCGATTGCACCGGAAGCTGAAAAAGCGCGTTTGGAAATCCTGAATTATCATGCAAGGCTTAAACGAGTGAGAGACCGTTTTTTCTCCAGTTCAAACCGCAGCAAATAGCGTAAGGGACGGAATACCGTATCATTCTGCGAGCCCCTTTGCTCCTAACTAGTATGCCTGCAGAAAGCTTTCATGTTTTTTCAAAAGTGACTACATGCTTTTAGACCGAATTGGTTAAAGTAACATCGAGGTATTTTAATCAAGGAGGGGTAATCATGGATAACACACATGAGTACGTAGAGAAATTGCACGAGAAGCAGAAGAAGGATGAGCAAAACAAAAAGCGCCAAAGCAAGGGGCATCAAGGCTACAAGCTTCCAAATAAGCAGCATTAGAACAAAGCATCGGCTTTTAAAAAGAAGAGTGACAGGCACCTTCCAGTAAATAGGAAGGTGCCTGTCACTTTAGGCTGATTCCCTTGCAAATGCCTGCTTCAATTGCTTCCTCGCCCTGTATAGGCGGGTCTTAACCGTCGCCGATTTCAATTGGAGAAGGCCGGCTATTTCATTTTCTTTTAAACCATACTCTGCCTTTAATATAAGCACTTCCTGATATTCAGGTGACAACTGCTTAATGGTGCGGTTCAAATCTTCCTTAAAAAGAAGAATATCTACCTCTTCTTCTGTATTGAAACGGGCTGGAGTCCGGCCATGCACCTGTTCCATGAATGACTGATCTGCTGGCAAGCAGTTTTTTCTCTTTTCTGCACGCACAAAGTCAATCGCAGTCCTGGTTGTAATTGCAGACAGCCAGGAGCTGATTTTATCCGAATCCTCCACCGTATCGATTTTTTTATAAGCTTTAATAAGCGATTCCTGTACAACATCCTCTGCCAGGAATCGGTCTCTGGTGATTGAATAGGCAATACAGAATAACCTCCTGGAGTTCATGGAAACTAATTGATTGAAATCAATGTCGGCCATGCCTCCACCCCCTTTTTGTTTAAAATTTTTTTTTATTTAAGGCTCTTATCGTAAACTTTGTATCTGTGATAATTTTGCTCACTTAGATACCACTCAAGACTAATATTGGTGTATTCAATAGTACTCGAGTCCGAATCAGAGGGGTTTTGGCCTTTCTCTCACTTATGATGACCATTTCTTCCACTTTAGACATGCGTTTCGGTCTTCATTCCCCTTATGAAAACCATTTTCTGCTCTCGAGGCAGGGATTTCGGTCTTCATTGCTCCTTTGGGTATCTTTTTTGATGGGATTTTGCTCATGACCTCGCTTATGAAGACCGTTTCTTCCACCTTAGACTGGCGTTTCGGTCTTCATTCCCCTTATGAAGACCATTTTCTGCTCCCGAGGCGGGGATTTCGGTCTTCATTGCTCCTTTGGGTATCTTTTTTGATGAGATTTTGCCCATGACCTCGCTTATGAAGACCGTTTCTTCCACCTTAGACTGGCGTTTCGGTCTTCATTCCCCTTATGAAGACCATTTTCTGCTCCCGAGGCGGGGATTTCGGTCTTCATTGCTCCTTTGGGTATCTTTTTTGATGAGATTTTGCCCATGACCTCGCTTATGAAGACCGTTTCTTCCACCTTATTCGGACAGGGTTTCAAAACAAGGGCAATCAAGTGCGAATCAGAGGATTTCAGAACAAAATCTAATATTAGAATTTGTCCCAATACAACAATCCTTGCTAAAAGAACCCTATTTAAAGTGTTTTTTTATAAAATTTGGAGCGTGCTCGTCATCAAAATATAAAACCTCGGGATAGTTGCTTCCTTTGTAGTTAAACACCGCTACATAACTCCCCGACCTTACGCTTGTATGATCAAGACAATATTCCACCTTGTCCGAGTCTGTTACTTTTAAAGTATCAGGCAGCTTTTCTACTTCCTTGGAAATGCGCATCGAATCTTCTATATCACCGAATTGATTTTTTGCCACCAGGACGTAATCAATATCATCAGAAGTAATCTTCGACTGATCCAACCATCCTTTCTCCTTTAGCCACTTTGTCGTTTTCAGATAGGAAGGCTTCATTTCAGTATTGATTATTTGATCTCCGCCCATATTCATTTCGATGCTGGATACTCTATTCTGATAATAAGTACTGTCCTCATAGGACTCAGCAAGGATATCTTCTCTAAGCAAACCAACGGCCTTTTTAATATCCTCCTTCTTTGAAATCGTTACTCGTTTGAATACCTGGCCGTTCGCCATGATCGTGAAGGCCTTTACCTTCTTTTCCTCTACTTTAAAAATCGGATTGGTACTGCGCTTATATTCAGTAGATTCATAGATTGGTTTATATAAATCTTCATAAAGCCCTCTTTTTATCCTGTATTCTCGGATTACCTGGCCGCCGTCTTTCAATTGGTACTTCAAAAATGCTACACGATATTCTTCATTTTGACGGGCCTGGTTTACCTTCTGTTCTTTAATAATCCGGAGGTGGAGCTTGCGGACAGCCTCTATGCTGTTTTTTTCCTTCAATGGCTTAGGAATCAAATACTTTTCATACATATCACTCACAAATACATTTGAACTGTCTGAAAGCAGGACACTTTTAACCTCGTTTTGTGCTGGTACTTTGTCTCCATATACACCTAGCACACGAGTGAGAGTCACGATTAGGATAATGGCTGCAAAATACATTGCGAGTCCTTTAAACTGTGTAAATACTCTCCATGTTTTTTGAAAAAGCATCTCGGCAATATAATAGCCAAAAATGGAACCAATCCCATATCCAAAAAGAATCCATCCGAAGCTGCTGTATGGTACAAGGCCGAAGTACATACCGCCTGCCAGCATCATACAAAATGTCATTCCATATTTAAAAATCGAACGCATTTTTATAAAAGCAATGGCCTCAGATGCTGCTTCCGTATTTCTCTTTTTATAGAAAAACAGAGCCAAACCATACAATAGAAGGGAGAAAATAGCGTATATCAGCATCATACTCCATTCAAAATGCTTAGCGTCCAGGACGAATGCATAGCTGATAGGCGACATTTTTTCAATTTCATTATTCAAATAATAATCGCTCGGAAATCCATAGAATAAAAACTTCACATTTAACAAAATCAAAACAATAATTCCAAGTGGAAATAGCAAAAAGATGTAAGACAGAACAGCCTGGACGACCGAAATGCCTGTCATCATTCCGATAAAAACTCCAGCTGTATATAAAAGCAGATTTATAAGGATAGTGACACCTGCCCAGTAAACGATATCCTTTAAAGTAAAAAAGCTGTTCAGGTCCAACGCTGTATGGATGACCAATATAATCAGGCTTATAAAGACAACCGGCAAAATGAGGAAGACCAAACCAGTAAGTGCATAATGATGGTAGATCGTTTCTCTTTTAACCGGAAGACTGTGCATCATATCTGCTGCCTGTTTCACATGCAAATATCTGAATAAGAAGACTGCCATCAGAATGGGGACAGCAACCAGGAGTACTGCCTGAATTGGGAACTGATAATAAAAAAGGCTCTTTACCTCTCGATATTGATTAATATTATCAGCATCGGAATACATCATCAGCATCGCCAGCGGCACCGCAAATAACAGTCCGATGAAATAGATGACGGAGATCCAGCCAGTGCTTCTGAATATCTGGATGCTCATTTCTTTATTCAGCAATGATGTCTTTAATGGCATAGCCGTTATCCCCCATTTCGTAAATAAAGATTTCCTCTAACGTGAGGGGCAGCATATCAAAAATGAGTGGTTGTGTTCTAAGAAACTGCGTTTCAATCTCCGCTTCCCGACCCCTTACAATGCAAAGGGAGACGCTCCCTCGTTTCTCTGTATGAAGCAGGCTGAGATTTGCCAGCAAGCTCTCTGGAATCCCCTCTTTATAAGCAACCTGCACCTTATGGATATCAGATTTTAAATCATCAAGCTCTTTTTGAATTAAAAGTGTGCCTTTATGAAGGATGCCGATATGGTCGCAAATATCTTCTATCTCCCTTAAGTTGTGGGAGGAAATGAGGATCGTCATCTCCCGGTCCGCGACATCCTGGATTAACAGATTCTTTACTTTTTTCCGGACGACGGAATCAAGTCCGTCCATCGGTTCATCAAGAATGAGAATTTCTGGCTTTGCCGACAGAGCCAGAATGAACGCTGCCTGCCTTTGCCATCCCTTTGAAAAAGTATGAATCTTTTTATTTGCATCCAGTTCAAATAGTTCAACAAGCTTTAGGAATCTTTCCTCATTCCAGCCTGGATAGACACTTTTATAAAATTGCGCCATTTGCCTTGTCGTATAATGAAACAAGAAATACGGCTGATCCGGTATGTAAAAGACTTGTTGCTTAAGGCTGACATTTTCATATACGTGCTTGCCATTAATCGTTACATTTCCATTATCCTGCTGGTAAATCCCCGCTAGAAGCTTGATCAGGGTTGTTTTTCCTGCTCCATTTGACCCGATCAATCCATAAATCGATCCCTTTTGAATGGAAAGATTTACGTTTTCTACCGCATGGTACCGATCAAAGCTTTTGCTTACATTCTTCATCTCAATCATTCCTGTCGCCTCCCCCTTTTGAAGCGTCCAAAACCTGGATTAAGCCCATCAATTCTCCAGCCGTTACGCCGAGGTAGAGAGCCTCCAATATAAGTTTTTCAAGTTCCTTTTTGACTGCTTCGATTTTTTCTATATCCTTAATCAGGTTGTTCGGATTTACAAAGCTCCCTTTTCCTTTTATTGAATAAATGAACCCCTGTACCTCGAGTTCACGGTATGCTTTTTGTATCGTATTCGGATTAATTGTCAGCTGCTGCGCTAGCGTCCTGACCGATGGCAGCTGTTCATCAGGCATCATCACTTCATTTATGATCAGTTCCTTCAGCTTGTCGACGAGCTGTTCATATATGGGCTTTCGGCTTCTCAAATCAAGCTCAAACATAATGACCCCCGTTCTGTACTAAGTGTACTATTATTCATAATACAGTTACGATTATATTCCATCTTATTCCAAAATAAAAGCTTTTTTGTAAATTTTTATTAGAAAAACTTGGCATTAGCCAAGTCCTTAGGCTAGTGCCTTAGTTTTTCTTATGCGTGCAGAATTTATGGAAATAAATTCTGGTAAGCTAATAAATGGATATTTTGATACAAAAAAAATTCCGCGCGGAGCTGATTCTCCAGGCGGGTTTATTCATTACTTTTTACATATTTCTTCCTTCCAAATTAAATAATATTAAAAGAAAAGGAAGAGGAGGCAGCACTATGGAACATTCAACTAAATTGACTTCATCGGAAATTGGGACGTTGTGGATTTCATTTATAGAAAGCACGATGCAAATTTGTATCTATAAATATTTTGTTCAAAGTATAGAGGATGAAGAATTACGGGCATTGGTAAACGAAGATTTAACTTTTACAGAGGAATTTGTTCAGACGATTTCATCCATTTTTCAAAAGGAAGGAATCGCGCTGCCAATCGGTTTTACTGATCAAGATGTAAATGAACATGTACCAAAGTTACTAGCTGATGGATTAATCCTTTACTATTTGCAGACCTTATCTAAGGGAGGAATGAATAAGGACGCAACGGTGTTGGCATTAACCTCACGCAAGGACCTAAAAAACTTATTCAAAAAACATTTAGACCATAATTATAGTGTTTATGAAAGAGCGGAAGATATTCTGTTAGAAAGAGGACTATATATTCGTCCTCCATATGTACCATTACCTAATGAGACTGAGTTTGTCAGTGGCAATAACTATTTGGGCGGTATCCCAATTCTTGGAGAAAAAAGGCCTTTGAACACCATTGAAATATCTCATCTATTTATGAACATCAATGTAAATATTATTGGTATGATGCTTTGTACTGCCTTCAGCCAGGTAGCAAATGACCAAGAAGTGACGAAGCATTTATTAATAGGAAAGCAAGTTTCAAAAGATATCATCGATACCTGTTCCAGGATTTTAATTGACTCTGACGTCCAGGCACCGACCACATGGGATGTGGAGGTTACCGATTCAACGGTTTCACCCTTTTCAGATAAGCTAATGCTAAGTTTTATCAATATGCTTAGCGCGTATGGGTTCGGTATCTATGCCGTTTCTTCCGCAGCAAGCCTGCGGACAGATTTACAAGTGAAATATGCAAACATATCAAAGGATGTCGCCGCATACACGAAAGACGGAATTGAACTAATGATCAAAAAGGGATGGTTTGAGCAGCCACCAACTTTACCTGACCGGAATAAGCTCGCAAATAGTTAGGAGGACTGAGTTCAAACGTGCAACTAGTTCCAAGAGAAAAAAAATAAAGGGATGATTGATTCATCCCTTTATTGCTGGTTATGTTCTTTTTACTAATTGAATTTCATCGAATGCCTGCTGAAGATTTGCTTTTACCATTAGACCATCTAATTTTAAACCGAGACTAACCATTGTCTGGGCAACTTCTGGGCGAATTCCTGTGATGATCGTCTTCACACCCGTTAAAGCTAAAGCGTCGATAACCTTAAATAGCTGGTCTGCTACCATCGTATCAACAAGCATCACACCGGATATATCTAAAATAAGGTGAGATAATTTCAGTTCAGCCGAACGCTTAAGTGTCTCTTCCATTAGTAATCGTGCTCTTTCTGTGTCAACATTCCCAATCAAAGGCAAAACGCCTACCCCTTTTGTTAACGGAACGACAGGAACTGACAATTCAAGAAAGGCACTTTTCGCATTTTCAAGCGTTTTTTGGTGAAACTCAACATAAGAAAGGCTGAAAGAGTAAACCGCACGGTCCAGGACAGGGTCAATGATAGAAATAACTTTAAATATAGTAGAAGCCGACATTTTCTTTAATGTTGCTTCCTTCTCAATCGCTTCCCAAATATAAATTCGGTAATAACTTGTATCCTTTAAAGCCTCGTCTAATGGTGCTCCCAGATTAAAGAAGTACTCTCCCGTTTCCTTGCCCCATTGTAATATTTTATCAAAGGTTTTTTGTTGATCCGTATGTTCAATCAATGCTTCACCAAATAATCCAATGAAATTCGCACGAATATCGATAATATGTGCTTCTAATTTTTTAAAATCGCGTTTTTCCTGTTCTGTCATTTGAACTCCAGAAAGTCTATCTTCATGTAAAGCCTGGGCAATCTCATATTTCTTTTCTAAAATCATTTCACCTAACAATATCAAATCATTATTCATTTTTCTTCCCCGAAGTTCAGCTAATTGAATTAATTGGTTGGTAGTAGTAGATTATCCGTTCATCTAACTAATTTTTCAATATTCTAGTTACATCTTACCTTATTGTGAAAATATTGAACAAGTAATATCACTTATATCGATCCTAGGAAAAACTGGACGTAGGGTGCTGCGTTCATGTTGCCATAGGATTCAGCCTGCAAAAGGGGGTGCCTCAAACTTTTTGAGGCACCCCTTCTTATTATTTTATAAGTCATTTCTTTTCAATAACATCCGTCAAAAACGCATAGCCATTGTATACTTTCACTTTCGCGAGCACTTCGCCTTTAGCAGCAGCTTCTTCAAGCTTTGTTCCTGTGTTGTCCTCGACAAAGTATTTATCAAGGCTGTAACTGATGTAGGCAACTTCCTTCTGGTCGGCATTTTGTGATAAATAATCCAGCGTTCCTTTTAAATAGATACCGCTTTTCGGCTTTTCAAGCGTGACCTTTACAGGGGTATAGACCTTATCCTTTTTCTCAAGAAGAACATACACCTTTTCCACATTAGATCCGTTTTGTAAGTGATCCACTATTTTTCTTTCTACCATTTCCTTGGGCACTTCTTCTGCTTCATACCGAAGCGTGACATAGTCTCCTCTAAACGGATCAGAGGGATCAATCGGTTTCGTAGGAAGCAATATTTCATTTCCATTCATAAGAGTATATAGAGGAGTGGCGCACATGCCCAGCAGAATGAGCACCGGCACCGCACAAGCCAATAACAGCTGCTTCGCTTTTTTACTCATGAGCTGCCCCTCCCTTTTTCCTTTGTTTTTCAAAATAAAAGCCGAAGCCAAGCAAAAGAAGTCCGCCGATGATAAAAACAAACGATTTCGGCAGGAAATCAAAGGAGATATCCAAATAAAAGCGGAAAATCATGACACAAAGAATGATAATGCTGAGCAGGCTGCCCTTTTTGACAAGGTAAAAGAGATATATCAGGTAAGCGATTGAAAAAGGGATATACACCCAATCCACTGGCCAGGCATTCTGGAAAGACAGCATCAGTGCTGCTCCGCCTTGGACAAGGTAACCGAGAAACACATAAACGTCTCTAATTTTTCCTGTCATAAACACCAGGAACATACCAATTGCAAGATAGATGAGGCCGAGTATATACATGAAATCTGCGTTTCCATTGTTAAAATAATTATAAAGATTTCCTATAAAAATCAATGGCAGCACACCAGAGACAAAGCCCGTTACTTTGGAAAAGCCGATTTTTTCATTCAAATAATAAATCGAGGCAATCAGCAGTAAAACCCAATAAGGAACGCTTCTGGCCCATTAAGTAATGGTCATTCGTCATATAAATCAGCGCAAACAGCGAAGACGCCAACAGAATCCATTTATCGCGCAGTACCCAGGCTAATGGCAAGATTCCAATCGACCACCAAAGAAAGGCTTCTTCAAAGGCTCCTCCAAAATGGAACATCTGCCCGACGAGGAAAATCCCTGCCCCGTAGACTAACACTCCAAGATAGTAAAAGCTCCTTGAAGTCTTTGGATAATTCCTTTCCATTCTGAACGCTGCAAAATTGCTGGCAATGAACATCCCAATAATAAACAGAAATTTAGGCAATTTCCCTATTTCATCCCAGTTACTAGCGATCAAGCTGAGTATTCCCGCTCCAACCAATATGGAGCCCACATATAACAGAGTCCTTGTAAACGAAAGCTTTTCCCCTTCTTCATATATGCCTTGAATCTCCGCCGCTTTTTCAGCAGGCAATACACCGGAATCCTCCAAAAAACGAATTTCACGTTTCAGGATTTGCAGCTCATGTTTTTTGACAACGCGTTTAGTCAATTTCCCACTCCTCCCCCTAAGAGGTAATAATTTCCTTATATCCAGTTTAGCATATAAAGTGTAAAATGTTACTTTTTTCAAAAATTTTCCCATACAAAAATTTACGGACTTTCCATGGGTATATGCCGTTTTCTCTCCGCTCATGACTACATAATTTATAGGGTATTTAGATTTAGATAAAGGAGAGCAGCCCAATGAATCCTTATGAATATTATCAAGGTTATATTCCTCAACAAAGCGGCCATTTTATAGGATACGGATTAGACCCATATCAAGCACATCAAGTTGATTCTATGCAGAATCAACAGCTTCACTTCAATCCCAATTTTCCTACTCAGAACCAATTTGAACCAGACAGACAACCGCCACAGTTTCAAGGACTTGAAAGAAGATTGAATGCGCTTGAAAGGCAAAATGAGCGGCAAACAAGAGAGCTCACCAGGTTAAACAATGAGGTAGAACAACAGGCACAACAGATTGAACGAATGAATCGCAGGCTTAATAGAGTAAACCAAAGACTCAGAGTCGTCGAAAATAGACTTCACATTACCTTTACACCTTTTGATGGAGAGTTTTAAAAACTGAAACGGAGCAGTACCCTTTGAGGCCTGCTCCTTTTTAGGAATTTTTCTTTTTGAAATTAGTTCTTCTGAAATCGACTTTTCTCAGTTCAAGTAGTATTTCATGTGATATTAGAGTCTTGTAGTGATTTAATCCATAAGAAAAAAGCAAGTCTGTAATTAGTCTCCCCATATACTTTAAGAAGGTGTATTATTATTTTATTAAAGATTTAGGACCCTTTTAAAAGGAGAATTAATATGATACATATCCGCGATGCAGTAATCGACGATCTGCCAGCCATGCTGGCCATTTACAATTATGCCATTCGTAATCTGAATGCCACTTTTGATTTAGAAGAACAGACTCTGGAGCAACGCCAGGCTTGGTTTAGCAAATATGGCACCACCTACCCACTGATTGTTGCTGAATCAGAAGGGGAAGTAGCCGGATACTGTAGTTTATCTCCATTTAGGGAGAAAGAAGCGTACGCAAAAACAACCGAGTTGTCGGTTTACATCTCCGAAAAGCATCAGGGAAAAGGATTGGGCAAAGCGCTGATACAGGAAATCATTAATCGGGCGCACCAGCTTGATTTCCACACCATCATCGCAGGTATTACGACCGGTAACGAGGGCAGTGTGAAACTGCACGAAAAGTTCAACTTCGAATTTATCGGCCGGTTTAAAGAGGTAGGCTATAAATTTGAACAATGGCAGGATGTGGACTTTTATCAGCTGCTGTTAAAGCGTTAATAACATATTATTAGTTGTACACTGCCCTGCCGGAAGATCCGGCAGGGTTTCTTTGTGGCTGCTAAATTCGGCATTTTGTAGAAGGTAGGGAGGGTTATGTAGAAGGTTATTTTATTGTGTAGAACATTCCTTTATTAGGAAACTGCCGAGGAATTTTTGTTGATAACCTCATATCTGGTGCGCGTACTGAACTTGCGCTTACCCCCATTTGTTGATAAAGTGAGTTTTTTTGTAGATAAACCCCATCCTTGTGTAGATAATTCACTTCTTAATGTAGAAACAGCACCTTCTTATGTAACTAACCTCCAAGTTATTGTTGATAACCCCATTTTCGGATCGGATGCTTACCCCCATTTGTTAATAAAGCGAGTCTTCTTGTAGATAACCCACAAGTTCGTGTAGATATTTCACTTGTTTTTGTAGAAACTTTACCCACTATTGTAGATAACCTCCGAGTTATTGTTGATAACCACATTTCTGGTACGCATATAGAACTGGCGTTTACCCCCATTTGTTGATAAAACGCGTCTTTTTGTATATAACATTCAATGTTGTGTAGATATCTAAATTATTTTTGTAGAAATAGCACCCACTATTTTATTTTTCGGATAGTTACTACAATTATGGAAGTACTGGTGTTTTTTATATATAATTTCTAAAAGGAAGTATTGAGGAGATTATATGCTGTGGCTATGTCCTGAGTATGTAAAACTGGAATCAATGGGTTCCGATATTCCTCCTGAAAATCGCATGTTCTCAGACTATATCTCTTGGGATAAGCTAACTGAGGATGGCTGCTGGGGAAAATTTGATAAAGACAGTTATCCCCCAGAGGAGTTGGCTAAAATAGGGAAATCCTTTTGGAACACTTTTATATCAGGAAAATGTGAAGGGTTAAAAGCCGTTCTCGAAGAAGCCTACCACAGAAAAATAAGTTAAAAAAAGCAGGCTTTTCCATTATAATAGTTATTATAATTCAGTTTTTCATGGAAGAAATTCTATCTTCTCGGGAAAGATACCTTAATAGGGATTTAAAATCATTTATTCGGGAATGGAATAATAGGCCGGTAAAAAGCATTCCGAATAAAAAATGTGATTTCCGCCTGGACTAATTGTTCGTTATAATAATACAAAGATATTATTTAAAGGAAGTGCACTGTGAAAAAGCATATACCGAATCTTTTAACGTTTGGAAACCTATTTTGCGGCTTTTTATCCATCAGCTATATTATCAATGGAGATCCAAAAAATGCGACTATCCTCATTTTCATCGCCATTATGCTTGATGCATTGGACGGCAGGGTAGCTAGAATTTTAGGTGTATCAAATGAAATTGGCAAAGAACTTGATTCACTGGCAGACATCGTTTCATTTGGTGTGGCTCCGGCATTTTTGACGATTCACACTTATCTTACCGGCTACGGTATGACAGGGATTGTACTGGCCAGTTTATTTCCGCTGTTTGGCTCCTACCGGCTGGCTCGCTTCAATATTACCGCCCAGGAGGAATCACTAAAACACTTCAAAGGGATTCCCATCACACTTGCGGGGGCAATTGTAGCGTTTTTGATCCTGTTCTCTAAAGATATTCCGGCATGGGTTTTCCTTATTATTTATTATGCATTAGCGATTTTAATGGTCAGCACGGTTAAAATCCCGAGCATGAAGAAAATTAAATTGCCAAAGAACAGTATTATCACCACAATATTCCTGATTTATATGTTCTACTTATTATCAAAATCGCATTTCAGGCATGTTCCGGAATTTTTCTACGTAGCTTTGGCGACATATATTCTATTTATCGTCTTTAGGTTCATCAAAGAAAAAGAACCAAGGCTCCCACGAATCAAACGCAAGAAAATAAAAGTAAAACGCTTCAAGCGCGCGAAGCATAATAAATAGTGCAAAAAAAGCGGGTGCTTAACAAAGCATTCCGCTTTTTTGTTTGGAATTACATCTCCTCAGGAGCTCCTATTCCTAATAACCGCAAGCCTTCCTTCAGGACAATTTTCACACAATAAACAAGCGATAGTCGTTCCTGTTTTTTTTCTTGGTCATCCAATATGCGAACGGAGGCATAATATTTATTAAATGCTTTTGAAAGCTCAATCACGTATTTGGCAATTTGTGATGGATCATATTCCTCCATTGCCCGCATTACCGTATCAGGAAAGTACATTAAGGTGTGAACCACCGGCCACGCTTCGTCTAAATCCATTAAAGCTGATTCGTCACTTTCCTTATAATTACCCTTTCGAAGAAGTGAAGCGGCACGGGCGTGGGTGTATTGAACATATGGACCAGTATCGCCTTCAAATCTCAGCATGTCTGTTAAGGAAAATTCGATATCGTTTAAGCGGAAATGCTTTAGGTCGTGAAAAATCACCGCTCCCGTTCCTACCTGGCGGGCGACCTCCTCTTTTGAAGCAAGGGAAGGATTCTTCTCTTGGATTCCCTCCAAGGCAAGGCGAATTGCCTCATTTAACACTTCCTCCAATAAAACAACCTTGCCTTTACGCGTGGACATTTTTTTGCCGTCTTTTAAAATCATGCCAAATGGAACATGGGTCAAGCCTTTGTACCATTGGTACCCCATTTTCTCAAGCACAGCAAACAGTTGTTTAAAGTGAAGGGTCTGCTCATTGCCCACCACGTAAAAGGATTTAACAAATTGATACTGTTCCTGACGATACATCGCGGCTGCAAGGTCACGGGTCGCATACAGGGTTGCTCCGTCCCTTTTCTTTATTAAGCAGGGAGGCAGTTCTTTCTGGCTCAGCGAAACTACTTGCGCACCTTCCGATTCCTCCAGTAAATTCATTTGCTCCAGCAACTCGATGACCGTGTTCATCTTATCATTATAAAATGCTTCCCCATTATCGGAATCAAAAGAGATTCCTAACAGCTGATAAATTTTTGAAAACTCTTTAAGCGATTCTTCACGAAACCATTTCCACAGCTGCATCGCTTCCTCATCAGCATCTTCCAGCTTCTTGAACCATTCACGGCCTGGTCGTTTAGGTCTGGTTTTTGTTCGGCTTCATCATGGAATTTAACATACAATTTTAACAGCTCTTTAATGGGGCTCTCTCTTACTTTCTCTTCATCACCCCACAGCTTGTAAGCGACAATCAGTTTTCCGAACTGTGTTCCCCAATCACCTAAATGATTAATTCGAACTGGCTGATAACCGCATTTTTCGGCAATCAAAGATAATGCATTCCCAATAACCGTCGAACGCAGATGCCCCATTGAAAAAGGCTTCGCTATATTTGGAGATGAAAAATCGACGGTGATAACTCCGCTGTTACCAAAGTTCAGAGAACCAAAGAATTCTTTTTGTGAAATGACTTCTTTTATGACTCTAGCGGAAACCATATTTTTATTTAAAAAAACATTCACATAACCGCCCACTGCTTCTATTTTTTCAAAAAGTGGCGACTGGATGCTCTCTGCCACTTCTAATGCTATTGTATGGGGAGCCTTCCGATAAAGCTTCGACAGCTCGAAACACGGAAAAGCAAGGTCGCCCATCTTGTCATGCTTTGGTTTTTCAATCATGTTTATTAGCTTGCTTTGTTCTAATTGCCCACTTAAATAATCATTTAGCAGCCCTGCAAAATCGTCCTTGTAATTCAATGTTATCTCCTCCAAATAAAAAACTCCCGCCTCTTTTAAAAAAGAGGCGGGAGTTTGAATTAATCCCGCGGTACCACTCTAATTGTTTTTATCTAAATGATAAAAACCACTTCGACATTGTTAACGAGGTTTCTCCCCGACTTTCCCTACTTCATATTCAGGCAAGCATCTCCAAAGTGCGCTTCATTATTTGCTCCGCGCCAGGCTCTCACTATCCCAGGCTCGCTTTCGCTTCTGCAAAATAACTACTCTCTTCTTCTCTGACTTTAAATGGTATTTTTACCTATTATACTCAGTTACCAATAAAAAACAATCAAAATTTTATTTAAAAGAAAAAACTTAAGATGATTCCGATTATACCGCTGACAGCCAGGAAGCCAACCATAAAATAGCCGATATACCTAATTCCTTTTGGAAGTGAACCAAACCGGACATTTTGCCTTTTATATATTGTGCCCCCTTCAATTCTTTGTATATCCTCCAAGGGTGTATATACTTTATCCGATTCATTAGGGTTATATTCCTCTGTAGATTGGGTTTCATGGACTTTCAAAAAATCACCCCTTCGTATTTCTTTATAGTATTCTCCTTTTCCAAATTAATTCCTTTTTATCTTCATTAGTTTGACTTCTATAATATTTACCTTCTTAACCGCATTCATAGGTAGACCTATTTTTTTAATAATCCTGTTTTATCTAAAATAATAGTTTAAATTCAGATTTAACAAAATCGTCAAAAAATAAAGTGATTTTTCACACATGGGGTGAATTTTAAAAAAGAGTAAAATGAGAAAAAGGATCTTTGGACGGTGAATAATTTGGAAGTGACAAGACAGCTGTTTTTTAATCTATCTATCATATTAGTTTTTCTCTTTTTTTTGCAATTAAGGCTTGACCGCAAAGTAAATGCAAAAGCATCCAAATTCTTATTGTTTTCATATTTTTCGGCTGCGGTTTTTTTATGTATGCTGCTTTCTGTAGAAACAAATAGCGATATAAGGTTCGATTTGCGACAAGTACCGATTATAGTAGGTACCTTATACCTTGGCTGGTGGCGGTTTTTCTTTTTACGCTGTTACGATCATCTTTCGTGCCTTCTTAGGAATTAATATGGGCTTATGGGTTTGTACGGTTGTCTATGGCATTCAAGCTATCATCCTAATCTCCCTTCACCGTCGTTTCCTGGAGAAACATAACTCTTTTGGAAGAGTGGCCATTTCTATTCTAATTTCGATTTTTTCATCCATTACCTTAATCACCATTTTGGATTTTTTAGATAAACCCATCGATTCAAAAAATCTTATAATTAGTTTTCTTGTTTTGCCTGCCTTAGGAACTGGCCTCATGACACATACCATAGAAAATTGGCAGAAGAACCGGGAAATCAGAAGCAGCTTTTGAAATCAGAAAAGCTGGAGAGTATTTCCCACCTTAGTTCAGCCCTCGCCATGAAATCCGCAATCCAATGACAGCGATTAAAGGCTTTTTACAGCTTATTATTACTGACGGATTTGATGAGAAAAAGAAGAAAGAGTACGCATTAATTGCGGTATCTGAAATCGATCGGGCTGAACGAATTATTAGGGATTTCCTTACATATGCAAAGCCAGTTTCTAACAAAAAGGATAAAATAAATTTAGCTGAAGAGATATATAAGATAGTGGAAATAATAGAGCCTCTTGCACATCTTAATACTGTTGAAATCTATTTTGATTCCCAACCCTCCTGTTTCATGCTCGGAGAGAAAGCTTCAATTCATCAATGTTTATTGAATCTATTTAAGAACTCTATTGAAGCAATGGAAAACGGAGGGGTCCTATCCATCTGTACCTATCAGGATGATTCTAATTTATATGTTGATATCAAAGATACCGGGATTGGAATGAGTGAAGTGCAATTAAAACGCTTAGGGAAACCTTTTTTTAGTACGAAGGGCGACAAAGGGACCGGACTTGGCATGATGACAACATTCACTCTAATAAAATCGATGAACGGATCAATTGATGTCTCTAGTAAACTTGGCGCTGGGACTACTTTTACCCTTTCGTTTCCTTTATTCGAGCAAGGTACTGGTAAAGAGTTAGCATTAATGAAACAATTAATTTAAATGACGGTTTATGCGTTCCTGGATTCACTGGAACGTTTTTTAAATAAAATGGTATTTATTACAACTTTCGCACAAATTTTACAAAATAATTGCCGAATAAAATTATCACATGTAAAATGTTGTTAATTAATAACATTTCGGCGGTGAAAACCTAAAAAATGACAAAGCATTTATTATTTAACCTCTCTCTTCTTATATTGATACTTTTTATATCACGTTTATTTATAGAACGTTACCCAAAGAAAAATATTAACCGAATCGTTATGTTTTTCGGTTTTACGATTTCTCTCCTAGTATGCCTTTGGTTTTCCGCACCTATCAATGGGGATTTCCGTATTGATTTACGGCAAATCCCTGTCATTATAGGAGGCTTATATCTTGGATTTGGTCCATGGTTAGCGGTTTTAACTATTATTATCAGAGGGCTTTTTTACGGTTTTCATACCGGTTTTATCGCTGCCACAACCATATACAGCCTTTATGCCATTTTACTTTGGGTGCTTCATCCTTTATTTATGAGATTGCCTGTCGCCAGGCGTGTACGTTCTACCATCCTGTTCACAGCCTTCATGTCGCTCATTACAATGGGTGTAATGGGACTGTTTAAGGGTGGATTAATTCATAGCTATGAGATTTGGATTGCATTTTTAGTGATTCCCTCTCTTGGGGCTGGAATGGTTTCCTACGTACTTGAAGCCCTTTCGCAAAATGATTTCCTCCAAAATGAGATGATCAAATCGCAGAAAATGGATGCTGCAAGCAACCTGGCTGCATCCATCGCCCACGAAATAAGAAACCCGTTAACTTCAGCCAGCGGCTTTCTTCAGCTTGTAAATGAGGATTCAGCTGTAGAGGGAAATATAAAAGATTATGTAACATTTGCGTTGCAGGAATTACAAAGTGCCGAAAAAATAATAAGCGATTACCTTACTTTTACCAAACCTTCTCTCATATCTATTGAGGAAATGGATGTAAATGAGGAAATCCGGACTGTTTTAAATGTCCTCAAGCCCCTTGCAAACATGAATTCGGTTGAGATTTTATGCGAATGGGGACCTATCAGTGTATTTTCTGGAGATCGGCAGAAGTTTAGGCAATGCCTTTTAAACATTTTGCAAAATGGCCTGGAGGCAATGCCTAATGGCGGAATCCTTTCTGTCACTACTGCCCATATCAGCAAAGAGATTGAAATAACTATTCAGGATACTGGTATCGGTATGACTAAAGAACAGATTCACAGGCTGGGAGAGCCATTTTACTCCATAAAAGATGGTAAGGGAACCTGCCTTGCCTTATGGTAGCTTACAGTATTATCAGGGCGTTTCAAGGGAAATGGAGAGTAGCAAGTGTAAACCAGCAAGGCACAACCTTTGTCCTTACCTTTCCACACAAACTAATTTTACAAAACGGAATTCCTGCAAATGTTATATCCTTAAATAAATAATGTCGGTAACTTGAAGTGAGCAAAGGCAACATTCACCTTTGCTCTAATGATTTAAAATGCCTTATGATCCCCCAGCAAATTAAGCTCAGCAGCCAATAGATAGGGAATGAGTATATGTTTCTCCATATTATCTGCTTGTATATTTTCAGCCATTCCATCACAGGTTCTGCGACAAATGCCAGCATAAAAGATAATAATAATGAATAGAGTGCAAACTTTTTAAAGTTTTTTCCCCAACGTTGAAAGACCAGCATAAATGGAATAATCACAATCCCTACATCGTAAGGATAAAATTGCGGGTCCATAAATGGGGTTAGTCTTATACGGTAAGTCCATAACATCATGTTGCTTCCAATGGAGTCCAAAATGGTTGCTGCAACTCCATAAAATAAACCAAATGCAGTAACTTCAGTAATTCTTTTTTTATCTACAACAAACCACCAGATAATTGCAGGAACAATAGAAAGGATGACTAAAAACCACCATTTTGGTGTTAAAAAACTGGTTTGGTACCAGTAAGTATTAATGAGTTCATGCATGGCCCTTTCCGCTTCTAAAACCTGGTGAAGCGAAACAGTTCCAATTGTATGTACATCGTATAAAACAAACCCGATACTCTCCGCCGCCGTCAGAAAAATCACATCCTCTCCGCATTATTATGCGGTTTTTCCATTAAAATCATGCTAGGGCATACACCATTAATTTTGACGGTCTTTATTTTTCCGAAAAGGATAATATAAAGCAAATTTTATCCAAGTAAAAAACCAGCAGAATCTGCTGGTTTTTTACTTGGAATGTATTTAAATTGGTAAGCCTTTTGCCGTACAGCCAGCCATGAACAACTGCTCGATTTCCTCTGATGGCAGCGGCTTGCTGTAGAAGTAGCCCTGGCCTACTCCGCATTCATTTTCCTTCAAGAACTGGACCTGCTCTTGTGTTTCAATCCCTTCAGCTATAACTTGAAACTGGAGGTTATGCCCCATATCAATAATCGTTTTGACCATTGCTCCCTGGCTTGAATGATGGATAATATCATCTACGAATGACTTATCGATCTTAATGCTGTCAATTGGCAGATGTTTGAGATAGCTTAAGGAAGAATAACCCGTTCCAAAATCATCGATTGTATTTTTCACCCCAAGCTCCTTCAACTGATTAAGGATAATCGTCGACCTTTCAATGTCCTGCATAATGCTTTCTGTAATTTCAAGTTCAAGAAAATTCGGGTCCAAGCCGGTTTCTTGTAAAATTTTCGTGACCAGCTCCACAAAATCATCTTCCTGGATTTGGCGGACGGATATATTTACTGCAATCGGAAAAGCTTCTAACCCGCGATCCTGCCATGCCTTATTTTGCTCACAAGCCTTTCTAAGCACCCATTTTCCGAGAGGGACGATCAACCCGGTTTCTTCCGCAAGCGATATGAAATCACCTGGAGAAATAAATCCCCTTTCCGGATGGTGCCAGCGGACCAATGCTTCCGCACCGATTATTTTGCCTGTTTCCAGTTCTACCTGCGGTTGATAGAACAGCACAAATTGATTCTGTTCCAGCGCCTTGCGCATCCCATTTTCCAGTTCCATCTTGCGGGATGAAAGGCCATGGAGCTGGGATGTATAGAATTGAAAATTGTTCTTCCCTCGTTCTTTTGCAAGATACATGGCGGTATCCGCATGCTTAATCAGTGTTTCCTCATCATCCCCATCCGTCGGCGAAAGGCTGATGCCTATACTTGGAGTAACAAAGAATTCCTGTTGGTTAATTTCTATTGGATAGGAAAACTCAGCGAGAATCCGCTGTGCAAGCTGGATAACTTTTACTTTATCAATATTTTCAAGCAGGATGATAAATTCATCCCCGCCCTGGCGTGAAACCATTCCTTCTTCCTGGACGGCGTTCTTTAAGCGCTTTGCGACAATTTGTAAAATAAGATCCCCAATCGTATGGCCTTTTGTATCATTAATAATCTTAAAACGGTCCAAATCCAAAAACAGGACGGCGAGCATTCCATTATTCAGCTTTTTCAACGCTTCATTCAAATGCTGTCTGAACATATTCCGGTTAGGCAAGCCTGTTAACGCATCATAGTAAGCCATATATTGAATCGTTTTTTCCGTTTTCTTGCGTTGTGTTATATCCCGCCCGACAATCTGCCTTGCCACCCTTCCCTCATAAAGGATCGGCATGGCTGTCATTTCGACCTCTATGCTTTTACCATCAAGGCGCACGGCCAAAATTCAAACCGCATTTTTACTTCGAAATCATCCTCAATCGTCAGTTCTCGTTTTTTGATTTGCTCAAGAATTTCTGCAGGAATCATTTTCGTCACAGACTGCCCAATCAGTTCTTTTGTACTGGCAGCGCCAAAAAGACGGCAGCCTGATTCATTTATGTAATCAATCTTTCCTCGGCTGTAAACAGCAATAATATCAGGCGACATCTCAACAATACTCCGATACCGCCCCTCGCTTTCCTTCTTATCAGTAATGTCAAACAGTACACTATTAAAATCCACAAGATTCCCATTTTCATCAAGTGCCGGAATGCCGCGGTCCTGAATCCATCGCACTTCGCCATCAGGACGGATAATCCTGTAACTACTTGTGACAACCTTCCCCATTGACAATTGGTTCTCCCTTTCAACAAGAACATGCAAATCCTCTGGATGGATGACCTTTTTCCAAAGCGTTTTATCCTGATAAAACTCTGCGGACGAATAGCCATATAATTTTTCAATTCCAGGTGTAATTAATAAGGTTCCACTCTTTAAGTCATGGGACCAGATGGCCACATCAAGCGTATCGAATATATTCTTAAGCCTTTTGCGGTTTTTATGGAGTTCTGATGCCGTTTTGTTAATTCCCTTCAGCATAAAATAAACCAAAAACAATGAAACAAGGAGTACCCCTAAATCTACGATAAAAGCCCTTAATCCTTTGAACCTAAAAATGAAGAAGCTTGCTTCATCAAATAATTCAGCAATGATAATGAACCCCAATATAATGATTAAATTATGCTTATGGATTTCTTTTTTAAACTTCATATGTAACCCCCTGTGACAGGTTCCCTCTAATTTCTATTTTTTCCGACATTTTCTTAAACATATCAAAAAAACAGAAATATAACAATGAAGCTTTTTAAAGCGCTATCATTTTTTTAAAAAAATAAGCGTTACTCCCATCAGGGTGTAACGCTTATCCTTATTTCAGCTGATCCTTTATTGTTTCGGAAAATTCTCTCCAGCTTGTAATTCGGGGATAACTGGCATGCCTGTTATAGGATTGATCCATAACAAAGATATTCAGGGAATCTGCCTCAAGAGTTTCCAGCACGGCTGGCTTATCATCAAAATAATAGTCCAACTCGAGTTCACGGATAATTTTCACTTTCTCTTCGTCTTTCATTCCGTAATAAAACCGGCCCTCCTGGACGGGAAATCCCTGCTCCATCATCCATTTCTTTGTCCGCTCTCCGTGTTCCTTCGGTCGTGCGGTTATATAATAGATTTCATGTCCGCTCTCGTTTAGCGCCTGCAAAAACTCAAGAGCATTCGGAAACGGAGGGCACGAGGTAAAGTATATCTCTTCCAGCGATTCGTTCCACATTCGGCCGCCTTCTTCTGCCGTCATGCCAAATGGTTCGTGGATTTCGACCGTTTCTAACGCACGAAAAACGTCCAGACCAATCTCTTGTTCTAATTTTTTATTATACAGATGAAACGCATGCTCCCTCAGGTTAATAAGCGTGTCATCAATATCAAAGCCAAATTTCATGATCAATACCTCTTTTTATCGTTCCGGATAAACAGGATAGCCGGTAAATTTATAATCCTTGCCTATTTTTACAATGCTTACATCGTCAAGCTCCAGCGCATCCGCCATCATGTCAAAGCCTGTTCCCCCAAAAAAGGACGGAGCATGCTGGCCGCCAATCAGCTTTGGTGCGATATATAATGCAACTTTATCAACTACTTTATTTTCAAGGAAAGCCGCATTGATGCCACCTCCGCCTTCAACCAAAACGGAAGAGACAAGCTGTTCTCCCAGAATTTCCAATACCTCAGTAGGATTTACACGCTCAGATCCATTTGTCACAAATACCTTTAGGCCTGCAATCTCAAGCTGAATTTTCTTTTCGGCATCATATTTTTGGGTTGTAAAAATCCATGTTTCGGCCAGATGGTCTGTAACAACCTTTGAATCGAGTGGAATTCTTAAGGTAGAGTCCATAATAATCCGGATAGGATTTCGTCCATTTGGGATCCGTGCCGTCAATTCGGGGTCATCTTCAATGACGGTATTGGCTCCGACGAGGATGGCCATGTTCTCATTTCTTAAGATGTGGACATCATGTCTCGCCTCTGCAGATGTTATCCATTTACTGTCGTTTGATGAGGATGCAATTTTTCCATCCAGTGTTATCCCTGATTTCAGAGTGACAAATGGCTGTTTTTTTACGATGAATTTATTGAATACCTCGTTCATTTTCCGGGATTCCTCTTCAAGGATACCCACTTCTACCTCAATGCCGGCGTCTTGCAGAATTTTGACACCGCTGCCGGAAACAAGGGGATTCGGATCCAGAGCTGCAATAACAACCTTCTGGATGCCCGCCTCGACAATTGCTACCGCACATGGACCCGTCCTGCCATGGTGGGAACAAGGCTCAAGTGTCACATATATTGTTCCACCCTTCGCCTTTTCGCCTGCCATACGGATCGCATGTATTTCTGCATGCGCTTCGCCGGCTTTAAGATGGGCACCTACACCAACAATACGATTTTCATTCACGATAACAGCGCCGACCAGCGGATTCGGGTCGGTCTGCCCTTTCATCGCCTGTGCATTCTTTAAGGCAAGCTCCATGTAGAATTCATGATTAGTCATTAAATTCCGGTGCCTCCATCTTCCAAATGGCCTGAACGGCTCACTTTCGTTTGCAGATATTTCTCATTGTATTCCGATTTGTCTCCCCATAAAGGTGTTCTGCCATTCACATGGAGACCGGCATTTTTCAATGCTTCCAGCTTTTTGGGGTTATTCGTGATTAATGTGACCGGCTGGGAACGAAGTGCTTTTAACACCTGGATTGCGTCACTGTAATTACGAGAATCGTCGACAAAACCGAGATTAAGGTTAGCCTCGACAGTATCATATCCGTTTTCCTGAAGTACATATGCCATCGCCTTGCTGAAAAGTCCGATTCCACGGCCTTCATGGTTAGCTAAGTAAAACAATGCGCCTGTGCCTTTTTCGACGATCATTTTCATCGACTGCTTCAGCTGAAAGCCGCAATCGCAACGCTTGCTTCCAAAAATATCTCCTGTATGGCAAATCGAATGCATTCGAATCAGTGCATCCGCCTCATATTGAAAATCGCCATAAACCAGGACGCTTGATTGCTGATATTCAGCCAGGTTGGAAGAAGACAGTTTTTCGATAATCTGCTTATAGTCTTCTGTTACTTCCTCCGTCTGCAGCCAAGAATACCATTGAAAGGTAACCGTTTCACCATCCAAATTCACGGGCAGCCGTATTGGACCAACCAAATAAATTGCCCCTGTGTCGGTTTTGATTAGTTGAATCTTTTCTTCTAATATAGAAAGAACCTTGTTATCAAGCCCTGTACCTATCATTTTGTCATACCCCTTTATTTTAATTCCGCCCCCTGTGGCGTCATTTTCAACTATTGATTTTATCATCATATACTTACTAATGGTTATAAAGAATGTGTTATTTTTTCATTACCTTTTAACTGTTAGTTACTTTATGTAAGTAATATAACATCACACTGGTTTCTACGTCAAGAAAGTGACAGGCACCATCCATTTTACTGGAAGGTGCCTGTCACTTTTTTTGGTCACTTTCTCTTAATTTTTTCAACTGAATTTCTTAAAGCCTGGCTTGTTTTAATTTCGACCACGACCGAAAGTTCATTTTTTTCTGCCAATCTTAGTCGATCATTAATTGGCACCATACCAGTATATAATTCCTGGTGATCTCCTTTTTCATTGAAATCATGTAGATGCATATGAACAATATGTTCCATTAGATATTCAAAAATTGGTGTTTCCCTAAAATCACATTTTGCATCATGCCCAACATCCCACGTTAGGTAAAAGCCGTTTAAATCCCTAATGGCCTCAAGTCCTTTTTTAATAAACGGAAGATAGAAATTTCGTGTATTTTCATGACAAATTTTTACACCTTGTACGACTGCGAATTCAAGTATTTCTTGATAAGACTCCCTGAATAGCGAAAGAAATTCGTTTTCAAATTTCTCGTTGACCCAAATTTTAGAATCAGGCATGGTAAAATAAATGCCATTATTAATATGCATGTTCAGGATTTTAATATTAGCAGCACTTGCCCAGACAATTGCCTCTTTGCATCTCTCAATATGTCCTCTCCTTACGGCTGGGTGAAAGGATGTGAAATTAAATTCTTCAGGCAAATGAACGGTAAAATCAACCTGATATTCTTTTCTATATCTGTTTAATTCCTCAGCACTCAGGTTTTCAGGTGTGAAAATTGGCAGGTCCATGTTTAATTCAATAAAGTCCAGCCCCAGTTCTTTGCATAAGCTAATATTCTCCTCTAATGAATGATATTCCATTAGCGTAGGCATTCCTAATCGAAACATACTAAATCCCCCTTTTGTCTTCCTGTGATAAATTTTACGGTAAAAACAATAAAATAATAGACTTATAATTCAAAAAATGTTAATCTATACCATAGGATTCTATCCACCGGTACCATCCGTTTTTACCTATACATAAAAAGGCAAGGAAAGTGGGTTTCTCTTTCCTTGCCTTTCTTATTTTTCAACGGAGTTATATACACTCCAATTCGACGCTTACAATCGTACCTTTACCCTTTTGGCTCTTGATTTTCATTAAACCATTATGTTCTTGAATGATTTTATTGCTGACCGTCAGTCCAAGTCCTATTCCCTTATCCTTGGTTGTATAAAACGGTGTGCCCAACTGCCTCAAAAGCTCCGAGTCAATACCCGCACCTTCATCAGTAAAGGAAACCATTACTCTCTGATTTTCCTTCTTTAGTACATTAATGTAAACATTTCCCCCGTTAGGCATCGATTCGATTGCATTTTTAAGAAAATTAAGAAAGGCTTGCTTCAATTGATGCGGACTGCACATTAATTCAATATCTTTTCCAAAAAAATCGACTTGGAATTGAACATTGTACAGAAGAGCTTGCGGATGCAGGACATTAATCGTGCTATTTAAAATGGAAATTAAATTTTCTTTTTCAAATTGAATTGCCTGTGGTTTAGCCAAGGACATAAATTCATTCACAATCATATCAATCCGGTCTAACTCACTCATGATAATGGATAAATAATGATCATCCTTTTCTTTAGAATTAATGTCTTTTAATAATTTTGAAAATCCTTTTAAAGAAGTCAAAGGATTTCTTATTTCATGGGCAACCCCCGCAGCTAATTGGCCAATGATGGAAAGCCGGTCTAAATTACGGAGTGCTTCCTCATTTTTTACTCTGTCAGTGATATTTCGGGTGACGGTGACAAAGGAATTGCTTTCAATTCCCTCATTATATATCGGAGAGATATTTGATTCACAATAAATAACTTCATTACTAGCAGTTCGTACTCTTTCTAGTATGATTTGAGGTTCTCCAGTTTCTAATAGTTTCTGGAAATTCTCTTCAAAGTTTTCTATTTCATCTTGAAAAATAAAATCATATACATGCCGTCCTATCATTTCCTCAGGGGTAAAACCCATCACTTTTTCATAGGATGGTGAGGCATAAATGATAGTTCTGTCTTTTGTAAAAACTTTAATCATATCGGAAGTGTTTTCTGTTATTAATTTGTATAGTTCCCGTGTTTGTTTCAATTCTCTTTCCATCGTCACTACTTCAGTAATATCGCGAAAAATAGCGATTACAGCCACAATATCCCCTTTCGTATTTCTAAAAGGAGAATAAGACACCGCAATGTCAAGACAAGCTCCGTTTTTATGATAACGTTGGGTAATCATATTAGGGAATGCTTTGCCTTGTTGGACTTGGCTAATTATGTCTCTTACTATTTCCGGATTAGGAAAAACTTCATATGTTTTTCCTATTACATCTTCCTCAGTGTAACCGAAAATTTTTGTATACATATGGTTCACTCGAATAAAGCGATTATCCATATCAACAATAGCAAACCCATCAGCGGTGCAATTAAGGAATAAATCTATTAATTCATCAGGACTATATAAAGCAGATTCCTTTTCATTTCCAAAAATCGGGATACTATTAGACATAGAGACCTCTCCAAACTGTTCGAATATCCATACAGTCCCTATTTTACATAATTTTTCAAAGAAAATCTTCTATTTTTTGGTGACAGGCACCTCCCAGTTACCTGGAAGGTGCCTGTCACCAGGTTTAGGTCATCTTACTCTGACCTTACTCTGGTATGCTTTGGAGGTTCTTACTTCTACGGTTAGTGATCCGTTATTTGTGTATGCTTTCAGCAGTAACGGTGCTTCCGTTGTATTCTGGAATCTGAAGTCTACTCCACCGTAAGATACGGTAGCGTCCCTCCCCGTTGGCACATACCCGACATGGAGTGAGTGGTGGTGCTTTTCCACATAAGTGACTATTAATTTGTCCACCGCATTATATAAAGTCGAAGATGTCTGGCAAATGCCCCCGCCGATTCCTTCAACCAATTTGCCGTTCACCGCTTCCGGTGCTTTCTGATAGCCATGTGCCTGGTCACTCGGCCCGACTGTCGTATTAAAGGAGAATACGTCCTGCATTCCGATAATGACATTATTGATAGCCTGGGCAGAAAGCTCAATATTTCTCGATCTCCCCTTTATGCTGCTGTTGAAATGGGTCGTAAACGATGCAACAACGACTTCTCCCAATTGTGATGCTTCTTCCGGCTTATACCCGGATTCGGTTATATATAAAGGCAGCTCTACAGTTCCACCCTTTGCTGAAGCGTTGATTATTTTCTCTGACAACTCTTTTTCTTCTAAAATTGTCCTCGGTTTTCCTTTTATAATCTGCCCATCCGCACCTAACCTGTCAGGGACCATCCGTTGGTCATAACCAGGTGCAGCCTCAGTTCCCCTAGCCGCATCCTTTGCCCACTTCTCTATTTGCTCTTTATACTTTTCCTTATCTGTTTCGTACCCCATATCCTTTGGCGTAAAGCTCTTTATCACTTTTTTTGTAATTGGATCCACTACCTCGACCACAGCCGGCATCACTTCGTTTTGCTGATTTGTTTCTGTTTGCTTTGCTTCTTCCTTTGAATCTTTCTCCTTATTAATTTCCTGCTCCAGGTCGGCTACTCTTTTCTCTAATGCCTTTTCCTTCGCTGTTTTTTCTGAACAACCAACCAAACCTATTAAACTGCCAGCCAGAATGATTAACATTGCCCCTCTGAATTTTCTCATTTCTCCCCCAGCTTCTCTATTTTATTTCAATAATTTCTTCTATTCACTAAATGTATTCCGAACTCCTTTTCCACATTCACTCAAATAAAAATTCGTTTTCACCTTTAGTTGAATGGAGTTCTTTTAAAGTAACAACAAAAAGCCTTCATTCTCTTAATCGGGAATGAAGGCTGACTAATTTTAAATTATGGCTGTTTTATAAAAGATTGTTGTTCTATATTTAGGTTTTTAAAAGCATATCGTTGAAAAAGAAGTTGATTGGAGCGGAAGGTGCGAGCTCCTCGAAAATGCTCTCGCATTTCCTTCGTGCGGTGTTGATTCTAGGAAGCTGATTCAACGTCCTGCGGGAGCAGCGGGACAGGTGAGACCCCACAGGCGCTCTGCGCCGAGGAGGCTCACCGCCCGCCCGCGGAAAGCGAGCATCCTGAAGTGAAAATCAACTACTCCTATATAGCAACAAAGTATACGAAAACAGCCTAAATTATTGATCAAAAATTTAAAGCACCCTGCTCAAAAACGCTTTCGTACGTTCATGATTGAGTGTTAAATAACATGATTTTCGGAATCGTATTTGCCTGCTATTTTTTGAAATTCTTCCTCACTAATAATTCCCATCATTTTAAACAAATACGAATACTTTAAAATCTTCTTGTGAATCCTTAGATTTTCACGCATATTTACCATCCTTAAATTTAATATTACTTATTCATATTCCGCATTTACCAAAAAGTTTCCTTAAACCAAAAAAGATTCTAAAATTGAATTCTTTTGTTTTGATATTAAAATTATGCCTAAAAACAAAATAAAGAACTTCGCGATAGAATTAAATATAACCATTAAAAAAAGCCACAGACAGTACGTCCTGGCTTTTGAGAAATATTTTGCGAAAAATGATTACAAAAATTAACATTAACTAGTTGATAATCTGATAAACTTTAGCTTATCTTTATCATGTGGCAATAGTGAAAAAACCATTTTCTTAAAAATACGATTAGAAGGAGATTATAATGACACCCCCAAAAAGTAAACAAGGATTTATTGTAGCGGGATTATTGCTTTCGATCCTGATGGCATCGATGGACAATACTATTGTCGCTACTGCGATGGGAACAATTGTTGGTGACCTTGGCGGACTGGACAAATTCATCTGGGTTACCTCTGCATATATGGTCGCCGAGATGGCGGGCATGCCCATTTTCGGAAAACTATCCGATATGTTTGGCCGAAAAAGATTTTTTATGTTCGGAATCATATTATTTATGTTTGGGTCGATCCTTTGCGGCACTGCCCAAAGTATCGAACAGCTAAGTATTTATAGGGCCATTCAGGGAATTGGTGGAGGCGCACTTGTTCCGATAACCTTTACTATTATTTTTGATATTTTCCCTCCGGAAAAACGCGGAAAGATGACGGGTTTGTTCGGAGCTGTCTTCGGGCTATCCAGTATATTCGGCCCTTTGCTTGGAGCGTACATAACCGACTATATTAATTGGAACTGGATATTTTATATCAACCTTCCTTTAGGAATCACTTCACTTGTATTGATATCGCTTTATTATAAAGAATCACTTGAACATCAAAAACAGAAAATCGATTGGCTTGGTGCTTTTACACTGGTAGGAGCTGTAGTTTGCTTGATATTTGCACTTGAACTAGGGGGCAATAAATACGCGTGGGATTCTGCAAATATTCTTAGTTTATTTACGGGTTTTGCCGTTTTGTTTATTGTTTTTCTCTTTGCCGAAAGAAGGGCGGCAGATCCGATTATTTCGTTCTCCATGTTTAGGGATCGGTTATTCGCAGCCAGCACGATTGTTGGACTGCTCTATGGAGTAGCTTTTATCGTCGGTTCTGTCTATATCCCTATCTTTATCCAGGGAGTGACTGGTGGAACGGCAACCAACTCTGGCCTTATATTGCTTCCAATGATGTTAGGTGTTGTCGTTTCAGCTCAGACTGGGGCTATTACTGCGGCAAAATTCGGTTATAAAAATGTTATGCTGATTTTTGCCTTCATTTTTGTTACAGGAATGTACTTGTTAAGCACAGTCACCGCAGAAACCACACGAACCGTCATTACTATTTATATGATTATCGTAAGCCTTGGTACGGGTGCTTCTTTCTCAGTACTAAATATGGCAGCCATTCACCATATCCTGCGGAAAAACGCGGATCAGCCAATTCCACCATTTCGTTTGTCCGTCAGCTCGGCATGACAGTCGGTATAACGGTTTACGGTATCATTCAGCGCAATACATTTGCTGATAGCCTGAAAGAAACCTTTGGAGGGGCAGGAAAAATGTTTAACGGTGGCGCCCAAAGCGATCCGCGTGCCATCCTGTCCGAACAAGCCCGGGCCATATCCCGAAGCCTGTTCTTGAAAAAATTATTGATTCTCTCGCCGATTCAATTGGCTATACATTCTCATGGGCTCTTATCCCAGCAGTTTTAGTAGTTATTTTTGTCTTCCTTCTTACGAACGAGAGGCTGCAAAGTGAACATAATAGGAAAGATGTCCAGGCTGAATAATTCAATTTAACAGGGCTGACCCGAATAGCTAAAATCTAGCAGCTATTCAGGTCAGCCCTTCACTTTCAAAATAATTAGGCAGAATCCACAGTTGTTAATAATGACTTTGATTCTGCCTATTCTATTTCCCTTTCTATAAAGAAATTTCATTTTAGTAGGCAGGAATCTCAATCAGAAATCAATTGTTTTCGTATGCTAATTTGAATAAATTTTTCGTAAGGGACGTGGAATAAAATGGGTTTGATTCACATCAAGAAAAAGGACTTTGATAAAAAGGTCCATTGGCATCTTCAAAAGAAAAAGAAAAGAAGAGACCATCATTGTCATGATGAAAGCAGCAGCAGTAGCAGCCATCATCATCATGATGAAAGTAGCAGTAGCAGCCATCATCACCATGATGAAAGTAGCAGTAGCAGCCATCATCACCATGATGAAAGTAGCAGTAGCAGCCACCATTGGCATGATGAAAGTAGCAGCAGTAGCCATCATCACCATGATGAAAGCAGTAGCAGTAGCAGTAGCAGTAGCCATCATTGTCATGATGAAAGCAGTAGCAGTAGCCATCATTGTCATGATGAAAGCAGCAGCAGTAGTAGTAGTAGCAGTAGCCACCATTGGCATCCTCCTGGACATCAAGAACATTGTATAGAAGATGTTCTAAAAGCGATATTACATGCACAAAAGAAAGGCCAAAAGGCTGAAAAGAAAGGCCAAAAAGAAAAAAGAGTGCAATACTTCCTGCAATGAATCCATTCATCAATTATTAGGTGAGTCGAAGAAGTCGAAGAAGCCTAAGAAAAACACAATTCCTTTCATTCTTTATTGTGGTGATTGTGAACCTTTTAAAGCAACTGGAGTAACTACCTTTTCATGTCATTCAAAAAAGGAAAAGTTCGCTTGCATCACTTCATTCATATTCAGAATTAAGGATATTGATAATAATTGTGCTGTTCTTGAGCTTTTGAAAATTAAATCTGAAAAGGATCACTCTTCAGATACTGATAAAAATTGCAAATCCAAAGATGTTTGTTCTCCATGCTGTCAAATCAACAGTAAAGATGTAGACGATTTAGAAAAAACGGGGATTTGTATTACTGTTGATCTTACTTGCTTCTGTGCTATAACCTGCTTGCCTGCAGTTCGTTTATAATATCTGATGCCCAGTTATATATTAACTGGGCTTTTTATCTATAAGGATAAACAATTCTTGTCCTCACCCTTTCTATCCTCCAAAAGCATCTAGAACTTCCTCTAAATCTTTTAAATCCAATTCTGCAGATCCTTTTTGTGGATTTGATCGGGGCAAAAATGGAGAATTGTTTTTTATAAAGGTGCCAGTTTGAATCATGTTTTTTATTTCAGATAACTCAAATAGTATTTCTTCATTAACACCATTAAACGATCTTGGATGCAGATAATTATTTAGAGCAGATAAAACAAGATGGATAAGAGTATTGTTGTTAGCATGGTATTCAATTTGGTCCTGTATCTTGGATGAAACAAGATGGGAGTCTCCTGTTTTGACATCAATGAACGTATCGGGAAGAGTAATGGCGGTTTTATTAAGGTAATCAGTAAAAGTTCTGGACATATCTGTCACCTTCTAGCCTTTAATACTAGCAAATTCAATTGCACTTTCTTGGTCTTTCTTAATTTGATTCATTTTCGCAAGAATCATAAGTCCCCGAACATTGAGTTTTTCCATATCTTCCGGGAAAAGCAATTCAATTCGCAGCCCTCTCTCAGTCCATCGGACAGCAGATTCCTGAATTTGCTTTTTCGCTAATTTTGCGGCACCCCCGACGGCAATATATTTTGTTGCCCCTTTAATTTCATTAGAGTTGCTTCTAACACGATCGAAGTGTTCAAGGTATTTAACTGCCATTGATTTTAACTGAGGAATAATATATTTACTAATATCTTTTTTCACTCCTGCAAATGGTTCTACATACCACTCCGATTGTCCAGAAATTAATTTTTCCTCCAGCTCTGAACGTGAATCAAATTTATATAACTCGTTTTTACTGACCTTTTGAATGATATTGTCTAAGAATTGATTGATTCCGAACGGTTTCCCTTCAACAGAAGCAACAGGTTTGTTATTCTTGATGCCTACGAAATCTACCGAGTCTCCCCCAAGATCACCAATAATAATTCCTTTTCGAGAATCCCTTACTAGGGTATCATCTTGAATCCCTAAAGTTTCTTGATCACGTGTCAGACTCAGGTATGCACAAGCCCCTTCTGCACCGACAATCACATCTTTAACATGAAGTTTGACTACTAATTCTTTTGGTTCGGGAACTCCTGGCACTTTTTGAAAAATTACGGTATGTGTACCTAGTAATCTTTGTTTAAATTTATCCTTTTTTTCTTTGTATTGGGTGGTTGGCAATGAAACTGCTAATTGATCGATATTATAATGTATTTCCGTATCCTCAGGATTTAAGACAGCAGCATGATAGGCTGCCAGTCCAAAAAGGAGTACATAAGTACGATCCTCATCGACTTTCTGATTATTAAAGCCTGTTAAACTAACATCTCTCTGTTTCGCCGCAGCTTTCCCTATATAGTATATTTCTCTTTTATCAAAAATGGCCTGGCTCTTGATTTCAACAATAAGGTTTTCTTCGAACAATACATCCTCATCATCATATGGCTTTTCAAAAAACTCATCATCAAAAAGCGAAATGGCATTTGGAATTTGATATTCACTTACGATCCCTTTGTCAGACGCCAATGCCTTATACCAGCTGTTTCCTATATCTACAGCAAAATAATTATATTTATCCATCGTATCTACCTCCTTTTGAATCTTATGCAAACTAGGCGTTTCGTTGTGCATGTACCTTTTTTTTTATAAACACAAAAACTTTATATTATATAGTAAATTCCACGTTTATACTGATTCATTTAACCATGCTTACTAGGAAAGCTTGCATACCATAAATTGAACCATAAATTAAAAGGAGGAAAATATATGAATAAAGATCAACAACAAAATTGTATCGATTTTAATCAATCTGCAGGATTAGAGACTTGCACTAGTACACCAGTTACTCCTGTCACCACACCAGCCGGTACAAGGATTTTAAGAGTTCCTGTTACACTTGCAGAAAGAACTGTAACTTCTACTCTTTCAACTAACATTCATTTTCCAGACCCTGTTCTGGAAATCAAGGATATTAAAAAGAGGGTGAAAATTGTACAATGCAGCCTAATTTTGGATCCTGTTAATCCAGGCCAAAGCCCTTTTGACGGTGCTCCTGGTACGTTAGTTTTAAGAGGATTTGTCAGAAAAAACATCCAATACGCTACACCTATTTGCGATGCTTCAGGTACATGTGTGTCTTCAAACCTAAAATCTCTTACAGTTGATGTTCCATTTGAATGTATGACTGTTATCCCACAAGGAGAATTTCTCACACCGCCAGAACGTCCACAATTAAATTCACGTGCGGAATTTGACTTCTTCAGATCACAGAATTTAGGAATGGGCTTTCCTGAAAAGGACCATCTCCTTTCTAGCGACCTATCACAATTCCATCAACGAAACATTGCATTTTATAATCAATTTCCATTCTGTGAGATTCTCTCACACAATATTCTTGAATGGGATGAAGCATTAGACCGTCAGCCTCTTCCTGGCAACGCACCTTTTGAAGAAGGAACATTTACGCGTATCGTAGAAAAAATGGTATTACGATTTACAATCAAAGTATTGCAAAATCAGCAAGTTAGAGTTACAGCAATTTAACTACCATTGTAATTTAGTAAAGGAATTTCTTTACAATAACTAATTAGATAACAATCTCGTCATTATCATCGATCTCTGTTATAAGAGATGGTAATGACGAGATTTTTTTTGCAAAGTGAAAGTTCTCATACCAAAATATATTCATTTGGATTAAAAACGGCACTGAAATTAGCCAATACCGATTTCTTTTAAAAAAAACAGCAAGTCTTCTCAAGCAGAAAGGTTTTGTGTGAATTTTATATTTCCCATGAATGTCCATGGGCGTTTACCCATACATAGTCATTTGTCATGCATAGGATACACCATTCTGAGTCATCTAGGAGGAGAAAAAATATGTCTGACAAAAAACATAAAAAACACACTCATAAGTGTGATGATCATTGCGAATGCGAATCAACCCATAACGAACATCCACATATTTCCATTGGAAAAATTGTTACAAAGGTCCCTGTCGTTTTAGCTGAACTGACCTTGCAAGTAAATGTAGATACTACTATTACTTTTCCTGAGGCAGTATTAGAAATTAAAGATATTAAAAAGAGATTAAAAATTACTCAGTGTCGTCTGCTGCTGCCAACAAATAAATTGTTTGTAAAAGGATTTGTACGAAAAAACATCCAATATGCAAGCCCATGTAAGGATATATCAGAAAGCACTTCCACATCCGTAGCCTCAGATTTGCACTCATTAACTGTGGATATTCCATTCCAGTGTGTAACTGAAATTAAAAAGTTTCTTTCTAAACCAGTCATGCCCGAAATGAACAATCGCCAGGAGTTTGATTTCTTCGTTTCAAAACCATTACCTTCTGGATTTCCTGAAAAAGATGAGCTGTTAACAAGCGATCTTTCTCAATTCCATCAGGCAAGCAAACAATTTTATAATGAACTTCCTTTCTGTGAATTGATTTCAAGCAAAATTATTGAATGGGATGAAGCGATAGACAGACAGCCTTTGCCTACTTCTTCTCCTTTAGATGAAGGGTTTTTTACTACAATAGAAGAAAAAATGGTGGTAGATTTCACTTTGAAGGTTCTTCAAAATCAACAAGTACGCATTTCTTCCACAACCAATGACCATGATTGGGACTCTGACTGTAATTGATTGATTTTATGAAACAATGAAAATAGATTCGGGGATATACTCCATTTCGGGTATAATCCCCTTCCTAATGATTAGGAAATTTTAATTGAAGAAAGTTACAAGGAGGGGACAGGAACGGATGCTTATATAAGCGGTCCTTCCTTTACGAAATGAATAATGAGAGGAATGTTTTTCATGAAATGAATAATTTTCAAAGCAGAATGCCTGACACATACGGCCAGGCACAGCAATATGCACTTCCACGAAGTCATACTATAACGAATCGAAGTAATAGCAATGGCAAAAATAATAATAATTTTACAAATGGACCATCTATACAAAATGAGAGCCAGGAAGTAAATATTAACCAATACAAGCCTAAGGACTCTAAACCTTTAATTTTTACTCCTCCAAAGGTTCGTGATCAACAAATAATGTATAAGCAAATTGATTATGAGGAATCAGAGGATTACCTATTAGATGAAAGTGAAGATGAAATAAATTCAAGTGAATTGGAAACCCAGTTCCTCATGCAATTATCAGAACAAAAAGGTAACCTGAGAAAAGAAAAGGAGGAATTGAAGCCCTCTTCCGAGGAAGACAAAAAAGAAAAGGTTTCATTTTCAGATGGAATACACAAGGAAGAATACAAGGATCACCGTCATTTGAAAACAATCCAAGATGAGTCCTCTTCTTCCAGCAAGAACGATTCCACTCTAAATGAAGACTTAGTAAAGAAATTCACAGCTATGTTAGAGGAATCTTCATCTTACACTGATGAATCATCTTCAAGTGATGATGAGTCCTCTTCCAGTCACGATTTGTCTTCTTCTCTTGAGGAGTCCTCTTCTAGTCATGATGAGTCTTCTTCTCCTGAGGAATCCTCTTCTAGTCATGATGAGTCTTCTTCTCCTGAGGAATCCTCTTCTAGTCATGATGAGAATTCTTCTCTTGAGGAATCCTCTTCCAGTCACGATGAGTCTTCTTCTCCTGAGGAATCCTCTTCTAGTCATGATGAGTCTTCTTCTCCTGAGGAATCCTCTTCTAGTCATGATGAGTCTTCTTCTCTTGAGGAATCCTCCTCTAGTCACGATGAGTCTTCTTCTCTTGAGGAGTCCTCTTCCAGTCACGATGAGTCTTCTTCTCTTGAGGAGTCCTCTTCCAGTCATGATGAGTCTTCTTCTCCTGAGGAATCCTCTTCTAGTCATGATGAGTCCTCTTCTTCTGAGGAATCCTCTTCTAGTCATGATGAGTCCTCTTCTCTTGAGGAATCCTCTTCCAGTCATGATGAGTCTTCTTCTCCTGAGGAATCCTCTTCTAGTCATGATGAGTCTTCTTCTCTTGAGGAATCCTCTTCTAGTCATGATGAGTCTTCTTCTCTTGAGGAATCCTCTTCTAGTCATGATGAGTCTTCTTCTCCTGAGGAATCCTCTTCCAGTTTCGATGAGTCTTCTTCTCTTGATGAATCTTTTTCACACCTAGAATCCGAGGAATCCTCATCATCGGCAAGTTATCTAGACAAAGATAAAGATCATGTTCACCCTTTAATTGTAAGAATTCCTGTTTTACTTTCATTGTTAAAGGTTGACATTGATATTTATGATTCTTTTAATCTATTCGTTCCAATATCAAGTGTGATAAAGGTAAACTGGAGCATAAATTCGTTAGATTGCAAGGTCCTACTCCCAACCCCAAATGTGTTCTTAAAAGGTGAGTTAATTGCAGATATTGAATATGTAAAAGATAATGTGGAAAATACTTTACATTCAATCAAAATTATTGTTCCATACGAAAAGGTGATTGTGGCTGAATGGCTTCATTCTCCTAACTTACCTAGCACTCACCAGGCTGAGTATATGTTCGTTTCACCTGATCGCCAGGAAATTCAGTATCACCGCGAATTTACTCAACAATTTGCTGAACCAGTTTACTGTGAACTGCATGGTATACAGACAATCTGGCATGACGAGTTAATATCAAAGGACGGTAAACCTGAACTTGATGTTCAAGGTAAGGGTACTTTAACTATCAGTCTTTTACAATCCCAGTATGTAGATTTAAACATCAAGTAAATAAGTTACATTTTGGATGAAAGTAATCAAAAATATAATTAGACTTATCTTTTACAAGTCTATTCAATGGTATGTAAAAAAGGGTGCCCCTTCTACGAGACACCCTTCCTTTTCTATTAGAAACATGTACCTCTGAGGTTTGCACCTGCATTGTCACGACGTTGTTCTTGAGTCAATCTAACTACTAAATCGATTGTTACTTTTTCAGTAAGTTTGTTGAAATTACCAAAATTATCAAAATCATGCGGGAAGTCCATTTGTAATACTTTAGCTCTTAGCAATTTACATTTAACAGGTTGGTTAAAGACCTCGAATGTTTCAGATCCGAAACTGCAGCGATCTGAGCCCATTCCATCCGCTGCCATTTCCCTGATCTCACTAATTTGATTATTCTTTTGGCTAAAGCAGAAATCAATATCAGGTAAGTTAGAAATGGTTTGAAAACATTTAAAAGGAACATTTACACTAAAATCTCTTATAAACCCATTACAACTATCTGAAAATTGAATATTTTTATGCACAAATCCTTCAATGAACAAATTTACAGCATTTGCTATACCGGCACCGGGATGATTCGGGTTTTCTATCGGGATTGCCTTACACTGTGTTAATTGCACATTTTTCCTGATTTGCTTAATCTCGCGAGCAGAATGTGGTAGCTTAATATCTGCTTCGACGTTTGTTGTGATAGGAATATCAGCGATAATAACGTTCCGTTCAAAATCTTGAAGATTAATTGGTGTTCCTACCATACAGAAATGGTCCTGAGTTTTTGCTGTATCGCAAGTAGGCAATGGCGGGCACTTATCATGTGAGTTACAGCCACAACCAGTATTTTTATTCATACAATTCACTCCTTTTTGATTTTATCAAAAGACATTAAAAGAAATATTCCATATCAGTTTATTTCTCTTTTTCTTTTGACTTACTATTTTATATGCTTAAGTGCTAGTATTCGTATGGACAGCTGCCGATAGACTTTCACATATTTTTTACAACTTGTACGTTTTTTCATTTCATTTGATTAATTCCATTAAAAAGGGCTGACCCGAATGGCTAAAATCTAACAGCCATTCAGGTCAGCCCTTCACTTTTGAATATTATACTTCCATCGTTTCATTTATATGGTTCACAATCCGAACGGCTTTTCCTTCTGATCTCGGAATCGATTTTGGCTGAAGGATGTTAACATCCACCGAAATTAAACAATGGTTTTTTATTAGGTGGTGAATATGCTTTTTAAGTTCATTTATTTTTCCATGATTCATATCGCCGTGTATTTGATTAAAGAGTTCATCCGTCACTTCTACTTGCAGCTCTATATGCTGTAAACTCCCCCTTTTAAATAAGTGAATCTGATAATGCGGTTCGATATCTTTTTCCAAAAGTAAAAAATGCTCGATTTCGGATGGAAATACATTGACTCCCCGAACAATCAGCATATCATCTATTCGCCCTTTTACACGTGACATTCTAACTGTTGTTCGCCCGCATTTACACTTCTCTCTGTTAATAGAAGCAATATCTCCTGAACGATAGCGGATAATCGGAAATGCTTCTTTGGTCAAACTGGTAAAGACCAGTTCCCCATCTTCCCCATCCGGAACCGGCTCTAACGTATTTGGATCAATTACTTCTACAATAAAGTGATCCTCGGCAATATGCAGGCCGTCCTGGGCTTCATGGCATTCCATCGAAACTCCAGGTCCCATAACCTCGCTTAAACCATAAATATCACATGCTTTTATATCCAGCTTTTGCTCTATTGTATTGCGCATTTCCTCTGACCAAGGCTCCGCTCCAAGTATTCCGAATTTCAGTGATGTCTCTTTGGGGTTCTTGCCCAGTTCCTCCATGCGCTCAGCTAAATTCAATAAATAAGAAGGGGTACAGCATATTACTGTGGGCTTAAAATCTTCAATAATCGTAATTTGCCGATCTGTATTCCCCCTGAGACTGGTACCGTTACCATTCCGAGCTCTTCACTTCCATAATGGAGCCCGAGCCCGCCTGTAAATAACCCATAACCATATGCATTATGCAGCATTTCTCCCGGCTGTCCACCGGAAATGGCAATTGCACGTGCTACAAGCTCGGACCAAATTTTAATATCGCTTTTTGTATACCCTACAACCGTTGCCTTTCCACTGGTACCTGATGAAGCATGAATGCGAATTAATTCGCTTTGGTTAACGGCAAATAAACCGAATGGATAGTGGTCTCTTAAATCTTTTTTTACCGTAAAAGGGAGTCTGGCAATGTCCCTGACGGATTGGATATCTTCGGGTTTTACATCCAGCTCATTAAACTTATTTTTATAAAATGGGACCTTATCATAAACTCTCTTAACGGTTTCTTGAAGTCGTTTCAATTGAAGTTGTTCCATCACCGCTTTGGAAGCGGTTTCAATTTCATGCATGATCATATACCAAATCCCCCTCATAACCATTTTTGATAAGTAAAAGCAAATCAAATGTGACGATTTTTTCCCGATGCGTTACTTTTTCGTTCAGCTATTTACCCCTAAATTTAACTTGGAAATATTCGAATGTCAAATAATTTTTATAAAATTATTTATATTCAGAATTATAAAATTGGGAGGATACTAATTACAGATCCTTGTTTGTAAAATTTGCATTTATAAAAAGCTGCCGAGGGTTTCCCGGCAGCTTTTTCCTGTTTGTTAGTGATTTTTCCTTTAAATTAGACGAGCAATTCAAATTGCTCAATGCTGCTGTTTGTAATAAGTAATGGCCAGGGCAAAGGCGAGAACGGCTCCTTTTACGATGTCCATTGCGTAATACGGAACGGACATCATGACGAGCCCGTTTTGCAAAATGCCGATTAGCACGGCCCGACAAACGTCCCAATGGCATTCGGTTTTCCTGAACCCAAAACGGAAAAGCCAATGAATGCTGCCGCGACGGAATCCATTAAATAGGGGGAACCAGCGTTAATTTCCGCTGTCATCACACGGGAGGCAAGGACAATGCCTCCGATTGAAGAAAATAAGGCAGACAATAGATAGGCTAAGGTTTTATAGCGGTTAACCGGAATTCCCGATAGCCTCGCCGCCTCCTTATTTCCGCCAATCACATACATATAACGCCCATGCTTCGTATAGGTCAAAAAGACATGCACGGTGAGAACGGCAACGGCCATGATGATAATAATCCATGGTACCTGGCCGATTTTCGCAAAAATCCTGCTGATCAATCCGGCGGATGTGCTGCCATCGGGCATGATCATATTTTCTGAAATGGTTGCTCCCTTCGTATAGGTAAGCGCAGTTCCCTGGATAATAAACATCATCGCCAGAGTCATCAGCATATCCGGTATCCGAAGTTTCAGGATCATAAATGAATTGATTGCCCCGACTACGAGGGAAGCAACGACTGCTGCAAAAATTGCAATAAGGGTATTCTCGGAGAACCAGACAAACATCGAAATAACAATCGCATTGGATAAAGATGCAACAGAACCTGCAGACAGGTCGAAGCCATCAACAGATAATGAAATGGTTATGCCAATCGCGATAATGGTTACAATCGAAATCGATCTTAAAATATTGATAATATTGTCTCCTTGTACAAAGGAAGGGTTTGCCGATGAGAAAATGATAATCAGGACAAAAATGGTTAATATCGTGCCGAATTTATATAAAAACTGAAACAATTCGAACGTTTTCTTTGGCGGAGCGTCGTTCTGAAAAGGAATTTTTGCTTCCATCCTATCTGCCTCCTGTTGAATAATATAAGACCTCTTCCTCGGTAGTTTCGCTGGCTTCAAGTTCCTTAACACTCTCACCGTCATAAAGGACATAGATGCGGTCTGTAATCCCTATAATCTCAGAAATCTCGGAGGAAGCATAAATAACGGCCTTTCCTTGCATTGCAAGCCCCGCTATTAGCTCGAAAATGTCCCGTTTGGCCCCAACATCGACTCCCTTTGTTGGCTCATCGAAAATATAGACATCAGCATCGGCGATTAGCCACTTGCCTATCGCCACTTTTTGCTGGTTACCCCCTGACAGGTTCTGGACCTTTGTAGCCTCGTCAGGAGTCTTGATGCCAAGGCGCTGAATAAATTCCTTCGCTGTGGCTCTTTCAGACCGGCGGTCCATAAAGCTCATGAAACCTGAAAACCTTTTGAGATTCGCTGCAGTCAGATTGGCTGCAACGCTCTCCTGCACTAAAATCCCTTCCTTTCGCCGTTCTTCCGGCACCAGGGCAATTCCGTTTTTCACTGCATCATACGGGCTGCCTAGATTCAAATTCTTTCCACGGATTCTGATCATCCCGGAGGTTACTTTAACAGCTCCGAACAAAGCCTTGCATACTTCTGTCTTTCCAGCACCTACAAGCCCGGCAATGCCGACTATTTCCCCTGCCCTAACTTGAAGGCTGACATTTTTCACTTTGTCCTGGTCATGAAGTTTCGTTACTTCAAACAGAATTTCCCCCACCCTGCCATTATGGCGAGGAAATTGTTCCTCGAGCGGACGGCCCAGCATATGTTCAATCACGCCGGAAGGAGAAGTGGCTCCAATCTGTTCACTTACGATAAATTCCCCGTTTCGCATGATGGTGATTTCATCACAGATTTCAAAAATTTCCGGCATCCTGTGTGAAATAAAAATGATCCCTACGTTTCTGTTTTTTAAATTCCTGACGATTCGAAACAGCTCAATCGTTTCGTTATGGCTTAACGGAGCTGTTGGCTCATCCAATATCAAAAAGCGGCAATCGCTTGAAAGAGCCCTCGCAATGAGAACCAGCTGCTTTTCTGCAAGTGTCAATTCAATTGCCAGCTTTGTTACAGGAATTTTCACATTCATGCTTGCCAGGATTTCAGCAGCTTTTGAATAGATATTCTTCCAACGTATCCACTGCTTGGTTCCCATTCGCTGAACTGTTTCATTAAGCATAATATTCTCTGCGACTGTCAGTGAAGGGATGATCGCAGTATCAACTTCCTGATAGACAATCTGGATGCCGTTTTCCTGGGCGGAGCTTGGGGAACGCATCGCGAGCTCACGGCCATCCAGTAAAATGGTTCCAGTATAGTGGCTATACGCACCGGCAAGGACCTTCATCAGTGTCGATTTCCCTGCACCATTAGCTCCGATTAGTGCATGAACTTTCCCTGTAACAGCCGTAAAGCTTACATTATCCAGGGCTTTCACACCCGGAAACTCGATTGAGATTTCTTTCATTTCAAGTATTGCTCCCGCCAAGTCGTATCCTCCTTCCTGGTTTTCCTTTATCACACTTGCTTAAAAACAACAGTGCCAGTTTCTTTATAGACTGTTACCCTCAAAAGCAGACACTCTTCCAAAAGAAAGTGCCTGCTCCCAGGATTACTTTTTATAATGTTTCTTTAATGTCTTCATCCAGTCTTCATCAAATGCATCCGATTTGCCCCAGCCATCGACGATATTCGCAAGGTTTACCATATTTACAGGTTCTTTGGATTTTTGAAGCTGTTCCTGTGAAATAAGGGAAGCTTCCAAATCATATTTTTGTGGTGTTTCCTCACCGGCAAGCTTTTTAGCAAGAAGGCGGATGTCCACTGAACCGATCAGTTTCGGGTCAACTGCTGCTGTGTATTTCCATGAGCTTTCTTTTCGCTGGATTTCCTGGAGATCTGCATTCGATACGTCAATTCCATAAATCTTGATCTCATCGCGGCCAGCTTCTTTAATGGCACGGGCGGCACCAATAGCGAATGCGTCCCAAGTGGCAAAGATCGCATCAATTTCACCTTTTTTATGTTTGTTCAGCATTGCTGCCACTGCATTTTGTGTCTGTGTGCTCGTATCCGCAGCCGCAACACCGAATCGCTCTACTTCGTTGATTCCAGGATTGGCCTTAAGGGTTTCCTGATAGATTTTGTTCCTTCTGACCATTGGCGGGAATCCGTCAACCCAGAGGTAGACAATATTCGCTTTGCCATTATGGTCTTTCACAAGCTGGTCAAGCGAAAGCTTCGCGAGTGCTTCATCGTCCTGTGAAGTCAGCGTAACGCCTTCCAGATTTGCAATATCAGGATTGGAGTCGAATGTTACAACTTTTTTGCCTGCATCAACGATTTTTTTGACGTCATTGACGGTTGCTGCGTCATCGCCGTGCGAAATCACGAAACCATCATAATCCTGTTGAAGCGCCTGATTGATTGCATCATGGAATTTCGCTGTATCGCCATTGGCTGTGAAAATATCCACCTGGAATCCAAGGGATTCCCCTTCCTGTTTTGCGCCAGCCAGGAATTGGGCAGTATGGTCATCGCCGCCAATTTTTCGGATGACCTTTATTTTTACTGGGTCTCCCTTAGAAAAACGTGCTGGTACACCTTCAAGGGAAACGTTAGGATTTCCCTTCACAGTCTTCGAATCTCCGCCCGATGAACAGCCTGTCAGCAAAAGTGTCGCGGCAACCGCAGATACAAATGCATTTCTCCAAATCTTTTTTCTCATTTCTTTATTTCCCCCTTATGTTTTGCTGAAAATGATTCCTACTTTTCTTCTTAAAAAGTCCCCCTACAAAAACAAAAAAACCTCTCAAGAAAAGAGAGGTTTCATCACAAAGTGGCTTATCCTCTCTTATCTGTCAAAACTTTACGTTTTGCAGGATTTAGCACCAATTCCTAATGGAACGGTTGCTGGGCATCGTCGGGCCAGTCCCTCCGCCACTCTTGATAAGAGAACGCAATATTAGATTAACGTTTTAAAGTATAGACATTACTTTAATACCCAATCTTCGCATTGTCAATATAATTTAAAGAATTTATAAAACTTTCTAAATAAACAATTTCCTCAACAAACAAAAAAAGAGGAGAGATTTTACCCTCTCCTCTTTCCTATTTTTATGAATTTTTTTCTTATCAGCCAGCCAATACATTCTTAACTTTTTTGCCTGTTGGCATTCCTTCTGTTTCTTCTGCTCTTTTTGCCCGTTTGATAAAGAATGCAAGAATGAGCGCAACCGCTGTAATTCCCGCTGCAATTACGAAAGAATCGTTAATGCCTTCGAGCATGGCTTTCATCGCAATTTGATGTTTCATCTCAGCTATTGCAGCCTCTGACGGTTTGCTAGCGATATTTTTCATGCCACTCATGGCACTTTCAGCCAATTCTCCGGCATGAGTTTTCGTACGGTTCGTCATAATGGTGACAAGCAACGCTGTTCCAATGGCCCTGCTACCTGGTTTAATGTATTGTTCATGGCTGTGCCATGAGGATAAAATTGTTTCGGCAATTGGTTTAGCCCGTTTGTTGAAACTGGCATCATAACCATCGACATGCCCAACATCCGCACTGAGTACAATAGAATCAAATGTGAATAGCTAGTAGTTAGTTCTAACTTACTGAATCCATAAGTAGTTACTACCATAATGGTTAAGCCGATTAATGCTAATATACGTCCGCCAAACTTATCAAACAATTTTCCATTGATTGGGGACATGATTGCCATCAGAATCGCTCCTGGCATCAGCAAGAGCCCCGCGTCCATTGGAGATATTCCACGGAGGGTTTGAACATAGATGGGAAGAAGCAGCATACCTGAAAACAAAGCCATATTTACAACCATCGCAATAACAGACGATAATGCAAACATCGGATATTTATAGATTTTAAAATTCAGCAAAGGCTCTTCCAGCTTCATCTGCCTTAAAATAAACCAGACTAACGAAACCACCCCAACAGAAATCGTTCCATATACATATGGGCTGTCCCAGCCTTTACTGCCGGCAGAACTGAATCCATAAAGAATGCCTCCAAAACCTGCACTCGATAAGAGAAGCGAAAATAGATCAAGACGAAGATTTACTTTTTCCTTTTTATCTTTAAGCATGAAAAAGCCAACCATTAGAACGATGATGGCAATTGGTGTTACAAAGTGGAAAAGCATTCTCCAGTCATAATGTTCAATAATCCAACCCGATAAAGTTGGGCCAATAGCTGGTGCAAACATTAGAATTAAACCGAAAACACCCATTGCTGCTCCCCTTTTCTCAATCGGGAAGCTTACAAGCATGACATTCATTAATAGTGGCATCAAGATTGCTGAACCGGAGGCCTGCAGCATCCTGCCTGCTAATAGCAAAGGAAACACATGGGCAACACCTGCGATAACGGTTCCGATTGTAAATAAACTCATTGCTGCCAGGAATAAATGGCGCACAGAATATTTTTGAATCAAGTATGCTGTTGTCGGAATCAAAATTCCGTTTACCAGCATAAAACCAGTTGTCAGCCATTGAACTGTCGCTGCTTCCACCTTCAAATCCTTCATAATTGAAGGTAGTGCGATATTTAATAATGTATTATTTAAAAATGCAATAAACGCACCGATCATTAAAACGGCGATAATTCCGTACGGCGGACGATCATGCTTTTTTATCGATTGTTCCAATTAACTTCCCCCTATATACATTAAGTTCATTATTTTATACCAGCGTTACACATAGACTATATCTTATACCACCGGTTCAAATATATCAATAGAAAAATTCCTCTTTTTTTGTAGGTTTGTATTAATGATAAAAGTAATGTACTATGTTATTTAGACAGGCAGTCCAACTAAATTTAAGGTGATAATATGAACACTAGGAAACAGCATGTCATAAAAATGGCACATCAACTTTTTATTGAAAAAGGTTTTCAAGCTACGTCTATTCAAGATATTTTGGAGTATAGCGGAATTTCGAAAGGGACATTTTATAATTATTTTTCATCCAAGAACGAATTATTGATGGCCCTTTTTAACACACTTATCAAAAAGATGGAAAAGGACCGGAATGAATTGCTCATTGGCCAGAACCCTTCTGATATAGACATTTTTATTAAACAAATTGAATTGCAAATAACGTCTAATAGAACAAATAAGTTAATTTCTCTTTTTGAAGAAGTCGTTTTTTCCAATGATTTGGAACTAAGGGAGTTTATAAAAAAAGTTCAATTGAAGATGATTGGCTGGCTTTACCAGCGGTTTATAGATATTTTCGGTGAAAATCACAAACCCTATTTGTTAGATTGTGCGGTCATGTTTCAGGGAGTTTTACAGTATAATCTAAAATATAATGCAATTGCATATGGATCGATTTTCAACATCCAGAAAATAGTCCGTTATAGTGTAAAGCGGGTCATCCAGATGGTTGCCGAGGTGGAAGAAGCTGGCGATTACTTATTACAGCCCGAGCTTTTAGACAACTGGCTCCCAAATTGTAAAAAAACTGGCCAGCGTTTCACCAGAAGCTTCAGTATACTGTTTTAGAATTGAAAAAAGGCTTAAGTCAACATGAAGAAAAGTCAAAATACATCGAGCTATTGGACTTTATTCATGACGAACTGCTTCACTCAAAAGAACCTCGCAAATTTTTGATTGAATGTTCTCTTAAATCTTTGAAAACAAGCCACCTATTTTGTAACGAAAAAGAACTTCAAAAGCTCGAACAGCTGTTAGCTAATTATTTTATGGAATTAGAGACAGCCGATTAATAATATAATTCGATCTTCATCAACAATATAAAAAGGCAACGACCAATGCGGTCAGTTGCCTTTTTTATCGTCTAGGAAAGTATAATATTAAATGATGTGGAAAACTTCTACAAGTTGTATTAATCTAGCTCCACAAGGAACGCTTCGGCAGCATATACTTCGCACGAAGAAAAAGCGATAGCTTTTTCGAGGAGCTCCCAGCCCCTCGGGGTCATAAGCCAAATCACTCCAGAAATCAGGATTTCCTGCGTGATTCGTCTTATGCCTGTCGGGGCTAACCAGGGCGCTTGCGCCTTTTGTTCTTTATTTTAATAAATTTTGAATAACGGAGTATGTCAGATTCGGCACCACTTCAAGGGAATACGTCATTTCCATTCTTTCCAGCTTTTTATGTGCATCCACTCCGTAAGGCCCAATGTTAATAACAGGAACATTTATGTCCCGGATGTCTTGAAACTCTACAAAATGCTTCGTGCCCCATCCAGGATTATTTTTGGATACTGCATTAATCCCTTCTTCGTCATCACTTAAAGCAACGAAACTCATATCAGAGATATACGGGAAGAAGTTTCGTGTCACAATCGGATATTGATAATGGGGCTGTATTGTTTTTACAGCCTCATCCAATGCCTCGATAAATGCTTGTTCATCCTTTGTCTTTCCGGTCAATTCAATCCTCGGAGAATAAAGTGATGAATAGAAAAGTATAATGGCTGGGTTTTTGTCCTTCATCCATTTCCATGCTTCTTCCACTACTCTTGCCGCATACATTCGTGAGTCCAACTCGATAGCTTGTAAAAGTTCTTCTTTAAAATGATCCATATGGGCAATGTACCTATCGCCATTTTCCTGAATCAGCAATTCATCCATTTCTTCATAGGTAAAAACCCTTGGCTGCCAGGGGCCTTAGTATACGGCTCCCCACTCATGGAACTATACTGTTTATATCTTTCATCGAAGGTACGAAGAGCATTCTCAAATGAGATATATGCTTGCTCCTTTAACTTTGCTAACACGTCCTTCGGAGACCAGGAGTGGATGAAAAAGTTATAATAGACATAGGCTGATAATGCTGTTTGAACGGTATAAGACGGTTTTAAATCTGTTTGTTTTAAAGATACTGGAGGAACAGTGGTTTCCCCAAAAGCCTCGTTACAAAGCTCTGGATTGTAATCGATTTGTTTTGTCAGCTCCGCAGCGATAAAATTCGGATCGAGTCCTTCAAAGCAAGATCCGACATGAGTTTCTGCACCCGTTATAAAAAATGAAGGAAGAAGCTTTCCTACTGTTCCTTTATAGATATAACGATTTTCATCACCAGCATAGCGGGGCGAAACAAAATCAGCATTAATTGCCGCAACGTATTCAAAACCCTGCTCTTCCTTCCAGCTTTTCAACACCTTCAAAGCTGAAAGTACCCCATGAGAGCTATCCTCTTCATCACACTCTGCCAAAAGGACGATGTTTCCATCCAATTCCTCTGGATGCTCTGAATAATATTTTAATAGATATAAGTGGCTGGCAACGCCGCTTTTCATATCAAGGACGCCCCTTCCAAACATCCAGTCTCCCGAGTCTAAATGCTCTATTGCAGAAGCAGGAAGGTCCTCCTTTTTTAAAGCTTCCATCAATTCATCAGGAAAACACGCAATATCTTTTAATTGATTAAAATCATCCGTTCCGACAGTATCAATATGCCCCATTAGGATGACAGTTCGATTGCTATTTCCTTTTGTTCCTTTTACATAAGCCAAAACATTATATCTTTCCACATGATCGTGTAAGGTTTTTTCTATCACTACTTGCGAAGGATTCGCAGCAAAATAGGGAAATGAAGAAATTAACGTGTTTAAAGAATGGGCAATCACCTTTTCTCCATCTGTGTTTACAATACTTTCAATATTAACGAGTTGCTTGGTGAATGCCAGCACATCCTCACGGCATTGCAGCATATTTCCAGCCCCTTTTTCTAGTAAAATGGTATTTTAGAAAAATGTATATCAATTTATAAATCCCCGTCAAGCATTTAATTTAAAATTAAAAAAATGCATAATTATTATTGTCATTGTAATATTATTTATATATAATAAAAATTGTTTTTAAAAACCAAATATAAATCCTCATCTTTTCAAGCATTTGAGATGGGGTAGAGGTCGCGATTTATAATAGTATCCTATTAGAGATTCAGATGAAATCTATGAAAATAGGAAAAAGGATAAATCGCCGAAGCTTTTGAAATCACTGTTTTCAGAAGGCTGGGTCTGTACTCGAATAGGGGCAGAACTGTCACAATTCCCTGAATTGTGGAGAACTATCTTTTTTCAAAGCTTATGGATGAGGGTGTATGGGCACCGTCTTATTTAACATAGACGGTGCTTTTTTATTTTAAAAAGGGGGATACATCATGAAAAGACTTATCGTTTTGCTCGTCGCTTCTTTGCTTTTGGTTTTATCTGCCTGCGGAAGCAAGGAAAGCAGTACAAAGGACGGAAATTTAAATTTAGTAAAAGAAGGCTCGCTTACATTTGCGATGAGTGGACTTTATCCACCATTAAACTTTAAAAAAGATGGAAAGTTAACGGGGTTTGACGCAGAAATCGGCACCGAAATTGCGAAAAGAATTGGTCTTAAAGCCAACCCTGTAACAAATCCATGGGAAACAATCATCCAGGGATTAAAAGCGAATAAATATGATGCAATTATCGGAAGTATGACTGCAACACCAGAGCGTGATAAGCAAGTCGACTTTACCAATCCATATTATTTATCTGGAGCACAAATTTTTGTAGCTGAAAACAATAATGATATTCAATCCAAAGAAGACTTAAAAGGAAAAACGATCGGCGTCATTCAATCCAGCACATGGAAGGATATGGCAGAAAAATTATCAGACACGGTAAAAGGCTATCCTTCCGATGTAAACGCACTTCAGGATCTTGCACTCGGCCGATTGGATGCCGTCATTACTGATAAAATTGTTGGAGTAAATGCAAAGAATGAAAAAGGCTTAAAAATCAAAGCCGTTGGTGATTTACTAAATGAAGACCGTGTAAGTGTGGCTGTCCCGGAAGGTGAAAAAAACTTGTTGAAAAAATCAACAAGGCTATAAAAGAGATGCAGGATGATGGTACTTACGAAAAAATAAGTAAAAAATGGTTCAATGAAAATATTATGGAAAAGTAATTATCTATTTCTTTAAAAAAATTGCGTAAGCTCCCCTGTAAGGGGCTTACGTTTTTCTTAAATGGAGGTTGATGAGATCATGAGTTTTTTGCAAAATATCACAGGAATCCTCAGTGAACATGGGATTGCCTTCCTGAAAGCCTCTTGGACGACGATATCCATCACAGCCATTTCCCTGGTCTTTGCGCTGATTATTGGAATTATTTTTGCAAGTTTTAAAATTTCCTCTATTAAACTTCTTAACTGGATTTCTGACACCTATATTGGAATCATACGTGGGACTCCGTTAATTGTTCAGCTTATGTTCCTGTATTATGGATTAGCCAATATGCTGACTTTGGATAGTTTCACCGCAGGTGCATTAGCTTTAAGTATCCATACAGGTGCATATATAGCTGAAATTTTCAGGGGTGCGGTTCAATCGATTGACCAAGGGCAGATGGAAGCCGCAAGGTCCCTAGGTATGCCCTATCACCTTGCTATGAGAAAAGTCATTTTTCCACAGGCCTTTAAAAGAGCGATTCCGCCTCTTGGCAACCAGTTCATTATCAGTTTGAAGGATTCTTCACTCGTTGCGTATATTTCTGTAACAGACTTATATAACACTGCCCTTAGTGTTCAGGGCGAAAACTATATGCCATTTGAAACCTATTTTGTCGTAGGGCTATATTACTTGATTATCGTGTTAATCTTTACCTGGTTTACTAACCGGCTTGAGAAAAAACTGGATGTAAGCAAGCCAAAGGAGGCACTAGTGGCATGATCAAAGTGAAAAATCTATCCAAGTCCTTTGGAAGCCTTCAAGTCTTAAAGAATATTGATTTAGAAGTAAGCGAAAGAGAAGTTGTTGTTTTAATCGGTGCAAGCGGCTCAGGAAAAAGTACTCTTCTTCGCTGTTTAAACTTTTTAGAAACTGCAGATGGCGGGGATATTATCATCGAAGGCGAAGCTATCCATCCGGCTAAAGTGAACCTTAATAAGATAAGGGAAAAGGTCGGTATGGTGTTCCAGCATTTCAATTTATTCCCCCACATGACAGTTTTGGAAAATATCATTTCAGCACCCGTCAATGTAAAAGGGAAATCCAAGGAGGATGCAAGTTCAAAGGCAAAGGAACTTCTTAGAAAAGTGGGATTACAGGATAAAGCGAATTTTTATCCTGAGCAATTATCCGGCGGACAAAAGCAAAGGGTAGCCATTGCAAGAGCATTGGCAATGGAACCCAAAGTAATGCTTTTTGATGAGCCAACGTCTGCATTGGATCCTGAACTTGTAGGTGAGGTACTGCAAGTTATGAAGGATTTAGCACATGAAGGAATGACGATGGTCATTGTGACACATGAAATGGGCTTTGCGAAAGAAGTTGCAAACCGAATCGTTATGCTAGCCGACGGAAATATAATCGAAGAAGGATCTCCTGACGAAATTTTTAACCATCCACAGCACGAGCGGACCCAAAGGTTCCTAAACCAGATTTTATAAAAAATTTCCATGTTGAGAACTTCATTAACCCTAATATTTACCAGACAAGAAGGCAACTCCCATTCGGGTTAGTTGCCTTCTTTTAATACTATTTTTGCGACTGCCGGTTGACGTTTATAATAGAAAACACGGATTCACTCTTCACACAGTGATGACAACTTTTCCTTGAAAACAGCAATGCTTCCTATGATGCTAACTACTAAACAGTCATTTTCCAACTTGATATTGCTAACCAGTTTTCCTGTTCCTTATAATCGGGCATTATTTTTCCAACAAGGCGCCAGAAGGATCGGTCATGATTCAGATGGATCATATGGCACATTTCGTGAACGACTACGTAGTCGATCACCTTCAGTGGTGCCATTGCCAGCCTCCAATTAAATGTTAACTGCAGTTTTGAATCACAGGTTCCCCAGGTAGTTTTACTATCTGAAATTCGGATAGAACGTGGTTTAACTTTAAAGTTGCTTTTATAGGACTGGATACTCTTCTCCACTAAAGCTTTACACTGCTGATAATAGTATCGTTTTAAAGCTTGCTTTATTTTTTCATCCTCAAGTTGTTTCACATATATATGCAGCTTTTCTCCTTCAAACACTACATAGTCTTGTGTGATGTTTATATCTTGATGGATCTGTATGGGATAGGTGTTTCCTAAATAAAGAAAGCTTTCACCATGCTCATAGACCTTCTCCTGTGGCCCAAGCAGTCTATCCTTCTTTTCTTTTGATTTTTGTTGAATCAAATCCCATTTGTCTTCTAATAATTGAAGCACGCTTTCATCGGGTGTTCCTTTAGGAGCATGGACTTCAACATTTCCATAGACGTCTATATATATGCCCGTAGATGTCCGTTTTTTGTATTTTATTTCAAAACTAATTGTCTCTCCTGAGTAGGTATGTATCATTTCGTCACCTTAGGATCCTTTATTGCCGTTATCCCCTGTATTTGATTGCTAGTCCCTTTAAAAAGTTCCTCGCGAACTTATCTCCACACTCTTTATAATTCTTATGGCCTTCTTTTCTTAATAAAGCGCCCAGTTCTCCTTTTGTTACCGTGATTCCTGCCTTTTCGAATATATCCAGCATATCCTCAGTAGTTAACGATAAGGCTATTTTCACTTTCTTTAACAGGAGATTATTAACGTTTGCGCTTTTCTTTAAAGACGTTTCTGGTGTATCAGGCTGTCCTGGTTTTGGATCTTGTTTCCCTCTTTTAAAAACAATAAAGCCATTTAAAAATGAATCGAACATACTATTATTGCATTTTATTTGATCGTCATTTTCAGCCTCATCATCATCTGATCTTGTTAGGATCTTTATCACTTCAGGCACTGTTACTTCCACGCCCCCAAGTTTAAATATCTCTGCCATTTCTTTATTTTTTATTTCTAAAGCATATCTTAATCGAATTAATATATCATTATTATCCATCAAAAAACCTCCTACAATAATTTATTTAATCAATTCTATCAACGCACAGCACTCAACGTGCGTTGTTTGAGGAAACATATCCACCGGCTGGACTTCGACCGTCTTATAGCCGCCATCCTCGAGTATGCGCAGATCCCTCGCCAGTGTTGCCGGGTTGCAGGAAACGTAGACAACCTTCTTTGGTCTCATTTCGATAATGGTGTTCAGCAGGCGCTCATCACAGCCTTTGCGTGGCGGGTCAACAACGAGTACATCTGCATTATTACCTTCCTTATACCATTTTGGTATAACCGTTTCCGCTTCCCCGACCGCAAACTCCGCGTTTGTGATTCCGTTCAGCTCGGCATTGCGTTTGGCATCCTCAATTGCTTCCGGTACGATCTCAACTCCAAAAACCTTTCGTGCTTTTTGAGCGAGAAACAGAGAGATTGTTCCGATTCCGCAATATGCATCAATTACGTTTTCTTCCCCGCTTAAATCGGCATACTCCAATGCTTTCTCATACAGCACCTTTGTTTGGTCGGGATTAACCTGATAAAAGGAACGTGCAGAAATCGCAAATTTTACATCTCCAATATAGTCATAAATAACTTCATTTCCCCATAGCAGTTTCGTTTTGTCTCCTAAAATAACATTAGTCCGTTTGGAATTAACGTTATGGACAATTGACTTCACTTGAGGAAGACTAGCGATAATTTGCTCAACAAGCTTTTCTTTAAAAGGAATTTCACCTGTTCTCGTAACCAGGACGACCATGAGCTCTCCGGTTGTCTTTCCGTAACGGGCCATGATGTGGCGGATGACCCCTTTATGCGATTCTTCTTGATAGGCAGGAATTCTCAATTCGCTGCAGATTTCCTTCACCGTTTGCACCGCTTCATTGATTTCCGGAAGCTGGATCAGGCTTTCATTCGTATCGACAATTTCATGTGTACGCTGTTTAAAAAAGCCAGCAATGAGCTTTCCATCTTTTTCACCGACTGGCACCTGTGCCTTATTCCTGTAATGCCACGGATGTTCCATCCCCAATATCGTATGGACCTTTACATCCTCCAGCTTTCCGATGCGGGTGAGCACCTGTCTTACCATGTTTTCCTTATACTTTAACTGGCCTTCATAGCTGATATGCTCAATCTGACAGCCTCCGTATTTATGTGCATCCTGTTTAGCGATATCCACACGAAAATGGCTTCTTTCAAGGATTTCAATCAATTTCCCGATTGCATAGCCTTTATTGGTCTTAATTACTTTAATTTTTGCTTTTTCCTCCGGCAGTCCGCCCTGAACAAAAATCGGGTAGCCGTCCACTTTTGCCACACCCGCACCATCATGGGTCAAATCTTCAAATACTGCTTCTATATAATCGTTTTTTTGAACCGGTATTGTTTTGCTCATATTCTACTTCCTTTGCTCCGTTTTGGATAACAGGATTGTAACATAAAGCCATGATCATTGCGAAACGAACCCACGATTAAACCTGCTAGAATCTACTTTTTGAAAAAGAGTCTCAGAAACATAGCAAAAGACGCCCGTTATGGACGCCTCTTTATCTACTCTTTCATCGCATCTACTTTTTCTTTCACTTCTTCAATATTCCGCATCTTGTTATCCCAGCACTTTTGGCTAAGATCGACTGGGTAATCTTCAGGATTCATCGTGCGCTTGTACTCATCCCAGAGCGAATTAAGATTTGCCTTTAAGTATTCTCTAGATTCCTCTAGGCAAGGAATTTCATAAACAAGTTCGCCATCGACAAAAATATCCTCATGAAGCTCTCTTGCAGTAAAATTGGTGACCACCTTGTTGATGTAAGTGTGCGTTGGGTGGAACATGCGCAGGCGTTTTTCCGGCAGCACTTCGTCCTCCATTGCAATATAATCCCCTTCTGCATGGTGGTTCACGTTATTGATGATCCGGTAAATCTTTTTCAATCCTGGTGTGGTGACTTTTTCCGGATTGGAGGAAATCTTAATAGTATCTTCCATTTCCCCATTATTATTTTCAATTGAAACCAGTTTATAAACAGCTCCAAGGGCAGCCTGATCGTAAGCGGTAATCAGCTTTGTACCGACACCCCAGCTGTCGATTTTCGCACCCTGAGATTTCAGGTTGATAATGGTATATTCATCCAAATCACTTGAGGCTACAATTTTTGCATCCTTAAAGCCCGCTTTATCAAGAATCTTTCGTGCTTCTTTTGAGAGATAGGCAAGGTCCCCGCTATCGAGGCGGATTCCTTTGAAATTGATTTTATCGCCCATTTCCTTTGCCACTTTAATTGCATTTTCAACTCCGGAGCGAAGCGTGTCATAAGTATCAACCAGGAACACACAGTCTTTGTGCGTTTCAGCATATTTCCTGAAGGCCTGATATTCGTCCTTGTACGCCTGGACCATCGCATGGGCATGTGTACCGGAGACAGGAATGTTAAACAGTTTTCCTGCTCTTACGTTGCTTGTTGCTTCAAAGCCTGCGAGAAAGGCTGCTCTTGTTCCCCAAATCGCTGCGTCCATTTCCTGGGCACGCCTTGTTCCGAATTCCATCGCGACTTCGTTTCCAACGACCTGCTTAATTCGGGACGCTTTTGTCGCAATTAATGTTTGATAGTTCACAATGTTTAACAGAGCTGTTTCGACCAGCTGCGCTTCAGCAAGTGGTGCTTCGACACGAAGAATCGGCTCATTTCCAAAAACGAGCTCGCCTTCCCTCATGGATCTGATTTTGCCGGTAAAATGCAGTCCTTTTAAATACTCTAAAAAGTCTTCCTTATATCCTAGTTCATTTTTTAAATAATCAATGTCATCTTCCGTGAACCGGAATTCTTTAATATATTGAATGGCCTTTTCAAGCCTGCGAATACGGCATAGCCGTTACCAAACGGCAGTTTCCGGAAAAAAAGTTCAAAGACGGCCTTTTTATTATGGACTCCGTCTCTCCAATACGTTTCGACCATATTGATCTGGTATAAATCCGTATGAAGAGCTAAACTGTCGTCTGAATAAATATGTTTCATGACTAACCTCCAAAATACTCTACAGGTTTTCCAACATTATTATCAATTCTACCATTTTTAAATCTATTTAACCACCGCGCCAAGCGTTTGTTCAAAATGCCCAAGTGCCCAAGCATGCCCGTTTTGGTTAAATGATGCCACAGCATCCCGATAGACGACGATTTTAAAACCTTTATTATAGGCATCTACAGCTGTATGAAGCACACAAATATCGGTGCAAACACCAACTAGATGGACCTCAGTAATCCCCCGCTCACGGAGTTTGGTTTCAAGATCCGTTCCAGCAAAAGCTGAATATCTTGTTTTATCCATATATACTACATTTGAAACATGCTTGTTAGCTTCAAAAACTGAATTCAGTTCTCCGAATAAGTCACGGCCTTTTGTCCCTCTAATATTATGCGGGGGAAATAGCTTCGTTTCCGGATGGTATTCGTCCCCTTGATCATGTACATCAATTGCAAAAACAGTATAATCTCCGTTTTTAATAAACTCTTCTGTCAGCTCGGTAATTTTTTTTTCTATCGCTTGTCCTGGCTCACCGCATGTTAATGCCCCGTTATCCGCCACAAAATCGTAAGTATAATCAATGTTGATCAAAGCACGTTTTTCCATCCCACTCGCCCCTTTACAGGAATCTGTCTTGATAGCTGTCATTATAACATTTTTTTCTCTATCGAACACAAAATATCCTTTAGGTAGAAGATCTGACTCATTAACTGTCCAGGGATTGTAGACGGGTATTTTCCTAGATTGGGCTTAGGGTTTAAAGTTTACATAAAAAACCCGCTTACCTATTTGGCAAGCAGGCTTCGTAAATATTCAAAATCAGCTATACCTCATTCCAGGAACCCAATCCGTCGGCTTATCGAGTGGACGGATTTTATCAATCGGAACGAAGACCTCTAAATGGCGGTATAAATTTTCAAACTCTGAAGGAAGCAGGCCGCCAAATTCCCCATCAAGGTTAATCTGCAACTTATCTGGTGAGGTGACTTTGATCCGGTTTGCCTGAGTGTAAATGACACTTTCGTCATTCACGTGTTCACCGCGAATCGCTAGCGTTGCAATACGGATAAAGTCGGCCAGATTTGTCTTTTTCACAATCAGCAATGAGAATAAACCATCGTTAATGGACGCATCAGGTGCCAATTTTTCAAATCCACCTATGGAGTTGGTCAATCCGACGAGAAACAGCATCGCTTCGCCTTCAAACAACTTTCCATCATATTCGATCCTGACTTGCGTTGCCTTGATCGATGGCAGCATTTCCATGCCTTTCAAATAGTAGGCAAGCTGGCCGAGCATTGTTTTAAGCTTGCTCGGTACCTCATATGTAAGTTCCGTAATCTGGCCCCGCCGGCAATATTAATAAAATGCTTATCGTTGATTCTGCCGATATCAACAGGGATCGTGTCGCCTTTAACAATGATCTCCACAGCACCATCAATATCCCTTGGGATCTGCAGTGCGCGTGCAAAGTCATTTGTGGTACCCATCGGGATAATTCCCAGACGAGGGCGGTATTCCTGTTCTGCCAATCCATTTACAACCTCATGGATCGTACCGTCCCCACCTGCTGCTATCAAAAGGTCATAGCGGCGTTCAACTGCAATTTTTGCAGCTTTGGTGGCATCTCCGGCACCGATAGTCGCATGGCATGAAGTTTCATAACCGGCTTCCTCGAGCTTTTGCAGCACCTCAGGAAGATTCTTTTTAAAAGCTTCACGTCCAGATGTTGGATTATAAATTATTCTTGCTCTTTTCATTTTCATCATCATCCTATAATTGAAATCAAATTTTCGCTTTCCACGGATGTCTGGTCACTTACAATATTCTACCAATTAACATCATATCTCAAAGGATACCTTCCCGCAATGCTTTCCAAGCCATAAAGTATAGTGTTTCCCTTAAAATACCGTCTATAATCATAACGCTTTTTTTTCTTTTTGCAAAAACAAAAGGCGCAAGCGCCCTCGGAACAAGCAAAACCCGCTTGTTCCTGCGAAGCTTATTCTCCTAGAAGCCTTCCTTAGTGGTTAGCCCCGACAGGCATAAGAAGAATCACGCAGTCATCCTCGGAAAAGCTATCGCTTTTCCTTCGTGCGATGCGGATGCCTCGAAAAGGCTATCGCCTTTTCTTCGTTCGATGCATATGCTGCCGAAGCGTTCCTTGTCCTGATTTCTGGAGTGATTTGGCTTATGACCCTGAACTGCTCAAAGCATCACCTAAAGGTCATGCTTTGAGCAAGATATTCGAAGAAGCACTCTCTAAGATGAAAACTGGCTGGGCGTTGGAGCTAGACTAATACAACTAGTGAGAAGCTATCCAAATCATTCAATTTTATTATTTCTTAGACGAAAATAAAGCGGGCCGAATAAACGGCCCTAGAATCACTCTTCAATATTCAAGCTGACATTGGAAGTGTTGGCAATGCTCAGAAGATGCTTGCCCTCCCCTTTTTGGTATGTAGCGTTTTTAAATCCCGAATAATTTCCTTGTGCATCAGGCTTCTCTTCCGTCACCTTCCAGGCGCCATCCTTGCCCTGTACATCCTGTACGCCAGCCGCAGAAATTTTCAAATCGCTGTTCTTCCCAACTTGAACCACCAGGGATGAAGCTCCATTAACGCTCCAATCGTTCATGATTTCTCTTGGCTTTAAGGTGATCGGGTTTTCATTGCCAATGATTTCAACGGTTACATCTTTGGGAACGAGAATGGTTGCCGCAATCGTGCTGTAAGAATCGAACGGACCCATCTCGCTCGGCAATGACTTAACATTTAAATAGAGCGTGTCACCCTTTTGATTAGCGTAAATATAATCTTCTGTTTTGCTGATCAGCTTATTTCTTTTAGCTGTTTGAGCCCGATAGGTGCCGAACATGGACACGGCATTTTCGGAGGTACCTTCAATCGTTAAAGGATAGTCTACAGTCCTCACGACCACTCTTTTAACACTGCTGTCTAATTTATAGTCAAATCCAGGCAATTCAGATGTACGCTCCTCCCGCGCCATCACTTCCTGTACCTTGCCCAAAAGCCCTGTCGAATTAAAAATGACAAACGCGATTCCGACTGTCCCCAGCAAGCCGATAAAAAAGATGCTAAGGAAATCGTATTTTAAAAAGTGCTTTTCCTGTTTTGATAAAATTAAATAAATTAAGATCTCTGCGCCGAGCACAACCAGAATGGCTGGCCACCATGACATCATTACATTTGAAAGATCTAAGCCGATCACCCTTGAAAAAAGAAGGAAAATACCGAGGAGGAGTAGAGATGCTCCCATGGAAAAAGTTCCGACACGCCACGTTCTCATTCTGTCACTCCCTTTTCTTTAGCTTGCTTTTTATTAAGCCAGCCAAGAGCAGCACCTATTAAAATGGCTCCGGCTATCGCTGGTCCCCAGATTTGTTTTTTCATCCTGATTCTTCCCCTCTCTTGGACTTGCTGCCAGATAACAGTTTAATGCCTCCTCCAATCAGCAGAACACATACAATTCCAGATTGCAGATAGGTTTGCATCCAAAATGCAAGATCGATATCAATCATTCTTGAAATCATTGGCGCAAAGACAGGAACGATAATATTTGTGAATAAATAGTAAAGTCCCATTAAAACAAGCCCGATTCCGACCCATTTCTGATGATTGATTAAATAGGAAATAATCGGCATGTCTTCGAGCGGTTCATCACCATAGCGTGATGTTTTTTGCAGGCCGTTGAAGAAGCTGTAAAACCAGATTATCGGTATTAAAAACAAGAAAATCCCTAGACGCAAAATATCCAGAATATAAATCGAGAAAAGAAATGCTGCCATCAATTGCAATCCGCGCCGCTGCAGCCCAAGGTATAAATGTCCTGCTCCTGGGAAAATCGATAGGAATGTAGCAATCGATTTGCTCTTCTTGCCGTCCTCCCTTCTCATTTCAAAATCCTCAAAAATGGTGCGGTCAACCAGCTGCTCTCCACGCTGTTTTTTGTTCAATTGCTGAATGCTATCAAAAAACCCGTATACCCAAATGATCGGCAGGACAGCCAGGAATACAAGAAATTCACCACGGTTGGTCAGAACCGATACAAAAAACACCATTACACCAAGCCCCAAAAATGCAGCAAGCATCGTCAATCCACGGTTCATTAAGCCGAGCTGGAAGCTGGCGAAGCCCTGGAACAAACGAAAGAATAATCGTATAAAAACGCTCCGATTCCTGACTCTGTTGGACTGGATCATCACCCGCTTCTGCCAGTGCTGATTTTTTCCTGGCATTTTGAACGGCCATATCAATGAAGCTTGCAATGTAGAAAACCGCTCCCAAAAGGAACGCCACAACTCCAACCTCTCCTGTGTTATTCAAGAAAAGCAGAAATGAAAACAGTAATGCTCCTAGCGTAGCAAACAAATAAAACAATCCGCGAATAATCCTTCCGCTATAAATATGGCCGAGGCCAGGAAATATGGATAGTGTTAATGCTGCGGTAGAATTTTTCATTTAGTATCAACCCCCTTATTTTCTAATGAATCCATCCATGCAAATGTTTTATTAATGACTCCATCTGTAACAGAGTGTTGTTTTTTCTCAATTTCCTTACTTTCAACCCGGTCCGTAAAGCGGGCAATCGATGTGAACACCCCTGAAAGCATGAGCAGGATTGTTACTGCTGCCGCCAAAAAGTAATGGAATACCTCCTGCTGATAAAAAGTTTTCTGTTTCTTACATGCATTCGATAAAATTAATTGTTTTTTCTTGGATTTATATTCTAATACCGAAACTGGATTCTCCTTTATCGCCAAAATTCCAGCCATTACGGAGTCGTTAAAAGCACTTTCATTTGATAGAACTGGAAGCGAGTTTTCGCAAAGCTCAACAGCGTTTAAATAGCTCTCAAGGCATGGCCCGCAATCATAGAGATGGCTTTCCATTGCTTCACGGCTTTCTTCATCCACTTCATCTTTCACATACCTCAGCCATTCGATATCTGAAAAATGCTTCATAAAAAATCGCCCTCCTTCCAATTCTTTTTCATCCAATTCCTCGCCGGTAAAGCTTTGTTTCAATCGTTTTTATTTGAACATTCTGTTCATCTGCCATTTGCTGATAGCTTTTTTCTGCTATGTAAAAACCGTAAATCACATCACGGTAGTTATCCGGCAGTTCGTCTAGTTTATCTCGGACCTGCTTCCGCCTGTCGTTATCGAATAGCTCATTTTCAATGCTGTCCTTCGAGGTTCCAAAAGCCTGCTGCTCTATTGCTTCAATGATGTCCTCTCTCCTTCGGGCTGTTTTTCGCTTCGTATCAATGGCATGGTTAACGGCAATCCTTGTGATCCATGTTTTAAAGCCCTGATTTTCATAGCGGGAGAGAGACGTGTAGATTTTCATGAATACTTCTTGGGCTGCATCCTCGGCTTCCTTTTCGTCGCGTAATACAGCAAAAACAGTCCGGAACACATCATTGCGGTATTTTTCGACTAATAGACGGAACGCATGGTCATTGCCTTCAAGCACCTTTTGTATTAAAGCCAGGTCGCTAATGTCTCTCCCCCTTTCTTTTCTCTGTCTGTCACATGAATAGACGCTTTATTTTTGAAAATCCCTACACTTTTTTCAAAATTTTTTTGTACAAGATTAATCCTGAGGAAAAAGGCCGGCATTTCGCTGGGTTTTCGAATAAACAGCGCCACCTTTTCAAATAATCTCCCGGCTTTAAGCGTTCTTCTCGCGCGTTTACACTTTTATTTCGCGGAATTTTACGATAATCTCGCGCATTTTAACTATAATCTCGCCAGAATGATCCATTATTTCGTGGGCTCATTCTTTAGACCCCTGATGTGGAGAAATTTTTTTCTCCAAAAAAATCCGCCGATCCACTAATCGGCGGAAGTACTAATATTAATAAAGCTGTCTAAGCGAATTATTTTTAGACTTTGCTTTCACTATTAAAAAATTATTCTTTACCAGGTGAATTCAAGTGTAATGGAGGAGGGATTAACCAGCCTTTTTCTTTATTGAGCTTTAAAAATTTTGCTCCCAGCATGGCCTTTGCATTATGGAACTGCCCAAACATCATGGCAACGTCTTCACGGATTGATTGTCCAATGATTGTACTGCATGCAACTAATCCTGCAGCAATATCCATGGATACGGCTGCGCTTATTTCAGGATCTGCAAAACGGGCTCCTACCGGGATACTTTCCAAATCAGCTGAAGGGCGCTCTGGGGGTGTTGGCGGAAACCCTACACCATTTACCTTTAACAATTCCTCTGTTTGGCTGATTTCCTGCGTTAGCCCCTGGATGGCATCTTCAATCAATTTCTTGAGGTCCCCATCTCCTGTATGATTCAAATACGTTTGATAGCCAGCTTTAAAGCCTTTTGCCGCGGTAAGAAAACTCCAAACCCCAAATACTTCTCCGTAATGCAGCGGCTCATTTTGCGGATTTCCACTCAAAATACCCATAAACACACTCCTTAAGTTTAATTTCATGAGATTCTCCTTTGAAAGGGGTAAAATCCACATTTAGTAGTGTGCTTGCAACAAACAAAAAATATTCTCCGAAACTTAATGGATGCCCCAAAATTATTTATGGGCATCCATTAAATCTTTCCAATCAATAAATGGGCTTTTTCCTTGTTTCCCCTATCGAGCAAAAATCGTATAAATCCAGGCTGACAATCATTTTATGGAATCCGTCAAACAGGTTGATTAATGCCAGAAGCTTAATGATTTGAGGTTCATCGTAAAATTCCATGAGCCAGCTGATCTCTTCTTCGATAATTTCCTTTGGTTCACGACGGTATTTTTTTATAAAAGTAAAAAGCTTTTGTTCAAACTCCGGAAACTCAGAAAAATCATCTTTAGTGACAGCTGCCTTAATCGGTTCATTCCAGGCGGAATCACCAGTATATGAGAGGCTCATGCATGTTTGACAGCCGTTTATATTAGCCAGAAGAAGGCGAATCTTTTCCTTCATTTCTTTTTCAAGCCCATCCTCCTCTTCCCATAAAAATGCATAAAGCCGGTCATACATTTCCTTAATCTCCGAAACGTATGTCAGGGCATTCTCAAAATTCGATAACTCTTTTATAGGTAAAAAAATCCTTGGCATTTCATCCCATCCTTTCCCTTTTATAGTATAATGCAATCAAAAAGAATGGTATTTCACGTGAAACAATTTATCTGAAAATACTTTCTATATAGAAAGAAAAATGGAGAGGTGGCCTTCCAAATGATTTTAGATGAAACGGATAAGAAAATTCTTAGGGAATTGTCGGCAAACAGCCGGCAGTCGATGCGGGAGCTGGCGAAGAAAGTGAACCTTTCTGCACCCTCTGTTACAGAACGTGTCCGCAAAATGGAAAGTGAGGGCATTATTAGCGAGTACACCATATCGATCGATTATGGAAAAATCGGTTACGGCATCGATTGTTTTATGGAGGTCACCCTCCGTCAGGGCGAATACGAAAAATTCCGGCGTACGATAGCTGAAAACCCGAATGCCGAGTTTTGCTACCGTATCGCCTGCCGTGCCTGCTATATCGTCAAGCTGCGCCTTAACGCGCTGCAGGATCTGGAAGTTTTTATAAATGAAATCACATCCTATGCCGAAACGGTGACACACATCGCCCTTTCGCAAATTAAAATCGAAAAAAATTTGCTTAAATAAAGAAAAGGCGGCTCTACATTTAAGTAAAGCCGCCTTTTTCAATTATTTTTTCAAATGATAAGGAACTGTCGTCACAACGACATTTCTACGGTAAAGAAGAAACGCGCGAATCAAGAAACTTGATTGGTTATGAAGAATGTTGTGCCAGCCCTTTTTCGGAATAAATTGAGGAATCAGTACTGTTACACGGTAATTTGCATCACTCGCTTTATGTTCCACCGTATCGACAAATTTCGTTAACGGCTGAATGATGCTTCGGTAATGCGAGTGAAGTGTCACCAGCCTGATATCCGGCTGCCACTTGTTCCATTTTTCTTCAAATAGCTTTTCATCCTGTCGGTTAAATGAAACGTATACAGCTAAAATCTGGTCTGGTGAAAGCGATTTTGCATAGGCAATCGAGTTCTCTACGACATGAGTTATGCCCGCCACAGGCACGACCATAACATTTCCTTCTATAGGCACAGGCGGTTCACATGTAGTAATCCTTAACTGATCGCCAACTGCTTCATAATGCCTTTTAATGCGGTGGAATCCAAGCACCAACAGCGGAATGAAAATTAATACCGGCCAAACCTGTGAAAATTTCGTAATAAAGAAAATCATCGTTACGGTAAAGCTAATTAATGCTCCGATGAAATTGATGGTTAATTTCACCATCCATCCATTTGGTTTTTCGCGAATCCACTTTACCAGCATCCCAGTCTGGGATAACGTAAACGGAATGAACACCCCGACAGCGTATAACGGTATTAGCTGTTCAGTCTGTCCTTTGAAGGCAACAATCAAAAGGATGGAGGTGACTCCCAAAGTAATAATACCGTTCGAATAGCCAAGACGGTCTCCTCGCATCGTAAACATTCGCATTATATATTTATCCTTAGCAAGATTAAATGCCAATAAAGGAAAAGCGGAATATCCTGTATTCGCAGCGAGAACAAGAATCATCGCTGTCGTTCCCTGAATGAAATAGTACATATAATTCCTACCAAATGTTGTTGCTGCAATTTGGGAGACAACCGTTTCCTGTTCTTTTGGAGTGATACCATAATAATAAGCTAAGTAAACGATTCCCGAAAATAATATTGCCAGCAATATTCCCATTGCCATTAATGTTTTAGCTGCATTATTAGGCGCAGGATCTTTAAAGTTGGGAATCGCATTGGATATCGCTTCTACTCCAGTTAAAGCAGAGCTCCCTGATGCGAATGCCTTAGCAGCAAGAATAATGTAATTCCTGCAACAGGTGTACCAATCGGTGCATGCAAGGTTGGAGAAATATGGCCGGTAAATATTTGATACATACCCACTCCAATCAGGATGAACAAAGCGAGTACAAACAGATAGACAGGATACGCCAATATGGAGGCGGATTCTGTAATCCCGCGTAGATTTAAGATTGTAATAAAAATAACGAGTACAATCGCTATCCATACATTGTACGGATGCAGGGTAGGAAATGCAGAGGTAATCGCATCGGTACCAGCCGAGACACTTACTGCAACGGTCAGGATGTAATCCACCAGCAGGGATCCACCAGCAACCAACCCCGGGTTCTCACCGAGGTTTTCTTTCGATACGACATAGGCTCCTCCACCGTGTGAATATGCAAATATAATTTGTCTGTAAGACAATATAAGAGCAGTTAAAAGAACAAGTACACCAATCGCGATGGGTAAGGAGTACCAAAAAGCCACGGAACTTATTGTAATCAGTACGATCAGGATCTGTTCCGGACCATATGCTACAGAGGACAAAGCGTCTGAAGACAGAATGGCCAAGGCTTTTGTTTTATTAAGTTTTTGTTCGCCTAGCTCAGTTGATTTTAATGGACGGCCAATTAGAAATCTCTTAATTGCTGATAGCATATTTACACCTCTAAATTTATTGTGTAACTTTATATTCCCCAGTTTCAGCAAGTTGAACCCAAAAATTATCTGCTGAATCGCTGAAAATAAAAAAGCCCGCAAGGCAATGTAAATAGCCTAGCGGACGAATTTTCCTTTCCACCAGCTCCACCTTCCTCTCTCATTACGCTTACGAGGTTAGCTGTTGGATTCGGGCTAAAAGAGTAGCCCTACCTACATTCATAGGATTCACCCCAAGTGGTAATAAAACCACGAAAATGGGTCCCCCGCTCCATAAGGATTAAGCGATATAGAAATATGAAACTGATGATAATCATACTCCTGTGTCTCAAGTTTGTAAATTATTAAATTATATTTCCATTCCAATGTTTTCGAAGTTCCTCATATTCTGCATTCAGAACGATTTCCCTAACCCAAAATTCATTTATTTATAGCATCCACTCTCCTTTTTTAAAAGAAAACACATTGTCCTATTTTCACTGAATATAATTTTAAAGATGAATCAACCCACGAAAGGGAATGATGATTATGTTCATTATACTTTTATTGGCTGCCTATTTAATCGGCAGCATTCCAACAGCACTAATTGTAGGAAAGCTAGCATTTGATGTAGATATCCGTGAGCTTGGAAGCCACAATCCCGGAGCTACAAATTCACTTAGGGTTCTCGGTAAAACAGCAGCCATAATTGTATTGATTGTAGATGTTGGGAAAGGCTTAATAGCGGCAGCTTTACCGACTATGTTCCACCTTAGCTTAGAACCGCTTTATTTCGGACTCGCAGCTGTAATGGGCCACTGTTTCCCAATTCTAGCCGGATTCCGCGGCGGGAAGGCAATTGCAACTACAGCAGGAGCGCTTGTCTTTATCAACATCCCTCTATTCGCGGCTGCCTATCTCACCTTCTTCTTCATCATTTTCCTGACCAAATATGTTTTTCTGGGTTCCATTTCAGTGGGAATTGCGCTTTTAACATATTCACTCGTTTCTGCAAAAATAAACTATGAACTGATTTTCCTCTTTTACACCTTGTTGCTTCTGTACCTGCATCGCTCTAACCTCCGAAATCTGGTCCTTGGCATAGAGCCCAAAATCAATGATAAAAAATTGGTTAACGATCGGATTCCTCCGAAAGGAAAGAAGAAGTAAAGAAAAAACACCCCGTGAGCCAGTATTCACGGGTTACTTGTGAGGTGTAAACATTGTAAAACACATATGAAAACGCACTTGAATTCACGATATAATTCACAGTGCGTTTTTTATTGATTTATCAACATTTTTGCAAATTTTAATTGCTTATTTTGTCTTAATTCAGATAGTAAATGACAGGGTATGAAATAATTACTGGAGGGTGTGAATTATTTGTGATTTAGTAAGAAGTCTTATCCTTAATTGAGTAACCAGTGATATTTAAAATAAGCGGAGATTTTTCCGTTAAACTGCAGAATAGAGCTCGGTTCAGGGTATATAAGCGGAGGTTTTCCGATTAAGCAAAGCAAAATTAACCATTTTCACGTTTTTTGAGTCAATAGTCGGAATCTTTCCGTCTATTTAAGCTATTTTCAGTGCTATTTCCTAATTAAGAGAAATTTCTCCTCTTATTTATCAAACTTGCCTTAGTGAAAAAAAGAAAATTCAAAAAAAGCTTAGAGATATTTGCATCTCTAAGCCTTTTTGACTGTGAAATATACTGTGAATTATGCTATGAAGTTTATGTGCTATTTGATTTGGTCTGCGATTTACCGTTTTGTACCTTACAAGTAAAACCCGTTGGAACCAGTATTCACGGGGTGTTTTGCTTACTTCAGTAAAATGCCCAGGATGCTTCCCGAGACCACGCGCCAAATCTTTTCATCAGTCTGGTAAGAAGACATCAATTTCCTGTACATATCCATTTGTTTTTCCTGGAAGTCAGGGGCTTCCTTTTCAGGGAGGCCAGCCCGCCCTTTATCCACCATTTCCTGCATTTGCGGCGCCCTTGGTCCCCAAACACCCACTTCATTGCCCTCTTGGTCGATAAAAATAAAGATAGGAATGGCTCTTGAAGTGCCATTTGTTAAATATTGATCCATTAACTCAAGGTTTTGGTCACGAAGCAGGAATCTTGTTTCGATTCCGCCTTCCTCTGCAATTCTTAAAAGGATCGGATTATTTAACATGGCATCTCCACACCAGTCCTCCGTAAGAGCAATCACCTTTAGTTCACGTGACTTAACCTGCTCAAGTATCTCCTTATCTTCCTTTGACAGCTGAAACGCCTCGTAAATTGATTGCATTTCTTCCTTATTTTTGTTCATGCTATCTATATATTCTTCTGCAGTCATTCCTTTTTGAAACCATTCATTTAAGTTCATTAGCCCAGCCCCTTTGTATGTATTTATCATTATCATACTGTTTTAATGTTACTCCCTTCAAATTTTAAGCGGAACTAAAAATCAATACTTTCGGCCTATCGTTTATTATTATTTTAGTAAAATTTTCGAATTGACAGAAAATAAGCGATTCGTCTATAAATAAAGAAGATGGAATGTTTTATAAATAGAAAATATTATTTTAATTACATCCAAAGATGTCAAAGGGGGAAAGCTTATGTCAAATGATGTTCTGCAACTGATTTCTATTGGCATCTACATGGCCGCCATGCTTTTGATCGGCTGGTATTCTTATCGAAAAACAAGCAATCTCACCGATTACATGCTTGGGGGACGCTCATTAGGTCCAGCGGTTACGGCTTTGAGTGCCGGCGCTGCCGATATGAGCGGATGGCTGTTGATGGGATTGCCTGGAGGAATTTATGTAACAGGCTTAGCAGATGGATGGATTGCCATCGGTTTGACGCTCGGCGCTTATATCAACTGGAAAATGGTCGCTCCTCGTTTGAGGTCCTATACCCAGGTTGCGAACGATTCAATTACAATACCTAGCTATCTCGAAAATCGTTTCAAAGATGACACAAAGCTTTTGCGCATCGTTTCCGGTATTGTTATTCTTGTTTTCTTTACCTTCTATGTTTCATCCGGACTAGTTTCAGGAGCTGTATTTTTTGAAAACTCCTTTGATGTTCATTATCTTACCGGACTTTATATTGTTGGCGGAGTAGTTGTTGCCTACACCCTATTTGGCGGATTCCTTGCCGTAAGCTACACGGACTTCATTCAGGGGCTGATGATGGTCATTGCGCTTTTGCTTGTACCGACATTGGCTATTTTTAAAACCGGCGGACCTGCAGAAACATTCGATACAATTCGTGCCATTGATCCAACCTTGCTGGACTTCTTTAAAGGAACCTCCTTTCTTGGCATTGTTTCTGCAATGGCTTGGGGGCTCGGTTATTTTGGGCAGCCTCATATCATCGTCCGTTTTATGGCGATTACAACGATTAAAGAAACTAAAAGCGCGCGCCGTATTGGAATGGGCTGGATGATTTTCTCACTGATTGGTACGGTATTTACAGCTCTGATCGGAATTGCCTTCTTCCATCAAAACACACAGTATCACTTGAAGAATCCAGAAGCTGTTTTCATCGAAATGGGCCAAATTTTGTTCCATCCATTGGTGGCTGGCTTTGTCCTGGCAGCCGTTCTTGCAGCGATCATGAGTACGGTTTCCTCCCAATTGATCGTTACATCAAGTGCCCTGATCGAGGACCTGTATAAAGTCGTTGTGAAAAAGAACGCCACCGATAAAGAACTTGTCTTCCTTGGGCGTATGGCAGTCTTGATTGTTGCACTTATTGCTGCAGCACTTGCTTTCAAGCAGAACAATACGATATTAAATCTAGTTGCGTACGCGTGGGCAGGATTTGGCGCTTCCTTCGGTCCAATTGTTTTGTTAAGCCTATATTGGAAAAAGCTCACTAAATGGGGCGCCCTTTTTGGAATGATTGTCGGTGCCTTAACCGTCATCATCTGGAAGAATACAGACCTTGCCAAAACGATGTACGAAATCGTCCCTGGCTTTGCCTTCAACTTAATCGTCGCAGTGCTAGTAAGCTTGTTCACATACACAAAAAATGATTCAATCGAAAAAGACTTTGACGAAAGTGTACGATTACTAAAGCACGAATAAATGAATGTCGAAAAGGCTGTGCATGAATTTGCACAGCCCTTTTTATGATTTTGAAGAACACATTTTTTTATTTACATACTAAAAGCATCGTTATGGCAACGATGCTTTTTTAGGCAGATTAATATTGTTCCAGCAGATGTTCTTCGATTACTTCCAGGTTTCTCTTGTTCTCCGCATAGTGGATAATTTGTTCTTTGATGTTTGGATAAAGGATGATTTTATGTAATTCTGACAGTCGCATCCATTTTACATCTGTCTGATTTTGGTCAGGTTTAATAGGGTTCTTTGGTACTGACCCCTCTTTTATTGTACACTCGAACATCAGGCCTAAAGAATGTGTCTCGCCATATCTGTAAGAGTTTAAATGCGGAGCATATTCGTAAACGAATGCCAACGGGCCCACTTCAACATCTACTGAAGCTTCTTCCCTTGCTTCCCTTTGAACCGCTTCAATAACCGCTTCACCGGGCTCCACACCACCAGCCGGTAAATTATAATGAAGCCCATTTTCATCATTAAATTCAATTAGAAGTATTGAGTTGTTTTCGATTATTACTGCACCAGCTCTTACTCTTATGTGATACGACATTGGTATTCCCCTTCCCTAATCTAAAACGTTGAATCATCAGGATGGTACTGGTACTTCTCCAAATTGATAGAAGCACGGCCGGTAAACTTGATGCCTTCACTTTCCAGCGACATCTTTTGAATAAAAAATGATTCATCCTCAGTTAAACCAATCTCACCCTTTGAATTGATTACCCGATGCCATGGAAGCTTATATTTTTGGCTCATCGAATGAAGGATGCGGACGACCTGCCTGGCTCCCTTCGGGCTTCCTGCCAGCCTGGCAATTTGCCCGTAGGTCATCACCTTTCCTGATGGTATATGCTGAATGACTCTAATAGCGCGTTCTGTAAATCGTTCCAATGCTTCCAACCCCTTTTGAAAATAAAAGGGTCCCTTCGTATCCTGAAAGGACCTGTCAATTAGGATGGCAGGAATTGAACCTGCAATCCATAGCACCCTATGTTAGTGCTTTGCCAAGCTGAGCTACATTCCGTTTCGAGAAGTATTATACCATTTTCTGCTAGCGGTCATTACTCCTATTTCATAGCAATCTCCGACAAGTTTCAGCTTATTCCGTCAGCCCTGTTTTCAATCAAACGTTTGATTGAAAACTGCTCCGAGCCATATAAAATAAGGAGATTTTTCCCGGGAAATATAAAAAAATTGTCGAGGAGATTTATACAAAATTCGGGGCATTCTCTTAACCTTGTATGCAGGAAATAATTTGTTAATGTCGTAAATACTTATTGTTGGGTTTAGTAGCTAGGAGGATTTTCAATGGAATTATTATTGATCAGACATGGACAGTCAGAAGCAGATCTTTTAGGTGTTCATGAGGGCAAAGCAAATTTCCCCTTAACAGAATTGGGAGAACATCAGGCAAAGCGGATGGCAACGTATGTAGGGGACTCCTTCCCGCCTGACTTAATTATAACGAGCCCTTTAAGCAGAGCGAAGAAAACAGCCCTGATTTTACAGAAATCAATCGGATGCAGACTGATTGAGGATGAAGATTTAAAGGAATATGATAACGGTGTTCTTGCAGCCTTTCAAAAGAAGCGGCACTTTTACAATATCCCCTTCCTAAAAACGGCAGGCCATATCATGTCCCCATCCAGGAAGGGGAATCAGAACTGGAATTCCGTTTTCGTGCAGAGAGAGTATTGAATAAGCTACTATCTGACTATCCTGGGTGTTCGAGAATTGCCGTCGTCTCTCATGGTGGTCTCATCTCCAATTTTTTAAAATCGTTTCTCAAACAGCCTAATACTAGCGAATTTGGATATTGGACTGGCGATACAGGCATGCATTTACTTGAAGTTAGGGACAGCCTCCGATTGCTGAAGTTTCTTAATAAGCAGGAGCATCTCCTATTTAAATTAAATTGAAAAAAAGTCAATAAGTTATTATTTTCAATTGTTTTACATTTATGGTATATCATAGTCTTCTTAGAGCATAAAAAAATCCTTATAATTAGATGGAAGGTTTAAGTCCTGTCCAAATCCTAATTATAAGGAGATCCCATGGACAAGAATAGCACAAAAACAGTATTTAAGAAATACCTTCATCCAATGGGATTGAGTCAAGCATTTGTGGGCGGAAATTTTCTCACCGTTTTATGTAAGCGCAATCGTGCATTTAGTTGGTTCTCTTGTTAGAATTTCACTGTTTTTTTTTGCGATGTAAAAGGGGGAGGTTGATTTCCGCTCTAGGCTCTCGATTTCCGGGGGTGGTCCGTGAGCCTCCTCAGCGCTCTTCGCGCCTGCGGGGTCTCACGTGATCCGCTGATCCCGCAGGAGTCTCGAGCCCTCCGCTCCAATCAACCAGGTTCCTTAACCAACAGTCATCTTCAAAAAAGCTATTTTAAAATCCCTTTAAGTCCTCTTAACACTTCAAAACAGGGAGATTTGCTTTACCCTTTAAGTACTGAATGTTGTCTCTTGTCGCTTCACCAATTGCTTTTTTATCTTTTTTTTAACTGTTTGGCAAAAACACTCATCGTCCCTTCCGAACTCCCCATGGGACGCATTCCGTCTGTTTCGATTCCTTTTTCCCTCAACCAAACATTCAGTCCTTCTCTTTACATTATTCCTGCAATAAAAGAAATAATATTGCTACAAGTAATTATTAGAGGAGGCAGTATGAATGCAGGTATCTTTACTAATCTATAGGCTTCTCCTTTCGTTTGTTGTCCTAATGCTACTAACAAGACTGATGGGTAGAAAAGAAATCTCCCAGCTGACTTTTTTTAACTTTGTTTCCGCTATTGCGATTGGCACAATCGGTGCCTCACTTGCCATTGATCCTTCCCTTAGTATACGAAACGGGATTATCGCACTTGTTGCCTGGACTCTTTTTACCATTGCAACAGGCATGCTGGATATGAAATCAAAGACTGCCCGCTCTATTGTAGAAGGACAGCCAGTAACAGTTATTAAGAACGGTAAAATTATGGAGGAAGAATTATATAAAGCACGCCTTGATATGAATGCTTTACGTACGCTCCTCCGTAAAAAGAATGTTTTTTCCCTGTCTGATGTTAATTATGCAATTTTTGAGACTGACGGCACTTTATCCGTATTGAAAAAGGAAGAACAGCTTCCGGTAACAAAAAACGATTTGAATATTGGTAAGACAGCTCACACCGAATATCCTATTGCCACTGCCCTCGTTTCCGATGGCCAAGTACTTGATGATAATTTAAGAAAGTTGAACCTCGACCGGGATTGGCTTAACCAGCAGTTAAAATCAGCGGGCGGCGGTTCACCGGAAAATGTATTTTACGCAGAAATTCAAAAAGACGGAACGCTATATATTGACCGGACGGATGATTCACCAAAACCAAAACAGCTTCATTAATGAGGCAAATACCGGTATTTACATCAAATAACTTTAATTCTGCTCTTATGATGAAGGATCATAACGTGAAAAACATCCACATTCAAATGACTTATCAGGATGTTACTTTGCAAATGCTATATGACCTTTTTTTGAAGATGCATGATGGTGACTTTATCTCGATGGCTGGAAATGATATGCAGTAGCAGACGATACGAAAATACGAGCACTTGTTGAATAAATAAATAAATAAGGGTTGCCATATTAGCCGGGAATTAGTTCCGGCTTTTATAAGCCAATGCATAATTAAGAAAGGTTGTCTTTTATATTGCCCATCATTTTGCAGTGGATTTTGCCTCTTCGGCGATGTCTTTTTCATTTTTTGCAATTTGCCCAAATGTATCGCCAGCAATTTTTTCAGAGTTGGGTTTGTAATAGTCTTTTGGTATATTTTAGCTTGTTTATTTCCCCTCCATGCGTACTCAAATGCTCAGCCATAAACCCCAAGGTCCGCTGTAGGTATGTTCATCACTGGTCCCCCTTTAGATTGTTATATGCCATATGTTTAAGAGGAAGTTAAGTTCTTAGTCCCATAATAATTAAAAATCCCTTAAGTCAATAGGCCGAGTATTTTCAAGTAGGGGTAATGATTTCCGATAATTTTTTCAGTTCCTATTCCTATATAAAAACGAGCTAAAAATATCCTTCTGCGGACAAAATTGACATGTTTCTAGTAAAGGAATTTGGTAAAGGCCCATTTAGCAACAACCGCTTCTATAATGATGATGGTTTCAATGAATATCTATTGTTGTCTGTTTTTTAATTTTTTCTTTTAACTAGTGAACTCTGTTAGATTATTTTTCTAATTAAATTCTAACGTTTATCCCAAAACATTTAGGGTAGTTTTTTTATGAAAGGAGAGAGCTACCAATGTGGAATGCTCCAATGTGGGGGGCAATATCAGGATCCGCAGTGCTTCTTGGTGCATTGTTGTCAATGTTTTTGTCTATCCCTAAAAAAATAATTGGTTTAATCATGGCTTTTGGTACAGGTGTTTTAATTGGTGCCGCATCATATGAACTGCTCGGAGATGCAGTAAAAGATGGAGGTATTACACCAACAAGCATCGGTTTTGTATCGGGTGCTATGGTTTTTACGATTTTTGATTATATAGTTTCAAAGAATGGGGCTTCTAAAAGAAAAAGGTCTGGGCAGAAAGCCACCGAAGGTGGAGGGATTGCAATCTTTATCGGTACCATAATGGATGCTATTCCTGAATCTATTATGATTGGAGCCAGCCTGCTAGAGCACCAATCTGTAAGTTTCCTTCTGGTTATTGCTATTTTTATAAGTAATATTCCGGAAGGTTTATCGAGTACAGTTGGAATGAAAATCAGCGGCTATTCAAACAAAAAGATTTCCCTTCTTTGGATCACAGTCCTTGCTATATCAACTTTGGCATCATGGGGAGGATATTTCATTTTAGATGGGGCTTCAGAAAACGTTATGTCTGGTATTGCTGCTTTTGCTGGTGGAGGTATTATTGCCATGGTCGCTTCGACTATGATGCCAGAAGCATATGAAGACAGTGGCCCTATGACAGGATTAATTGCTGCTCTTGGCCTCCTAGCTTCATTAATCTTGGATCATTTTTCCTAAAATGCAAGAACACACAGTGCATCAGTTGTCAGGCTTTTACTGTTAGTAACGTGCTAAATATGTTTTTAAATGCGGTGTCGGGCTTTAATAAATATTTTCATTATATTAATAAATAAGTCGGAATTCATCAAAAGGTAGCGAATTAATGCGTTATAGACAAAAAAGGATGAAATATGAATCCAGAATACTCAGGGGTCTTGACTTCTTTAAACACAAGGGTCTTATGGATGTAATCAACGCAAAAGGCAGTGAAGTAGAGCTCTTTTCCATGTTTGAGAATTTCCCATTATCAAGAGCGCTTCCAATTATAGCTATTTTTCTTATTAGTACATTCTTTATTACATCCGCCGATTCAGCAACCTTTGTACTTGGCATGCAGACAATAAACGGAGATTTAAATCCTTCCAACAAAATAAAACTTGTCCGGGGATTGATTCAATCTGGTACAGCAGCCATTCTGTTATGGACAGGAGGGATGAAGGCCCTTCAAAGGGCATCTATAAAAGCAGCTTTTCCATTTACGATTGTCATGATATTAATCGTATTTTCACTTATTAAATCATTGAGGAAAGATAGATTTGTTACCGGGAAGTAATCTTTTTTATCCCCCTTTTTAAAAAGGGGGACTTTCTTTTTGGACTGCAGTATTTTTACCTTGAGACACATCTGCGTTTTTATCCTGACTGCAGGAAGTTAATAAAAAATGTGAACTTAGTAGTATTGCTGCTCTTTTCATATAAAATTCCTCCATTTTTTGTTTAATCTACTCTATTTTTTACCTACCCTAGTTTAAACTTGATTAACGTTAAAGTTAGAAGAGATTTTATTGTACAAATTTAGAGGATTTCGCGAATTAGAAGGAAAAAAAATTAGATTGTTTTTAATATTAATCAGGGATTTATTAACCCAAATGGAAGATATGCTCCTTCCAATTATTTTTCTAATGTTACAAATGGGGTAACGGAAAAATATAATAATTATTTTGGAGGGAAGTTTGTTGGAAACCATTTCTTATATCGCTATAATTATTGGAATTTTGTCAGCGATTGTTATTCTTTTAGATGTTTTCATTAACCCACAGCAAATGAAAATCATGAATATCGTTTGGCCAATAAATGGCCTATATTTAGGACCCTTTGGAATTTGGGCATACTGGAAAATAGGAAGAGAAAAAAAGAAACAGCATTCGGGGGAAACCTCTAATGGTAAAAGTCATCATCACTCAGAGAGTAAACATGAAAGTAAAAAAAGAGGAAAAACCCTTTTGGCAAAGTGTTTTTGTTTCTACAAGCCACTGCTCCAGCGGCTGCACTCTTGGTGATAGCGTTGGAGTACCTATCGTGTTTTTCACAGGAATGACGATTCTTGGATCCACTCTATTTGCCCATTATACAGTTGAGTTTATTTTGGCTTATATTTTCGGCATATTCTTTCAGATGTTTTCAATTGTACCAATGAGTCGGAAAATGGGGAAAAAAATGAGTTGGGGAGAAGGATTTTGGAGTGCCATTAAAGCAGATACTCTTTCCCTCATCGCTTTTGAAATAGGAATGTTTGGCTGGATGGCCATAGTAAACTTTTTCATCTTTAAAAAACCACCAGAGCCAAACACAATGACATTCTGGTTTATGATGCAGATTGCGATGATATTAGGTGCCCTCACGAGCTTTCCTGCGAATTGGTTTTTAGTCAAAAAAGGAATAAAACATGCAATGTAACAAAAAAAGGATGCCTCCACTTTTTGAACACTTGGCGGCATTCTTTTTTCAGGAAAGTTTTTTTCGTAAACTTTGTTATTAATAAAAACAAAAAAAGACAACCTTTCCGCTGGATATACGCGAGCCAAATCGGTAGCCAACTGCCACAAATATCTCCCCTGTCTTGCTTGCCTGTCAGGCCATAAAAGTTCTTTTTTTGTCCACTGATTGTTTCATTCCCAATGCATTTGTTAATAGAGCATTAGGATATGATATGGTAAAAGCTAAAACGACTCCGAAAGCAAACAGCAAAAATGGCCGATATATCATGTCCCCATTCAGGATGGGGAATCAGAACTGGAGTTCCGTTTTCGTGCAGAGCGGGTATTGCATAAGCTTCTCTTTGACTATCCTGGGTATTCGAGAATTGCCGTCGTCTCTCATGGCGGTCTCATCTCCAATTTTTTAAAAGCGTTTCTCAAACAGCCTAATACTAGCGAATTTGGATATTGGACTGGCGATACAGGCATGCATTTACTTGAAGTTAGAGACAACCTAAGACTGCTGAAGTTTCTTAATAAACAGGATCATCTCCTATAGAAAAAGGCTGGCAGAAAAGTTCTGCCAGCCTTGCTATTTATCTTTTTGATAGTTCTCCATTCAAAATCTTGTTCACAAGCTGCGGGTTAGCCTGTCCCTTTGTAGCTTTCATAATTTGGCCAACAAGGAAACCGACAGCCTTGTTTTTTCCATTTTTAAAATCTTCGATGGATTGGGGATTGGCATCCAGCGTTTCAGTGACAATTTTCAATAGAGCTCCCTCATCGGAAATTTGGACAAGACCCTTCGCCTTCACTATTTCCTCTGCACTTCCGCCCTGTTCGACCAGGTCTTTAAAAACCTGTTTAGCAATTTTGGTCGAGATCGTTCCGTCTTCTATCAGCTTGATCATCCCGGACAGGCCTTGAGCAGTCAGCTTTGTATCCTGCAGTTCCTTCTGTTCCGCATTCAGATATGCTGAGAACTCGCCCATGATCCAGTTGGACGCCTGCTTAGGATCAGCGCCTTCACCAATGGTTTCTTCAAAAAAGTCAGCCATTTCCTTGGTTGCCGTCAGCACCTTCGCGTCATAAACAGGCAAGCCTAACTCTTCTGTGTACCTTTTTTGCCGCTGATCAGGAAGCTCTGGAATTTCAGCACGAATTCGTTCTTTCCATTCCTCATCGATATACAGGTCAAGTAAATCGGGTTCAGGGAAGTAACGGTAGTCATCTGAACCTTCTTTTACCCTCATTAAAACCGTTGTATTGGTTGCTTCATCAAAACGTCTTGTTTCCTGATCGATGTCTCCTCCAGCCAGGACGACTTCCCTCTGCCTCTTCTCTTCATATTCAAGTCCCTTGCGGACAAAGTTGAAGGAGTTGAGATTTTTCAATTCCGTTTTAGTGCCGAACTCCTCTTGCCCAACCGGACGGATCGAAATATTCGCATCGCACCTAAGCGAGCCTTCCTCCATTTTGCAGTCGGAAACACCAGTGTATTGAATAATTGATTTCAGCTTTTCCAAATAAGCATATGCTTCATCTGGTGTACGGATATCCGGTTCAGATACGATTTCAACGAGAGGAGTTCCCTGACGGTTGTAATCGACAAGCGAGTATCCTTTGCCATGTGTCAGCTTTCCTGCATCTTCTTCAAGATGAATCCTAGTGATGCCTATTTTTTTCGTATAGCCATTTACCTCGATTTCGATCCAGCCATGCTCACCAATCGGCTTATCGAACTGGGAAATTTGATAGGCTTTCGGATTATCCGGATAAAAGTAATTTTTCCGGTCAAATTTCGTGTGCGTCGCTACCTCACAGTTTAGGGCCATAGCGGCCTTCATCCCAAAATCGACTACCTTTTTGTTTAATACAGGAAGCACACCGGGATAGCCTAAATCGATCATATTGGCATTTGTGTTTGGCTCTGCCCCAAAATGATTCGGGCTTGCCGAGAATATTTTTGAGTCTGTTTTTAATTCTACATGGACCTCAAGCCCAATGACTGTTTCAAATTCCATTCCCTTCACCCCCTACAATACCGGTTTTTGTTTATGAAAGTCAGTTTCCTGTTCAAAGACATGTGCGGTCCGGTATACCGTTGCTTCATCAAAGTGCCTGCCGATTATTTGCAGCCCTAGCGGAAGACCTTCAGAAAAACCGCATGGTACTGAAATAGCGGGTACTCCAGCCAGGTTGACCGGAATCGTTAAAATATCATTTGCGTACATCGTTAACGGATCACTTGTTTTTTCGCCGATTTTAAAGGCAGGCGTTGGTGTTGTCGGGCCGACAATCACATCGTACTTTTCAAAAACATCCTCAAAGTCCTTTTTAATTAACGTCCGGACCTTCTGGGCTTTTTTATAATAAGCATCGTAATAACCAGAGCTAAGTGCGAAGGTACCGAGCATAATCCGGCGTTTTACTTCTTCACCAAATCCCTCTGAGCGAGTCTTTTTGTATAAATCAAGCAGATTTTCAGCATCCCCTGTGCGATAGCCATAGCGAACTCCGTCAAACCGTGCAAGGTTCGCCGATGCTTCAGAGGAGGAAAGCAGATAGTAGGCGGCAAGCGCATATTTAGAGTGCGGAAGCGAAACCTCTTCCCAAACTGCTCCCTGTTTTTCAAGTATCATTAATGCATCCATTACAGTCTTTCTTGATGCTTCACTGACACCTTCGCCTAAATACTCTTTAGGAACGGCAATTTTCAAGCCTTTAATATCACCAGTCAGTGCTGCCGCGAAGTTCGGGACTTCGACAGGAGCGGAAGTCGAATCCATTGGATCCACGCCTGAGATTGCCTGTAATAGATGGGCATTATCTTCCACGTTCCTAGTTATACGCCAATTTGATCCAGAGATGATGCGAATGCCACAAGGCCAAAGCGCGAAACCCTTCCGTATGTCGGTTTTAAGCCGACAACCCCGCAGAATGAAGCAGGCTGGCGAATGGATCCGCCTGTATCAGAGCCAAGTGAAAATAACACTTCGCCTGCAGCCACAGCTGCTGCTGATGCGCCAGAAGATCCTCCTGGAACGGTATCAAGGTTCCAAGGGTTGCGTGTTAGTTGAAAGCCAGAGTTCTCGTTTGAGGAACCCATCGCAAATTCGTCCATATTCAATTTGCCGATGGTGACTGTTTCAGCACTCTGAAGCTTTTGAACAACTGTTGCATCGTATATAGGGTCAAAATTTTCCAGGATTTTGCTGGCACATGTAGTACGCAGGCCTTTTGTAACGATATTATCTTTTAAGCCGATCGGCATCCCGGATAGAATCCCTATTTGTTTCTTTTCATCATGCTTTTTTGCCGCTTCCATTGCTCGTTCCTCATCGAGGGTCAAGAACGCCTTTACCCTGCCGTCAACTTCACTGATTCGCTTAAAGGACTCCTCGACCAGGTCGGCAACGCGGATTTCTTTTTTATGTAAAAGTTCATGCAAATCGGATACCTTATGTTCAAATAAACTCACTATGCCGCTCCTCCTATTCTCCCAAAATGGATGGGACCTTTATATAGCCATCCTGATGCTCTGGAACGTTTTTTAAAATTTCTTCCCTAGGAAGGCCTTTTCGGGCACGTCCTCACGCATGACGTTTTTCATATCCAGGACGTGCGATGTCGGTTCGATGGCTTCTGTATCCAGTTCATTCAACTGCTCGGCAAATCCGATAATCGCATCCAGCTGCTCCTGAAACCTTTCAGCTTCTTCCTCCGTAATGGCAAGCCGTGCAAGATTCGCAACATGCTTTACTTCCTTCAGTGTAATTCGAGACATTTCCGCTACCTCCTGTCCATATTATTATTAATGATAATAACAGAGTTTTCTGCACCCCCGCAATCATGACCGGGATTTTAGCTCCAAGGACTCATCTTAGTTTGTTATAATGAGAATATTAGGAAAATAATGGGGTGATGAGATGGAATTTTATCGTTTTGACAAGGAAGTGCGCAGGGACGTTCAGGCTTTTGACAGCAAAAATGTTGGCATCACTCCTATCATAAGAAAGGATGGCTACACTTCCGCTGGCTGCATGCACTTTGATGTGGACAGTGTTCTCGGAATGCATGAAGCCACATGTCCCCAGCTTTTTTTGGTCGTTGACGGAGATGGCTGGGTTCGTGTCGTAGGAAAGGAACGGGTACCTGTTTCCAAAGGCACTGCTGTTTTCTGGACCAAAGGGGAAAATCACGAATCAGGATCGGAAACCGGCATGGCGGCAATGATTTTTGAAGGACCTGACTTAAACCCAGAGCAATATTTAAAAAAATTGAAGTAGAATGCAACATATTGAAGAGCCAGCCCTATTTTAGGGCTGGCTTTTGTTTTACCCGGCAAATCTGATGATTTACCCGTTAACTTGTTCCTTTTACCCGCCGATTAGTTGTATTTACCCGTCTAATTTTAGGAAATATCCGCTGTATCTATGAAAATACCCATCATCGGCCTCCATAATCAAAAAAACTTGATTTTAATAAATAAATGTTTTATATTAATTGACATATCAATAATTGATATATCAATCTTTAAATTTAGGAGGGATTCCTTGGCCGATCCAGCATCTATATTATATAAATTGCACTGTCTCAATAAACAAATCAGCTCAAAATTTGAAGGTTGTACGGGTATTAGCCAGACACGTCTCGATCTTTTACATCAGCTTTACCAAGTTGAGGAAATTAGTCAAACAGCCCTTCAAAAGGAAATCAACATTGACAACGCAGCAATTACTCGCCATCTAAAGCAGCTTGAAGCCAGCGGGATGATCTCCCGACGAAAAAACCCGGTGGATAATAGGGTCACTCTCGTCCGTCTGACTGATCAAGGGCGAAATAAAATAGTATCCTTCCGGGAAGAAAAGGCCCGTTTCGTCACGATGATGTTTAAAGACTTCAAGGAGGATGAGCGCCTTTTACTTATAGACATGCTCGATCGCATTCATAATAATATCAACGAAATTTAATTTAGATTACTCACAATAAGGAGAATTCAACCATGACTAACATCACGAAAACAAACGATTTTAAAGAAATTATCAATGGACGCCGCTCTATTCGCCAGTATGATCCTTCAGTAAAAATCAGCCGCGAGGAAATGATGGAAATACTGACTGAAGCAACATTGGCTCCTTCATCTGTTAATATGCAGCCCTGGCGGTTCCTTGTTATTGACAGCCCTGAAGGCAAAGCAACTCTTGCACCGCTTGCAAAGTTTAACCAGTCCCAGGTCGAAACATCTTCAGCCATGATTGCCCTATTTGGTGATCTGAACAATTTTGAATTCGGCGAAGAAATTTACAGTAAAGCCGTTGAACTAGGATTTATGCCTTCTGAGGTAAAAGAAAAGCAAATGGCCAGCCTTACAGCTTACTTTTCCTCAATTGATCCAGAGTTAATGAAAAATACCGTTCTAATTGATGGCGGGCTTGTGGCTATGCAGTTAATGCTTGTCGCCCGGGCACACGGATACGATACAAATGCGATCGGCGGATTTGAAAAAGACAAAATCGCTGAAGCTTTTGGAATGGATAAAGACCGTTACGTTCCGATCATGCTCATTTCAATCGGTAAAGCTGCAGACACCGGCTATCAATCCGTCCGCCTTCCAATCGACAAAATCGCGGCTTGGAAATAATAATTTCAGATAAAAATGGAACCCCGATTAAGTTTATTAACGGGTTTACTTGCGAAGTGCGAAACGGTAACTCGCAGACCAATTCAAATAGCAAATCACATAAACTTCACAGTATATTTCACAGTCAAAAAGGCTTACAGATGCAAATATCTCTAAGCTTTTTTTAAATTTTCTTTTTTTACTAAAGCACCCGTAAGTTGTATAAGTTCATTCGACGCTAAAGCGAGTTTGATAAATAAGAGGAGAAATTTCTCTTAATTAGGAAATAGCACTAAAAATAGCTTAAATAGACGGAAAGATTCCGACTATTGACTCAAAAAACGTGAAAATGGTTAATTTTGCTTTGCTTAATCGGAAAACCTCCGCTTATATACCCCGAACCGAGCTCTATTCTGCAGTCTAACCGAAAAATCTCCGCTTATTTTAAATATCACTGGTTAATCAATTAAGGATAAGACTTCATACTAAATCACAAATAATTCACACACCCTCCAATAATTATTTCATACCCTGTGATTTGCTATGTGAATTTACACAAAATAAGCAATTATAATTTGCCAAAATGTTGATAAATCAATAAAAAACGCACTGTGAATTATATCGTGAATTCAAGTGCGTTTTCATACGTGTTTTACAATGATTGTTACCTCTAAAGTAAACCCGTTGGAAGTTTATCGGGGTTCCATTTTACGTCTGACCGACCACTTAGACAGAGTTATTTTCCAAATATTTTTCCAAACGCCGAGAAAAGCCCCTTTTTCTCCTTTGTCTTTTCCTTTATTTCTTCTACTTTTTTCGTAATGTAAATTTCTTCTTTATCAATTGCATGGTCCATCGCAAGAACAAGGCCTATATCTGTCACGTGTTCTTTATTGGCAACCATTGTATGTTTGATATTATGTCTGGATGCAAGTTTTACATATTTGGAAAGCTCGCTATAGTTCATTTTTCCATTTAACAATAAGTGGGCGGCCGGGTTGCGCCTCATCTGTTCCTCGACCTCTTGATAAACTCCCGATTCTCTTACCTGGCTCTGGGTGAGGGCGACGATGATTCTTTCCCTCAGCGTTCCTAAAAATTTGCGTCTCTCTTCGGGCTTTATCTCTTTTTTTCCGTGTATGCCCTGCTGCAAAATATCATCAACCGACTGCTTCCCCATGATATCAACTCCATTCCAAGAACTACTACTATGTATGATTCTACCCTAAAAAGAGTGAATAATAAGGGAGATGCAGATATGCCAAAAGCCCTCTCTCCATGTGAAGAGAAGGCTTTTTCATTTATTCCGGAATCTTACGCCGTAAACTGCGCTTCCTCAGTCGATCCTTTGAGTGCCGTTGTTGAAGATGTTCCCCCAGAGATAACAAGGGAAACCTGGTCAAAATAGCCTGTGCCAACCTCGCGCTGGTGTCGGGTTGCCGAATAGCCATGCTGCTCGCTCGCAAACTCGGCTTGTTGAAGCTCAGAATAAGCTGCCATTCCGCGCTCCTTATACCCGCGAGCAAGCTCAAACATGCTGTGGTTCAATGCATGGAATCCGGCAAGCGTGACGAATTGGAACTTGTAGCCCATCTTGCCGAGCTCCTCCTGGAATCGGGCGATGGTAACATCATCGAGCTTCTTTTTCCAGTTGAACGATGGGGAGCAATTGTAAGCCAATAGCTTTCCTGGGAACTTTTCATGTACGGCTTCTGCAAAGCGGCGGGCTTCTTCAATGTTTGGCTCGGAAGTTTCGCACCAGATTAAATCGGCATACGGCGCATACGCCAATCCGCGTGCAATCGCCTGATCTAACCCCGCTTTTACTCTGAAAAAGCCTTCTCCTGTCCGTTCTCCTGTAATAAATGGTGCATCATACGGATCAACATCGCTTGTGATTAAATCTGCTGCATTGGCGTCAGTACGGGCAACCAAGACGGTTGGAGTGCCCATGACATCCGCAGCCAGGCGGGCGGCAATCAAGTTTCTCACGGCAGTTTGTGTCGGCAAAAGCACTTTTCCGCCAAGATGACCGCACTTTTTCTCTGAGGAAAGCTGATCTTCAAAGTGGACTCCTGAGGCGCCAGCTTCAATCATGCCCTTCATTAATTCAAAACAGTTCAGCTGACCGCCAAAACCTGCTTCTGCATCAGCCACGATAGGTGCGAACCAGTCAACTGAAATGTCTCCTTCAGCATGATGAATCTGGTCGGCGCGCTGCAGTGCCTGGTTGATTTTTTTCACTACATTCGGAACGCTGTTGGCCGGATATAAGCTTTGGTCCGGATACATATGCCCGGATAAATTGGCATCCGCCGCTACCTGCCAGCCGCTTAAGTAAATAGCCTTCAATCCCGCTTTCACCTGCTGGACCGCCTGGTTTCCTGTTAACGCTCCCAGGGCATTGACATAGCTCTCTTCATTTACAAGCTTCCAAAGCTTTTCAGCTCCTCGACTGGCCAACGTATGCTCAATATCAACCGATCCCCGAAGCTTGATAACATCCTCTGCAGAATACGGTCTCTTAATTCCGTTCCACCGAGCATCCCTTTCCCAATTCTCCTGCAATAGCTTCACTCTTACATCTGTCATTTATTTTTCCTCCTTAAAAGTTATTAGTCTATTAAACTCGCTTACAGAAGCTCATAGCCCGGAAGCGTTAGGAAATCTACAAATTCATCTTCTAAAATCAAGCGGTCAAACAGCTGGACCGCTTCATCAAACCGGCCGGCAGAAAATGCTTCTTCACCCAGCTCTTGTCTGATTTTTTCAAGCTCTTCCTGCTTATAGACCTCATACATTTCTGCCGTTACCTTCCGTCCATCGTCCAAAACGCCTTTTGGATGCCGTATCCACTGCCATAGCTGGCCCTTGAGATTTCAGCTGTTGCCGCATCCTCCATTAAATTGTGGATGGGAGCCGCTCCTCTGCCGCTTAACCACGATGCAACATATTGAATGCCGACATTGATATTCATCCGGACCCCTTCTTCCGTAATCGTTCCATCCGGAACCTCAAGAAGATCCTTCACTGTTACAATGACGTCCTCTCTCTTTTTACTTTCAATTTGATTGGCCTTGGGCATTTCCCGATAAAAAACCTCCAGTGCAACAGGTACGAGGCCAGGGTGTGCGACCCATGTTCCGTCATGGCCATCACGCGCCTCCCGTTCTTTATCGGCACGCACCTTTTCAAAAGCAGCATCATTCGCCTCTGGATTATTCCGAATGGGAATCTGCGCCGCCATTCCGCCAATCGCTGGTGCTTTACGACGGTGGCATGTCTGGATTGTCAGCAAAGAATAGGAGCGCATAAACGGAGTGGTCATCGTAACCTGTGATCGATCAGGCAGGATCACATCCTTTTGATTCCGCAGCTTTTTCAAATAGCTGAATATATAATCCCATCTGCCGCAGTTCAATCCGGCAGAATGCTCTTTTAATTCATACAGGATTTCATTCATTTCAAACGCAGCAGTAATTGTTTCCAACAGGACAGTTGCTTTGATCGTCCCCTGGTGAATACTAAGCTTCTCCTGTGCAAATACGAACACATCATTCCAGAGCCTCGCCTCCAGGTGGCTCTCAAGCTTTGGCAGGTAAAAATGGCCCCGACTCGTTTTCAATTAGCTTTTTTGCATTATGGAAAAAGTACATACCAAAATCGAAAAAGCTCCCGGAAATCGGCTTTCCGTCTAAAAGCAGATGCTTTTCTGAGAGGTGCAGTCCACGCGGCCTCACAAGCAATACGGCCGTATGTTCATTTAATTCGTATTTTTTTCCGTTGGGATTTTCAAAGGAAATTGTCCGATTTACGGCATCCCGCAAATTAATCTGGCCCTCGACTGCATTTTCCCATGTTGGCGAAGTGGCGTCTTCGCAATCGGCCATAAACATTTTGGCAGGTGAATTTAACGCATTAATGACCATTTTCCTTTCCGTAGGTCCTGTAATCTCTACACGGCGGTCCAGCAGGTCAGCTGGCAGCGGGGCAATTGTCCAATCTCCGCTCCTTAGGTGCACAGTTTCAGGCAGAAAATCTGGAAGCTTCCCCTGATCGAATTCCTGCTGGCGTCTCTTCCTGTCCTGTAACAGCTCCAGTCTTTTATCGCCGAAATTCCTCTCCAGTTCCTCAACAAAGCTTAGCGCTTCCGGCGTAAGTATTTCTTTGTATTGCTCCTTCATCTTTCCAACCACTTCAATACCAGTTGTCTGTGTAGACATTCGCTTACTTCACCTCTTTGTTATAATACAGTTTAAATAACTTGTTTGTTATTATATAACACAGAATATGAAAATAAAACTATTTTGCCGCTATTTTTCTGAATTTTTTTATTTATCCCTTTTGCGATAGGCTCTGACAGGAAATCGAATTAAAAAATAGGCGAAAATTTTATTGACTCTAACGTTACGTGATACTCTATAGTGATAAATGAAGGGAGGCGTGAAGCGGTGAAAGTGAAAGAAGTGGCTGATTTAGTTGGCATTAGTGTGCGCACACTGCATCATTATGATGAGCTCGGATTATTAACCCCCGAAGAAACAACCGTGGCTGGCTATCGTCTCTATTCAGATAAAAATCTCGAGACCCTACAGCAAATCTTATTTTTTAAAGAGCTTGGCTTCCCTTTAAAGAAGATAAAGGAAATTATCTATAGTCCTTCTTTTGATCGTGAGAAGGCACTTGAATTACATCGAACAATGCTGCTGGAGAAACGCAGCAGGCTCGATCAAATGATCAATACACTTGAAAAAACAATCAAACATACGAAGGGAGAAATCCAAATGTCAAACAAGGAAAAATTTGAAGGCTTTGATTTTAGTCATAATCCTTATGAGCAGGAAGCCCGTGAACGCTGGGGGGATAAAGCTGTCGATGAGTCAAACGCTAAAATAGGTAAAATGACTAAAGATGAGCAAAAAGGCTTTGCAGAAGAATTCGATCGAATATACAAAGAACTGGCTGCAATCCGTCATACTTCCCCTGCATCAGTAGAGGCACAAGCAGGCATTAAGGAATGGTATAACTATTTAAATAGAATCGGCAGTTACTCACTAGATGCCTTTAAAGGCTTAGGCCAATGTATGTCGACGATGAGCGTTTCACCAAAAACATCGACAAATATGGTGAGGGCTTGGCAAAATTCATGTGTGATACAATGGCCGTCTTTGCAGATCAGAAACGTGAATAAAAAAAATAAAAAGGTGAAAAAGCAGCCGCTTAAAGTGTCTGCTTTTTCACCTTTTCAAGGAGATTCCTAAACTCATCTTCACGATGATCACTGTTTAAAAATTGATCTTCAGCCAAAGCCGTTAGCAGCTTTCTCTTTAATGCAGCATCGTTGATTTCCTTTAAAATCCGCTTCCGTTCCTCGAAAAGAAAGTCCAAATACCCCTCGTAACGTTCATCGAATTCCGCAAAAAGCTGATTCCGAATTTTCTTTGCAAGCACCGGGCTTGCACCATCGGTCGATACCGCCAGGCTCAAGCGCCCACGTTGTACAACTGCGGGAACGTGAAAGTCCGACTCGTCAGGGGCATCTGAGATCGTGACAAGTTGATGGCTACCAGCTGCCATTTTGACCTTCAAGTTCACTTCTGCATCATCTGTCGCTGCAAAAATTAGAAACGCCTCTTCAACATCACTGTTTGAAAAGTTTTTTTGCTGCCAGATTATTTTCTTCAATTGCGCAAGCTCCGCCAATCCCGCGGTAACCTTCGGGCTCACAACTGTTATATCGGCTTTAGCTGAAAGCAAACCAGCCACCTTTCGTTCAGCAACTTTTCCTCCCCCAATGACCAACGCCTTTTTGCCGTCCATCCGAAGCATAATTGAATAATTTGCACTCATCTGACCACCCGCTTTTTAAAGGCTTTCCATAGCTTTAGCTTCATCCGCCTTTTTAACAATAAGCGGAATAAGCTTTTCATCAAACCCGACAGGCCTGCATACCTTAACCTCTTTTTCAAAACTCGCGCCAAGCCTAGAAAACGCATCTTCTTTTTTCACTCTAAAGCCCCCTGCGAATAACAGAAATGGCATCACATATAATTTAGCAGCATGCCCCGAGACCATTTCTTCAGCCTTTTCCAGATATCCTGGCCTTGCCGTTAAATAGCCCGTTTCAATCTTTCGTCCTAACTTTCCCCACAGTTTAGCGGCCAGGCGCTCCATTCCCTCCATGGCTTCCCGCTCCCGGCTGCCGTGCCCGACCAGAAGGACTGCTTCTCCATCATTGCCAGTAAATCCACTTTCCGCCAGACAATCCGCCAAAATTTCCACGATGATGTTGTCTGTTCCAATTGTCGTTCCATATCGAAAGACAAGCTCTGGGTACAGTACTTTAGCTTTGCTGATTACTGCCGGAATATCGACAGTGGCATGAATCCCTGGAAGCAGCAGGATTGGAATAACGGTAATCTGCTTTGCGCCTAGCATGATGCATTGCTCGATAGCCTCGAGAATGGAAGGCTCCGCATTTTCCAGAAAGCCATACGCCTGGATAGCAAGTCCTGACTGCTCCATTACCTTATGGATAAACTCGATAAATAATTGGTTTCCGGCAGCCGACCTGCTGCCATGGGCAATATATACGACTCCTTCCATGCTTTCACCCTCGATCTCTTATACTTGCATTTTGGATACACAATTTAGCAGACTTTCTCGCGATGGCTGCTCCGGCATCCGTGCTGACCTGATACCTGCGGTTTCAGCCGCCCTCATGGTGTTCTCACCCATACAAACCGTTTGTAGATTTTTCAAGAACTCGCGCCCATCTAGGCCGCAATCTTCCATTCCCTCCATAAACGCTTGAACCGAAGCAGCACAAGGAAACACAGCCGTATTGACTTCCGCTTCCTCCAGCATTCTTTTAAAAAGTGGTAAGAAGTCCTTGTCGATCTGTTTCTTACTTGTCACGAACGATTCGAATGTTCCGTATTGAAAGTTATATTGAAGATTATTTTTTAATATCGAATCATCACCAACAATCAGGAGTTTTCCTGCCTCTGGCATTCGTTCCGCCAGCTTTGCTAAAAATCCGCGCTCATTAAGTGCTTTTTTCGTTTTAACAGATCCTCCAAAGAATGCTGCCCCAACTTTTCGCACATCGATTTCCTGCTCTATTAATTTGCAAAAAAACTCATCTACACTTTCCGGTGATGCAAATAGAATCTTTTCATAGGAATCAAGTTTGGCGAGAATTTGCTGATCAGCAGGCATACTGGTTTTTTTCCATTTAGGGAATTCAATAACATCAGCGCCATGCTCCATCAGTTCCTTCGCCATCTCGCTCGGACCGCAGCCGGTACGGGCAAGAAGGATTTGGCGGCCATAAAGAGGCTGTTTCTCAAACCACTTCAATTTTTCTCTTAATGATATAACGTTTCCAACGAGAATGATTGATGGGTTGCTGAACTGTGCCTTTGCCGCTGTTTCCGCTATATCCTGAAGTGTTCCTTGAAGCGTTTTCTGGCGGCCGAACGTTCCCCATTGGATCAAAATTACCAGTGTGGAAGCCGGCTTACCATGTTCAATCAGCTTTTCACATATGAAAGGCAGGTTTCCGACTCCCATATAAAAAGCGATTGTATCCACGCCGCGCGCAAGCCCTTCCCAATCGAGGACAGGTTTGCCGTCCTTCGATTTATCATGGGCTGTTACAACAGCAAAGGATTCAGCATATTCTCTGTGGGTGACAGGAATCCCCGCATAAAGGGGTGCGGCAATGCCGGATGAAATGCCGGGAACCATTTCAAATGGGATATTAAATTCAACTAGGGATTTCGCTTCCTCGCCTACACGCCCGAAGACCCCGGGATCGCCGCCTTTAAGACGGACAACTGTTTTGCCTTCCAGCGCTTTTTCTACTAGGAGGTCATTAATGCCCTCCTGGCGAAGAATATGGCAATCTGGCAATTTTCCGCAATAAATCAATTCGGACTCGGAAGGGGCGAATTCAAGCAATTTTGGATTCGCTAGCCTGTCATATAAAATAACATCAGCACGCTTGATCGCGTCCAGCCCTTTCACCGTGATTAACGAAATATCCCGCCCTGCTCCCACTAAAAATACTTTTCCAGCCTTCATCCTGCATCCACCTTTACACTTGGCCTTAGCCAAGCAAAATATAAACCTCATCAGCTTCTACTAAAACTTCATACGTTTTGACCTGCCCGATGTCCGGTGCCTGGACCTTTCCATCCACTAATGAAATCTTCCAGTCATAAACCGGACAAAATACATAATTCCCGCTGACAAGCCCTTCCGAAAGGACGCCACCCTTTGGATGCGGGCTACGGTTTTCGACCGCCCGTACATCGCCATTAGTCAATTTAAAAATCGCGATCTTCTCATCACCGATTTGCACTTCTGTTCCGGCACGGACGGCAAGGCCTGAATACCCTGCAACCGCCACCTTCATAACTGTTTGTATCATTGTCCGCCACTCCCGCCGTTAATTTTTAAGCATGTCAACCAACTTAAGAGTCTTATAGTACTTATCTTGAATTTGTTCATTCTGAATTGCTTCATTCCAAGGCTCGATGTATTTTTCCAGCGTTTTGTCCAAGCGCACGTTTAATGCTTTTCGAGTTTGCTTGTCAGCGAGAATCTCCTGAACATGCTTTAATCCCACTCGGTCCAGCCATTTGGATGTCCGTTCGAGGTAGCTGGCTGTTTCACGGTAATATTGGAGATATGCTCCGGCCATTTCCATGACATCATCCTGCGTTTTCACGGTACAGAGAAGGTCTCCAGCCCTCAAATCCACGCCGCCATTACCGGCAACGTATATTTCCCAACCGCCGTCGATGCCGACAACGCCGATGTCTTTAATGCCTGATTCCGCACAGTTCCTTGGGCAGGCGGATACGCCCATTTTCACTTTATGAGGTGTATCAAGCCGTTCAAATTTCTTCTCCAGTTCGATTCCCAGTGACATTGAATCCTGTGTGCCGTAGCGGCAGAACTGGGCGCCAACGCAGGTTTTTACGGTACGGAGTGTTTTGCCGTAAGCGTAGCCGGATGGCATATCAAGTTCATCCCATATTCCTGGAAGGTCTTCCTTCTTCACTCCAAAAAGTCCTATCCGCTGTCCGCCGGTCAGTTTTACAAGCGGTACATCGTATTTCTCTGCCACTTCCGCAATTTTCTTTAAATCCTCTGCAGTCGTTACCCCGCCATACATTCTTGGTACAACTGAATACGTTCCATCCTTTTGGATATTCGCATGCATTTTTTCATTCACGAGGCGGGAATCCCGGTCATCCTTGTATTCATCCATATAAATCATACCCAGGTAATAGTTCAGGGCAGGGCGGCATTTTGTACAGCCCTCTTCGTTTTTCCATTCCAGCACATTCATGATTTCCTTGATGCTTGTTAAACCTTTTTCTTTAATTTCCGCGACTACTTCGTCACGGGTTAACGTGGTACAGCCGCACAGGCTTGTTTTTTGAAGGGCAGCGTTGAAGGAGTTGCCGAGCGTATGAGCTAATATTTTACCGACCATCGGTTTACACCTTCCGCAGGAACGGCCTGCATTCGTGCAGCTGCTGACCTGGTCGACTGACGTTAACCCCTGTGTCCTTATTGCCTCCACAATGGACCCTTTAGTGACACCATTACAACCGCAAACCAATTCATCATCAGGCATGGCAGCTATATTCTCTTCTCCTCCGCTGTCTACGGACTGGAGAATTGATACGCTTGTCATACCGCTCACGTCTTCCCTCTTAGTGAGCATTCTAAATAGCTTTGTACTGTCCTTTGTATCTCCATAAAGGACAATTCCTGATATCCGGTTCTCTCTGATGACAATTTTTTTATAAACTCCGTCAAATTCGTTATGGACTTTAATTGATTTTGTGGCTGAATCATCAAGAATTTCTCCTGCTGAAAAGAGGTCTACACCGGAAACCTTCAATCCAGTTCCAGTCACTGATCCTTCATATGGTGCTGTTTCTTTTCCACATAGGCGGTTAGCGAGCACTTTTCCCTGCTCATATAAAGGAGCAACAAGGCCGTAGACAATTTCGCGGTGCTCGGCACATTCGCCTACTGCATAAACGTTTGCGGCGCTTGTTTCCATAAAATCGTTCACGACGATGCCGCGATTCACATAAATTCCGCTTGTCTTTGCCATGGCCATATTGGCGCTGATCCCGATTGCCATCACTACGAGATCCGCTTCAATTTCTGAACCATCCTTAAAACGAAGTCCCATAACATGGTCATCCCCAAGGATTTCGACCGTTTGTTTTTCCATCAAAAAATTCATTCCCTGGCTTTCCAGTTCTTTTTTCAGCATAGAAGCAGCGATTGGGTCCAGCTGGCGTTCCATTAAATCCGGCATTAGGTGAATGACATCCACGTCCATACCCAGGTTCAGCAGTCCTCTGGCAGCTTCCAGTCCCAGCAGTCCGCCGCCAATAACAGCCGCCTTTTTATATTTTTTTGCAACCTTGATCATCATTTCACAATCTTGTATGTCACGAAAACCGGTTACGCCTTCCTTATCCGCACCAGGTATTGGAAGGATGAATGAATCCGAACCAGTGGCAATGATCAGTTCATCGAATTCGACTCTGCGGCCTTTCTCTGTAAAAATACTCTTTTCGGCTATATCAATTTTTGTTACAGCTTCGCCTATATATAATTGAATGTTATTCTTTTCATACCAATCAAGCGGATTCATAATAATATCATCAAAAGTTGTATCGCCCTGAAGAAGCGTCGATAGTTTGATACGGTTATAGTTTGGATGCGGCTCTTTTCCAAAAATCGTAATATCAAAAGCATCAGGAGCTATTTTAATAATTTCTTCCATTGTCCTTACTCCAGCCATCCCATTGCCTATCATAACAAGTTTTTTCTTATCCATAATGGGTCTCTCCCTGCCTATTTCATACTCTATAGATATGGTTTTCTTGATGTTTATATTGTACGTCCTTAGCAGATTTAAAATTGTGACCAACTTCACATTTTAAACACTGTCTGTGAATGGTTTCACAGTATTGTCAAAAAGCGAAAACCATCTGACATTGTCTGTTAAAGTTGACAAACAGGCTCAAGTTTCAGAAAATTAAAGGAGAATACGAATAGAAACGGTGAATTGTTGATGCCCGACGTGAATTTTTTTTACATATAAGCTAAGAAAGTTTGAGGAGAAAAACGATGAATGAAAAAACACGCCCTATATGATTACTTGGTCAAAAATGCCACGGCCATAACGAAAGATTGGGCAGAATTCAGGGAAGTTAAAACAGGCTCTGATTATTCAGCGGACGCTCCTCTGGATGTTTCAAAAAGAGTAACGGACCAGAACACCGGCTATGTGAAGGTGGTCGCTAAATCACTCCTTCAAACTGAAGAAGAAATGAAAAATAGCATATCCGTTTGGACGAAACAAACAGCTTCAGAGCGAGTAAAATCCAACACTCCTATCAGCGACGTTGCTAAAAATTCTGGAATTTTCAGGGCTGTCTATTGGAGACATATTAAGAAATTTATTAAACAGGCAGAGTTTGAAGTAACTGTCGATGATGTCCTTGAATGGGAAAGGACCATTAACTATACACTTGACTATGTCCTTGAAACCTTTACGAGCGTTTTTATGGAAATCCTGTTGGATCGTTTAAAGGCCAGTCCAATTTGATTATGGAGCTTAGTTCGCCCATCATTCCGCTATCTGACCATATCGGCCTCTTGCCGCTTATTGGGGATATTGATACGACAAGAGCGAGATGGATTTTGGAATCAACACTTGAGCAAAGCGTCAATCTTAAAATCACTCAACTCATTATGGATCTGTCCGGTGTCGCAGCCATTGACACGATGGTCGCCCACAAGCTGTTGCAGGTGATCCGTTCTCTTAAACTTGTAGGTGTGGAGACAACCCTATTGGGCATCCGTCCTGAAGTTGCCCAGGCAGCGGTCAATTTAGGAATCGACCTTCAATCTTTCCGTGCCGAAAATTCCCTCAAAAAGGTATTGGCAAATTTGCAATATCAATCATAAGTTTGAAGAACATAAGGCGTAAGCGCCCCCGGTTAGCCCCGACAGGCATAAGACGAATCACGCAGGAAATCCTGATTTCTGGAGTGATTTGGCTTATGACCCCGAGGGGCTGGGCGCTGGAGCTAGATTAATACAACTTGGTAGAAGATATCCACATTATTTAATTTTATAATTACTAAACGACTAAAAACAGACCGCGGGATTAGGATTCCGGGTCTGTTTTTTTGATATGAATATTTCACAATAAATAGCCACCATCTCATATTAGCGGGTGGCTATTCACTATTTCAAATTACTTAGAACAGCATAAAAAAAGCTGCCTCAAAAATGTCGCCTTTTTAACGACTTTTGAGACAGCTTTTTTAAATTGGATTAAGGGCAATAATACCCTTAACAATTATTAATGTCTAGCTCCACAAGGAACGCTTCGAAAGCATAAACATCGCACGAAGAAAAAGCGATAGCTTTTTCGAGTAGCGCCTTACGCCTTTCTTAATACATTTCAGATGTTGTTTTCGCTTGCATATGAAGAAGAAGATAGTCTGGTCCGCCCGCCTTAGAGTCGGTTCCGGACATATTGAAGCCGCCGAATGGCTGGTAGCCGACAATCGCGCCTGTACAGCCGCGGTTGAAGTAAAGGTTTCCGACATGGAAATCTTCACGGGCCTGTTCCATGTGCGCACGGTTTGTCGTGATGACCGCACCCGTTAAGCCGTACTCGGTGTTGTTCGCAAACTCAATTGCTTCGTTGAAATCCTTCGCTTTTGAGAAGCCGACAACCGGGCCAAAAATTTCTTCCTGCATGATGCGGGATTTCGGGTCAAGGTCAGCGAAAATCGTTGGTTTGATGAAGAAGCCCTTGGAATCGTCGCCTTCTCCGCCTGCCATCAATTTGCCTTCCTGCTTGCCAATTTCCACGTACTCCATGATCTTTTTGAATGCATTGCGGTCAATAACCGGACCTGTGAACGTGCTTTGCTCCTCAGGATTGCCGACAGTCAATTGGCTGGTCAATTCTACCACACGGTTCAGCACCTGGTCGTACACGTCTTCCACGACAATGGCACGTGAACAAGCAGAACATTTTTGGCCGGAGAATCCGAACGCCGAAGCCATGATCGATTGAGCCGCTAGCTCCAGGTCTGCCTCGCTGTCAACGACGATCGTATCTTTTCCGCCCATTTCCGCAATCAGGCGCTTCATCCACAGATGGCCTTCGCCTACTTTGGATGAACGTTCAAAAATACGAAGACCGACTTCACGTGAACCCGTAAAGCTGACAAAACGAGTGTCCTTATGATCAACGAGGTAGTCGCCCACTTCAGCACCGCTGCCTGGAACGAAGTTCAGAACACCTGCTGGAAGACCTGCTTCTTCCATGACTTCTACGAATTTAGCCGCAACGATTGGAGTTGTGGAAGCTGGCTTTAATAGAACAGTATTTCCTGTCACGATAGCCGCAACCGTTGTTCCTGCCATAATCGCCAATGGGAAGTTCCATGGAGAAATGATGACGCCTACTCCCAATGGGATATAGTCATAACGGTTGTATTCATTTGGACGGCTTTGGACTGGCACACCGTCTTTTAATTTCAGCATTTGGCGCGCATAGAATTCAAGGAAGTCGATTGCTTCTGCTGTATCGGCATCCGCTTCTCTCCATGGCTTACCTGCTTCCTTTGTTAAAAGAGCAGAGAATTCATGCTTGCGGCGGCGAATGATTGCAGCTGCTTTGAATAGCACGTCTGCACGCACTTCCGCTTTTGTCTTCTTCCATGTTTTGAACGCTTCAACCGCAGCCTGCATTGCTTTTTCAGCCAGCTCCTGGTTCGCTTTTGAAACGCGTCCGATGACTTCTTCTTTATTTGATGGATTATAGGAAACGATTTTATCTTCAGTCGTAATCTTTTCTCCGCCAATGACAAGATCATAATCCTGTCCTAAATAACCCTCGACAGTTTTCAGTGCCTCAAGATATCCCTGGCGCTCTTTTTCATTCGTAAAATCTGTGAAAGGCTCGTGCTTATATGGTTGTACCATTCTTAACCCCTCCTATGTATTAAAACGTTTACACTCCGTTTCCATTCTATCATGATTTATTTCATCCTATCAATTATTGTGAAAAGACCGATTTTTCTAATAATTATACCTGGGTTAACCTTGGATAAAAAAACAAAAGACCCGGTCATCATCCGGGTCTTCTCGCTTTTAGTAAATATGCACGTACGGTTCGTCCTGGTCTGCTTTCCGCTCAATCAGAGCTTCCGGACCATTAACCGAGGTGACATTGACATGGACTGAGATGTATTTTGGAAAATGCTCTAGCACTAGGCCGGTCACATATTGAGTAAAGCCAACAGCTTCTGATTTTCCGTAAAACTGGATTGGAATGGTGATGTCCAGATCCTTTAACTGGTCGTCAGCATAAAATGCCTTGCCGATTACCCCATTAAAATTCGGAAAATACTCTTCCACATCCTGCTTGAAATTCAAGAATGCCGTCGCATCCTCCCTGTGGTCTTCTGTTGCCTTTGTAGACGGGAACAAATAATATTTTTCATTTACCTTTTCCCAGCTGTCTATGCTTGAGCTTCCACTATCCACCGCCGAATATGCAAAGAATGTTCCCGGAATAACCGAAGACCTGCTCTGCTGTTCAAACAGGCCAATTGTTATTGGCACATCCCTTAAATCCTTCGTGCTTCTTAAGCGTTTAATCACTTCGTCGGCAATTTTCTTCCCTTCTCTTTCCATTTCATCCTGTGGGATTTTCCTCTCAAACGTGTCACCATACTGCACTGTTTGATAATAATGGATCGAGTTCAGCGCAAGGCCGATCGAAACGCCGCCCAGCTTAACGGTGTCATTGTCCTTGACCATATAATCCTGCTCTAATATATGGCGAAATAAATGGGGTTTTTGGTATTTTGGGCTTTTGGATCTCCCTTTTCGTCATTGAGTGGGTTCAATCCGATATTTTCTGATTCTTTCAGACCCTCTTCCTTTAGCTGAGTCTTAGTCATTTTTCGATTCAGCCATAGCTTCACCGTATTCCGTTTCAGTTCCTGTCCTTCCCTGAATACATATTTATCAGGGTCAAACGTTTGCTGGGAAATTCTCATCAAACCCATTTCAAATTCATTGATATCGTATCTTGTATTCAGGTTATTGACGATCAGGCCGCGTGCTTCTCCGGGCTTGAACGGCAGTAACGTACGGTAATATTTATCTGATATTTTATACTTTGGTATAATCGCCTTTTCTTTTGCCTTTTCCTTCGTCTGGACAACTTCGTCCTTCTTCTGGAAATTAGGTGCACAAGCACTTAACAAAAAGACAAGCGATAAAGCAATTATTGAAAGTTTTTTCACGCGGTTTCCCACCTCTTACTTGTTTAGTTCTTCCAGGAGCTTCTCCTCATCCCAAACTTCGATACTTAATTCCTGGGCTTTTGCGAGCTTGGAACCTGCATCTTCTCCTGCAATGACAAGGTCTGTCTTTTTGCTGACGCTTCCTGCAACATTTCCGCCAAGCGCTTCAATTTTTTCCTTCGCTTCATTTCTGGACAACTGTTCAAGTTTTCCTGTCAGCACGACCGTTTTGCCTGCAAAAATGGAATCGGACTCTTCAGCAGAAACAGGCTTTGCACCCTTATAATCCATATTCACTCCAGCATCCTTCAGCTCCTGAAGCAGCTCTTGAGCTTCTTCTTTTTCAAAAAAAGCCTCTACCGATTCCGCCATTTTGTCGCCAATTTCATTAATGGAGAGCAGTTCGTCCTTTGAAGCATCCGCAAGCCGGTCCATGCTTCCAAAATGCTGTGCGAGCGTCTTTGCAGCTTTTGCGCCGACATGGCGGATTCCCAGCCCGAACAGCAATTTTTCAAGCGAGTTTGCCTTCGAGGCTTCAATAGCCTGCAAAAGATTGGATACCGACTTTACGCCCATTCTTTCCAATGCCAGCAGCTGTTCTTGGGTCAGTTTATAGATGTCTGCTACATCTTCAATCAGCTTTTCAGCAAACAGCTGGCTTATGACTTTTTCGCCAAGACCATCAATATTCATGGCATTACGTGAAACGAAATGAATCAGACCCTCGCGAATTTGTGCCGGACATTTCGGATTGATGCATCTTAGGGCAACCTCTCCCTCGAGACGGACAAGATCGCTTTCGCATTCAGGACAATGGGTAGGCATATGGAAATCCTTCTCTTTTCCAGTCCGCTGTTCAGCTAGTACATTCACTACTTCAGGTATGATGTCTCCTGCTTTTTTGACGACTACCTGGTCACCGATTTTAATATCTTTTTCACGGATTAAATCTTCATTATGCAAGGATGCGCGCTGAACTGTAGTTCCGGCTACTTTTACCGGCACAAGGATGGCCGTAGGTGTAACCACCCCTGTTCGCCCCACGCTTAATTCTATATCAAGAAGGGTGGTGACTACTTCTTCTGCCGGGAACTTATACGCAATCGCCCAGCGCGGACTTTTAGCTGTTGTACCCAATTCGGACTGCTGCTGAAGCGAGTCAACTTTAATAACAATTCCATCAATATCGTATGGGAGGTTCGGCCGCTTTTCAACCCAGCCATTTACATACTCGATCACTTCATCAATGGTGGCACATTTTCTTCGTTCCTGGTTGGTTTTAAAGCCCACTTTATCTAGAAAGTCCAGTCCTTCACTGTGGGACTCAATGCCAGTATTGCCTGTATTTCCAATTCCATAAAGGAAGACGTCCAAATTCCTGGAAGCCGCAATTTTTGAGTCAAGCTGGCGAAGTGAACCTGCTGCTGCATTCCTAGGATTGGCAAACAGCTCTTCACCACGTTCTTCCTTTGCCTTGTTCAGGGCTTCGAAGGACCGCTTCGGCATAAAGGCTTCACCGCGCACTTCAAGCGTTACATTTTCTTTCAAACGAAGCGGAATCGACTTGATGGTTCTTAGGTTTGATGTAATGTCTTCGCCAATCGTTCCATCTCCGCGCGTAGCTCCCTGAACGAACATACCGTCCTCATAGCGGAGCGAAACAGCCAGGCCGTCAATTTTCAATTCACAAACATAGGAAAAATCATCTCCGGCAATCTGGCGGATACGGCGATCAAAATCGCGCAAATCCTGTTCATTGAATGCATTGCCGAGACTCAGCATCGGTGTCCGGTGTTCAACCTTCTCGAACATTTCAAGGATAACTCCGCCGATCCGCTGTGTTGGCGAGTCGGAAGATTTCAGTTCAGGAAACTGTTCCTCTAGTTCAATAAGCTCGCGAAGCAAGCGGTCATATTCAGCATCAGGAACAGAAGGTTTATCCAATACATAATAATCGTATCCATATTGATTCAGCAGATTCCGCAAATCATTTATTTTACTTTGAGCAGCCATCAGGTCCATATATCCAGCCCTTTCAATAAAAGATCAAGCTATGCCAATATTTTTCGCGCTTGAGTTTGTCGGTTCTCGGGATGCTTAGATTAAGCTTTTTTAATAGGCGCAAATTTTGCAAGCAAACGCTTAACGCCTGTCGGGCTTGGAAAGGCGATATCCAACTCAGTTCCTTCTCCCTCGCCTTTCACGCTTACAACCGTCCCTATTCCCCATTTACCATGTTCTGCTTTATCTCCGACCTTCCATGCGAGTGAGTCTCCTCCAGTTGAAGCCGCCAAAGGTCTGCTGACCGGCTTTCTTGCGGCAGGTCTTGCCGCCGGAGTACCGAATCCTGCACCTTGGCTGCCTCCAAAGGAACTTTTGCTTCCAAATCCAGCGCTAGAACCGCCAAAAGAGGTTCCTCGATTGCCAAATTGGTTGGGAGGTTCGTAACCTTCAAGCAGATCTTCGGGGATTTCTTTAATAAAACGGGAAGCGGGATTCATATTGGTTCGCCCGAAGAGTGTTCTCATCTGCGCATTCGTCAGGAACAGCTGCTGCTCAGCCCTCGTAATGCCTACATAAGCAAGGCGGCGTTCCTCCTCCATTTCCACTTCTTCCATAAGTGAGCGGCTATGAGGGAAGACCCCTTCTTCCATTCCAATCAAAAAGACAACAGGAAACTCAAGCCCCTTGGCAGAGTGAAGAGTCATTAACACAACCTCATCGGCCTTTCTCCCTCATCATTCATGGAATCGATATCGGCGACAAGAGCAAGGTCCGTCAAGAACGCAACAAGGCTTTTATCTTCATTTGTTTCTTCAAAGTTCTTTGTAACGGATAATAATTCATCAAGGTTTTCTAAACGGCTTTGAGCTTCCAGCGATTTTTCCGCTTTCAGCATTTCACGGTAGCCTGACTTTTCAAGGATATCCTCGACCAGTTCTGTAACGGACAGGAATTCCTGCATCTGTGTGTATCCACTGACTAAATCACGGAATTCTGCCGCAGCCTTCGTTGCCCTCGGGCTCAAACCAATCAATTCGATTGACTCAAGTGCCTGGTACAACGATAAATCATGCATGTCAGCAAAGTCAGCTATTTTATCAACGGAAGTCGAACCGATGCTTCTTTTTGGAACGTTGATGATCCTCCGTAAGCTGATGTCATCATCCGGGTTGGATATAAGGCGCAAATAGGCGAGCATATCTTTAATTTCTTTTCTGTCATAGAACTTTGTGCCGCCGACAATGGTGTAATCAATATTAGATTTAAGCAGTACTTCCTCCATCACACGGGATTGGGCATTCGTCCGGTAAAGGATGGCGATATCAGACGGTTTTTTGCCTTCCCTCATCATCTCTTTTATTTTTCCGGCAACGAATTGGGCTTCTCCCTGTTCACTGTCCGCCCGGAAATATAAAATCTTATTTCCCTCCGCATTTTCGGTCCAAAGGTTTTTCGGCTTGCGGTTCATATTTTTGGCGATGACTTCATTTGCAGCCAAAAGAATCCGCTTTGTTGAGCGGTAGTTTTGTTCCAGTAAAATGACTTTCGCGTTCGGGTAATCCTTCTCAAAAGATAAAATGTTGGCGATGTCCGCACCCCTCCAACGATAAATTGACTGGTCGGAGTCACCGACTACACAAAGATTTTTGAAACGGTTGGCCAAAAGCTTGACGAGAAGATATTCGGCCCTGTTCGTATCCTGATACTCATCCACATGAATGTACTGGAATTTGCGCTGATAGTATTCCAGCACTTCTGGAACACGGGTAAACAGCTGAATCGTCGTCATGATTAAATCATCAAAATCAAGAGCCTGATTTTTGCGGAGGCGACGCTGGTATTCTGTATAAACCTCGCTCACTTTTTGCTGATAATAATCTCCTGCTGTTTTCGCAAATTCCTCCGGTTCAATCAATTCATTTTTCGCAGAACTGATTGATCCCAGTACAGCACGGGGATCAAGCTGCTTCGGATCAATATTTTTATCCTTCAAAATGCCTTTAACAACGGATTGCTGATCCGTTGTATCAAGAATTGTAAAATTGCGGCTAAAGCCCAGGCGGTCTATATCCCTGCGCAAAATCCGTACGCACATCGAGTGGAATGTGGAAATCCAAATTTGGTCTGCCACTCCACCCATCATTTTGGAGATACGTTCTCTCATCTCACGTGCTGCTTTGTTTGTAAAGGTAATCGCCAAAATGTTATACGGGTTGACGCCTTTTTCCACCATTAAGTATCCGATTCTATGTGTTAAAACTCTTGTTTTTCCCGACCCGGCTCCCGCCATGATTAAAAGCGGACCGTCAGTTGCCTTCACAGCACTCTGCTGTTCCGGATTTAAGCCGTTTAATAGCTTATCTGTTAAAAATTGCACTCCATTCACCACCATACCAAACATTTGTTCTTTCTTATATTTTAACGTTCCACGCTTGATCCTGCAATCCTTTACCCGCAGAATCGCACGGTCTTTAAATTATCCCTTTAATTTTTCACTGCTTTTACCGTCTTAAGGTCTCTTCCATATTTTCATAGATGGCATTTCCGATTACAATTACATCGGCATGCGTACCCATTTCAGCCGCTTGATCCGCTGTTGTAATTCCCCCGCCATAAAAAAGGGTCGTATTTTGCAGCACCTGTTTAACTTCTTCCGCAACTCTGGTATCACCGTACATGCCACTATATTCTAAATAAAATATTGGGAGGTGGAACATTTTTTCCGCCATCATCGCATATGCCCTGACATCTTCAAGCGACAGACCAGTTTTCGCGGAGGTCAGCTGTGCAGCTTTGCAATCTTCATTCAAAATGCAATAGCCTTCCATCACGATTTCATCCCAATCCATGATTTCACCGAATTCCTTGACTGCTTCAAAATGAAGATCCGTAACCCAGCGTGTATCCCTTGAATTCAGGACAGTCGGGATAAAATAAAGGTCAAAACCAGGTGTAACCGTTTCTGCACTTGATACTTCAAGCACACATGGAACCGTATAGCGCCGAATCCTGACCATTAAATCAAGGACATTATCCAATGTAACACCGTCAGTACCGCCAACGATCACTGCGTCTGTCCCTGACTCGCATATTTTTTCTAAATTTTCTTCTGTAATCTCTTTATTGGGGTCGAGTTTAAACACATGCCTCCACTCGCGAAAATCATACATCCCAAAATCCTCCCATTCGATATTCCATTTCAACATTATAGCACTTGCAGGCACATTCAAAAAGAAAATGGCGGATTCCGTTAATAGAAATGATAACCATACAAATAGAAACCAGCTCCTCTTAATCACTTTTCGTTATACGGATAAAACTCCTAAACGAGCTCGTGTTAAATGGGAATCTGTAGATATTTAGAGATTTAGTGTAGATAACCCCACTTCTAGTGTAGATAATTAATTACTTTGTGTAGATAATCTCCGCTTTTGTGTTGAAAAACCACCAGTTGGTGTAGATAGCACCCCCTGACCGAGCCTATCTTAAATGGGAATCTGTTGATATTTAGAGATTTAGTGTAGATAACCCCACTGTTAGTGTAGATAATTAATTACTTTGTGTGGATAATCTTCGCTTTTATGTTGAAAAACCACCAGTTGGTGTAGATAGTCCACCCTCACAGAGCCTATCTTAAATGGGAATCTGTAGATATTTAGAGATTTAATGTAGATAACCCCACTGTTAGTGTAGATAATTAAATACTTTGTGTAGATAATCTCCGCTTTTGTGTTGAAAAACCACTAGTTGGTGTAGATAGCACCCCCTGACATGGCCCATGCTAATGGAGCCAAAAAAAGGAAAGCAAGGCATGATCCTAAGCCTTCTTTCCTTTTGAAGTTATATAATGAAATCCTCAAAATCTTAAATGGCAGCCGTGTACGGTTCTTGCTCTTTCTGGTTCCTCTTCCCCTTTTTCTTTGGGTGGAACAAGCTGTACATCACCGGGACAATAAACAGTGTTAACAGAGTAGACGTTGTCAGACCGCCAATTACTACAACCGCCAGCGAAGAGGACACAATACCAGCATGGGCAGACAGGGCCATCGGAATTAACGCTCCTACAGTGGCGATTGCCGTCATAAGAATTGGCCTGATCCGGATTACTCCCGCTTCAATTAAAGAGTCATGTGTACCCATTCCCTCTTTTTCATTTTGTTTCACTTTGTCAATTAGAACAATGGCATTGGTTACAACGATACCATTCAACATCAGCAGCCCAATCATCGCCGGCATACCAATCGGCTCGTTCACGATATACAGGCCGATTAATGCGCCAATTACCGAGAATGGAATAGAGAATAAAATAACAAACGGTGCTTTTCCTTCTCCAAAAGCTATTACCATTACAAGGTACACAAGCAGAATGCTGACTGAAATGGCGATGGCCATATTTTTAAAGCCTTCATCCATTGCTGCGGATGCACCTTCCTTATAGTGGTTAACACTTTTCGGCAAAACCAGTTTGGCGATGGCAGCATCGGCCTTTTCGTCACTTCGCCAGCTTTTGAATCCGTGATTTGGCCAGATACCATGACATATTCATTGGAATTCAAATGGGTAATAACTGTTCTATTTTTAACTCGTTTCAGCTCTCCCACATCTTTAAGAGCAACAGGCATTCCCATAACATTATTGATTTCCTGGTTGCCTAATGCATCAAGAGAGACAATATCTTTCATTTTCAAGCTAAGCTTTACATCCGTTTTCTTGCCGTCGACGGACATCGTTGTTACAACATCACCGTTAATTAAATCGCGAAGTCCTTTACCCACCATCGCTGGCATTAGCCTGTTATTGGCGAATTTTTCTTCATTCAGGTCGATTTCAATTTCCGGTTCGTCCCCTTCAAGAGAGGTTCTGACATCAGCCATTCCCTTGATTTCCTTTAGTTTGTCTGCAATTTGGCCGCTGGCTGTCTTAATATCCTCAAAATCAGTACCGTTCACCACCAGTACGTATTGAGATTGTGCTCCGCCTGCAAAACCGCCTATCCCGGTAACAGAAATCTCCTTTGCTTCTTTAATATCTTTAAATTGTTTACGCAGTTCCTTCACAAGTCCATTCGCATCTTTAGCAGAATTCTTAAGTGCAAATGTAATCGACGCATGCTCAGATTTACCTTTTACACTTGTGCTTACTAGCTTAACTTCATCCTTTTTCAATAAGATGTCTTCTACTTTACTCGCTATGTTACTCGTTTCCTCTGGAGCCGTTCCCTTTTCCATCGTGATGTTTACATCAAAATTCGTCACTTTTTCCTGTGGCAGGAAGGTCGTTCCCAGTTTTGGTGCGATGAGCCCAACAGATGCAGCAAGGAGTATGATCGCACTGACTAGCGTTACTGCTCTATGTTTCAGAACCCACTGCAGGCTTTTGCGATATCCTTTTTGTAATGAACCTTCTTTATGCTTCTTGGGCTTGATTTTTAACAGGAAGATTCTTGACATCAACGGCACTACAGTAATCGCTACAATAAGTGAAAAGATAAGTGAAATAACAATTGTCCAGGCTAGTGGGGCAAAGAATTTCCCTACAATTCCAGGAACGAATGCCATAGGCAAAAATACGGCTACTGTAGTAATCGTCGAAGAAGTGATGGCAGACGCCACTTCTCTTGTTGCCTGTTCCACAAGGATAGCCTCACGCTCTTTTGCTGCCCTGACTCTTCTAAATACGTTTTCGATCACGACAATGGAATCATCCACTACTCGGCCTACCGCAACAGCAATACCCGCCAGTGTCATAATATTGAGCGTATAACCGAGCATTTTAATTACGGTAAAGGAAGCCAGGATCGACAACGGGATAGAAATGATCGCTATAATTGTAGAGCGTATATTTCTTAAAAACAGGAAAGTTACCACAACTGCCATCAAAGCTCCAAGTAATGCCTCACGCAGCATGGAATAAACGGAATCTTTAATTTCGATCGACTGGTCACGAAGCGTTTTCACTTTATATCCCTTTGGAAGATCGATCTTTTTGATTTCCTCTTTTGCTTTTTCAACAATTGCAACTGCATTAGTTCCGCCCTCAGCAACTATCCCAAAACGGACGCCAGGTTTTCCATTAATACGAGTAAAGTCACTCTTATTTTCATTTTCATAAGCCACATCGGCAATTTCGCTCAGTTTTAATTTTTGGAGTGCCGGGACGAGCCAGGTACTGCTGCTCCTTTTGCAAACAAGCGAATATTCCTCACATCGTCAAGCGACTTCAATTCCTTGCTTACCCGAACAGGCAATTCTTCCTTAGCTAGTGATACATCTCCAGTTGGAATCGTCAGATTATTGGCATTGATGGCATTTTTAACGTCATCAAGAGTTATGCCTCTTTTCTTTAGCTCTTCGGGAAGCAGTCGAATTGTTACGATGTTTTCCGCTACTCCTCCTACATCCACTTTGCTGACACCATCAATGACTTCAAGCCTTGGAACAACTTTATCCTGCACAAACCTTTGAACTTCTGCGTTATTTTCACCTGCATAAATCCCCATGGAGAAAATGGTAGGATCCGGTTCTGGTCCCTGCTTGATAATATCAGGGCTTTTCGCTGTGTCAGGCAGCTTTACTTTATCGATTGCTGATCTTACAAGCTGCTCAGCATCTTTCATATTGACCGACATATCAAATTCCATTGTTGCATACACGACATTGGCAACTCCGTCTGTATAGACGTTTTTTACTCCCTCAATATTCATGAGCTCTCTTTCCAACGGCTCTCCGATATCCTTTATGGACTGCTCAGGTGAAGCACCGGGATACGGAACTACAACCGTCATATAAGGAATATCAACGTTAGGATATTTCTCAATATTGATTTCCTTTAACGAATAGATACCCCCGCCGATTATAAGCAGCATAATTAATACTAGCGCGACTGCATTTTTCATACTAAAACGTATAATTGATTTCATCATTCTCCTGTTTTCCCCCATCATGAACTTTTTAAAAAATGGATAATAACCCATTTTTTCCCTAACCCCATATTAGACTATATCAAAAATTTCTATATCTAGCCTGAGAATTATTTTTTTCTAAGACTTAAGGCTGAACAAAAACAAAAGGCGCAAGCGCCCTGGTTAGCCCCGACAGGCATAAGACGAATCACGCAGGAAATCCTGATTTCTGAAGTGATTTGGCTTATGACCCCGAGGGGCTGGGTGCTCCTCGAAAAAGCTTTCGCTTTTTCTTCGTGCGAAGTATATGCTGCCGAAGCATTCCTTGTGGAGCTAGATTAATACAACTTGTAGAAGTTATTCACATCATTTAATTTATAATTTCCTAGACGAAAATAAAAACCGGAGAAATTTTCTCCGGTTTGCTTACTCTTCGTCTTTAACTGGAGCTTCTTCATACTCCTTAATTCGATCAAGTGCCATTTCATATGCATCGTTGCCATAATTCAAGCAGCGTTTAACGCGTGAAATGGTAGCTGTGCTGGCTCCTGTCTCGGTCTCAATCTTGTGGTACGTCTTGCCATCCTTCAGCATCCTTGCCACTTCAAGGCGCTGGGCGAGTGATTGGATTTCATTTATTGTACAGAGGTCATCGAAAAAACGGTAGCACTCTTCTAAATCATTTAAAGACAAAACGGATTTAAAAAGCTGATCCAGTTCTTTACCCCTTAGCTTATTAATTTGCATAGTATATCTCCTTTAAATCTATTGTACGTTTAATGTTACACTTTTTAACAGACCAGGATCAGTCGGAACGATATTTACCCACGTTTTCCCTGGAACGAAGGGAGCCTCTGAACTATTAATGAAAGGGATAATCCTTCCACCCACATTTCTCCATTCCACTTCATTCATCTTGCCCTTTTGCAGAAGGTAGCCTTTCCCACCTGATTGCAAATCAATTTCACGGCGTCCTGAGCGATCAACCACCTGGTGCTTCATTTCGACAATCAAAATATTATCCAGCAGCACAGGCTCTTTCGATTCAAGGTCAATGGTTTGTTCCCCGCCGGAAAAACGTTTGTATTTGCCGAGTGCGGAATCGTATTCATACTTTGCAGTAAACATTCGGCTTGAGAAATAGGATACTGTAGCGAACTTAACTTCTCTCCCCGTAAGCTTGCCGCTTTCTTTATCCGTCATAAACGTAAAAGCAGCAGGAGGAGTGTCCATCTTATAATGCTTCTGCTGTGCACCCTTTAAGATGTTTTTATACTCAATATAAGAATTGTGAGGAGCCTTACGGAAACTCGCCCTTTTAAATAATGTGCCATCATAGACCATTCCATTTAAATTATCAACATAGCCGTTTGCCAGCATCGCCTTTGCCTCAGGACTATAGCCGTGAGCAATGTAAAGGCTGTTCAAGCCCTTTGCAATATTAATAAAATAAGAGCGTGCACTTCGGACAGGCCGATTTTTTCCGGCTTTTCGCTTTGGAAAACCGCAAGGAAGCGGGTTACATCCCCTTCGGCAAGTATTTCATACACAATATCCGCTTTATTTATGCCAGATTCCGGCCTTGCCTTTGGATGGTTGCTGATCATTACCGCTACTGCCCTGTCATCCGTTTTAGTTTCAGATCCAATGCCCGTCAATGGAAAATGATAAGCGTACTGGTCGCTCTCTTCAGCCTTTTTCTCGATTTTATGAGGTTCTTTTGCTTTTTTCACCGGCTCTTTGACAGTTTCTTTGTGACTGCAGCCTGAAAGTATCAGAATGGCAACAGTTGCTGCAGTAGCCAATCGTTTCATCATTCCCCTATACACCCCTAAATTTTTCCGTGGTGCCATCATACATGCTGCTCTCTATCTCTTTCATATTTTAACGCATTATTGACGGAAAGAGTACCATTTTATTCATTACATCGTACATGCCCCGCTGGGTGATCCGGATGTAAGGCAGATGGGTAGAGGAGAAGAACAGCAGACTGTACACCGGGTCCGAAAAGCCATAGCCTCTTTCCCTCAGGACTTCAAGCAGCTGTTCTTCTTCCTTCATTAATTCCTCGACAGGCAGGTCTGTCATGATTCCGCCTAAAGCAAGCGGAACCTCACAAATGGTTTGATTATTTTCGGACAATACAATACCGCCGCCCAACTCGCGCATCCGATTAAAGGCATGCATCATATCATCCTTACTTTTTCCAATTAAAATAATATCCCCGGTATTGGAAAAAGAACTTGCAAGTCCACCCAGCTTGTTGGCGAAGCCTTTTAAAATAGTATTAATCCTCCATTTACCATGGCGGTCAAGCAGCATAAAGAAGCATTCATCATGATCCTCGCTTAATACTTCCGTTGAAACATCGATTGAAATGGAATAGGGCTTTGTAATGACGGCATTCACCATTTGAATTCCAAAAGGCATTGAAAATTGCAGATCATCAGAAGTCAGTTCCCAGTCCATTTTCATCGGATGCAGCCCATGATCACCCCAGTGAATGGCTGCAAATGTATTGGTTGCGTTACCGTTTCGTTTTACCCACTTTCCTTTAGAAAGGACTGAAACAGGAGTGGGGTTTTCCTGATCCGCTAAGAAATTGATGCTGGCAACGCGGCCGGTCGCAATATTCCCGTGCAGATGCTCAATATTATAATAGCGCGCCACATTTATCGTCCCCATATTATATGCGTCGATAAGCGGAACGCCTTTCTCAATAGCAATCTGGATCATTTGGTCGATAAGTCCCTGCTTATAAAAATTGGACGATGAGCCATCTGTTGTAAACATTAGCTTATCGTATGCCTCAATTCCAAGCCGTTTCATATCATCAAGCAAAACGGGCAAATCTGGACGAATGGAAGAATACCTCAGCGACACCATGTATCCCTGCATTAAACGGTTATATATCTCTTCCCCTGTCATCGATTCATGATCGCAATCAGCACCAAGCAGCATCATTTTTGCCAGCGTTTTTTCCGATGCCCCTGGAAAATGACCTTCAATCTGTTTGCGCAACCTTTTCGCTTCCTGGATCCAGTGAAGCATCATGTCATCGCCATCCAGCAGCTTCGGCCATCCCGTCAGTTCTCCCCCCTGCAAAACCGAATCCAATTCGAGCCAGGATTTGATATTGCTGTGGGAAAAAACTTCGTCTTCATTCAAAATTTCCGTTTGTGCATCAAAACGGCACCACCAAAACATGCTGACAGGGCTTTTCTGAAGATCCTTCAACAATGAAAACGCTTCCTTTGTTTTCAATTGCAAAACGAGTGCCATGTTATCATTTAACAGTGTTGTCGTTCCGAACTGAGACGCATAAGCAGCTAAAGAATGGGGATTATATAATTGAAATGGATGGGCGTGCGGCTCTATATAACCTGGAACAAGTATTTCATCTGCACAATCAATTATTTCACAGCTATCCAGATTTTCAGGCAGTTTTTGCCCGACATAAACAATTCGGTCACCTGAAATCCAAATGTTGGCTGTTATCCACTGCCGAAAAGTCTGATTTAAATATGTTGCATTTTTCAATAAAATGTCAGGCGGCTTGGTACCGTCCAAAACAGCGATATGTTCACGCAACTGTTTACTTTTCCAACGGTAGCGCTGTTCCAGCATATGAGATCCCCCCAATATATTTCATTCTCTATATAAAATAAATTTAATTTTTCAAAAAGTAAGCCCTTACAAAAACTATCGGTTCTATCCTACCATAATTCGTTATTTAACGCATTAAAGAATTGCAAACAAATGATAAAAACGTGTGAAGGAGTGAACAACTTGAAACTGAAACCGAATATTGGGATCATAAACGCCTTAATCAGGATTACAATCGGATTCACCATTCTTACTTGGATCACTGCTAAGCTGGTCAAAAAGCCGTGGCGAGATTCCTATCTGATAATGGCCATGCTTGGGGGCATGAAAATAGCCGAGGGCATTGTCCGGTTTTGTCCCATTACTGCTCTATTTGAAAGAGGCAGTGACATGGTTCCCGATCAAATGGGATTTATGGAGAAACAGGATCATAACAAGGATGCAAACGGGTTTGATGGAAAACAGGGGGATTTCCCTAACTTAAAATCCTTTATGGAGCAGCAGGGTATTAACAACGAGACAAAAGGCTCGACAAACCTAAATAATGGCAAGCTAGATCCATTGGATAACAACATAAATCAAAATAACAAGAATAAGCCTAATGATGAGCATCCATCGGTCCCGAGTTTTTCAAAAGGTGATTCTTTAAATGAAGAAAAAATGATTAAAAAAATTGAAGATACAATAGAGAAAAATGGCGGCAATGTTAAGCTTGATGACATTATGCCGTTTAACCCTCTATAAGAAATGAGGCTCTCTCGGGAGCCTCATTTTTTTAGCCAAAAAACAAAAGGCGGCTATAAAAGCCGACCTCCATTTTAGCTAATAAGGGCAACTACCCCTCTGTCTTCGCCAAAAAGGGCTCGCCAATCGGCGAGTTTTCTTTATAAGCCAAGTCTCTCAAAAATTGTATCCACATGCTGAAGATGATATTTATAGTCAAAGCAATCAGCGATTTCTTCCCTTGAGAGCCTTGAAGTAATTTGTTCATCTTCCTCTAACAGCCCGCGGAACGGCACTTGTTTCTCCCATGCTTCCATCGCTTTAGGCTGCACAATATCATAAGCTTCTTCGCGTGCAAGCCCTTTATCAATTAATGCAAGAAGAACACGCTGTGAGTATATTAACCCTAAAGTACGGTCCATATTTCGCTTCATATTCTCTGGGAAGACGGTTAGGTTCTTTACGATATTGCCGAAGCGGTTCAGCATATAGTTAACCGCAATGGTTGCGTCCGGAAGAATAATCCTTTCCGCCGATGAATGCGAAATATCCCGTTCATGCCATAGAGCTACATTTTCATAAGCCGTCAGCATATAACCGCGCACCACTCGGGCAAGACCCGACATATTCTCGGAACCGATCGGGTTGCGTTTATGAGGCATTGCTGAAGAGCCCTTTTGTCCCTTTGCAAAAAATTCCTCTACTTCGCGTGTTTCACTTTTCTGCAGACCGCGAATCTCCACTGCAAATTTCTCAATCGAAGTAGCAATCAATCCAAGCGTTGACAGGTAATGGGCATGCCGGTCCCTTTGCAGTGTTTGTGTTGAAATTGGCGCTGCCTGCAGGCCAGTCTTTCACATACGAATTGCTCCACAAATGGGTCAATATTTGCATACGTTCCTACCGCACCGGAGATTTTGCCAAACTCAATTCCTGTTGCCGCCTGGTTAAAACGCTCCAGGTTGCGTTTCATTTCTTCATGCCAGAGAGCAAGCTTTAATCCGAATGTAGTCGGTTCAGCATGGACACCGTGGGTACGGCCCATCATGACAGTATACTTATTCTCCTGTGCCTTCGCCGCTAAGATCTCAATAAAGCTCTCCAGATCTTTTCGTATAATTTCGTTTGCCTGCTTCAATAAGTAGGAAAGTGCAGTATCAACTACATCCGTCGAGGTAAGTCCGTAATGGACCCACTTTCTCTCCTCACCCAGCGTCTCAGATACCGCACGAGTAAAGGCCACCACGTCATGTCTTGTTTCCTCTTCGATTTCTTTAATTCGTTCAATATCAAAACCTGCACGTTCTCTTATACGCTGCACATCTTCCTTAGGAATATCCCCAAGTTCTGCCCAAGCCTCGCATGCAAGTATTTCTACTTCCAGCCATGCTTTAAATCGGTTTTCATCAGTCCAAATTGCTCCCATTTCAGGGCGTGTATACCGCTCGATCATCTTTTCCCGTCCTTTCACTTGTCCAATATCTCAATATTATTTTTCCGATAAATGTACCAGGTTATCAATATTCATTTATCTTTCTGTTCTATAAAAAAGCAAAAAGCCCTTACAGACAATTCATTTTGTCTATTTGGGCCATCTCCCCTCAATATTAACAATGAAATTGCTGCAATGTCAACAAATACACGAACGATATTTTTTAACTTTTTATTTTCGTTCGCTTTTCACTCGATAGATTTTGCTTCAAAGACGATTTGCCTGCCAACCGGCTCGTAAACCGTTTCATTGCCTTTTTTCACTTCCTGAAAAATTGGTTTCTCCATACGTCTGACAGGTACAAAGCCCTCCGCACGCATCCGGTCTAAACACTGATCAATTGATTCATCTGGCTGAACTTCAAATTGCACTTTTTTACCCATTTAAAAATTCTCCTTTTTTCGCTTACCGACCATACATTCGTTATTAATTAGTATGGCTTGCGTTATATCTTTTTATAAAAAGGCCATCTTGGGCGCTCCATTCAGCATAGTAAACATCTTCAATCTTCTCAACCCCTTTTTTCTTTAGCTCAGTTATCAGCCACTGTTTATCCCTGCCTATTTCTTTTAATCCTTCACCCTCAGCTTCCCCTTCATCTATAAGGAGGATGGAAGGAGTCTTTTCAGGTGCTTCCATTTTTAATAACTCAGGAGTAAATGGCTCAAAGGCAGGTTTCCTCATTACACTGATCTGCCCGCTGGTTTCAAGGAAAACATATTTTATCTCCTCCAGTGAAAAAACACCCTGCTGCCGTAGCATCGTCCTTAATTGCTCCATCTCCATGCTGTTTTTTTCCATTTCCTTTATATCTATTTCTCCATCTTTAATTAAAATAGAGGTTCTCCCTTTTAACAGGGCCTCTGAGCCAGCCAAATTTCTCTGAAGCCTTTTCTGTCATAAATTCGAGTCCGCCCCACAGTACAATGGCAAACAGCATATGAAATATCGAAATACCCTTACTAAAAACTGCTTGCTCCACAATTCCCCCAAACACCACAGCAAACACAAAATCAAATGGTGTAACCTGTGCCATTTCTTTTTTTCCTATTAATCGGGTAACAATGAGAAGGCCGAAATATCCAAACACCAGCTTCAGTACAATGGTTAAATACATATTAATTTCTCCTCTATATCTCTTTTACTTACCCATTACCCATAAATGGATTTTTTAAAATAACTAGTGAGAAAAGGGTCGGATTAATGTGTACTTTTATTTTATATTAAAAATTTCCATTCTTTTGAATGTGCCTTCTGAAAAGAATTCCCAGACCTAAATGAGCGGCTTTTTCTACACCTTTTCTTCATTTATCTACACTAGGACTGCCCTTTTCTACATTTAAAGGAGCAGATTCTACATTTCAATTGGACTTTCTACACTAATGATCCATCTTTCAACAATTTCTCACTAATCTCTAGTAAATCGGAAAAAGGTATCCGCAGGTTTATAAAAACAAAAAAAAGACAACCCTATTCAGGTTGTCTTCATCGTGCCTGGCAACGTCCTACTCTCACAGGGACAAAGTCCCAACTACCATCGGCGCTGAGAAGCTTAACTTCCGTGTTCGGTATGGGAACGGGTGTGGCCTTCTCGCCATTATTACCAGACTATTTGGTTTGAGGTTTGTTCCCTCAAAACTAGATAATGTAAGAAGAAGAAGTAAGTCGAGTTCGCTTTGTCATAAATGACTTGGTTAAGTCCTCGATCGATTAGTATCAGTCAGCTCCACACGTCGCCGTGCTTCCACCTCTGACCTATCAACCTGATCATCTTTCAGGGATCTTACTAGCTTGCGCTATGGGAAATCTCATCTTGAGGGGGGCTTCATGCTTAGATGCTTTCAGCACTTATCCCGTCCGCACATAGCTACCCAGCGATGCCTTTGGCAAGACAACTGGTACACCAGCGGTGCGTCCATCCCGGTCCTCTCGTACTAAGGACAGCTCCTCTCAAATTTCCTGCGCCCACGACGGATAGGGACCGAACTGTCTCACGACGTTCTGAACCCAGCTCGCGTACCGCTTTAATGGGCGAACAGCCCAACCCTTGGGACCGACTACAGCCCCAGGATGCGATGAGCCGACATCGAGGTGCCAAACCTCCCCGTCGATGTGGACTCTTGGGGGAGATAAGCCTGTTATCCCCGGGGTAGCTTTTATCCGTTGAGCGATGGCCCTTCCATGCGGAACCACCGGATCACTAAGCCCGACTTTCGTCCCTGCTCGACTTGTAGGTCTCGCAGTCAAGCTCCCTTGTGCCTTTACACTCTGCGAATGATTTCCAACCATTCTGAGGGAACCTTTGGGCGCCTCCGTTACTTTTTAGGAGGCGACCGCCCCAGTCAAACTGCCCACCTGACACTGTCTCCCACCCCGATAAGGGGTGCGGGTTAGAATTTCAATACAGCCAGGGTAGTATCCCACCGACGCCTCCACCGAAGCTGGCGCTCCGGTTTCTCAGGCTCCTACCTATCCTGTACAAGCTGTACCAAAATTCAATATCAGGCTGCAGTAAAGCTCCACGGGGTCTTTCCGTCCTGTCGCGGGTAACCTGCATCTTCACAGGTACTATAATTTCACCGAGTCTCTCGTTGAGACAGTGCCCAGATCGTTACGCCTTTCGTGCGGGTCGGAACTTACCCGACAAGGAATTTCGCTACCTTAGGACCGTTATAGTTACGGCTGCTGTTTACTGGGGCTTCGATTCAGAGCTTCGCTTGCGCTAACCCCTCCTCTTAACCTTCCAGCACCGGGCAGGCGTCAGCCCCTATACTTCGCCTTGCGGCTTCGCAGAGACCTGTGTTTTTGCTAAACAGTCGCCTGGCGTATTCACTGCGGCTCTTCGAGGCTATGAACCCCAAAGAGCACCCCTTCTCCCGAAGTTACGGGGTCATTTTGCCGAGTTCCTTAACGAGAGTTCTCTCGCTCACCTTAGGATTCTCTCCTCGCCTACCTGTGTCGGTTTGCGGTACGGGCACCATTTATCTCGCTAGAGGCTTTTCTTGGCAGTGTGGAATCAGGAACTTCGGTACTAAATTTCCCTCGCCATCACAGCTCAGCCTTCACGCCAGTGGGATTTGCCTCACTGACAGCCTAACTGCTTGGACGCGCATATCCAACAGCGCGCTTACCCTATCCTCCTGCGTCCCCCCATTGCTCAAACGATAAAAAGGTGGTACAGGAATATCAACCTGTTGTCCATCGCCTACGCCTTTGGCCTTGGCTTAGGTCCCGACTAACCCTGAGCGGACGAGCCTTCCTCAGGAAACCTTAGGCATTCGGTGGACGGGATTCTCACCCGTCTTTCGCTACTCATACCGGCATTCTCACTTCTAAGCGCTCCACCAGTCCTTACGGTCTAGCTTCAACGCCCTTAGAACGCTCTCCTACCACGGACACCATACGGTGTCCATCCACAGCTTCGGTGATACGTTTAGCCCCGGTACATTTTCGGCGCAGAGTCATTCGACCAGTGAGCTATTACGCACTCTTTAAATGGTGGCTGCTTCTAAGCCAACATCCTGGTTGTCTAAACAACTCCACATCCTTTTCCACTTAACGTATACTTTGGGACCTTAGCTGGTGGTCTGGGCTGTTTCCCTTTTGACTACGGATCTTATCACTCGCAGTCTGACTCCCACGGATAAGTCTTTGGCATTCGGAGTTTGTCTGAATTCGGTAACCCGATGAGGCGCCCTAGTCCAAACAGTGCTCTACCTCCAAGACTCTCACTACGTGAGGCTAGCCCTAAAGCTATTTCGGAGAGAACCAGCTATCTCCAGGTTCGATTGGAATTTCTCCGCTACCCACACCTCATCCCCGCACTTTTCAACGTGCGTGGGTTCGGCCTCCAGTAGGTGTTACCCTACCTTCACCCTGGACATGGGTAGATCACCTGGTTTCGGGTCTACGACCACATACTCAATCGCCCTATTCAGACTCGCTTTCGCTGCGGCTCCGTCTTCTCAACTTAACCTTGCATGTAATCGTAACTCGCCGGTTCATTCTACAAAAGGCACGCCATTACCCATTAACGGGCTCTGACTACTTGTAGGCACACGGTTTCAGGATCTCTTTCACTCCCCTTCCGGGGTGCTTTTCACCTTTCCCTCACGGTACTGGTTCACTATCGGTCACTAGGGAGTATTTAGCCTTGGGAGATGGTCCTCCCTGCTTCCGACCGGATTTCACGTGTCCTGCCGTACTCAGGATCCACTCAGGAGGGAACGAAGTTTCAACTACAGGGTTTTTACCTTCTATGACGGACCTTTCCAGGTCGCTTCATCTACCCCGTTCCTTTGTAACTCCATGTTGAGTGTCCTACAACCCCAAGAGGCAAGCCTCTTGGTTTGGGCTATGTCCCGTTTCGCTCGCCGCTACTCAGGGAATCGCGTTTGCTTTCTCTTCCTCCGGGTACTTAGATGTTTCAGTTCCCCGGGTATGCCTTCAATACCCTATGTATTCAGGTAAAGATACTGTTCCATTACGAACAGTGGGTTTCCCCATTCGGAAATCTCCGGATCAAAGCTTACTTACAGCTCCCCGAAGCATATCGGTGTTAGTCCCGTCCTTCATCGGCTCCTAGTGCCAAGGCATCCACCGTGCGCCCTTTCTAACTTAACCTAAAAGGTTTTTTTCTCTTACTAATAAGAGAGAAAACTAAAATGGCGATTACTCGGTTCTTACTTGGTTTCTTCTTTACGATTATCTAGTTTTCAAGGAACAAAAAAATAAAGCCTTGAGAGAATTGCTCCCTCAAAACTAAACAAACAAAAAGTGGTCAACACTGTAATGTCCGTAAGGACAGTTTCCTTAGAAAGGAGGTGATCCAGCCGCACCTTCCGATACGGCTACCTTGTTACGACTTCACCCCAATCATCTGTCCCACCTTAGGCGGCTGGCTCCTTGCGGTTACCCCACCGACTTCGGGTGTTACAAACTCTCGTGGTGTGACGGGCGGTGTGTACAAGGCCGGGAACGTATTCACCGCGGCATGCTGATCCGCGATTACTAGCGATTCCGGCTTCATGCAGGCGAGTTGCAGCCTGCAATCCGAACTGAGAATGGTTTTATGGGATTGGCTCAACCTCGCGGTTTTGCAGCCCTTTGTACCATCCATTGTAGCACGTGTGTAGCCCAGGTCATAAGGGGCATGATGATTTGACGTCATCCCCACCTTCCTCCGGTTTGTCACCGGCAGTCACCTTAGAGTGCCCAACTGAATGCTGGCAACTAAGATCAAGGGTTGCGCTCGTTGCGGGACTTAACCCAACATCTCACGACACGAGCTGACGACAACCATGCACCACCTGTCACTCTGTCCCCCGAAGGGGAACGTCCTGTCTCCAGGATTGTCAGAGGATGTCAAGACCTGGTAAGGTTCTTCGCGTTGCTTCGAATTAAACCACATGCTCCACCGCTTGTGCGGGCCCCGTCAATTCCTTTGAGTTTCAGCCTTGCGGCCGTACTCCCCAGGCGGAGTGCTTAATGCGTTAGCTGCAGCACTAAAGGGCGGAAACCCTCTAACACTTAGCACTCATCGTTTACGGCGTGGACTACCAGGGTATCTAATCCTGTTTGCTCCCCACGCTTTCGCGCCTCAGCGTCAGTTACAGACCAGAAAGTCGCCTTCGCCACTGGTGTTCCTCCACATCTCTACGCATTTCACCGCTACACGTGGAATTCCACTTTCCTCTTCTGTACTCAAGTCCCCCAGTTTCCAATGACCCTCCACGGTTGAGCCGTGGGCTTTCACATCAGACTTAAAGGACCGCCTGCGCGCGCTTTACGCCCAATAATTCCGGACAACGCTTGCCACCTACGTATTACCGCGGCTGCTGGCACGTAGTTAGCCGTGGCTTTCTGGTTAGGTACCGTCAAGGTACCGGCAGTTACTCCGATACTTGTTCTTCCCTAACAACAGAGCTTTACGACCCGAAGGCCTTCATCGCTCACGCGGCGTTGCTCCGTCAGACTTTCGTCCATTGCGGAAGATTCCCTACTGCTGCCTCCCGTAGGAGTCTGGCCGTGTCTCAGTCCCAGTGTGGCCGATCACCCTCTCAGGTCGGCTACGCATCGTCGCCTTGGTGAGCCGTTACCTCACCAACTAGCTAATGCGCCGCGGGCCCATCTGTAAGTGACAGCCGAAACCGTCTTTCAGCTTTCCCTCATGAGAGGAAAAGGATTATCCGGTATTAGCTCCGGTTTCCCGAAGTTATCCCAGTCTTACAGGCAGGTTGCCCACGTGTTACTCACCCGTCCGCCGCTGATCACCGAAATGATCCGCTCGACTTGCATGTATTAGGCACGCCGCCAGCGTTCGTCCTGAGCCAGGATCAAACTCTCCAATAAAGAGTGAGTGATTAGCTCATAAAGTTACGTTGGCAAATTCCGACGATCAAGATCGTCTTCATTTGGTCTTGCTTGTTTTGTTGACATTTTTGTTTGTTTAGTTTTCAAGGATCAATTTTTAAAAATTAGTGTGTCGCTCGCAAGCAACTATATTAGAATAACATTTGACCAACTGACTGTCAACGATCTTTTTAAACTTTTTTAAGTTCAAGTAGCTGTTAACTCGTCATCAGCGGCTGTTCATCTATAATACACCCGGAACAATCCCGCGTCAACACGTTTTACCAATCCATTTATTTCCATTAACTGAATAACAAAAACCGCTCCTTTCAAATTAAAGGAGCAGCCTTATTCTTTGTCTTACTTCTTAATTGAGATTATGCCTTCTTCTTTTGCATCAACTTGTCCAGATTTTTCGATAACAACCTTTTCGCCTTCGCTAAGGTTAGTGAAAACCACTGGAGTGATAATGGAAGTAGCATTATTTTTAATATAATCAAGATCTACCTTTAATAAAGGCTGACCTTTAACAATTCGATCATTTTCAGAAACAAGCGTCTCAAAGCCCTGTCCTTTAAGGTTAACTGTATCAATACCGACGTGGATTAGAATTTCACGTCCGCCGTCAGATAAAATACCCATAGCATGTTTTGTCGGGAACAGGTTGATAATCTTGCCATCAACAGGAGAAACAACCAAACCTTCAGTAGGAACAATTGCAAAACCGTCTCCCATCATTTTACCGGAGAATACCTGGTCAGGGACTTCAGTAATAGGTTTTACTTCCCCTTTCATTGGAGCTACGAAAACCTCTTCACCTATTTCATCATTTTGAAGTGCTTTTGGGTTTACTTCTTCGATTTGCTGTTCGACACCTTTTTCAGGTGCTTTCACAGCTGCTGCTCGTGGAGCTTTTCCATTCATAATATCTTTCATTTGGCCTTTAATGGTTTCAGAACGAGGGCCAAAGATAGCTTGAATGCTATTTCCTACTTCAAGGACACCAGCTGCCCCAAGCTTTTTCAAACGGTCCTTATCTACATTTTTCGCATCATTTACAGAAACACGCAGACGTGTAATACATGCATCTAAATGAGCAATATTTTCTTTTCCGCCCATAGCATCTAAAATATTGGATGCAAGGTCACCTTTTCCGGCTGCATTTCCAGCAGGAGCATCTTCTTCTTCATCCTTTTCGCGACCAGGTGTCATCAAGTTGAACTTCCTGATTGCAAAACGGAAACCGAAGTAATAAATAACAGCAAACACAAGACCTACAGGGATAACTAACCAAGCGTGAGTTTGCGGGTTGATTAGACCGAATAGAATATAGTCGATTAATCCCCCAGAGAATGTCATACCGATTTTTACATTTAATAAATGCATTACCATGAATGATAATCCTGCAAAAATAGCGTGGATACCAAATAGGACTGGCGCAACAAATAAGAATGAGAATTCAATTGGTTCAGTGATACCTGTTAAGAATGAAGTTAATGCAGCAGATGCCATAAGACCGCCGACAAATTTCTTCTTTTCAGGACGTGCTTCTTGGTAAATCGCCAACGCTGCTGCTGGAAGACCGAACATCATGAACGGATATTTACCAGTAGTGAACGTTCCGGCTGTAAGATTTTGTACTCGATCTTTAATTTGTTCCATGAAAATATGTTGGTCACCATGCACGACTACACCTGCATGGTTTGTATAACTTCCAAACTCAAACCAGAATGGAGCATAGAAGATATGATGTAATCCAAAAGGAATTAATGAACGTTCGATAACACCAAAAATAAACGCAGAAAGAGTTAAATTGGCATTAACCATATTATTCGAGAATGCATTTAAGCCATCCTGAATCGGCGGCCAAATAAAAATCATAATTAAGCCAAGCACTAACGCACTTGCTGCCGTTGCAATCGGAACAAATCGTTTTCCTGCAAAGAAACCTAAATAAGAAGGAAGTTCGATTTCGTAGAAACGGTTATACATAGATGCTGCCAGGATACCAACGATGATTCCCCCGAATACTCCTGTTTGCAATGTAGGAATACCCATAACAGATGCATAGCTTTGAGGGTTTTTTGTTAAAGAAGCAGCATCTATGCCCAATGCCGTTCCCATTGTTGCATTCATAATAAGGAAACCGACGATAGCCGCAAGACCGGCAACACCTTCTCCTCCAGCCAAACCAATTGCAACCCCTACCGCAAATAGCAGTGCCAGGTTACCAAAAACAACGCCACCAGCCTGTTCCATAATTTTTGCAACCATTGAAACAGCATGGTTATCAAGGAACGGCGCTAAATCTAATAATGCTGGGTTTTGTAATGCATTTCCGACTGCAAGTAAAATCCCTGCAGCTGGCAAAATTGCTACCGGAAGCATTAATGCTTTACCGACTTTTTGCAAGACACCAAAAGCTTTCTTAAACATAGAAAGACCTCCTAATTTTTTTACTCATTAAGCGTTTTCATTCACGAGCACTCGGAAAATAAAAAAGGCATGAGGAAAGAAAACAATTGATAGAATCTTTACAGGGATATGTTTCCCCAAAAATTCCTTTTCAATTATCTTCTTCACTCATGCCTGATCGTATCAGTAACACGTTGAAAGATAATAGCTATTTAACTTTTTTCTGAAGCCTTTGCAGATGCATTGTCAAATAGACAGCTTCTGCATCGAATACAGGTTTTTTAAGTGCTTGTTGCATCACCTTAATGAGCTTCCATGAGAGATTATAGCATACGGGGTACTCATCTTTCAAGAGGGCTGCAATTTTTTCTGGTTCCTCCACCCTCTCACCGTTGTTAACCCTTTCAATCGTGAATCGAAGGTGCCGCACAAGCCGCATATAATCGACACTTTCCTTATCTATTTGAATTTCAAGCTGCTCTTCTATGAGATCAATCAAATGGCTGACAAGCTGTGAATGCTGGTTAACATCTGATAAATTTTTATTGGTAATGGCACTATGGATATGAAGGGCGATAAAGCCTATTTCTCCTTTTGGAAGATGAATTTCTGTCTTTTCCTTAATAAGCTCAACTACTTCTGAAGCAATACCGTATTCAAAAGGATATAGTGTTTTTGTTTCAACGAGGAAAGGATTGGCCATTTCCATCCCCTGCGTTATTCGGTTTATTGCAAACATGATGTGGTCAGTTAGGGCAACATGGATATGTTCATTAAGACTATTTTGGGTTCTTTTCTTAATCAGGTCGATGGCAGATATGATAACTTCCTGAAGCTGTACTTCCAGGAACGGCAATAGCTTAATATAATTCTGCTGTTCTTTCTCATTTTTTAAGACAAACAGTTTTTCAACAGAAGAATCCTCAATTAAATCATCCCTTTTCCGATTAAAACCGATTCCTTTACCGATTACCACAACTTCATCGTAGGATTCGTGCGTGGCGATGATAACATTATTATTCAATATTTTTTTAACTTTAAAATGCATCATACCACCCTCCCATTATTCGACGAATTTCGACTTGCTTTTCCATGTTATTAAAGGAGATTAGAGAAGTCAATGATTACATACTTTTTTACTTATTATTGTCAATAATAGATCATTTGAAAAAGAATCTTGTAAGGGTCTTCAAGGAATCACCTTTTTAATAGGTTGCCTGTTAACTACTCGGGATTGCCACTGCATTGCATGCTTTTTCGTAAAATTCTATCGGACCAGCTCCCCCAATGATGGCATATCCGTATCCAATCTCTTTCATTTCCTTTAAACAGTGATGAAGAAGGGAGAATCCTATACCTTTATTACGGCAGGAGTGGACCACACCCATAGGGCCAAAGTAATTCCTCTTATTATCGACGATATCAAACCCAGCAAATCCGAGTATTTCTTCATTCTCTCCCAAAGCCATATATATAGAAGGATTATCTTGTAATAAAGCAATTTTTATAGTGTCAACCCACCCTCCGGCAAAATGCTCCTCCATAAAGCGGGTTATCTTTCCATTATCAGCTTGCGTAACTCTACGAATATTACGATGTGGTACTTCAGGGAAGGTGTAATTTTGCAGGTTAGTGATCATATCTCTTGAAGTCGTGCCGAGAGATAGAATGATTTGTTCATTTTCTTCAGATAAAAACTCATCAAGCAACTCCATCTTTATCAATGCTTTGAGAAGATGCCCTTCATTTAAATAAATTTGATTATACCTTTTCATGATATTAGCCGCTTCAGCAAGTGCGTCAAATACGTGGATGGAAACAGGCCATTCCAGGAATTCTTTTCTGGCTGCGGTTTGGGACACTTCATTAGCGGATGACCGCAACTTATCCAAATCAATATTTACTTTCAGAAAAATTTCCCCCAGCACGCCTGTCCTTTCCTCTAAACACGCAATAAGCAAATGAATTGGAAGTATCGACTGACAGTTCGAAGCCTTCATTTCTTTTTCTGCTAAAAGAAGTATTCTTAACAACCTCTCTGTTAACTGAATATCCACCCCTACTCTCTCCTCCCTGGAACCCTACTTTTAAAAAAACATTGTTTATTACTTCATTTTCCAAATCAAAAATTCCTTTATTGGAGTATGTAAAAGGCCGTCCGAGGACGGCCCTGCATATTATTCAAATGAAGCTGTTAATGGAGGAACGATTTGCTTTTTGCGTGAAACTACTCCTTTTAAAGCAGCCGTATTATTATCCAATGTCACATTGAATGCTTTTTCGACATTCGCTGCCGCTTTACCCAACGCTAACGCAACGGAGTCATTTGTAAGGATATCCGTTACCACGAATACAAAAAGGTCAAGGTTCTTTTCCTCAATCACACGGTCAATTGCTTCTTCAAGCTCTTTTTGGCGGGACAGTACATCGTTCGTGTCAACCGCGTTAACCTGTGCAATCTCTACTTGAGCGCTTCCCATTGGGAATACTTTTGAATCGATGGAGATTAACTCACCAACTGATTTTGCACTTAAGTCTGCACCCGCTTTTAGCATATCCAGTCCGTATGTTTCCAGCTCAACGCCAGCAAGTTCAGCAAGCTCATGTGCAGCATCGATATCTTCCTGAGTGCAGGTAGGAGACTTCAATAACAATGTGTCAGAGATAATGGCAGAAAGCATTAATCCAGCTGTCTCTTTTTCAATGCTGACTCCATTTTCTTTATACATTTTGTTTAAAATTGTCGCTGTACAGCCTACTGGCTCAACGCGGAAATACAAAGGATCCTTTGTTTCAAAATTTGCGACGCGGTGGTGGTCGATAACTTCAGCAACCCGTACCTGCTCCATATCGTCAGCACTTTGCTGGCGCTCATTATGGTCGACTAAAATGACGCTGCTTACTTCTGCTGCCACCTTTTCAACTAAGCGCGGCGCACTTTTTTGGAAGTGGTCCAGGACGAATTTCGTTTCTTCACTTACAACGCCTAAACGTACAGGCTCTGTATTAAATCCTAATTTATTTTTCAATTCGGAATACGCAATGGCAGAACAAATTGTGTCTGTATCCGGATTTTTATGACCAAAAATCAATACTTTCTCCATGGTTTCTCTCCTTTAATTAAGTCTAATTCCATTATCATATTATCATTATTCTTATAAGAAAAAAACCGCGATATCTCGCGGCTTTAGAAGTTTTGCATAAGTTATTACTTCAAGAAAATGAAATATAGGACAAAGATGACGAAGAACACGTACATGATTGGGTGAATTTCTTTTGCACGGCCTTTAACGAGCATCGTGATTGGATAGAAGATGAAACCGACCGCAATACCTGTGGCAATGCTGTATGAAAGAGGCATCGCAATGATTGTAAGGAAAGCTGGAACGGCAATTTCAAACTTCGCCCAATCAATTTTTCCTAGTGATGAAACCATCAGCACACCGACAATGACAAGGGCTGGTGCTGTAACAGGCGCCGTTACCACTGATAATAACGGGAAGAAGAATAGTGACAGGATGAATAATGCTGCTGTAACAAGTGATGCAAAGCCCGTTTTCGCTCCAGCTGCCACACCAGCTGATGACTCAATATATGAAGTGGTTGTAGATGTTCCAAGTACTGAACCAACGATTGATGCAATTGAATCAGCGAATAATGCTTTTCCTGCGCGAGGAAGCTTATTATCCTTCATTAAACCAGCCTGGTTGGCTACCGCGACTAATGTACCTGCGTTATCAAAGAAATCAACGAATAAGAAAGTAAGAATAATACCAAGCATTGATGTTGTATAGAAAGAACTGTCACTAAATGAACTGAATACTTCTCCAAATGTTGGCTTTATGCTTGGAACAGCAGAAACTACTTTATGTGGTGTATCAATCAAGCCAAAGATCATGCCGACAATAACGGTAATGATCATACCGTAAAATACGCCACCATTTATTCCTCTTGTCATTAAAATAACAGTTATAACGATACCAAAGATCGCTAGAAGCGTACTGCCGTTTGTGAAATCGCCTAGTCCTACAAGTGTTGCATCATTATTCACCACGATGCCTGCGTTTTGCAGTCCAATAAAGGTAATGAATAAACCAATTCCCGCACCAACCGCATGCTTCAGTTCAACCGGGATTGCATTGATGATTTTTTCACGTAATCCTGTTAATGTCAGTAAAAAGAAGAATACACCAGAGATAAAAACGGCGCCAAGTGCATGCTGCCAAGGGATTTTGCTTCCTAGCAGAACGGAATATGCAAAGAATGCGTTTAAGCCCATACCTGGCGCAAGTGCTAACGGATACTTCGCCAGCAAGCCCATCACAATGGAACCAACTGCTGCAGCCAGTGCTGTCGCAACGAAAACGGCTCCGTAATCCATACGCATAGCATCAGGAAGATCTTTAATATTTGCAAGCGTCAATGTAATCGGATTGACGATGAGTATATAGGCCATTGCAAGGAAGGTAGTGATGCCCCCCATCGTTTCACGGCGGTAATTCGTGCCTAGCTCCTCAAACTGAAAATACTTTTTCATTTCTCTTTCCCCCATTTAACTATCATTTAATTGCACCTAATCGTAGTGTACCGAATCCTTTAGTTTCCGATACATGGCAGGACAACCAAAAAGCGCCCCGGAATCTACCGGAGCGCTGACATAGGCATGTGCTAAAAAACAAGAGGGAAAAAGATATAGAATCCCCTTATCAAACACTGCCTCGTAGTCAAGCCATTAACGGTAGCTCGGTAGAAACTTTTGGCCATATCCCCAAGATTATACGATGCAAATTTATATTCTCTTTAATTCATTTTTAGTTTAACAGGCACAAGGAACTACGTCAACATAAAACACGAACATTTTTTATAAAAAAGTTCATATCATTCGTTTATCGATGCAATTCCTCTCTTTACTCCCATTCAATCGTTGCCGGCGGCTTGCTTGTAATATCGTAGACCACGCGATTAACATGAGCAACTTCATTTACGATCCTTGTTGAAATGATTTCAAGCAGATCCCATGGGATTCTTGCCCAGTCTGACGTCATGCCATCAATGGAAGTAACGGCACGGATGCCGATTGTGTAATCATATGTGCGTGCATCACCCATGACACCAACACTGCGGATGTCAGGCAGAACGGTAAAATATTGCCAGATCTCACGCTCAAGGCGGCTTTTTTAACTTCTTCCCTTAGGATGGCATCAGATTCCCTGACAATTTCCAGCTTGTCTTCAGAGATTTCACCAAGGACCCTGATACCCAGTCCAGGGCCGGGAATGGCTGTCTCCAAACGACTTCATCGGGCATGCCAAGCTCTGTTCCAAGCGCACGGACTTCGTCTTTAAAAAGTGTATTTAACGGTTCAATCAGTTTGAATTGCATATCCTCCGGCAGTCCGCCTACATTATGGTGCGACTTGATTGTCTGGGCAGTTGCCGTTCCGCTTTCAATAATATCGGTATAAAGCGTACCCTGTGCCAGGAATTCAATTCCTTCCAGCTTGGCTGCTTCATCGTCAAATACATAGATAAATTCATTTCCGATGATCTTCCGTTTTTGTTCCGGATCCGATACACCTTGTAATTTTCCAAGGAAGCGTTCTTTCGCATCCACCTTGATTACATTCATATTAAATCCGTCAGCTAATGTTTTCATTACTTGATCGGCTTCGCCTTTTCTAAGCAAACCGTGATCCACAAAAATACATGTCAGCTGGTCACCAATCGCTTTATGGATTAGTACAGCCACTACGGAGGAGTCAACACCGCCGCTAAGTGCGCATAATACCTTTTTATCGCCTACTGTCTGGCGGATTTTTTCCATCTCGATTTCAATGAAGTTCTCCATCGACCAATTGCCGCTGCACTGGCAGATATTGAACACAAAATTCCTCAATAGTTCATTGCCATATACTGAATGGCGCACTTCCGGATGAAACTGGACCGCATAAAGATTCCTGTCTTCATCGCTCATCGCTGCAATCGGGCAGGATGGATTGATGCCATCTACCTTAAAACCCTCCGGAGCCTCAACAACAAGATCTCCATGGCTCATCCAGACAATTTGCTCTTCCGGAAGTCCGCTAAACAATCTTGATTCATGCTGAAGGCTTAATACTGCCTTCCCGTATTCACGATTTTTCGCCTTTTCCACTTTTCCGCCGAAGTGCATGGTCATGAGCTGCATTCCATAGCAAATTCCAAAAATCGGCAGACCTAATTCAAAAATGCTCTCATCGCACCGAAATGAATTTTCATCATAAACGCTGTTAGGTCCTCCCGAAAAGATAATGCCTTTCGGATTCATTTCTTTGATTTCCTCCGCTGTAATGGTATGCGGATGAAGCTCACTATACACTCCAAGCTCGCGGATACGGCGTGTAATCAGCTGATTATATTGGCTCCCAAAATCCAGGACCACAATTTTTTCTTGATTTTGAAGCTCGATTTTACCCGTCAAGGCGGCCACCTCTTTCATCAATATCTTCCCTTATTTTTCGCTGGCAATCCAAAAACATTTCATAGAAATGATTAGAAAAGCTTGGCATCCGCCAAGCCCTTAGGCGGATGCCTTAGTTTTTCTTATGCGTTCAGAATTTATGGATATAAATTCTGAAAAGCAAAAAAACTAGAATTCTCCCCATAAAAAATAAAGGAAGGCAGAATTCTAGTTTTACTTAAAATATTTAATAGAAATTTCTGCCTTCATAGTCAGGCCATTTACGGCGGCCGGTAGAGACTTTCGATCCATATCATCGAGGATATATGAAGGTAAGGCACAATATTAATTTTGTTTAATATTGTAGCAATAGATTAAATTTCCGGTCAAGCGATTGTCTTTTTAATTAAATTTTCCCATAATTCCTTTAATTCTTTCCAGCTTCCAGCAGGAAGATTGCTGTTATAAATATATTGTTCATATCGGCTTGTCAGGCGTCCCATTTCATTGCTGGAAAAGAACGAATCGACGTATCTTGCATAATTCCTCAGCGTCTGATCGTTCTTGCGTTTTAACCCGTATCGTTCCAATTGCTTTAACAGAACAAGATACGCTTTAGCTAAATGAATGTCCTTTTTCCTCCACTTAAATAGGAAAATAAAATAATGCGGCAGCCATCTAAATCGAATTTGATACAATAATGAGATTGCCGTCCCAACTGCTAACAGGCTAAATAGAATCCAGCCCCAATTTGTTTGGACGAACTTCATGGATCTTTTTAACATGCTTTGTTTTTGAATCGTTGTTTTGGACGTAGCTGTTTTCTTCTCCATCTCTTCCAGCCTGTTTGGCTGCGGTTTCTTCGGTGCGACAGCAGGCACGGCCTCGCTCTGTCCAGCCGGAGTTGTTTTAATTTCATAATTCAACTTTATATTGTTACTGAACCCTTTGGTTGGTTCAAACGGAATCCAGCCCTGGTTTGGAAAATAGGCCTCCACCCAGGAGTGGGCGTTATTATTGCTTATTTCATAAATCTGCCTTGATGTATCGGTATCGCTGTATTTCTTAAATTCACCTGAGGAATACCCCTTTACCCACCTTGCCGGTATACCGATGGATCTCAGCATAACGACCATGGAAGTAGAGAAATTATCACAATATCCACGCTTCGTTTCAAATAAAAACTGGTCTACATAGTCATCCTTTTTGCCGGGAACAGCGACCTTCTTTTGGTCATATGTGTACTCAGGACTATTGAAAAAGCTCTCAATTGCCTTCGCTTTATCAAACCAATTGTTTTTGTCTGCTGTTATTTTCTCTGCAAGCTGTATGACACGCAGCGGCAATCTTTGCGGCAATTGTGTATATCGGGTGATAAATTCCTGACTCATCTGCGATGCATCTTTTCCCGTCACCTTTGTCAGCTCGGAAACCCGGTAGGTTGGGACCTCAAAATCAACAGAATATTTTCTTAAGACTTCAGGGTGCTTGCTTGGACCAAAACTATATATCTTTTCCAAATCCTGATCAAGCTCAAACTTTGTGAGAGTTCCAGTACCGATGATTCTAAGACCATATGGATAGATAATATGCTTATACAGTATATTCATGTTTATCTGGGCATGCTCTTTTTCCGTCTTCACACTTTTAGGAGTATATTCCAACGGAACCGATTCACCCGATTTAAAATTTAGCCTTTCCGACTTAAGGGTTGTAATCCAGCCTTTACCCGTATAAACATCCTTCGACTCCACCTTCCAATAATTCCTGCTTTCTGCATCAGCAGTGAAGACGATGCTGCTATCAGAAATGAACGGCCCTCCCAATTTGGAATCATTTGTTCCATATCCGATACGGGAGACACCCCCTGATCCTTTTTCACTCGATTTATCATTTAGTGACTTAATAAAAGGAACGGGATCGGCGACATGGGAGCCGCTTTCGGTGCAGCGAAGCCGGCAGCCGTGCTGACAACGATCATTCCCGCAAGGGGAACCATCCATTTCCGGGTAAAGGAAGGTTCCTTCTCAATATTTTCCCTTTTCAAGAGGCGATAAAATGTAAGCATCCCCATTACTGTAAAACCCGCAATGACAGTCCTCACAATCGCACCTTTTCCATCATATGGCGTAAATGTATCCAAGACTGTTATATAAATAATGGTCATGAAGAAAAAAATAAAGATCCTTTGCCTATTTAAAAGCCAGTATTGAATCAAATACACGATAAGCCAAAGCAGGATAAAAAACAAAAGAGTACGAAATTCATTTGTCATCTCATTCCAATTCGAGTCCATGATGAATCCAATATTTTCACTTATAATCTTTGCAAAAGACTTCCACCATTTAAAATGGAAAAAGCCTCCCGAAAAGTAGAAAGAATAAATAGCGCCTAAGATATATACACCTTTAATACAAGATAGAAGAATTCGATTCATTCCAAAATATGCACCTAAAAAAGCGATAACCAGGAAAAATATGAAGATTCCCAATTGATCCGTGTTCGTAAGCTGCCCTAATGGCCTAAGCCATTCCCACAGCATAAAAAAAGCAAAGGCATACAGCAGAAAAGGTGAAAATTCCTTTGTCATGACAGAGGCTCTCATCGCAAATTCACCTCCGAAAAAGCAGCTGCAAACTGCCCGTCATGAACCAATACCATTCTTACCCCGCGGGCATTGGCCATTGCTTTTAAGCTGATTTCACTTTTATCTGGGGACTCTTTCGCATCCTTAATCAAAAAAATGGTGACCGAGCCTTTTCGTTGTCCAAATGCAGCCGCCTTATCAATTAACTCCTTAGAAATCTTTGAGGTGACCAGCATAAGTGAAATCGATTGCTGCGCTAAAAAGAGTTCTGCTTCCATCACCTTTTCCAAAGAAGAATGGTAGGGCTGAATTTTGGCAAGATGGTAAAAAAGCTCCTGCATCTGCTTCTCGCCGCCTCTAAGCGGAAAAGAAGACCTTTCTCTGCTGTTTGTCAGCAGCCCAGTCTGTGCCCCTTTTCTTAAAACCGCCCTAATCAGTGATGCCGTAAAAGAAACAACCGTTTCGAATCGCCGGTCAGGCAGGCAATCCATTACAACAAACACGTCATGAGACTGGCGTTGTTCAAATTCCTTTGTCATGATTTCATTTCGCTTTGCAGTCGCTTTCCAGTTAATCCAGGAAAACCGGTCTCCAGGCTGATACTCCCTGACTCCAATAGCCATTGTGCTATCTCTTTGTACTCTCTCCCTTGAGACTGTCATCCCTTGGTCGTAATGGTTCTCAAATGGCTGATAAATCAATTCACTGAAGGCCGGGTAAACAATAATTCTGTTTTCCGCCTCCACTTTTTCACCTATTTCCATCAAGCCGAGCGGATCACCGGTACGAAGTTTGAAAAAATGAAAGAAGTGTTCGCCGCGAGGCAGCTCCTCAACTATGTACTTAAACGAAAATTCTTTTTTAAATCCGGGAAATAAAAGGATTTTTGCTTTATTTTTTTTATTCGAAAATTTAAGGGGTTCGTTCAGTTCATCCTCCACAAACAAATAAAACAATGGGAAGGATGATCTCCTGCGGATGGTAACGTCTACTTTTAAGGGTTCTCCTGCATTATACTCTGACTTTGGCAGGGAACGGCTTATTTCCACTTCGCCCAAAGAATAAAAAACCATTGCTCCGCTATACAGGGCAAAAGGAAGAAAGCTGTAAAGCAAAAACCAGCTCACAAATCCCCCCTGAAACATGGAATATGAAAAAGCAGCCAGCAGCAGAAAAAGTAACACAATGAATTTCCATACCCGTCTTGTTACGGTCAGCATTTTCTCCATTTAGTTCACAAGCCTCTGGACTGGTACCGGAATCCTCGCCATCACCCGGTTAATCACTTCCTCAGCAAAAATTCCTTCAAATTTCGCCTCCGATTTCAAAATTAGGCGATGGGCAAATACAAATGGGGCTAGGTACTGAATATCATCCGGCAGGACAAAATCACGCCCCTTCATAAATGCATAGGCTTGAGCTGCTTTCATCAATGCAATGGAACCGCGCGGGCTCGCCCCAAGATATACACTTCCATGCTGTCTTGTACCATGTGCAATATCGACGATATAGCGTTTAATCGTATTATCAACAAAAACCTCTTTAATTTCTTTTTGAATGGCGCGCAAACCCTCTAAATCGATTACTGGTGCCAGATCTTCAATCGGAGGAACTCTTTGGGCACGATTTAATACTTCCATTTCCTCGGCGATTCCCGGGTAACCCATTCTCATTTTTAACAAAAAGCGGTCAAGCTGCGCTTCAGGCAGCGGATATGTACCTTCATATTCAATCGGATTCTGGGTAGCCATAACAAAAAACGGTTTTTCAAGCTTGTGGGTAACGCCGTCAACTGTTACACTGCCTTCCTCCATACCCTCCAATAACGCGGACTGCGTTTTCGGTGAAGTCCTGTTAATTTCATCGGCAAGGATAATATTTCCCATCAACGGACCAGGACGGAACTGAAATTCCATTTCCTTCGGGTTGTAGATCGAAACCCCCGTAACATCCGATGGCAAAAGGTCAGGCGTAAACTGGATTCTTTTAAATTGGGCGTTCACCGATCTGGCCAGCGCGCGCACCATCATCGTTTTTCCAACCCCTGGCACGTCTTCAAGCAAAACGTGGCCATCCGCCAGAAGGGCTACAAGGCTCAGCTCCGCCATATCCCTTTTTCCAATAATAACTTTTTCGATATTCGTTAAAATCTTTTCTATGATTGTTCCCATTTGTTCGCGAGACATCTTTCTCCCCCTTAACATCGGCCATTTATATAAGTTTCGTAATCTTATATATTCTACATTTTCTGGAAAAATCCTGTAATTTTTCTATGTAAAAAATTTAGAATCGTATTTAAATAAGACGAAGCTAAACATCGAAAGTTACAAATTTTTATAAAAAAGTTTTATTTTGTTAGTTTTGGCGTAATATTTGATACTGATATGAGATATTAGTAAAATACTAGTAATATTACCAAATAAAGGAGGATATTAATGGTAATTGTTCAGCCAATTCTGCGCCAAGCTCTTTTATGGGCCATTTCCACTTTCCTGTTTTTATCGATTCTTTTTATACCGCGGAATGTGGAATTTAAAGCGGGACAGGGCAATACCTTTAACAATGCAACCTATCATTACTCCATCCAGGATCACATAACAGAATTTAAAAATTTCTACTTATATATCAAAAAGAACCGTGGATTTGGGGAGGTATCTGTTGGCTATTCCCTTACTGAAAAAATTGGGAGGACTTTTTTTAAAAGCATGAAAATAGCTATTCCCGCTATTATCCTCGGTTTTTTTGCCGGTATCGCCAAAGGTGTGTTTGATTACCGTACCCGCAACCGGAGGGGCAAACTGCTTGGAGTATCAACAACAAAATTTTTCCTCTCTGTACCCGATTTATTTTTAATCATCATGATACAGATTGCTATCATGACCACCTATGAGTACGGACTTTTGCCGCTAATAAAGGTGTTTGGTAGCGAACATCTGAGTACAGTCATTCTTTGCATTGTTTTTCTATCGATTTATCCCATTTTCCATATAGCCACTATTACGTATTACAGCCTGCATGATGAACAGGGCATGGATTATATCCGAACCGCATTGGCTAAAGGGATTACATCTTCTAAAATTCTCTATTTTCATATGCTGAAAAATTGTTTAGTAAAAATATTAAGCCAAGCCAACACTATTACTCTTTATGTTCTATCAAATCTATTTATTGTAGAATTTTTGACCAGTTACAGAGGTGCTGCCTATTTCTTCTTTAGATCTGTTGCTCCGCCTGGCAGTTTTACTGGCGGAATTGATTTTCATTTGAATACATTTGCCGCTGCAGGCTACACCATCATGTTCACCCTTGTGATTTTCATTGCCAATACAATTAGCCAGGTTACCAGGAAAATTCTTTTCCCGTATGAAAGGAGTTAATGTGTTTGAGAAACTGGAAATTATGGATAAGTTCTGTTTTTTTGCTGTTCATTGTAGTAATTGCTTGTATTGGCCCTTTTTACCATTTATTGACCACAATCTTACAGAACGACAGTTTATTTTCACTAATTCCGGGAGAATCTTTATCCCTCCGTTTGCCCCAAGTGCAAAATTTCCGCTTGGAACAGACCATAACGGGGTGGATTTATTGAGCAGGGTAATTGTGGGGACTCGTGAAACACTTTATTTGATGTGTGGGGTTATTGTGGTCCGGTATCTTCTTGCAATCCCGCTTGCCATTGGGGGGTTTTATTCCCGGATAATCGAAAGTGTATTAAAGGGCTGGAATCAGGTATTTTCCTTTATGCCGCCTATTTTTTTCCTCTCATTGTTCGTAGGTCTTCCATTTATCTTCTTGTCATCCATTCATTCTGTCTGGCTGATTTTAATTCTTGCCATTCTGGATGTCGGAAGAACCGCTGAGATTATTCATCAACAAATGAAGGAAACACAAAAAAGGCCTATATAGAAGCTGGCATTGCCATAGGGTGTACTCCGGGGAGATTATTTTTAAAGTATTATTTTCCCGTCATCATGCCCCATATCATTGTGCAGCTAGTCCACGATTTTGGACGCGTTCTGTTCATGATTGCACAGCTGGGTATTATTCATATTTTTGTACAATATAAGTTTATTTATCTTGATAATGGTTCGTATAAGGTGGAGAACACCTCGAATGCATGGCCAACTTTATTTTCGAATATTACGCAGGACATTCGAATTTACCGATGGATCCCATATACCGTACTTGCTGCCATGGGGCTAACCATATTAGCACTTAATTTGTTTGCAGACGGCTTGCAAAAGCACTTTGAAAAAAAACACCGTACCTTCAGAGCTCATATTTAAAGTGACAGGCACCTTCCAATTTACTGGAAGGTGCCTGTCACTAAATATGTCACAAAATACTGCATTTTTTAACTGAAAATTGTGATATTATGAAAAAATAGAAAGAATATTTGGAGGTAGGGTCATACGATGGGAAAGAAATTATGGATTGTGTTAGCAGCCTTTCTGATGGTAACTGGTTGTTCTGCCAATAACGAAAAGACAGAGAAGAAACAGTCGAATAAAACAGAACAAACAGCTAAGAAAAAAAACGAGACAAGCACCACAACAGCAGCTGCCGATTCTTCTGCAGATGCTGACAGAAGAATGGAAGAAGGGCTGAAGGTTTGCGGTCCTCTGATTAATGATACCAATGATATCCTTACACAGGCAGTAACCGTAAACGGAAATCAAACTTCATACGATTATAAAAAAATACAAGAAGGTATAGATAAGGCCGATGCAGCCATCCATTGCGGAAATAACTTTGAAGGCTTAGACGGGGCAAAAGGAACAGTAAAGTACAAAAAAACCTTAGAGGCTATAGATCGACAGAAAAAGAACTCATCGCAGGAAAAAACAAGCTGGAGACTTTTCTTAAGGATAAAAATGAGGACACCTACTTTGATGCCTTAGACCATCTAATGAATATGATGGAAAACTTTAACCTGACAGCCTCCACTTATGATGAGGAGAAAAATAGTTAAGACAAGGAACCGAGAATCTGTCTCGCTCATTAAAAGGCCACCTACAGGATGATGATCCCGTAGGTGGCTTTTTTGTTTTTCATGAAAGCATGCTGAAGTACCTCTTTCCTTCACATGTTACTTCAACGAAATCTTCACAACGTTATCCAAATATTTTGTTGTATTATATCCAAAAATCTCCAGCTTTTTAGGAATCACTTTTTCTCCTGCTTTGTTGCTGTGTAACGTCATGCTTAGAACTGTAAAGAAATAACGGGGTTGTTCGATTTTTGCATATGAGACAAGATATTTTTTCATATCGTATTTAATCCCGTTTTTATCCACGAACACTCCTTCAGATTTCATCTCCATTGAACTAGGATAACCTTCACTATCATCTATAATCCGGAATTGAAGCGACTCATATTCTCGATTCTTCATTTCATGATTGCTTATGACAACTCTGGCAGGCTGTCCAACTTCCACCTTGTCGATGGAGATTGTACTGCCTGCATATTCAAAGGTTTGAGGATATTCCCGAGAAGCATCCAGTTCGATCGTTTTTGGGTCATCAATCGTTAAATTAACAGATTTGAATTGAACGTTTACCTCTTTTGGTTTTTCTCCAAAAGAGGGTCAAACTGCATTTGAAAAGTTCTCCAATTCATACCTTGTTGTAAATTGAAAAAAGAGCTGCCATACATATCAGCTTTTACTTTTTTATTGTTCACTTCTAGATTGTCAAAATTAAGAGCTGCTATCCGTTTCTCTGACTGTTTATTAGTAATACCATATTGCAGAATCGTCGCTGTTGGGGCAATGGTTAGTTTATCAAATCGAACCGGGATCCCCTCGACTTCTGTTTCTTTATCCAATGCATATTCGATCGAGGGCTGTTTTGTTAAAGGGATCTCGAAGTTCCACTCCCCAGTTTTATATTCCATTTTCTCGTTAGGCCTAAAACCATTGCGGTCAGAGGAATCACGAATCAATTTCTGAAGCTTTGTGATCTTGAGTTTGATTGTCCCGTTTTTCGCTGTAAGTCGCAGCAGACTAATCTTCCCTTGATACACGTTCTTTTCTTCATTATTTACTTCCGATTTAAGGTCAGGAGGATAGTTCCTTGGATAGGTTACAGGGCTCATGATTTCATTTTCGTTTTCCACAAAAACCCCATCATCATAATTTATCACATATTGATTTTTTTCTTTTGTATCTTCTATTTCATAAAAAACAAGCGTCTGAACATCATCAGCAATCGCACTCTTGATCTTTATTTTCACCCCATTGCTTTCCGCTTCCAAGTTCAGCCTTTCACCTAGTCCATGTTGGAGAAAAGCACGCAATTCCAGATCTTTTTCTGTCCATGTATAGTAGAGGTTGGTAAACGCGCCTGAAAAATAACCTGTACCCATTAATAAAGCGAATACACTTACAAAAACAAGTCCCATTCTTTTCCGTTTCTTGTTCTTCTGTTGTCTGTGATTTTCCACTTCTGCCAGCTTATCTTTGACGTTCTCCATGAAACCAGATGGCACATGCAAATCTTTAATCCTTTCAGTAAGATTTAACATGACATCCTGAAAGGTAGCCAAATCCTCCTGACAGTCTTGACAATGATAAATATGTACCTCGAAATCAATCTTTTTCGACCGATCCAGGGTTCTTTCTAGGTAATCGATGTAATCCTTATGATACTCCTTACAGCCATTAATGGATGACCCGTACCCCATTTCTTTTTTAAGTGACTGAATTCCGGAAAACAAATGCTCTTTCATCGTTTCCACTGAAACTTGGAGAAGATGCGCCGCTTCCTCCTGAGAGAATCCTTTTACATATGTAAGGACCAACGCTTCTTTCTCAAACTTTTTCAACTGATCAAGTGCTTTAAATAAATCCTTATGTTGTTCACCTTCCTCTGAAGCTTGTAATCTTCTATCGTCAGAAAACTCCCGGCAGATATGTATGAAAATGGACGTAACCCACATTTCGAACGATGTTTCTCTTTTAAATCGAGGCAATTCCTTGTGTATTTTTATTATGGACCGATAAAAAAGCTCTTCCATTTGTTGCTGATTCCTAAGATAGGACCAACCAAGTGCATAAAACGATTGTTTATGCTGATCGAACCAATCAACGATGGATTCCACGCCTTTTTCTCTTATTGTAGTGATTGAAATGGGATTATCTATTTTTGCTGGAATCATAAATGTGTTCCCCCCTAAGTAGAAACTCTATCTTTGATTTAACTCCTAGGATTGATTTGTAGGAATGAAGGATTCTAACTCTATTTTACAGGAAAAGTTTAACATCTATATATAAATTCCGAAATTTTACAACAAATTCCGTTTTTTTACATCTGCGCAAAGGAATATGAACACATAAAAAAAACTGACCCCACCGCGGCCCAGCATGAACATTTATGGTTAGATGAATAAAAAACCATTAAATAACGCTTGATCAATTATGCTTCCCGGCAAAAAAAACTTCCTTGAATAAACACCTCCCCCTGGCTTAATTTCTCGGCAGTGAGATGTCGATGACTAGTGTGTTATTGACGACACGCGTGCTGAAATTGGGGGTTTGAAACGTTGATCCGGGAGAAAAAAGAGCATAGTCAACGAAGCTCGTGATCTTTCCTGCATTGTCATCGCCCCAAACAACCGCGATTGTTTTTCTCGTCACTTCCCAATAAGGAAGCTTTTTTTGTTTTTGTTGTTGTTTTTCTTTTTTCTTTTTCTTTTTCTTTTTCTTTTTCTTTTTCTTTTTCTTTTTCTTTTTGCCCACGTATCGTAGGACGATGCGGGAACGGATCGTCCATTTCTTCGCATTCCGGTATATATGTATCAATATCATCTAATTTTTTTCTTCCGATCCGAAAAAAATCTCTTCGTGAATATAAAAAGATTCATAGAGGCTGCGTATATCCGGGTTACGAATCAATTCCGCAACGTACCGGATAAGTGACCGATCTTCGACCTCTTTTAGTTCGGAAAGTATACAATCCATAACCGGCTTCCCGCAATTTTCAAGGTGATCTTTCCCCCAGTTTTTAATGGCCAGTTCCCTCGTTTCAGGATTGTAACGAATTAGGTTATAGTGCTGGGTGAATCGATCCATTAACGCTTGAACACTCTCAATCGAATAGCCCAAATCAAATGCCATTTGTTTTTTCGTAATTCGATAGATTCCAATTTGCGTAGTTTGTGGGTTGGTCAGCAAATAAAGATAAAAATATTTGTCCTCCGGAGACATTTCCTCCATAACGATCGGGTTGTTCCAAAAATCCGTACGCACGATTCTGTATTTAGCCATCCTCAACCACTGTCCTTTCCAAAATTAGTCCATTTATGATATATGGGTTATAGAAGAAAAAGGACAGGGTGAGTTTGATAAAACTGAGAATGTTTGATGATAAATCCTTCTTTTGTGATCGTTTACCATCTTTAAGAAATACTAATTTTCTTAAATACGCTTTTACATTCTCTCTATTATTATTAGAAAATTTTGTATAATAGAGTGAAACAGTACGTACCATAAAGGAGAATTTACCATGACTGAAGCCTATCAAGTGGTTAGCGTCGTAGAAAATCCCACGATAAAAATCGAAGTGTTAGAGTATCAAAACTTGGGCGGGAATGATAATTTTGCTGTTGCTGAGAAGCTATTTTTCGCGCAAAAATCAAACATTAAACTAAGACAAGTAAGGATTACACTTAACAACAGCTCTCTTACGGCTGAAGCCGGTGCACTACAGTTTATGAAAGGGAATATCACCTTAAAAAGTTTAGGCGGAAATGGGGCAAAGGGATTTTTAAAAGGTATAGCTTCCAGTGTTTTAACCAATGAATCCGCGATTAAACCACAATACCAAGGCAGCGGGGTTATTTACTTAGAACCAAGTTTCAAACACTATATGATTGTTGAATTAAATAACGAAGAAATTATTGCGGATAAAGGACTTTTCTATTGCTGTGAGTCTAGTGTTTCTGTTTCCGTTCAAGCAGTGAAAAATATTTCTTCTGCGCTTGCCGGAGGCGAAGGGCTATTTCAAACGAAAGTATCAGGAACGGGCTTTTGCCTATTCGAAATTCCTGTTCCCGAAGATGAATTGGTCGAGTTCGAACTGCACAATGAAACGGTTCAAGTCGATGGGAATTTCACTCTTTTCCGGCTTGGGAACATAGATTTTACCGTTGAAAAATCAACAAAAAGCATCTTTGGTTCGATGGCCTCCGGTGAAGGACTGCTGCAAACCTTTAGAGGTACGGGGAAAGTCATTATTGCACCAACGCTGCCTGTATATGAAAAGTTGGGTTATCTGCTAAACCCATCTCCCGTTCAAACAAAATAAATTTCTCTTAAAACTGCCAACCCACGGCAGTTTTTTTATGAATACGCCACTCTTTTCCTCGTTTTTTTACAAGGCTCTGTTATGACTGAATGTTGATTCCATCTTGTTTGAAAATAAAGGGACAAATTCCGGTTAAATTGGGGAATATCGATATTTCCTTAAAAATAAAGGGAGTTTTTCCGTTTATCGTATCCATATCTTTAAATTTTGGCTTATTTTGAACCCTTAACCGGAATATCTCCGCTTATTTGTGCTCCTTAAGCTACCTTTATATACAATTGGCGGAAATTCTCCGCCTATTACTTCTCATACCTACATAAAAATCAACATTGAATAACAACACAGCCTCTTACAAAAGGCTATGCTCCTAAATGAAATGAAGTGTCGCATATAACGCAACAAAGGAACAAGAATAGTTCATCCAGAAGGGAAAATTGAATTTCATCACGAAATATAAAATTCAAGCTATCTTGAATCAAATAGGTACTGTATTTATTCCGGTAAGCAACATTGAAGAAGCTCGTAATTGGTATTGTGACATTTTAGGTGTGCCCGCAGATGGCGAAATTTTATTTGGTCACTTGTATATCATACCGATGAATGGAACGGGAATGTGATAGTCCATCGGGAATCAGGTTGCAAATTGCGAAAAAGAAATCTGGAGTAGTTTCTGTATCCTATGAAGAAGCGTTAGAGAGTGCTTTATGTTACGGATGGATTGATAGCCAGAAGGAAACCTTTGATGAAAAGACTTGGCTTCAACGATTTACACCACGAGGCTCTAAGACCATCTGGTCAAAAGTGAATAAAGAAAAAGCAGAACTCTTTATCAAAAATGGTAGAATGAAGCCTTCAGGAATGAAGGCAATTGAAATTGCCAAACAAAACGGACAATGGGATGGGGCTTATGAACCGCAGAGCAGTGCCACCATACCAGAGGATTTTGAGAACGAACTTAATAAGAATTCTATAGCAAAAGCATTTTTTAAAACCCTTGATAGCCGGAATCGATATGCAATATTGTTTAGAATCAAAAGTGCCAAGAAACAAGAAACGCGAATGAAACGAATTCAACAATTCATCATGATGCTTGAAAAAGGTGAAAAAATTTATCAGTAGATAATAATTTATTTTGCCAACAGCGTATAAACTCTGATATCGCTGAGGGTAACGTGGAAGGTCATTGACTAGCTGGGATTGAACAAATTTTGTAACAAAAGAGATATTTACTAAATCGCTTTTTTATTGTGTATTAGCAGGTTACGGATGTGTGTACCAATTACGTACCATAATGATTTAAAATGAACGTAACAGCAGGATGACACGCGGGCCAATGGCCAAAAAAATCGAACAAAATAAATTCGAAATCGGAGGAGAAACGGACATGAGAAAACTGGTATTGTTCATGCATGTGTCGCTGGACGGGTATGCGTCGGATTCGAACGGAGGACTCGATTGGATTCCGTACAACGAGGAATTTGAGAAATACGCCGAGGAGATCGTAGCCGAAGTCGGAGCTCCTGTTTACGGACGCACGACGTATCGAATGATGGAGAGCTACTGGCCCACGGTGCTGGACAATCCGAATGCGTCGAGGCACGATATGGAGCATGCCAAATGGCTGCAGGATGTTAAGAAGATCGTCATTTCCACCACGATGGACAAGGTGGAATGGAACAATACGATGCTGATCAAGGACAATATCGCAGAGGAAATCAAGGTACTCAAGGAGCAGCCCGGCAAAAATCTCGTTATCTTCGGCAGCCCGGGAGCGGCAAAAACGCTGCTTAAGCTCGGCCTGATCGACGAATTCCTGCTTACAATTTGTCCGGTCGTCCTGGGCGGCGGAAAATCGGTATTCGACGGCGGCGAGAAAATCAGGCTCAAGCTGCTGTCCAGCCGAACGCTCAAGTCAGGCATTATCGCGGCCGCTATGAGTTGGAGAAATAGCTGTACAAGGAGTTCAGCTAACTGAGAACGGTAGCTTAATAAACCGCCATTACGGGGCGGTTAAAGTTTTGGCTGAAAATCAACATTGAGAATTAACATAGCAACTAAAAAAGATCTCTCAGATTTTTTTCTGAGAGATCTTTTTTAATATGTGATCAAAATGTGGTCAAACAGCTTTTACTTCAAGGAAAAACCTTGTAGCAAAAGGTTTTTAACCTCTTACTACACAAGAATGTAAAAAGAATGAAGCGCAAACCCAACCGCTGCACTTCTTCTTTTCATATCCCAAACAATATTCACATACAAAACCTCTCATGGAACATACCTGTGAAACAAGATTTTTCGGGGAGTCACTGTGACCAAGAGTTTGGCAACTCCTGTCTGGGGAAAGGAAGCAAACGAACCTCCCCTCTAACTCCGCTTTGCACTTCTTGAGTTAAAATTTATTGTAATGTTAAAAAATACCCTTTAATAAACGTCTCTTTCAAAATTACTGATCTAGAAATAAAAAAATCTATTTTTTCTTCTTTTACTTTATATCCATGCACATCACGTAATGCTCTATAAAACATTAATAAAAACAAGAAAATACATGTGTTAACTTCTGCAATGGTTTTTTGTGATGAAGTTGATATCTTGCCAAATAGATTAGGTGACATATAGTCACCATCTGTAAATCCTGAAACCAATGTTCCCAAAATAGGATTGGGATATGCATTGTGAATTATTTCTGAATAGAATTTATATATTTCCTGTCTCTGGGTTCTTATTAATTTCTTTATATCTTTAGGTAATTGAGTTTTATTTTCGATTTCATTTAATTTATTCCTAACTTTGTACGCCTTAAAAAAATCAGCATGCCTCTCACCTTGAATATATTTTTTTAGCCAATTTATATCATTAATTAGTACAATAATTAACCAAGACATCTCTGTAACATTTCTAAAAAGTACTCTTGCTTGATAATCAAGGCCAGCCTCAATTAATTTTAAAGTGCCTAGTAATCCATTTGTTAACTGCGATATCAATCCTGAAAAAGTATTCTGGACTCTAAAATAGTCATTCGCAGACCATTCACCTACTATTACATTAGTTTCCTCATTAAATAAAAAGGATAGCATTGCGATAGCTTTAATTCCGATTTCAGGTAAAACTATATCTTCTTTTAAATGCGCCTTCTCTTTTTCTATAGTTGAATAAATGTCCTTTACATCTTCATTTAAGTCTTCAAAATCCTTTATCCCAATATCCTTATTGAGCCGTTCATTAAATAATTTTATTTGATTTTCTAATATCTCTGAATATTGATTAATATTAGTCATCATTTCAGCCCTTCTTGCCCTTTGAGAATACTTCAAGCAGCATTGGATGTTAAATCCCAATACTTATTTTTCACCTCTTAATTAAGTAATCCTCTACCCCACCTACATATGATTTAATTCACCTCCAAAACCCTTGATATATAAGGTTTTGTTTGTGAGGTGACAGTGGTTTACTAACATTGAGGATTCAATAATCCGACACTTAGTTACCTCAAAGAACAGACATCAATTTATTAAAAATATCTCCCCAAGAATCCTCCAAATTCAAAGTCAACACTTCCACCGTCATTCGGTCATCCCAGGCAAATTTTTCTTCAACCTCCGTCCCATTGTATGGATAGATTAATATCCCTCTTAAGGTTAGATCCTTCGGCTGATGCATTAAGTAGGTAAACAATTGGTATAGATTATGACTATGAAAAGATGTTTTCCCAAAGTATTTTTGGAAGATATTTCGATAAAATTTCGCATCTATGATAATCTTTTGCTGTCCATCTTTATGGGATAAGGAAATATCCGTTTTCATTGTTGGTAATAAAGATTGGTTTCCTATCAGATTCCACTGCATAACCTCTGACTGAACTTGATAATCTTTCTGCTCAATCCGATAAAAATGTAATAAAAACTTTTCAAAAATATGGTTTAATGAGGTTTCGTCTACTTCAGCAGAGAATAAACTCCAGTTCCCATGCTTATGGGATAGTAGGGTTAGTTCATGTAGCAATCGAGCAATATGAATCATCCGTTTGTAATGTACATTATGCCGGTTAAAATATATCTTCAAAAATATTTCCTTCGTTAGCGGCAGAATTTCCACCTCTTGTATTAAGTCCAAATACGAATAACTAAGTCTTCGAGTTTCTTTTTTTACATACTGATTTTGGCAGATTGCTAGTAATGTACTTTTCATGACCTGATTTAAAAGGATATTGGCTGAGTATTGATCCTTCTCGCAGACGACAATAGGCTGTCTGGCCACGAGGTAAGGCATCGATTCATTCATCAGAACCCTCCCACTTAGATGACTAGTGGATTCGGTCACGGCAATATAATTTTTTACAAAACCTCGCCTATTTAAGGAGTGGACTTCTTGCAAAAATTGTTTTGCAAGAAAGTCATACGTAATGATGTCCTCGTCCACATCACTAAGCTTCTTTGCCAATTCAGGCATTTCATTCATGTAGCTTAGGAGGCAAAATAGATTCCTAATAGGTACCTTAAATAAACTCTCCATTTAGATCCCCTCAATAAGGCCTTTAACTATTTCTAGGCGGTCAAAGAAGTATTCCTCCAATAAAGGAATGATCTCAAAGGTCAGAATTCCTTCATACCAGACCTGTTCATCCATTTTTTCAGGTTTCGAAGTGAAAAAACTATGACCAATTGCATACCCAGGTCCTAACTGGAAATCACCGATTATTTCTTTATTCATTTTCTCGATGGCAAACAGGATTCTGTTTACCATATCAGGAGATACACCAGATTCTTGAATGGTTCTTCTCCAATCCTCATTAAATGCTGGTTTAAGTGTCACGAACGCAAAGCGACGGCGAAGTGCTACTTCTAACTGCGCTAGAGAGCGGTCCGCTGTATTCATTGTACCAATCAGGTATACATTGTTTGGTACGGTGAATTTCTTTTTGGAGTAGCCCATTGTGACATATTCACCGCGCTTATCCCGTTCAATCAGCATAAACAATTCACCAAAAATCTTAGACAGGTTTCCTCTATTAATTTCATCAATAATAAAATAATAATCCCGTTCTGGATTTGTTAGGCCCGCTCACAAAATTCATAGAAGATCCCAAACTGTAGTGAAAACCCGTTTTCATCTGGTCTATATCCCATAATGAAATCTTCATAAGCATAATTTTGATGAAATTGAAGCATTTCAACACGGCCTGAATCTATTTCCCCCATTAAAGAGTAAGCAAGTCGCTTTGATACAAAGGTTTTCCCCACACCCGGCGGTCCTTGAAAAATTAAGTTCTTTTTATATTGCAATAAGTTCTTGATCGTATCATATTGGTTTTCATCTATAAAAACTTCACTCAAAAAATCCTCTTTTGTGTAGCTTTTAAGTGGTTGGCATTTAATTTCAGCCAACGCATCTTTTAAATTAGGCTTTAACCTCCAAAGAAAATGATGATTTTCTTGCTCTTCCCCATCAAACAATACACTCCAATAATACTCTGTTCCGTCACCCCGCTTCGGTGCATCCATTTTGACTGCCTTTAATATCCTTTTTGCCAAATGGACTACAGGAGCATTAAAGGATGAATAATGTTTATCTAAGGCTGCCGCTAGTTGTGTTGCCGTAGCCTCTCCACCTAGCTCCAGCATTTTATCCAGATATACTAGATCACTCTCTTGAAAAATGCCTCTATCCTGTAGAAACTCTACCCAAGTTCCCTTTGAAATTACTTCATCATTATTGCTTTCTTCTTCTAATGCCAGTATGATTTCCATCTGTTCTTTCGTTAATTCAAACAAGCTTCCCTGTGCACCATTTTTTACAGGTGTGCTCTCTTCTAGTTCTTCGATATTGATAATTTGGTCCCAATAAATCGGAGAAATATCCCGTATATAGCGGAAGCTCACTCCTTCTACAGGAGAGTCAAACCCCTCGTGTTCCTCTGTATGAAGACCTTGTGTTACCTCACCCTCTGCAACAATGCATTTGTTTGGATGTGATTCATAGAATAATATTCGATCCCCTGGTTTGGCAGATTCGAACGCACTGAAAATACGACGTTTATTTCCTTTCTCATTGTAAGCTGTATAAAAAACGCTTCCCCCATCTTTAATATTGTCAACAGTCCAAATAGATGGATTTGCAGTCAGCCAATAATACCGAACATCATCTTTTACTGGTCGTATCAATTCTTCCTCCCCCTTCCAAACCTTTTTCACTGGGGAGCGATAAAAATCTATTCTTTTTTCTTTATATTGTTGTTCTAACTTCTCTCTTATTATTAACAGAGCTTGGTCAACTTGTACTTCTTCCTCTGGAAGTAACTCTTTAAAGCTCTGTAGAATTTTTCTTTTTTGCTCACTGCTAGCGATTCTTTCGTATTTCTCCGGATAGAGCAAATGAAGAAGTACATGCCTTATTTGAACATTGATCTTGTAGTTACTCTTCATTTCTTTACGCATTTGATCCAGTAAAGTTTGAGTTTGGTAGGACTCGGATAATATTTGCTCCCGTTCCTTTACAGATAGCTCTTTTATTTTTATCCCTAATAAACAAAGGTATGTAATCTCATCTGGCTTCCTTGTATTATAAGAGGTACCAGGGTTACCAATACCATTATTTAATCCTTTGAGTATATCCAGGTGGTCATCCATTGCAACATTTCCCCAGGATGCAATATTGGTTAGCTTCTTGATTTTCGTCTTGAAATTAATATTGCTTGGAAACAAATAATAGACAAACAAGCATTCACAAAATAATTTATAAATTTCTTCCCTTTGTCCATATAATTGCTTTTCTAGCTTTTCTTCAAAACTAATTATAGAAAAATCAGGACGGTCTACATAAGCTTGTTTCAATCTCTTCAAATTCTCTAGTGTCCAAATTTTCTCACCTGGCCATAAGAGTGAACCGTCCGCTATAAGGCATTCTATCCTCCATTTATTTGCTGCTTCATAGATTGCTTTCGTTTCATTTGGTGAATGATCATAAAAAATTGCCAACTTCTATCGCCTCTTAGTTTTTGGTTTTTTATTTGATTATACCATAATATACCACTTTATTTAGAGAGACTCTGTTAAAGACAATATTGATCAACACCACCCTTTTAATTTTTCTCGAGGATTCGCCACTTTAACGTTACATAGATGGAACGGCAATATGGCTAGGCCTGTGTCATCAAACCATTTCAAAATAGAATGGCAAAGTCTTCTATCCATCTCGGACATACATCAAGATTTAACACTTTTTCAGACGTCGTATAGATCTTCCACAAATCATGGGCAGATCCCTCAGCCATACAAAAGATTAGATTACAAAAAAATTTCCAAACCCAAGTGAAGCAATAAACTTAAAAAAAGGCCCTCAAAAGTTCGCTGGAACTAATGAGAAGCCTCAATTTTTTTACCTATGTTAGCATTTTGTTAGCAAAACACTTATAAACCCTTATATATCAAGGGGTCGAGCAGCTATCACATCATGCCGCCCCTAAGGGGAGAGTGTGTAATATCTTACACGCTGTATGTCAAAAGTGCGGTAAATCCAGGTTTATGACCAATCAGTACTGTAACATCTTTAATGTGAATTTACCGTTTTTTATAGGATGGCGTTAGCATAATGTTAGCAAATTTAGTACTGTAACCGTTACTAATACTAGATATAAAAATACAATGCACTTTTAATGTAATAGGTGTACGGTTATTAACTAAATGCATAATAGAAATCTACGGTATATCTAGAAACTTATTGAACAAATATAAATAAATTTATTAAGAATAACACTGCTTCGTTCTCTTAGTTTTAAAAACTGTGTAGCTGCGATGCTGATTAAAGATAGAGAACACAACGATTAACAACAAACCTATATATATAATTAAATTACTTGTTTTAGTTTGCGAAGAGTATTTGCATCAAAAATATCTTCAATCGATTTAGATGGCAAAAAGTCTACTAAATCTGTTATATAATTAATCCTTTCACTATATTTATTTTTAATAAACTTAATATATAATTCGACTATTTTTTTTAAATTCTTATATCTCATAAATGAGGTATCACATACTATTTTATTTTCAATATAATCTATGTACTGATCCTGGTGTTTTTCTGATGTTAAATCTAAATTATAATCTTTTACTCTTCTATTTTCCTCATAATTTATTATTAAACGAGGTATATGAATTCGAGCTAATTCTATTCCATGTTCTTTTATATATTCAACAATAATTTCATTTAAATGATTAAATTTATTAATATAGATCAGCGAAATATTTTCTATACTATAAAAGTTGATAGGAAATAACTTTTCATGACAAATCTCTGCATAATCATGATCTACTATTCCATAACTGTTTGGTTGAGATTCAACTTTAGTTTTAATAACACTACAGTTTCCACCATTCTCAATAAATTTATTTTGTAATTCTTCTAATTGCTGATAAAAAATTTTATTACTTTTACCCTCAACATAAATTATCGGCTGAGTAACAAGTTTTAATTTGCCTCTATTATACTTTTCTTTATCAAAGTTCATTTCATTACACTTCTTTCGATATATTACCTTCAATTGCTATAAAATCTTCGTAGATATATGGTGCGTGAGTTGCAATAAACAGCGTCTTACCTTTCGTTAGAACATGTAAATCAGTAATAATTTTATTTTGAAAATTTAAAGATAATGATAATTCTGGCTCGTCGATTAAATAAATATCTACATCATTTAAAAGTATCTCTAGAAAAAGGAACGTTATTTTTCTTTCTCCAGATGATAATTTTTCAAAGGCCATTTCTTCGGAATTTTTCAAAAAAATTACACCGTTGAAATTTTGAAGTTCTACTTTTATATTTGCATATTTACTTATAGTTTGATTAAATATACCAATTCTATTTAATAAAATGTTTCGTTTTAGAACAAACTCATTGAACTTATCTAAATTATCCATATCAATGAACTCACTCCAAAGACACTTTTTAATATCATCATTTATTTTATTAATTTCTGATTCTATTTTTTTATATATATTCATAATTTCAATATTGTCTGTAGTTATATAACGTGCAGATTTCAAAGATAGATTATCTATAATCATTTTACTATTTTCTTCTAAACGTAAAGTAAGATCTTTATTTTTTGAATTTATTTCTAAAAATTGATATTTTTCTTTGAGATATGATGTTACCGTGAAAACTTCATCAACAATGTTTATTAAAGAATATTTTTCATTCGAGTCTAAATCAAAATTAATAGTATGGTGTACACTATTTCTTAAACTATTAACAAGAATAGAAAGATCACTTATCCAATGACCAAATCCATTTATACTATTTTCATTAATACTAGTTTGCCGATTTAATCTTTCCATGCGCCTATTCAAATACGATAAAATGTTTTTAACTTTACTCATACTAAAAGAGCTATAAAGATGTTCTAACGGAGTTTCACTTAACAAAAGAGACAATCTTTCAAAAACCATCCTATTTTCTTCTAAATATCGTTTGAAATTTTCTGTCTCTATTCTTTTAAAATTTTCATTAGCTAAAAATAGGGAATTATAATCCACTCCATTTATTTTTAGTTTATCCAAATTCATACTATCTATAATTTTCGAGAAGTTCTCTTTTTTTTCTCTTTACCTAACTCATATAAAGAATTAATTGTTTGAAGAATCCTAGTTTTACCCTGCCCATTATTTCCAAAAAAAACGGTGTTTCTATTTAAATCAAACTCTATTTGTTTATTATTATCCTTAAATTGTAGATATAATTTATTTTCTTGCATATAAACCTCCTCAAACTCTATTTATAGTTATTATAAAATTTATTCAAATAACAATACATTTTTGTATAAAAGTATATTCTATTTTCTTATGAAAAACCCTTTAAAAATAATTATTATATCAATCGTATTGACATTCTAGTCATAATTGATTCCTCGCACATCTCTCTGAGCTGAAAACTATTAATTAATGTACATAATCCCAGATATGGATTTACACAATGTTCTTATTTTGAATTGGGGAGATATCGAGATCTACTTCCTGAAATCTCGGTATTACGGTGGACCAGAAAATTAGATCATGTAGAATACGACACCTACAGTTTAAATATTACTGAGTTACGCTAGCAAATATTGTAGTATCACTATAAAGAAAGATATCTGTTAAGGAAAATCAATTATACCAACTGTCACGATTGAACAACTAACAATCCCTTTTGAAAAAGATTTACTTTTTCAATAGAAGAAAAGGAATTCATCAATTGTCCCTTCTTTTATGCTAATTGCCCTGGTGTTATTATGAAATACTGTACTTTCATTCCCCTTCTGCTTCTTGATGTACATGAATCTTGAACAAACGAACATTTTTACCAAGACATTTAATTAAGTTTGTATGATGCAATAAATTAACTTTACTAAAGAATGGTAATAAAACTCGTATATCCTCTGTTTTTGATGAGAAAAATGCATAAATCAATTTGCATTCCCTATAAGGGAAATCATCTTCCGTATACCCCTCGTCAGGAAATTTTTGTGACGCTTGTTCCACCAAATATCTTTTATACTCTGCATATTCTCTCAGTAACAACATCGACACAGACCCTTGGGCAAGCAGGTGGCTTAACGTTGCCGAAAAATGCTTATCTTTCGATAACTCCCCGAAAAATCTTCTTCCACAAATTGTTTCACAAACACAAAAAAGACCACCTCCCAAATGGGAAGTAGTCTTCTTCAGAAATGGTGCTTCGATGTAATTTGCCTAGAGGGCAGATTACATCATGCCGCCCATTCCACCCATGCCGCCCATACCTGACATGTCAGGCATGCCTGAGCCAGCTGGTTCTGGCTTGTCAGCAACAACTGCTTCAGTTGTTAAGAACATAGCCGCAACAGATGCTGCGTTTTGAAGAGCATAACGAGTTACTTTAGTTGGATCCACGATACCAGCTTCGATCATGTTCACCCATTCACCAGTAGCTGCGTTGAAGCCTGTGCCAACTTCTTCACGCTTTAAGCGGTCAACGATTACAGATCCTTCAAGTCCAGCGTTGTGAGCGATTGTGCGAACCGGCTCTTCCATTGCACGTAAAACGATGTTTACGCCAGTAGCTTCGTCACCTTCTGCTTGGATTTCAGCCACTTTGCCGTATACGTTTAATAGTGCAACGCCACCGCCTGATACGATACCTTCTTCAACTGCAGCACGAGTTGAGTTTAAAGCATCTTCAATGCGAAGCTTGCGCTCTTTTAATTCTGTTTCAGTTGCAGCGCCAACTTTGATTACCGCTACACCGCCAGCTAATTTAGCAAGGCGTTCCTGTAATTTTTCACGGTCGAATTCAGAAGTAGTTTCTTCTAATTGAACACGGATTTGGTTTACGCGTGCAGAGATTTGTGCAGAGTCTCCAGCACCTTCAACGATTGTTGTATTTTCTTTAGAAACAACAACCTTTGAAGCGCGTCCTAAAGATGTAATAGTCGCAGACTTAAGGTCACGGCCTAACTCTTCAGTGATGACTTCAGCGCCAGTTAAGGCAGCGATATCCTCAAGCATAGCTTTACGGCGGTCACCGAAGCCAGGAGCTTTAACAGCTACTGCGTTGAATGTTCCGCGAAGTTTGTTTACTACTAATGTAGCAAGGGCTTCACCTTCAACATCTTCAGCAATCAACAATAATGGCTTGCCTTGTTGAACTACTTGCTCAAGGACAGGAAGGATTTCCTGGATGCTTGAGATTTTCTTGTCAGTGATTAAGATGTATGGATTGTCAAGAACTGCTTCCATTTTATCTGAATCAGTTACCATGTAAGGAGAAGCATAACCGCGGTCAAACTGCATACCTTCTACTACATCCAATTCAGTTGTGAAGCCTTTTGATTCTTCAATTGTGATAACGCCATCGTTGCCAACGCGCTCCATAGCTTCAGCGATCAATTGGCCCACTTCTTCGTCAGCAGCAGAGATTGCAGCAACCTGTGCAATTGAACCCTTGCTTTCGATCGGCTTAGAAATAGCTTTTAATTCTTCAACAGCTACAGTCACTGCTTTTTCGATTCCTTTGCGGATTCCCATTGGGTTCGCACCAGCTGTAACGTTCTTTAAGCCTTCACGAATCATCGCTTGAGCAAGAACTGTTGCAGTTGTTGTACCGTCACCGGCAACATCGTTTGTTTTGCTTGCTACTTCAGCAACAAGCTTAGCACCCATGTTTTCGAATGCATCTTCTAATTCGATTTCTTTCGCGATTGTTACACCGTCATTTGTGATAAGCGGTGAACCGAATTTTTTCTCAAGAACCACGTTGCGTCCTTTAGGTCCAAGAGTTACTTTTACTGCGTTTGCTAATGCATCCACACCGCGAAGCATCGCACGGCGAGCGTCTTCACTGAACTTAATGTCTTTAGCCATTATAGAAAAACCTCCTCGTATTTTTAAAAGATTTATTTATCGTTCCAGTCGCATTGACCTTAAAGCTTAGCCAATTACAGCAAGGATATCTGTTTCACGTAAAATTAAATATTCAGTACCCTGGTATTTTACTTCTGTTCCAGCGTATTTTGAGAAGATAATGCGGTCACCTTCAGAAACTTCAAGTGCTACGCGCTCCCCGCTCTCAAGGACACGTCCAGTACCAACGGCAACAACTTTTCCTTCTTGCGGCTTTTCCTTAGCTGTGTCCGGTAAAACGATACCGCTTGCAGTTTTTTCTTCTGATGCAACAAGCTCAATGATAATGCGATCACCTAGTGGCTTTAACAAATCAAACAACCTCCTCGAGTTTTATGTAGTTGAATTATTAGCACTCTCTCTCGTTGAGTGCTAACACAATTATTATAATAATGAATCTAATATTCTTTTGCAAGCGTCAGCTGTTAAAAAAACCAAAAAAATTTTTTATCCCGGATCACCCCTGCTTTGATATGACACTAGGAGCAATTTATATCGTAAAAAAGCCTTCTAATTGAAAGAAAGGAACATTTATGAGTAGAATGATTAATAGTGCAGAAATTATTTATGACCCTGTAAAGGAGACTAAAATTTGAAAAAAGAATATTGGATTATCCTAATTGTATATATCGGCATGCAGCTTTCGAGTTTTTTCGGCATTCCTTTTATGGGCTATCTCCTTGATCTGACCGGAAAAAGCTATACGGATCCACAGCTTATGTCTGTAGCCTATTGGCTGGTGGTTAGTTTTACAACGGCATTAATCATTACATTATTCCTGCTCCGAAAGGAAATGAAGCCTTCTGTTAACGAACGAAGCGGTACCTCTTTATGGGGTTCGATAGCTTGGGCCATTTTCGGTGTTTTTCTTGCCTTGTTTGCTCAGTCGATTGCCGCGAATATCGAAAGGCTAATGGGAATTGACGTCCGTTCGGAAAATACAAAAGCGATAATCAAGCTAATCGAAGCCTTCCCGTTTGCGATTATCGTCAGTTCTATCTTTGGACCCATTCTGGAAGAAATTGTGTTTCGGAAAATTATTTTTGGAGGGCTGTACAAACGATTTAATTTCTTTATTTCTGCGATAATCAGTTCCGTTGTTTTTGCGCTCGCCCATATGGAGCCTCAGCATACTTTGCTATATGCTGCCATGGGCTTTACCTTTGCTTTTCTTTATGTAAAAACAAAAAACATTCTTGTTCCAATGTTCGCTCATGTCGCCATGAATACCTTTGTTGTGATCGTCCAGTCTGTTTTTAAGGATGATATTGAAAAAATGCTTCATGATGCTGAAAAAATTCAAAGTTTTATTGGAGGATTTCTATGAGACAGTCACCATTGTTTTCCGGCATCGTCTATATCTTGCTCGGCGCCCTGTTCACCTATTTTGCCATTCAGGATGTCAGCGATGATGGATGGGGTGTCTTTACATATTTGCTTGTCCTCCTGGCTACCTTTGATGTAGCATCGGGCCTCAAAATGATCGGGTTCTATATACGATTTAAAAGCCAAATAAAAAAGTGAATCCGAGAGAGGATTCACTTTTTTATTTGTTGGAAAATAATGCGGGAAGCTTCTTAGCTTTCTTCATACACCGGATAGTGCTTCAAAAAGTACACTAAAGATTGGAGTTCAATAGCAAGGTCAATATGGTGTACACGGACTGAAGCCGGAACATGCAATCTGGCAGGTGTAAAGTTTAATATTCCTTTTACATCTGCTTTTATAAGGCGGTCTGTAATCGGTTGAGCAACCGGTGATGGAACAGTTAATATCACCACATGGACTTTTTCCTCCACCATATATTTTTCAATATCATCCATATGGTAGATCTGAACATCGCCAATGGTTGTGCCCACTTTTTCAGCGTCTACATCAAAAGCCATTTCAATCTTCGTATTATTATTTTTTAAAAAATTATAATTCAAAAATGCCGTTCCCAGGTTTCCGACGCCAATTAACGCGACTTTTGTCAGTTCATCCTGGTCGAGTGTTTTCCTGAAAAAGGTCAGTAAATAATTAACATTATAGCCATATCCCTTTTTCCCTAGTGCTCCAAAATAAGAAAAGTCTCTGCGAATCGTTGCAGAGTCCACCTTTACGGCATCACTCAATTCGGCCGAGGACACTCTCTGCTTTCCAGAAGAATGAAGGTTCATTAAAAACCGATAATATAGCGGCAGCCTTTTTGCTGTAGCCTGAGGTATTTTCATTGTCTCATTGCTCATGTTACTATTCCCCCGCTCCGTAGATGTTTGCTATTTTATATGTTGTTATCGGTTCTTCTAAAATCGCCGTTTTTACCGCCCGTCTTTTCTACAAGGTAAGTTGGCCAATAACCATGCCTTTATCAACTGCCTTGCACATATCATAAACGGTCAATGCACAAACCGATGCAGCTGTTAACGCTTCCATTTCGACGCCTGTCTGGCCCTTTGTTTTTACTGTTGCTGCAATGTTCAATATATATTCATTTTCCTGGGCTATTTCCCATGAGAATGTTACGTTAATCCCTGTTAATGGAATTGGATGGCACATCGGAATGATATCCCATGTCTTCTTTGCTGCCATGACTGCCGCTACCTGGGCAACCGCTAAGACATCCCCTTTTTTCATTTGGTCATTTACGATTTTCTCGTAAATTTCGTTGCTAACCTTAATACTTGAATGGGCAAGCGCTGTCCGTGCTGTTTCAGGTTTGTTGCCGACATCGACCATTTTTGCTCTGCCTTCTTCATTGAAATGAGTAAATTCAGCCATTTAAAACACCTCTCATAAAAATGATACACTATTTTTCCCCAATTGTGTGTGAACTTTGTATTATCCTTCACAAATGTTACTACGTTTACCACAAGCTTAACATATGAAAAAAATCGACAATATTTTCATTATCCCCATTTTATTAAGGGTTTCACATTATTGCCGCCACCACTAGAATCGGTTACACTATTTCTAGTAACTGAGGTGAAAATAATGATTTTATTACAAGTGAATCAACTGGCAAAATATTATGGTGCTGACCTAATTTTATCGAATATAAAACTAGAATTACAAACGCGCGACCGGGCTGCTCTCGTTCGCCGCAACGGAGCGGGCAAATCCACTCTGTTAAAAATCATTGCAGGACACATGTCCCATGATGGCGGAGAAGTGATTAAGCCCAAGGAGGTTAGCATTGGCTACCTTGCGCAAAATACTGGCCTTGAATCAAATTTGTCGATTTGGGAAGAAATGCTGACCGTTTTCGACAGCCTGCGAAAAATGGAAGGTTCTCTCCGTCAGCTGGAACTGCAAATGGCGGATCCTGACGCAATTTCTGACGAAGCAAAATACAGTCGAATTCTGGCAGAATATGATTCCCTTCAAGTTAAATTCAAAGAGCTGGGAGGATATCAATATGAAGCAGATATCCGTTCAGTTTTGCATGGACTGAACTTTCATTCGTTTGACTACTCCACAAGCATAAGCACATTAAGCGGGGGACAAAAAACTCGTTTAGCTCTCGGTAAGCTTTTATTAAAAAAGCCCGATATTTTAATTTTGGACGAGCCCACAAACCATCTGGACATTGACACTCTTTCCTGGCTGGAACAATATCTTCAAGGATATGAAGGCGCAATATTAATTGTTTCCCATGACCGTTACTTCTTAGACAAAGTCGTGAATCAGGTATATGAGATATCAAGAAGGCAAATCCAACGATTCCCTGGAAATTACAGCTCTTATCTTGAGAAAAAAGCGGAAAATTACGAGCGTGACATGAAGCAATTTGAAAAGCAGCAGGACGAAATTGCCAAGCTTCAGGATTTTATCCAAAGAAACCTCGCCAGGGCCTCAACGACAAAGAGAGCCCAGAGCCGCCGGAAGACACTCGAAAAGATGGACAAAATGGATCGCCCTCTAGGGGATGAAAAATCTGCAGCCTTCTCCTTTGATATCGAGAAGCAAAGTGGAAATGATGTTCTTTCCGTCAACAGTCTTGCTGTTGGCTATGATGGTGATATGGTTTCTGAAAACATTTCTTTTCGTGTCGCAAAAGGCGACAGCATCGCTCTTGTCGGGCCAAATGGAATTGGCAAATCCACACTTCTCAAGACGATTGTGGAAAAACTTCCAGCCTTAAAAGGAGACGTTCGCTACGGTTCCAATCTGGCTATTGGGTATTACGACCAGGAACAGGCAGAATTGACGTCCAATAAGCGCGTTTTAAATGAACTTTGGGATGAATATCCTTTAAAGAGTGAAAAGGAAATACGGACAGTCCTCGGCAATTTTCTTTTTTCAGGTGACGATGTTTTAAAAATTGTGTCGACTTTGAGCGGCGGCGAGAAGGCACGACTTGCCCTTTCCAAGCTAATGATGCAAAAGGCTAACCTACTTATTTTGGATGAACCGACAAACCATCTCGACCTCGACAGCAAAGAGGTGTTGGAAAATGCCCTAATTGATTATCCAGGTACAATCCTGTTCGTATCCCATGACAGGTATTTTATTAACCGGATTGCCACCCGGGTGCTTGAATTAAGTCGTAATGGTAGCATGGACTATCTGGGAGATTACGATTATTTTGTCGAGAAAAAACAGGAACTGGCTGAACTTGAATTGGAAAGCTCATCTATTGTCAATAATTCTGTTGAATCAGAGCTACAGGATAAAACGGGCTATCAACAGGATAAAGAAGCCAAAAAGCTGGAACGGCAGCGAAAAAGAAAGCTTGAAGACATCGAGTTGAAAATTGAGGAATTAGAGGAAGAAATCCAACATTACGAAGAGCAGTTATGCCATCCTGAAATTTTCCAGGATCATCAAAAAGTACTTGAAATCAATCAAAAAAATGAAAAAGCAAAAGAAATGCTTGAACAGCTTATGGATGAATGGTCATCACTGGCAGAGTAAAAAGGAACACCGGGGGGCTCCTCCGGTGTTCTTTTTTAGTATCCATAATTTTTTGAATTGCAGGAAAAAAGATGCAGTCATTTTGTCACATGTTTTCCACAAATTTATTCACAAGCAAAAGAGCATTTTAACAACTCTCAAACTACTTTTCCACATTATCCACAAAAACATCATTTTATATCCACACTACTAACAGTTATCCACTGACTTTTCCACATTATCCACATTTTTAAATAGATTAACGGTCTTTATCCACAGAATTATCGAAATTAATTTAAAAAATAAGGCTTTTAGCAAGGATTGTTGTTTTCGGGACAAATTCTACTATTAGAGTTTGTTCCTAAATCCTCTGATTCGGACTTGATTTGATCAAACCTGTCCGGATAAGGTGGAAGAAATGGTTTTCATAATTGAGGTCATGGCCAAAAACCCAGCAAAAAAGATACCCAAAGGAGCAATGAAGACCGAAATCCCTGCCTCAGGAGCAGAAAATGGTCTTCATTAGGTGGATGAAGACCGAAACGCCTGTCTAAGGAGAAGGAAACGGTCTTCATAAGGGAAATGAAAACCGAAACGTCTGTCTAAGGAGAAGGAAACGGTCTTCATAAGCTAGGTCATGGCCAAAAACCCATCAAAAAAGATACCCAAAAGAGCAATGAAGACCGAAATCCCTACCTCGAGAGCAGAAAATGGTCGTCATAAGGTTGATGAAGACCGAAACGCATGTCTAAGGTGGAAGAAATGGTCATCATAAGTGAGATAAAGGCTAAAACCCCTCAGATTTGGATTTGATTGCCCTTGATTTGATCAACGTTGTCCCAATACCCCTCTGATTCGGACTCGGGTACCATTGAATACACCAATATTAGTTTTGAGTGGTATCTAAGTGAGTAAAATTATTACAAAAACAACAAAGTTTACGATAAGAGCCAAAAATAAAAAGCAGGCCTGTTTATATGTAAATAAACACACAAACACACCTGCTTATTGTTCCTAATTTCCTAATTGTAGATTCCAATATCAAGTCCTGGATTTGCATTTAGAGCCAAATCGGCTCTTTTGCCTTTATCAAACATGATACTTCCAGCCGCAGCGATCATAGCAGCGTTATCTGTGCATAGTGATAATGGAGGAATTACGAGTTCAATTCCCTCTTTTTCAGCAAATGCTTCATTCAACGCATGGCGTAATCCTTTATTGGCAGCGACACCACCCGCAAGCAGCACTTGCTTTACTTTATACTCATCCACCGCCCGGATTGTCTTCGTTACCAGGACGTCAATCACACTTTGCTGAAAGCTTGCCGCTAAATCCTGTGGCTCAATTTTCTGCCCGCGCTGTTCTGCGTTATGGACAGTATTGATAACCGCTGACTTCAAGCCGCTGAAACTGAAATCATAAGAGCCTTCCTCGAGCCAAGCTCTTGGCAGGTCAATCGTTGGAGTGCCTTCTTCGGCAAGACGATCAATATGAGGACCGCCAGGATATGGCATATTCAAGGTTCTTGCCACCTTATCGTATGCTTCCCCTGCAGCATCATCCCTTGTTTCACCGATTACTTCAAAATGTCCATGTTCTTTCATATAAACCAGTTCCGTATCGCCAGCCCGAAACCACTAGCGATAAAAGAGGGAAATTCATTTCCGTTACAAGGCGGTTAGCATAGATATGGCCAGCTATATGATGGACGGCGACAAGAGGCAGACTGTGGGCAAAAGCAAGCGCCTTTGCTGCATTCACCCCAATTAACAGCGCGCCGACTAAACCAGGCCTTTCAGTGACCGCAATGGCATCCAAATCAGAAAAAGTAATCTCTGCCTGTTTTAAAGCCTCTTCAATGACAATGGTAATCTGCTCAACATGGTGCCGTGAAGCAATCTCGGGGACCACTCCTCCAAAACGCTTATGGCTTTCAATCTGTGACGCTACTACATTGGCTGCAATTTCACGGCCATTTTTTACAATTGCAACTGCCGTTTCATCGCAGCTTGTCTCTATTCCTAGTATCCACTGGTCTTTATTCATAAATTCACCCACATCACTAATGCATCTTCCTGATTATCAGTATAATAATTTTTCCTAATCCCGCCATTTTGAAAACCCATCTTTCGATAAAGTGACTGGGCTATATGGTTTGTTACGCGAACCTCAAGGGTCATCGTTCTGGCTCCTTTTTCTTTTGCTACCTCGATCAGCTTTCGCATTAATGCATCGCCAAACTTTCTGCCTCTATACTCTGGTAGTACGGCTACATTCGTTACATGTGCTTCATCAAGGACTATCCAGACTCCGCAATAGCCGATAATTTTTCCGCCTTCCTCCAGTACGATATAGACAGCAAACTGATTTTGGTAAAGCTCATTATAAAAAGCTTCTTTGCTCCATGGTGTAGCAAATGAAAGGTGTTCAATATTTAAAATTTGGTCAATATCTTCTTCCTTCATGAATCGAAAAACGGGTATATTATTCATTACTATTTCCTATCCCTGTTTAGATTGGCCATTCGCTTCTAACCATTTTGCCTCGGCTTCAGCCAGGCGGATATAATTAGGCACAAATGAATGTACATCTTCGCTAGGTCTGTTTTTTCCTAACAATGCAAGCTCCGATGGCCGAGGATTATTTTCTGCCATTTCAGCAAACACTGCCTGTTCCCCCAATTTTTCTTCTATAAAGGAACGGTGTATGCTTACATCATTTCCAATGAATAAGATTTTCTCCTTACGGTTCTTCAGTTTTTCAGTCCAATCTGATATCATGATCAATTGATCCTTTTCCAGCTGATCCATCTTTCCGTTTGTTGACTGATATAATCCTGTATAAATCTGGCCTCTGCGGGCGTCAAACAAGGGCGCCACACTGCCGTTAAAATAACGTCCGGCTCCGGCTGCCAGTATTTCCAGGCTTGAAACGCCGACAAGGGGAATTTTTAATGACCAGGCAAGCGTCTTGGCAATGGTAACCCCTATTCGTACACCTGTATAGGAACCTGGACCTTTAGCCACAACAATTCTATCCAGTTCTCCCGGGTTCCAGTCACAGTCCTTCATTAAGGTTTGAATGGCTGGCATGATTCGGACAGAATGATTTTTCTTTGAATAGGTAATGTACTCACCAAGTACTTTTTCATCATCTACAAGCGCGACTCCTAACGTATAGTTAGAAGTGTCTAAAGCTAAAATTTTCATGAAGATATCTCCCTGCATAATTGCTCATATCGTTGCCCCTGAGGTTCGAGCACTATCTTTCTGCCATCTTCTTTATTATGGTACAGATAAATCGTTAATCGCTCCGAAGGGAGCTGGTCTCCTATTAAATGAGCCCATTCGACCACCGTTACTCCGTCCCCTTCGAAATACTCATCAAAGCCTAAATCCTCAAAGGCATCCTCCACCCTATAGACATCCATATGGTAAAGAGGCATTCTTCCTTGATATTCCTTGATGATCGTAAAAGTGGGGCTGTTTACTGTTTTTTTTATATCCAATCCCTGTGCCAGGCCTTTTGTAAATGTGGTTTTCCCTGCTCCAAGGTCACCTTCGAGGGCAATAATATCTCCCGGATGAAGATGCCTGCCCAACTTCATAGCAAATTCTGCTGTCTGCTCGGGGCTATTAGAGTGGAATTCAAAAGAGTTCATAAAATCACCTATTATCATTACTTCTTTTTTATTAGCGTTGAATGGTGCAAAAAAACCTTAGGATCACTCCTAAGGATGAATTTTCTATTATATAGTTTACATGATTTTTTCATTAAGAGCAAAGAGCCAGGTGCATGGCTCAGGTTTCTTAGATAGGTTACCCGTCAATTTTGCTAGTTTACCCGTCATTCCGTGACATTTACCCGTCTAATTGAACCCCTTTCCCGTCATTTCTTAGAAAATACCCGTTTTTGAACTGCGTAACCCAATTTTAAAAATAGGAAATTATATAATAAATAATTTTATTTGATCAACACCTCAAGCGCCTTTGTTAATTCCTGTATGATTATTTCTTAGACGGTAAAAAAGCAAAAATAAAAAAGCGAAACCTTAGTTTCGCTTTTTCTAATGGATTATTGCGGGGGCAGGATTTGAACCTGCGACCTTCGGGTTATGAGCCCGACGAGCTACCGGGCTGCTCCACCCCGCGACGATAATAAAATATTTAATTCGCCCATGCGCTTTTATGCTTTGGGCTGTTCTCATCTCTGAAAGCCAAACCAAGGAGCGGCTCGATGAGTACAACTCGCAGATTAATCAATGAAGTAACGCTTGTTGCTCCACCCCGCGACGATAATAAGTATTGATTACTGATATAGTATATGTGATAAATAATTTTATATTCATCGCATTTATAAAAGCAAACAGCCTGGCAACGTCCTACTCTCACAGGGACAAAGTCCCAACTACCATCGGCGCTGAGAAGCTTAACTTCCGTGTTCGGTATGGGAACGGGTGTGGCCTTCTCGCCATTATTACCAGACTATTTGGTTTGAGGTTTGTTCCCTCAAAACTAGATAATGTAAGAAGAAGAAGTAAGTCGAGTTCGCTTTGTCATAAATGACTTGGTTAAGTCCTCGATCGATTAGTATCAGTCAGCTCCACACGTCGCCGCGCTTCCACCTCTGACCTATCAACCTGATCATCTTTCAGGGATCTTACTAGCTTGCGCTATGGGAAATCTCATCTTGAGGGGGGCTTCATGCTTAGATGCTTTCAGCACTTATCCCGTCCGCACATAGCTACCCAGCGATGCCTTTGGCAAGACAACTGGTACACCAGCGGTGCGTCCATCCCGGTCCTCTCGTACTAAGGACAGCTCCTCTCAAATTTCCTGCGCCCACGACGGATAGGGACCGAACTGTCTCACGACGTTCTGAACCCAGCTCGCGTACCGCTTTAATGGGCGAACAGCCCAACCCTTGGGACCGACTACAGCCCCAGGATGCGATGAGCCGACATCGAGGTGCCAAACCTCCCCGTCGATGTGGACTCTTGGGGGAGATAAGCCTGTTATCCCCGGGGTAGCTTTTATCCGTTGAGCGATGGCCCTTCCATGCGGAACCACCGGATCACTAAGCCCGACTTTCGTCCCTGCTCGACTTGTAGGTCTCGCAGTCAAGCTCCCTTGTGCCTTTACACTCTGCGAATGATTTCCAACCATTCTGAGGGAACCTTTGGGCGCCTCCGTTACTTTTTAGGAGGCGACCGCCCCAGTCAAACTGCCCACCTGACACTGTCTCCCACCCCGATAAGGGGTGCGGGTTAGAATTTCAATACAGCCAGGGTAGTATCCCACCGACGCCTCCACCGAAGCTGGCGCTCCGGTTTCTCAGGCTCCTACCTATCCTGTACAAGCTGTACCAAAATTCAATATCAGGCTGCAGTAAAGCTCCACGGGGTCTTTCCGTCCTGTCGCGGGTAACCTGCATCTTCACAGGTACTATAATTTCACCGAGTCTCTCGTTGAGACAGTGCCCAGATCGTTACGCCTTTCGTGCGGGTCGGAACTTACCCGACAAGGAATTTCGCTACCTTAGGACCGTTATAGTTACGGCCGCCGTTTACTGGGGCTTCGATTCAGAGCTTCGCTTGCGCTAACCCCTCCTCTTAACCTTCCAGCACCGGGCAGGCGTCAGCCCCTATACTTCGCCTTGCGGCTTCGCAGAGACCTGTGTTTTTGCTAAACAGTCGCCTAGGCATATTCACTGCGGCTCTTCGAGGCTATGAACCCCAAAGAGCACCCCTTCTCCCGAAGTTACGGGGTCATTTTGCCGAGTTCCTTAACGAGAGTTCTCTCGCTCACCTTAGGATTCTCTCCTCGCCTACCTGTGTCGGTTTGCGGTACGGGCACCATTTATCTCGCTAGAGGCTTTTCTTGGCAGTGTGGAATCAGGAACTTCGGTACTAAATTTCCCTCGCCGTCACAGCTCAGCCTTCACGCCAGTGGGATTTGCCTCACTGACAGCCTAACTGCTTGGACGCGCATATCCAACAGCGCGCTTACCCTATCCTCCTGCGTCCCCCCATTGCTCAAACGATAAAAAGGTGGTACAGGAATATCAACCTGTTGTCCATCGCCTACGCCTTTCGGCCTCGGCTTAGGTCCCGACTAACCCTGAGCGGACGAGCCTTCCTCAGGAAACCTTAGGCATTCGGTGGACGGGATTCTCACCCGTCTTTCGCTACTCATACCGGCATTCTCACTTCTAAGCGCTCCACCAGTCCTTACGGTCTAGCTTCAACGCCCTTAGAACGCTCTCCTACCACGGACACCATACGGTGTCCATCCACAGCTTCGGTGATACGTTTAGCCCCGGTACATTTTCGGCGCAGAGTCATTCGACCAGTGAGCTATTACGCACTCTTTAAATGGTGGCTGCTTCTAAGCCAACATCCTGGTTGTCTAAACAACTCCACATCCTTTTCCACTTAACGTATACTTTGGGACCTTAGCTGGTGGTCTGGGCTGTTTCCCTTTTGACTACGGATCTTATCACTCGCAGTCTGACTCCCACGGATAAGTCTTTGGCATTCGGAGTTTGTCTGAATTCGGTAACCCGATGAGGCGCCTAGTCCAAACAGTGCTCTACCTCCAAGACTCTTACTACGTGAGGCTAGCCCTAAAGCTATTTCGGAGAGAACCAGCTATCTCCAGGTTCGATTGGAATTTCTCCGCTACCCACACCTCATCCCCGCACTTTTCAACGTGCGTGGGTTGGGCCTCCAGTAGGTGTTACCCTACCTTCACCCTGGACATGGGTAGATCACCTGGTTTCGGGTCTACGACCACATACTCAATCGCCCTATTCAGACTCGCTTTCGCTGCGGCTCCGTCTTCTCAACTTAACCTTGCATGTAATCGTAACTCGCCGGTTCATTCTACAAAAGGCACGCCATTACCCATTAACGGGCTCTGACTACTTGTAGGCACACGGTTTCAGGATCTCTTTCACTCCCCTTCCGGGGTGCTTTTCACCTTTCCCTCACGGTACTGGTTCACTATCGGTCACTAGGGAGTATTTAGCCTTGGGAGATGGTCCTCCCTGCTTCCGACCGGATTTCACGTGTCCGGCCATACTCAGGATCCACTCAGGAGGGAACGAAGTTTCAACTACAGGGTTTTTACCTTCTATGACGGACCTTTCCAGGTCACTTCATCTACCCCGTTCCTTTGTAACTCCATGTTGAGTGTCCTACAACCCCAAGAGGCAAGCCTCTTGGTTTGGGCTATGTCCCGTTTCGCTCGCCGCTACTCAGGGAATCGCGTTTGCTTTCTCTTCCTCCGGGTACTTAGATGTTTCAGTTCCCCGGGTATGCCTTCAATACCCTATGTATTCAGGTAAAGATACTGTTCCATTACGAACAGTGGGTTTCCCCATTCGGAAATCTCCGGATCAAAGCTTACTTACAGCTCCCCGAAGCATATCGGTGTTAGTCCCGTCCTTCATCGGCTCCTAGTGCCAAGGCATCCACCGTGCGCCCTTTCTAACTTAACCTAAAAGGTTTTTTTCTCTTACTAATAAGAGAGAAAACTAAAATGGCGATTACTCGGTTCTTACTTGGTTTTCTTCTTTACGATTATCTAGTTTTCAAGGAACAAAAAAATAAAGCCTTGAGAGAATTGCTCCCTCAAAACTAAACAAACAAAAAGTGGTCAACACTGTAATGTCCGTAAGGACAGTTTCCTTAGAAAGGAGGTGATCCAGCCGCACCTTCCGATACGGCTACCTTGTTACGACTTCACCCCAATCATCTGTCCCACCTTAGGCGGCTGGCTCCTTGCGGTTACCCCACCGACTTCGGGTGTTACAAACTCTCGTGGTGTGACGGGCGGTGTGTACAAGGCCGGGAACGTATTCACCGCGGCATGCTGATCCGCGATTACTAGCGATTCCGGCTTCATGCAGGCGAGTTGCAGCCTGCAATCCGAACTGAGAATGGTTTTATGGGATTGGCTCAACCTCGCGGTTTTGCAGCCCTTTGTACCATCCATTGTAGCACGTGTGTAGCCCAGGTCATAAGGGGCATGATGATTTGACGTCATCCCCACCTTCCTCCGGTTTATCACCGGCAGTCACCTTAGAGTGCCCAACTGAATGCTGGCAACTAAGATCAAGGGTTGCGCTCGTTGCGGGACTTAACCCAACATCTCACGACACGAGCTGACGACAACCATGCACCACCTGTCACTCTGTCCCCCGAAGGGGAACGTCCTGTCTCCAGGATTGTCAGAGGATGTCAAGACCTGGTAAGGTTCTTCGCGTTGCTTCGAATTAAACCACATGCTCCACCGCTTGTGCGGGCCCCGTCAATTCCTTTGAGTTTCAGCCTTGCGGCCGTACTCCCCAGGCGGAGTGCTTAATGCGTTAGCTGCAGCACTAAAGGGCGGAAACCCTCTAACACTTAGCACTCATCGTTTACGGCGTGGACTACCAGGGTATCTAATCCTGTTTGCTCCCCACGCTTTCGCGCCTCAGCGTCAGTTACAGACCAGAAAGTCGCCTTCGCCACTGGTGTTCCTCCACATCTCTACGCATTTCACCGCTACACGTGGAATTCCACTTTCCTCTTCTGTACTCAAGTCCCCCAGTTTCCAATGACCCTCCACGGTTGAGCCGTGGGCTTTCACATCAGACTTAAAGGACCGCCTGCGCGCGCTTTACGCCCAATAATTCCGGACAACGCTTGCCACCTACGTATTACCGCGGCTGCTGGCACGTAGTTAGCCGTGGCTTTCTGGTTAGGTACCGTCAAGGTACCGGCAGTTACTCCGATACTTGTTCTTCCCTAACAACAGAGCTTTACGACCCGAAGGCCTTCATCGCTCACGCGGCGTTGCTCCGTCAGACTTTCGTCCATTGCGGAAGATTCCCTACTGCTGCCTCCCGTAGGAGTCTGGGCCGTGTCTCAGTCCCAGTGTCGCCGATCACCCTCTCAAGTCGGCTACGCATCGTCGCCTTGGTGAGCCGTTACCTCACCAACTAGCTAATGCGCCGCGGGCCCATCTGTAAGTGACAGCCGAAACCGTCTTTCAGCTTTCCCTCATGAGAGGAAAAGGATTATCCGGTATTAGCTCCGGTTTCCCGAAGTTATCCCAGTCTTACAGGCAGGTTGCCCACGTGTTACTCACCCGTCCGCCGCTGATCACCGAAGTGATCCGCTCGACTTGCATGTATTAGGCACGCCGCCAGCGTTCGTCCTGAGCCAGGATCAAACTCTCCAATAAAGAGTGAGTGATTAGCTCATAAAGTTACGTTGGCAAATTCCGACGATCAAGATCGTCTTCATTTGGTCTTGCTTGTTTTGTTGACATTTTTGTTTGTTTAGTTTTCAAAGAGCAATAATTTGGAGCGGGTGATGGGAATCGAACCCACTACATCAGCTTGGAAGGCTGAGGTTTTACCAGTAAACTACACCCGCATATTTATAATTGTGATTCGATGGTCGGGAAGACAGGATTCGAACCTGCGACCCCTTGGTCCCAAACCAAGTGCTCTACCAAGCTGAGCTACTTCCCGTAATATGGCGCGCCCGAAAGGAGTCGAACCCATAACCTTCTGATCCGTAGTCAGACGCTCTATCCAATTGAGCTACGGGCGCATTTATTAAAAGCAACTTTTATATTATATTATATCTGATTCAACTTGTCAACAATTTTTTTGGTGCGGCCGAGAGGACTTGAACCTCCACGGGGTTGCCCCCACTCCGCCCTCAACCTAGCGCGTCTGCCATTCCGCCACGACCGCATTTAATTAGCGACAAAATTAATCATATCATGATGGCATAATACTTTCAACAGGTAAATCATGGTGCGGGTGAAGGGAGTCGAACCCCCACGCCTTGCGGCGCCAGATCCTAAGTCTGGTGCGTCTGCCAATTCCGCCACACCCGCATATTGAATTAAATGGTGAGCCATGAAGGACTCGAACCTTCGACCCTCTGATTAAAAGTCAGATGCTCTACCAACTGAGCTAATGGCTCGAAAAAATGGCTGGGCTAGCTGGATTTGAACCAACGCATGTCGCAGTCAAAGTGCGATGCCTTACCGCTTGGCTATAGCCCAATAAAAAATGGCGGTCCCGACCGGGATCGAACCGGCGATCTCCTGCGTGACAGGCAGGCATGTTAACCGCTACACCACGGGACCATTATAAAATGTAGATATTGAATGCTCCGTGTTTCCATTAAACTGTCTCTTCCTCTTCTTGCTGATTCGGAGAAGTTAATGCGTCGAGACAACTCGCAGATTACTCTTAGAAGTTTCGCTCGTCGCTACACCACGGGGTTATTAAGCATTTAGTTTTTTCTAAGAACAGGAAATGATATGTGTTCATTCCCCGTTCCTGATGACCCCTACGGGATTCGAACCCGTGTTACCGCCGTGAAAGGGCGGTGTCTTAACCGCTTGACCAAGGGCCAGAATAAAATGTTCTGGCGGAGAAGGAGGGATTTGAACCCTCGCGCCGGTTGCCCGACCTACACCCTTAGCAGGGGCGCCTCTTCAGCCTCTTGAGTACTTCCCCATATGGCTCCGCAGGCAGGACTCGAACCTGCGACCGATCGGTTAACAGCCGATAGCTCTACCACTGAGCTACTGCGGAATAATTAAATAATTCCCTAAAGTTTAACTGCTTGCCGTGTCCCCGCCTCTGAAAGTAAATCAAGATGTTACTCGGCGTGTACAACTCGCAGTTTATTCACGAAGCTTTGCTCGTCTCTACCACTGAGCTACTGCGGAATAATTGAAATAATCATCTAAACCTTAATTAGTAGCTGCTTATTTAGCAAGCATTACTCGTTGTTGTTAGACAAGGCATTACCTTATCGACTCTTTACATTATAATGACGTTATATAACAAAGTCAAGACGATTTTCCAAAAATGTTGTGATTAAATTGAACTGGGCTTATCAGCAGCTATTTCCCCCAGCTTAATCAGCTTTCCTCTGCACTTCCCGCATACATATCTAGCTGTATCAATCGCTCTTTTTCTCTTATATTCAAGATGGCATTTACTGCATTTATATAGGAGGATTTTTTTAAAAGAACGTCTCTTTGGTTCATCAGGAAGCTTCCCACAGAATCTTGGACCTCCCACTTTTTTTAACAAAGCTTTAAATTCCATATCACTGTGTCTGTAACCCCGGCCTTCAAGATGCAAATGATAGTGGCAGAGTTCATGCTTAATAATGCCTATTAATTCTTGTATCCCAAGCTGTTCTAAATACTTTCGATTGATATCGATATTATGTGACCGCAGGAGATATCTCCCTCCTGTTGTTCTCAGCCTGGAGTTGAAAATCGCTTTATGCATGAATGGTTTTCCAAAATCCTTTTCCGATATTTCTTCAACCATTCGTTGCAATTCCTGATTTTCCATTTTACCCCTCCGTCCACAGGTGAACATGACAACCTATTATAGCATACATTAGTATACCTTGATTGATATCCTTTTCGGGAGGTTTGACTATGCCGACGTGGTTTCAAAACCAAATGAAAAGAGCTTTTTATGAAAAAGATCGCTATCAGATTAAGCTGTTAAACCAGTGCTGGTTTTTTTACCAAAAAAAGCACTCCCCATAAGAAAAGCTCCAGCGCACGTTTCCGGCGCTGGAGCTAGATTCAAGAATCAAATAGAGCAGTGCATTAACTTATTCAGAGGGCGGGAGCATGGTCAACGCTACTCTCCCTTTATTCATATCGACTGAATCGACCCAAACCGTGACAACATCTCCTACTGACACTACATCAAGCGGATGCTTCACAAACTGCTTCCGCAGCTTGGAAATATGGACAAGCCCGTCCTGCTTCACGCCAATATCGACAAAGGCGCCGAAATCGACAACATTTCTTACAGTTCCTTGCAATTCCATTCCCACTTTAAGATCCTCTAACTTTAATACATCCTTTTTTAAGAGAGGACGCGGTAAGTCATCACGTGGATCCCGTTCCTGCCGGACGAGCGCTTCGATAATATCTTTCAAGGTAAGTTCTCCAATGGACAGTTCCTCAGAAACTGCGTGAAGATCAAGCTTTCCTAAAGAATCACGTAGCTGATCCGTCCCTAAATCCTTCGTGGTGAACCCGAGATTCGAGAGCAGCTTTTTCACTTCATCATAGCTTTCCGGGTGTATCCCTGTTCTGTCCAGTGGGTTCTTTCCATCCAGCACCCTTAAGAAACCAATTGCCTGCTCGTAAGTTTTCGCACCAAGGCGTGGCACCTTCTTCAGTTCCGTCCTGCTGGTAAACTTCCCTTCTTCTTCACGCTTCTTCACAATATTGTTTGCCGCGGTTTTCGTTAATCCGGCCACATATTGCAGTAGGGAAGAAGACGCTGTATTAACATTAACCCCGACCTGGTTAACAGCCGTTTCCACTACAAAGTGAAGAGATTCCGAGAGCCTTTTTTGTGTCACATCATGCTGATACTGGCCGACACCCACTGATTTAGGATCGATTTTAACCAATTCAGCGAGAGGATCCTGAAGCCTGCGTGCAATCGATACCGCACTTCTCTCTTCAACCTGAAAATGAGGAAACTCTTCCCTTGCCAAATCGGACGCAGAATATACACTGGCTCCCGCTTCATTGACAATCAAATAGTAAATCTCTCCGCCCGCTTCTTTCAAAATATCTGCTACAAATTGCTCCGTTTCTCGGGAAGCGGTACCGTTGCCGATTGCTACCATTTCTACAGAGAAATCCTTTAGGATATTTACTATCTTTTCTTTTGCTTCCCTTGCTTTCGAAACAGGGGGATGCGGATAAATGACGTCAATTTTCAAAACTTTACCCGTGTCGTCTACTACTGCAAGTTTACAGCCTGTCCGATAGGCTGGGTCCACTCCAAGAACTGTTTTACCTTTTAGTGGCGGCTGCAAAAGTAAATTTCTAAGATTTTCAGAAAAAATATGTATGGCCTGTTCCTCACCTTTTTCGGTGAGTTCAGTGCGAATTTCCCTTTCAATGGACGGTTGGATCAGGCGCTTATATCCATCTTCAATAGCCTCGATTACGACTGAAGCTGACGGAGAATGCTGATTCGCGATCCATCTTTTTGAGAGGTAGCCTAAAATGGCATCAGAGTTATTTTTAACGCCGACCCTTAAAATATTTTCTTTTTCTCCGCGGTTTAAAGCCAGGATTCTATGCGGAACTATTTTGCTTACAGGCTCTTCATATTCATAATACATCTCGTAAACTTTCTTCTCATCTTTATCCTGGTCCTTGACTGTTGAAGTCACCGTTCCCGCTTTAAACGTTGAATTACGGATCCATTTTCGGCTTTCTGCGTCGTCCGAAACCATTTCTGCAATAATATCCTTTGCTCCCGCAATCGCATCTTCAATCGTTAAAACTTCTTTTTCTTCTGAAAGATACCGTTTCGCTTCATCATTCACTTCGCCTGAGGTGCAAGATATCAGCCACTGCGCAAATGGTTCTAGTCCTTTTTCTTTCGCTACAGTCGCTTTTGTCCGGCGTTTTTGCTTATACGGCCTATACAAGTCTTCTATTTCCTGCAGTTTAACAGAACGATTTATTTTTCCACTAAGCTCTTCCGTTAACTTCCCCTGTTCTTCAATAATACGCAGGACTTCCTCTTTCCTTTGTTCAAGATTTTGAAGGTACTGCCAGCGCTCCTGAACATTCCTGATTTGCACCTCATCCATTGCTCCAGTTTGTTCCTTTCTGTATCGGGCAATAAACGGCACTGTATTTCCATCGTTCAGTAAAGAAATAACACTATTCACTTGTTTATGAGATATGGACTGTTCATTTGCAATCATTTTTAAGAGCTGTTCATTTTTATCCATTGTTGCCTTCACTTAATCATCCTCCATATTAGTTTACTTTGTTTACTATTGTATCAAATACGGCATTTAGTTTCATTAACCTGCCTTTTCAAAACAAAGAAAAAGCCTACTCAATTAGAGTAAGCTTCCAACAATAAATGTTGCATCATCATTTGATTTCGCATGATTTGCAATGATTTCTTCCGCGATCATTTTGGCAGGATATAATCCTTTCAATAATGCCTTGATCCCCTGAAATTCATATCCATCTGAAAATATTAGGAATTTGGAATGTGGATCAAATGAAAAACGCTGTGTATGATAAACCTGGGGCTTGCCTGACAAATAGCCAGTTACTGGCAAGGGATACGTCAGCTTTCCTTTAGAGGAATACAAGAAAAACCGGATATTGCCGACACAGCTATATACAAATTCCCTCGCCTGAAAATAAACCTTAAAAACAGAGACGGCAGCACCGCGTTTTTGAAGTAATGCTTTATTGCTATGCTTCATAATCGAATCTACATCTTCATGATGATATTGTTCCACCGCACTAACTACTGCTTGAGATGCTTCATGCGCATATTGGCCACTGCCCAGTCCATCAGCAAGTACACAAACAAAGTACTCAGACGTTGCGGTAAAAAAGTAACTGTCACCGCATAAAACCTTTCCTTCTTTTGCCGTTTGGTGAGCGTACACCTCAATACTGTCCTGAATTAGATGGTTCATGAAAGGCACTCCGAATTATTAGTCTCCGCATGAATCGCTTCCTGCAGCTTCTTTATTGCTCTTCTCTGCAAACGAGATACGTGCATTTGTGAAATACCAAGCATATCCCCTGCATCTTTTTGACTCATATTTTCAAGGTATGTGTATTGGATAATACTCTTCTCTCGATCCGATAACACATGGAGAACCTTCTCAAGGACAAGTCTTTGATTCGTTTTTTCGTAGCCTTCGTCCACACTGCCAACAATATCAAGCAGGGTGACAGTTCCTCCGTCAGAATCCGCTTCAATTGAATGGTCAACAGACAAAGCCTGATAGCTTTTGCCCATTTCCATCGCTTCTAGCACTTCTTCTTCCGAAACCTCTAAAACCTCGGCAATTTCTTCCACTTTAGGGGAACGGTGAAGCTTCGTCGTCAGATCTTCGACGGTAGTCTTAATTTTAGGACCGAGTTCTTTAATGCGGCGGGGTACATGAACACTCCATGTTTTATCCCTTAAGAAGCGTTTTATTTCACCAATTATCGTCGGGACCGCAAAAGCTTCAAAGCTTTTTCCAAATGATTCATCGTAGCGCCGAATCGCTCCAAGCAAGCCAATCATTCCGACCTGAGCAATATCTTCGTGAAAAGAACGGCCGCTTGAATACTTCCGGGCTATCGTTTCTACAAGGCCTTTATAATGAATAACAAGCTGGTCTTGTGCATCGGAATCCTGATACAGCTGATAGGCTTTGATAAGTTCATTGATTTCCTGTTTCCCTGAGGTATTAGGTTGAGATTGTTTCGACATCGATCTCCACCTGCTCTCCTTCAAGATACTTCGTCATGAAGACAGTTACTCCTTCATTATTATGAATCCTGACTTCATCCATCAACGTCTCGATCAGATACAGCCCTAAGCCTCCTTCTCGCAGAAACTCGGCTGAATCATTTTCGTTGTATGGGCCAAGACCTTGTCTAGCCGATTCGAAATCAAAGCTTTTTCCGCTATCGGCAACCATTACTTCCAAACGGTCCTTATATAAACCGAAGCCAATTAGCACTTCTCCGTGCTCATTGTTTTTATAAGCATGCTGAACAGCATTCGTGCAGGCTTCGCTAGTAGCGATTTTTAAATCTTCCAAATCATCATAGGAAAACCCCATTCTGCTGGCAATGCCAGATAGGGTAAGGCGAATCACGCCCACAAACTCAGGTTTCGCCGGTATTTTCATTTCAATATAGTCAAACGGTTGATTCATTGCACTCCACCCTCTATCTGGCTGTTTATATCAATAATATCGGCCAGTCCCGTAATTTCAAAAAGTCTCTTTAGACGTTCAGATAATCCAATGAGACGAAATTCTCCATTATGGGAACGGACTGATTTAAATACACCTACAATAACTCCAAGGCCGGTACTGTCCATATAAGAAACATCCGATAAATCAATCTCCATTTTCACATTTTCCTTTTCAGATAAGGGAAAAATGGCCTCGCGGAGTTTTGGGGCAGTAAAAGCATCTATTTCTCCATCAACATTAATCGCTAATATAGTATCATTTTCTTTTACATCTATTTTAATATTCATTAGTGACCCACCTCTTTATAGTCAATTGCTCTCTCATTCGTTTACCCTCTTTTGATATTGGTTAAACATTTCTTTTAATAATGATTAATGTAAAGTCATCTCGCAATTGAAAATGCTGAAGTCTTTCAAGATCCTTATAAATACTATTGACAATTCCCTGTGCATCCAAGTGAATATACTTTCTGATGTAATTGATTAATTCTTCCTTTTCCAAAAAGCCTTCTTCTGTCCTGCACTCGGTTACTCCATCTGACATCAGAATAATCATATCGCCAGGAAGAATCGCTTTTTCGAATTGCAGATATTTAGTCTTTTTATCAATGCCAAGAAGAAGTCCTCTTGCTTCCAGTTCGGAAAATTCCTCGCTTTCAGCATGATAATAGAAGCCGGGTTCATGCCCTGCGGATGAATAATGGATGATATGTTTAGCTGGATCATACATTCCATAAAACATCGTTATGAACATGCTCGGGTCTACGTTTTGTTCTACAACCCTATTCAGGCTTTCCAAAACCAAATTAGGCGTATTTCGATTTTCAGGAAGACTGTCCATTGCATACTTGATCATGGACATGCATAAAGCAGCAGGTATTCCCTTTCCGATGACATCAGCAATCGCCACATTGACACAGTTATTTTCATCCACAACAAAATGAAAATAATCTCCATTCATATGTTTTGCCGGTACGCTCAGTGCGCCAATATCCAGTCCTTCAACCTCCGGTATAGAGGTGCCTAAAAGGGTTTGCTGGACATTTGCCGCAATTTCCATTTCGGTCCGAAGCTCCATCTGTTTATTCCGAAGGCTTTGGTGCTCACGATAAGCCACTCCGTAGCCCATCATTACCTCAAGCAGAATGTCAAAGGAGTGCAACACACTCTCGGGAACTTCCGGATAAAGCTCGAGGAGCAAGCTTTTATGAAGGCTGACGATTTCTTCCGGAGATATCTTCTGCTCAAGCGATTTCCTGCTGAACATTTGCCCCTGATATAAAGATTGTTCCGATTGATTTTTTAAATAATTTATTAAAATTTCACGATACTTTTGTTCCATATTTTCCCGAAGTTCCATAATCCCCCTCCTAACGGAGCCACTTGGTCGCCATTATATCTGTTCCGCTTCCAGGTGTTGAATCTATATCAAACTCATCCATTAATCTTTTCACACCGGGCAATCCTGCACCAAGGCCACCAGATGTAGTGAATCCATCTTCCATGACCTGCCGTATATCGCTAATACCTGGACCGTTGTCTGCAGCAATAATTTTCAATCCCGCTTTACCGCCGTTGTATATTTTCTCTATACAAATTTGCCCCTGTCCAGCGTAAAGGTAGATATTTCTGGCCAGCTCGCTAATTGCCGTAGTGATTCTCGCCTGGTCCACCGTTCCAAACCCAAGTTCCTTAGCAACGTTTCGTCCTAGCTGTCGGGCAGCAACGATGTCCCATTCATTTAAAATTTTTACGCAGGATTGGTTTACCATACACTTAATCCCCCAATTCCTGTTGTAATTTCTCCAAACCTTTTTCTAAATCTAATGCAGTGAGGACATCTTCTAATCCAATTCCCAATTCAATCAGCGTAATGGCGACAGCAGGCTGAATTCCGGTAAGAACGACTTTTGCACCCATTAATTTAGACATACTGATTACATCACCCAAAACCTTGGCGATGAAAGAATCTATAAAATCAATAGAAGTAATATCAATTACAACGCCATTTGCACTTGTTTCGTGAATTTTATGAAGCAAATCCTCCTGGAATTGAAGGGCAGTTTGATCGTCTAATTCCCATTGAATGGAAACTAACAAGCAGTCATGTAATTTTAAAATCGGTATTCTCAATTTGCTCCCTCCACTTTGACAATTTTACGGTTTGTCAATTCTAACGCGGCTTCAATTCCCTTTTTCAGGGTATTTTTAGTTGTAAATTGGTTTAAATTTATGCCTAAATTAACAATTGTTTGAGCTATTTCAGGACGAATGCCGCAAAGCATGCATTTTGCTCCTACTAAACGCACAGCTTCGGCAGCTTGAATAATATGATGCGCAACCATCGTGTCTACTACAGGTACTCCTGTTATATCGATTAACACTACTTCTGAACGGTGTTTAACCACACCCGTCAGCAGGTTTTCCATAATCTGTTTTGCTCGTTCTGTATCTATTGTACCAACAAGCGGCATTACTGTTATTCCTTCGAACACAGGAATTAATGGAGCCGAAAGCTCTTGCAAGGCTATTTTCTGAAGAGATACTGTTCTTTCCCAAGTCTTGGAATATATATCAACTACTTCATTTTGAAGTGGGCTCATCCACGAATCAAACTGATAAATTACATCCATCTGGTTTTCATCAGTCACGTAACCATGTTCCTGCATACCTTCAAATAAATTTTTACTGAAAGTGCGAAGCCCTTCAATCACAAAATGCAGCGGCCAGCCCAGCCTTACCACTTTTTCCGCAAAGTCTGTCAGACGATTATTGAACTCTTCCTTTGATTCCTTCAGATTAGAAATAATCAAATCGACAAATTCCCTGCTTGTCCCTGCAAATACCTGATCGGACACTAGTCTTAAGGCACGCTCGTCTGCTTCTTTCTTCATTCTGTCCATCCACTCATCCAAGAGCTCTTCTTTTCGTGACGCAATATATTTTAAAATTAAATTATCCATTCCTTCCTCCTAAACCATTGTTGATCTTTATTTATTTTAAAAATGTCTCTGAAAATAAACTGTAAAAAAATGTTCACACTCTATATCTTAATTACATTAAATGATATCAATAATATCCAGTCAATTAAAACAATTTGCTTTTAATAAACTGCGACTATCTTTTTTACCCTCATTCCGAAAACGTTAAACCTCTTTTATTATTTTTTATTTTTACTTTTTTATTTATTTACGGTTAAAAATAAATCTCTTAAAAAAAAGACAAGCCAAACGGCCTGCCATAAAAGTAACACAATATGAGGTTAACTATTAATTAGATTCGAATTATGTATAAAAAAACGCCCTTACTTTAAAGAGCGTACTTTTATGTTAAAATTCGATGAGACCTAAGCTTATTTGCAAGGCTTCATCCACTTTTTCCATCATTTCGTCATCGAGATGGGTAATTTTATCGGTTAAGCGCTGCTTATCAATTGTACGAATTTGTTCTAATAAGATGACCGAGTCTCGTTCAAAGCCATATCGCTTCGCATCAATTTCAACATGAGTAGGCAGCTTAGCTTTTTGTATTTGAGCCGTGATTGCCGCAACAATTACTGTGGGACTAAACCGATTCCCGATGTCGTTTTGAATGACAAGAACAGGTCGGACGCCGCCTTGTTCAGAACCAACAACTGGGGATAGGTCCGCAAAATAAACGTCGCCACGTTTGACAATCAAAGGATTATCCTCCGCTAACTAGACGTTCAACATTTTGTTCTGCCTCATATTCTGCCAGGAATGCTTCAGATGCAATCGTTAAATTAATCTTCGACATTTCCATATATCCGCGTCTCATAGCCTCGCGAATTTGTCTCTTTTTACGTTCACGCAGGTACATTTTTGTTGCCTGGTAAATAAATTCACTGCGATTAACATTTTCTTGTTTAACAAAACCATCTAATTCGGTTAAAAGATGTTGCGGTAATTTCACTAAGATTTCCGTTGTTGCGCCGGACTCTGACACAAACATACACCTCCACCATCACTACACACCATTTTGTCCCGACTAACCTGCTAATTAGCATTCGTACGGGTTTTTATAAGCTATGTTTATATTTATTGTTTACCATTTTTAATAATAACACTATTCACGCCTATTGCAAAGACCCTTCAGCAATTCTTCTGTATTATCAGCTAAAAAAATATTCTTTTATACACAGATATTCTCTTATTCATAAAAAATTCCTTTCATTCCTACTCCCATTCATTTTGAATAAGGTAATTTTTCAAATTAACAATCCTACCGTCTTGTTTATAAAGCCGGGGAACTCTGCTTGCGATCATGCAGGTAATCTCATAATTAATCGTATCCAGCTTTTCGGCAATTTCATTCACAGAGATGAACTTGCCGTTCTGTGCGCCAATTAATGTAACAGTTGTTCCAACGGGTACATTTCCAGGAAGCCTAATCATACACTGGTCCATGCAGATCCTTCCGACAATCGGTACTCGTTTCCCCTCCACCAGTACTTCCTGTCCCTGTAATTTTCTTATCCATCCATCTGCGTAGCCAATTGGCAGTGTGCCGATCCATTCCTCTTCCTGCGCTTCATAGGTCGCTCCATAGCTGACCTTTTCACCCTTTTGAAGCTTTTTCACATGAACAAGGCGCGATTTCAGCATAAATGCCTCTTTTAATGGAACCGGAATTTCTGGTTCCATTTCACGTGATGGTGTCAGCCCATACATGGCAATACCGATTCGGACAGCATTAAAGAGGGCATCAGGAAAACGGAGGGCTGCCGCACTGTTGCTGCAATGTACGTATCGCGGCCGCTTCTCCAATACATTGAGCATCTCTATAAATGTATCCAATTGCCGTTGGAAATATGAAAGCTCAAGTTCATCAGCTGTTGCAAAGTGGGTAAAAATTCCTTCCAAAACGAAAATGTCTTCGCTCTTTAATATCTGAACGACTTGCTTAAGCTCTTCTTTATTTCGAATTCCGATTCTTCCCATGCCTGTATCAAGCTTGACATGAAGCAAAAGCTTTTGGTCCTGGCCCAGATGAGCTTTCGCTTCGTTCAGCCAGTCGGATTGAAATATGGTAAGTGTAATTTGATTTTCAGCCGCTACCATCGCATCCTGCGGACGGGTGGCTCCCAGTACAAGGATTGGGGCAGTTATTCCTTTCTTTCTCAAGGCGATTGCTTCATCCATAAATGCTACCGCTAAATATTTTGCCCCGGCCTTCAGGGCAGCCTGTGCGGTCTGATCATCACCATGCCCATATGCATTTGCTTTTACAACGGCAATGATATCCACTTCCTCAGGCAGATAATTTTTTATGGCCATTACATTATCAGAAATGCAATCCAAATCAACTTCAGCCCAGGTGTCTCTATAGAAATAACCCTGCTCTTCCATTATGTCACTTCCTAATCTGCCTCTATCCTGGAGATTTTCTTTTGTGCTTCAGATGTTTTTATTTCTCACATCCTGAAAGCGATTCATTTTCAAGATAGGAGTCTCTTTTCATCATTTCGATTATCAAACTCCTAACTCTATATGTCAAATGTATAATATACTATTTCTCCTTATTCATTCGCTTTAATTTCATCTATCCAAAGAAAAAAACAGGCTCCTTTTAGGAACCTGTTTGTAGGGTTATTATTTTACGCCATCTCCCTGAACAGAGCGTGCCAAAGTAGTCAATTCTTCCTCTGTCAGCTTTTTAGACGCAAGCATATAATCGATTCCATTTTGTGTCCATGTGATGGTATGGCCGGAAATCGCCCCAATTGTATATCCTAAATCAACAGGATCTCCATTCACAACAGTCGGCATAGATGTTGCTGCTGGCTTAGCAAGTATTTTTTCCTGTACGAGCGTAAATGGTTTCTTACCCTCATAAGTAAGCACAACGCGCTTTCCGTCTTCCAAATTCACTTCTTTTTCATCGATCAGCTTAGAACCCGAAATTTTTGACGTAGGGTATTTGACAGTAAAGGCACTGTCCTTGGATTCAGCCATGGCCGGCATACCCACCTGAGCTCTCGTCATATTTTTCTTCATATCGAAATCATCTTTATCGAAGTTGGCGTTAAATTTAACATTGGAAAATTCAACTGTTACTAGCGGATTATGGTCTACATCCATTACCTTTACAGTTGCCGGTGATAAATCACTTTTATTTAGCTTAATCTCCTGGAACGGAAGCATTTTATTATTTTGATAGCGGGTTTTTGTTTCAAATACATAAAAGTCCTTTGTCGAGGAAAATTTCGCATCTTTATCCTGGATAATATCTTTGATGAGGGATTCATATAGATAGGCCTGGCTGCTGTTTTGCGGCGAATCACTTTGAAAACGGAAGCTTTTATTAAGGGCTGGCGTCAGAACGAATACTCCTTCATCATTCCTTAAAATCATTTGGCTTTGGTCCTGTTTCGCATTTTTTAAATTAACCCGGTAATAAGAGGGGTCCTTATGCCAGATTTCTACATTGTACACTTGAGGGTCTTTACCCATTTTTAGTGTCATTTTGGCATCTGCTTTATAGCCGGTCAAATCCTCCAGTTTTCCATTTAAATCTTTCACTACATCATCCTGTGATTTAGAACCACAGGCTGCAAGGACAAAAATAGCCATCAGCCCGGCAAAAAGCAGCAACAACTTTTTCCTCATTCTTTCAACTCCCTTTTGTCTCATTTCGGCTTAAATAAGGAGAAAAAGAGCGCTTTTGCCGTTCGAAAAACAATTGCCGTGGTCAAAAATCCTTTCACGCGCGGGTTTTTGTCTATTCGATGGGCTAGTCAGCCTTGTCTCCCCTATTGCACTATGAATATATGAGACAACCTAAAGGAATATGCTAGGGGAATTGAAAGGAAAATCTGATCCTTAACAACAAGCCTCCAGCTTAAATGAGCATTTAAATGTTTTTTAGGAGCTTCTGCTATTTATCCGTTCACCGGCTCCTCCTCAATAATGACCTGTGCCACAGCATAATCCCTACTGTGTGATATTGATAAATGAGCGCGTGTTTTAGGCTGCGAAAAGAAGGGTCTTCCAAGCAAGTCTGCTTCAATTTCAATATCCAAAAAAGAAAGCTCTTTACCAATCCCGGTTCCATTTGCTTTTGAAAAGCTGCCTTTCGCCGCAAATCTCCCTGCCAGGAATTCCACTTTCCTTTTTCCACTTAATGTTTCGTATTTAAGCTTTTCATTAGATGTTAAAATGCGATCAACAAACTTGGCCTGTTTAGTGATGATTTCCTCTATCCTGGATAATTCAATAATATCGGTTCCTATCCCCTTAATCATTTATACCCCTCCTTCTATCTATTTTTTAGCTGCATACATATAAGTGTACAAGTTCAAAATTCCGGCTATGCTGTATTAGAGAATGCTCAAGGAGGTATGAGATGTTTATACGAACGGAAAGCTTACGGGAATTCATCCGCTATTATCCAGCAGTTTCAACCATTGTTACCATCCATCTTTTATTATACCTATTAACCGTACTTCCCATTTTCCCAAACAACTGGTTTATTGAGACCTTCTCAGGAGTGAACTTATATATTACCGAGGGGGAATACTGGCGCCTTTTGACCCCTACTTTCATGCACAGCGGATTTACGCATATGCTCTTCAATAGCTTCTCTATCGTTTTATTCGGTCCAACAATAGAAAAATGGCTGGGAAGCTTTAAATTTTTTTCCCTCTATTTAGTGTGCGGAATCGCAGCAAATCTAGGCACTTTATTCCTTGAACCGCTTTCCTATACGCATGTTGGTTCAAGTGGCGCTATCTTCGGGCTTTTCGGCTTTTATATTGCCATTATTATGTATCGAAAAAACTGGATCTCCAGGGATAACTCCCGTATCATCCTTATCCTTCTCGCGATAAGCATTTTGATGACATTCTTGCAGCCAAATATCAACGTAACCTCCCATTTTGTCGGACTTCTATCCGGATACATAATCGGAGCTCTGTCCTACTTTAATCGCAAGGATTTTAATCTGTCTATATCGGAAGCAGCAAAATGGGCTTCATCAAGAAAATCATCTTTTTCAAGACAATCCCCCGTTAAAATCATTGTTTGGGGCGTCATCCTGCTTTTTGCTGTCCTCGGATTTATGATACAAAGATAAATTGGCCTGATTCCGCATTAGCGGGCAGGCCGTTTTTTGTACCGCCGTTTTCGTATACTTTGTCGCTATACAAGGAGTAGTTGATTTCCACTCCAGGATGCTCGCTTTCCGCGGGGCGGGCGGTGAGCCTCCTCGGCGCACAGCGCCTGTGGGGTCTCACCTGTCCCGCTGCTCCCGCAGGACGGTGAATCAGCTTCCTAGAATTAACACCGCACGAAGGAAATGCGAGAGCATTTTCGAGGAGCTCGCACCTTCTGTTCCAATCAACATTTTTTCAACGATGTGCTTTTATAAACCTATTCGCAAAACAACATTCTTTTAGAAAACAGCCTTTAGTAATAACCAGAATACCATGAATAAATACGCTAGATATCCTTTTCACCGAGGTTAGTCACTTTTCCGATTCTCCCGTTTTCCTTTACCTTCCATTCCATTAGTATACATGGACAGAGGAAACATTCACCAGCTATATGAGCTGAAAAGAGGAGGAATCCAGGATCTTGATGCCCGTCCGCTCCCGCATATCCTCCATTAACCGGAATAGGGCGGCATCCTTTTGTTTCGCTTCAACCATACAATGTATTTCTGGAACGGAGCCTTTTATATCTTTTAAAAAAGCGAGGAATAAATCCGGGTCTACAAATTCGGCGTGTGCCCTAAATTCGTTTTCAGACCTTGGGCTTGAGATATGCATCTTGATTGGAAGGGCCGAATGGCCCAGGTATTTACTACCCTATCCCAATCTTCCATCCACATTTCGTCTTCATGGTTGGCCAGATGATGATGATAATCAAACACAAGCGGGATGCCAATTTTTTCACAAAGGTACAGCACATCCTTTAAAGTAAAGGTTGTATCGTCATTTTCCAGCATGATCATTTTTTGAATAGATGAAGGAATGAAACCCCAATTATGGATAAACTGTTCAAGTGCCTTTTCTTTATCGTCATATCCGCCACCCACGTGAAGCACACAGCGATGTTCTGTATTTATTCCCATCCCCTTTAACAAAGCGTCATGCATGGCCAGCGTTTTTAAAGACATTTTTAAAATATCGGTATTGGCCGAATTCAGCACGACGAAATGGTCTGGGTGAAAATCGATTCTGGAAGGATGCGCATTTATAAATTCGCCTATTTTAGCCAACGATTCACGAAGAGGTTTAATGAAATCCCAATCGGCTAATTCTTCATGGTTGGCCAGTGGTATCAGCCGTGAGCTTAAACGAAAAAAATGAATATCGTTTGCATGATTATGCTTTAGCAGGCGCAGGCAGTTATCCAGATTAGAAATTGCAATCCTTTCTAACTTTTTTAATGCGGCTTCCCTGTTAGTCAGGCGATTGAATTGTGCGAATGTCATCGTCTGCGACGGAGAGCAATTTTGAAGCTCCATACTCATCGCCACATACCCCAGCCGGACAATCGTCATAAAGGCTCCTCCTTAAAATTCTTTTGTATTAATATGCCCTTTTAACTTTCCAGAAACCAAAAAAAAGAGCACGGATATATATCCACGCTCTTTCGGTTCAGCACTTTGGCCATATTGGCCTTTGGTTTTTATTATCGGTTAAAGCTTCTTGGCTTTGAAGAAGATGATGATGATGATGGCTTCCCGCCGCCACGCTTTTCACCTGATCTTGGCTTAAGGGGCCTTCTTGCGACGGTTGTCGCCTCCGCCTCTGTTACTATCATAGCTTCTTTTGCGGTCCTGCTGTTTACGGTCTCTGCGCTGTGGAAGAGGCTGTTCTTCAGTCAGCTTGATCGGTGAAGTATCTGGTTCTTTTGTCAGCATTTTCAATACTGCAGCAACTACTGTCGAAGCATCGTTATTCTCAAGCAATTCCTGAGCCGCTGCTTTATAGTAATGAAGGTTATTGGATTCAATTGTTTGAAGAATTTTATCCACAACTGCACGCTGCTGGCCTTCAAGAGCCTCATCAAGTGTAGGAGCAACCATTTTCTCCATTTTGCGCTTTGTAGTACGCTCAATAACAGAAAGATAACCTTTTTCTCTTGGTGTCAGGAACATTAGAGCTACACCTGTTTTACCCGCACGTCCTGTACGTCCGATACGGTGAACATAGCTTTCTGGATCCTGAGGAATATCAAAGTTATACACGTGTGTAACACCGGAAATATCAAGTCCGCGGGCAGCAACATCGGTTGCAACAAGGATATCCACTGATCCTTCTTTAAACTTGCGAAGGACGGACATACGTTTCGCCTGGCTTAAATCTCCATGGATGCCTTCAGCAGTATATCCCCTTTGAATTAAGGCTTCAGCCAATTCATCCACACGGCGTTTTGTACGGCCGAAAATAATCGCCAATTCTGGTGATTGAATATCAAGGAGCCTTGTAAGCACATCAAATTTATTCTTTTCTTGCACTTCCAAGTAATACTGTTCAATCAAAGGAACCGTCATTTCTTTCGTTTTTACACGAATGATTTGAGGATCTTTCATGAATCTCTCAGCCATTCTCTGGATTGGACCAGGCATTGTTGCTGAGAAAAGCAAGGTTTGGCGCTCAGTAGGAATTGCTGCAAGAATGGTTTCAATATCTTCTATGAAGCCCATGTTCAACATTTCATCTGCTTCGTCAAGGATCGCAGTGTGAACCTGATCAAGCTTTAATGTTTTACGGTTAATATGGTCCAGAACACGTCCAGGTGTTCCGACAATAATATGTGGAGCTTTTTTAAGTGAGCGAATCTGGCGGCTAATATCCTGTCCTCCGTAAATCGGCAGAACACGAACTCTTTTTCCTGATCCAATTTTATAAAGCTCTTCGGAAACCTGGATGGCTAGTTCACGAGTTGGCGCAATAATGATACCCTGAATGGCATCCTTGCTCACATCCACTTTTTCAACTAACGGAATTCCGAAAGCAGCAGTTTTACCAGTTCCTGTTTGCGCTTGTCCGATTAAATCCTTATTCGCAAGGCTCATTGGAATCGTTTCTGCTTGTATTGGTGTAGCTTCCTCAAAACCCATTTTAAGGACAGCTTTTAAAGTGGCCTGGCTTAGCCTAATTCTTCAAACTTTGTCAATGTTTTCATTCTCCTTCATTTGTATCCATATATATTTTAAGTTTAAGTGCTGATAAAGTAGGGAATTTCAACGTCACTAAAACATAAAAGGGCAACATCTCTATTTTATCAAAAAAAGACATTCTCCTAAAAGGAGTATGCCCTTGTTTGTAGGTTCTTTAGACACGTTGATGATAATCATAACACTATTGCAAATTTAATGCAATAAAGTGCAAATGGCTGTAAACGCTTCAAGATAGGTAAAACCCCGCGATTACATATCATTTAAAAAATTATACACCTGGAAAAAGAGGGCTTCTTTTTCCTCACAGTGGCAAATATGATGTTTTGAATGTTTGACGTACGTGATCTGTTTTTCCTTTGCTCCAATGTTTTGGTAAAGGTATTCGGCGCTTTTGGGCGGTACAATCCCATCACTTTCTCCCTGGGCGATGAATGTTGGCACATACACCATTGGAAGAAAGGCCTTGTAAAAAAAACGAGTCGTCGAAATTGGAGAGTCGCCTCTAGTGGGGTTTGTATTATTTTTCTTTTATAACGCAAAAATAATTCATTTTTTGCGATGTTTCCCTGAACAGTATCGATCAGCACATTTTTAAGGTCTAAAACCAGCTGCCTGGGATTAATGTAATAAGCAGCTGCACTAAGCAGGACAAGCTTGTCGATGTTATAATTTGCTGCTAAGTAACTGGCAATTAAGCCACCCATTGAGAAACCAATCACATATACCTGATCGCAATTGGCCAATAATTTTTTTAGTTCCTCTTCAGCATATTCTATCCATTGTTGGTATTTGATGCCCTTTAATGATAGGTTGTCACCATGCCCGGGCAGTGTAGGCACGCTGAATAACCAATCAGTTTGTTCCTTTAGATACTCTACCAGCGGTTCCACCTCATAAGGAGCGCCAGTAAACCCATGGATGCATAAGCAGCCAATCATGTTTGATCACCCGCCAGAAAAAAGGGAATACTTACTGCTGTTTTATACCCGGACTTCGACTTTTTAATCATAGGCATCATGATTTTGCACAATGGTTTTTGCTCCTTGAAATTAAACTTTTCGTTGTAAAGAGCCCACAATTTCTTCCAGCTTCATGCCGCGGGATGCTTTTACCAATATAAGCGTCTTCTCATCCGTATGCTTATGAAGTTCTTTAATTAGTTCCGATTTGTCGGTATACGCGAAGACTCTTTCATCCCCTAGAGACTGGCGCGCCCCTTTAGCGATATGAGCGCCCAAATTGCCAAAGGTAAAGGCAAGACTAATTTTACTCTGGTCAAGCATTTTGCCTATATTGAGATGATAGTCTTCTTCCTCCGCCGAGCTCAAGCATGTCACCAAGTACAAGAATTTTTTTATCATATCCGGTTAAATTGGAAACCAATTCAATTGCAGCAATCATTGAGGTCGGGCTGGCATTATAGGCATCGTTGATAATTTTTTCACCGTTGCTTCCCTCTACCAGCTCCATCCGCATATTGGTTAGCTTTATGTTTTCAAGGCCCTTATTCATCTTATCAAAGGGAATAGAAAATTCATTAGCAATCAGCATTGCTGCTAAAGCATTTAATATATTATGCGTACCCAGTACGGGCAGATAAAAACGCTCTTTTGACAGGTTAATTCTAAAATGGTTGCCGTTTTGGCCTGTTCTATCTCAGTGGGATAAATGTCATTTGTTTCGCTTCTGCCAAACGTCTGAATCCGGATATTCGTTTTTAACTTTTCAATTCTTTCCATTAATAATGGCTCGTCTCCATGCAGGACAGCAAGACCGCCATCCTTTAAGCCCTTTAGGATTTCAAGCTTTGCTTCTGCGATCCCTTCCCGAGAACCAAGGTCAAGCAAATGTGACTCCCCGATATTTGTTATGACGACAGCATCCGGCCTTGCTAACGTTGTCAGAAATTCAATTTCACCACGTCCGCTCATTCCCATCTCCAGAACAGCTACCTGAGTTTCTTCCTCGAGTTTCAGAACTGTCAACGGCAAGCCGATATGGTTATTATAATTCCCTTCTGTCTTCTTCACCTCAAACTGCTGTGAAAGAAGGCCGTATGTCATATCTTTCGTAGTTGTTTTTCCATTGCTCCCCGTGATACCGACCACCTTTACTGGCAGCTCCTCGCGGTATTTTCTAGCTAGTTCCTGGAGTGCTTTTAAACAATCCTCAACAATGAGAATAGGCAGGTGAAGCGGTGGATTTGGCACATCCTTTTGCCAGAGTGCCGCAGCTGCACCTTTTTTTAAGGAATCTTCTACGTATTTATGCCCATCCGCATTCTCGCCCTTAAAAGGAATAAACAAGTTTCCTTCTGCGATTTTTCGTGAATCAATTGAAACACCTTTTATTATTGTATCCGCAAAGGAATTTACATCATTGAGGGCAGATACCATGTCCGATACCTGCCTTAAAGAACGCTTGATCATCTATTGACCTCCATTTCCTTTCAAAATGAACGGACACGGCCGTTCAGCCGTGTCTCCGTTTGATTTCAGCCGATTGCGGCCCTTTATATGTTTTGCTAGCAGCAAAGGTTAAGAAAAGAGCCTTAATTAAAAGGTATATTTAATATTTTGCTTCTCTGCATGCCTTTCCTGGGCAAGGCTGACAAGTCGCTCAATTAGTTGCGGGTACTCAACTCCAGTATGCTTCCATAATAATGGGAACATACTGAACGGCGTAAACCCAGGCATTGTATTTACTTCATTAATTAAAACCTTTCCTTCTTTGGTTAAAAAGAAGTCAGCGCGCACAAGCCTGCGCAATCAAGCGCCTTAAAGGCCTTAATCGCCATTTCTTTGATTTGATCATATTCTCCGGCCTCAACTTCCGCAGGGATGATCAATGCAGTCTCTCCATCCTCATACTTGGCTTTATAATCATAAAAGTCTTTCTTAGGCACAATTTCACCGGCAACAGAGCATTCCGGATTATCATTTCCAAGTACGCCCACTTCAATTTCCCTTGCCACTACGCCTTCTTCGATGATAATTTTCCGGTCAAATTGGAAGGCTTCACTAAAAGCCACTTCCAGTTCTGCACGGGATGAGCATTTACTGATCCCGACACTTGATCCAAGGTTCGCCGGTTTTACAAAGCAAGGATAACCAAGTGATGCTTCAACGTTTTCATATGCCTTATCCTTGGCTGACTCCCATTCGCTCTTGATAAAAGCAACGTAATTGACCTGTGCCAAACCAGCCTGAGCAAATACATTTTTCATCATTACCTTATCCATACCGGCTGCAGATGCAAGTACGCCATTACCAACGTATGGGAGATTAAGCAATTCTAACAATCCCTGAACCGTTCCGTCTTCTCCATTTGGGCCATGCAAAAGCGGGAAGATGACATCAAGTGCTCCGCCTTCGTTGTGGCTTGGGTTAAATAATGCAGGGGCAAGAGCTCCGGCAGCTTGATTTCCTTCTTGTGTGAATTCGAGAGCTTTAACATTTTCAACAGGGCCGCTGAGCTGCGGTCCCTTAATCCATTGGCCCTCAACTGTTATGTATATTGGATGAATTTCAAATTTTTCAAGGTCCAGCGCCTTGATGACTGCAAGGGCAGTTTGTAATGAAACTTTATGTTCCGCGGATTTTCCTCCGTATAATAAACCTAACTTTGTTTTCATAGTAAACCTCCAAATTTCAAAATCTAAAAAATATAAAACATTGTATGTAACCCCGGATGAATTTGCGCTAATCCGGTTCACTAAATTAAGCTTCGCAGGAACAAGCCAACTTTGGGGTGTTCTGAAGGTGCTATCGCTTTTCTTTTATTTTAACACTTTATGAATGAACTTCTGAAACAAAAAGGTGGATTTTCTCCAGCATACTTTTTCCTATTTTCTATTTTATGAAACATCGTGCTTGCCTAAAAACTTTAGATCTCATTCAGAAGCAATTAATTTTAATCCAATCACGCTAAAAATAATCATGGCAATAAATAGAATTCGCTTTTTGTTTCTTGATTCACCGAAGAAGAGCATTCCCAATATAACACTTCCTGCTGCACCAATCCCCGTCCAAATGGCATAGCCCGTACCGATGGAAATGGTCATCAGGGCCCTGGATAAAAAAAACAAACTAAAAAAGCCCGCTGCCATTGAGAGTGCTGTAAATTGATGCCGTTTGAACCCTTCTGACATTTTAGTAAAGATCACAAATCCTATTTCTCCGAAACCTGCAAGTACTAAGAAAACCCAAGCCATCATAACTTCTCCTTCACCATGTCAGTTTCATCCCCAGTGGTGAGTTTGAGGCCGATAATTCCAGCAATAAGCATTCCCAGAAAAAAAGCTTCGTGCCGTCTACATGATGGAAAATAATCATTTCCACGGCCACCGTTCCCGCTGCCCCTATTCCGGTAAATACGGCATATGCCGTACCAATAGGAATAGTCTTCATTGCTTTGGCAAAAAGAATAAAGCTGAATATGATCAATATCACCGTCACCGCGCTTGGAAGCGGCTCTGTAAAACCGTTCGAATGTTTAAGCCCAAACGCCCACCCTATCTCACTTAAACCCGCAATGAATAAATACATCCATGCCATTTTCATCACTCCTCAGGCTGCCTTACCAAGCTAGTGCACGCAGCCACCAGTACAATGCTATTAATTGTTATTAGAATTTCCTAATGAACGAAAAAATCTCTCCTTCCACTTCGGAGAGATTTTCATTCTATACCACAAACAGCTTCCATTCCTTCGTTTTTTTATCAAAAACGATTTTTGCATGGCACGGTGTATCGGCAATTTGCAGATATTCATCATAAACATCATCCATATCGGCAAAATCTCCAATCACCCACGCAGGAATCTCCACCCTGCCCCTTTGATGCTGGGCATCCTTTATCGAAATGCAAAGGCCTCTTTCAGAAAAGGAGTTAATGAAAGAAGAATCTCCTTGCTTACTTCAGGATAGGTTCGTTTCTTTTTTATGCCTAGAAGGGTTTTCTCAAGCTTTAAATGGCCCAATTTCCCCGCGATTACAATGCTGAGAAGTGTGAACAGATCCTTAAAGCTCCGATAGTAGGTTTTATTAAACCAGCCATCATCATGCGCGAGGTAAACAAACCTGTTTCCTAGTTTATTATAAAAAGGCAATTTCAAGTGCTGCTTTAAATGTCCCAAGTATAGCAGCTCAGCAATTTCCTGCCCGGTTAGCTCATTTAAGTCCTCTTCCTCGACAAAATCAATCCAGCAAAAGTTCCCGTATCCGTATACGCCATCCTTTGCAAGCTTGGCTATTTTCTCTCTGGGGACAAATTCGTGCAGCGTATGCCTATTGAATTCACCTTCGTCAAAACGATGCTTCAATAAGAGCAAATGATTCATTGAACCCGAAAAAGCATCGGCAAATTCCTCAAATTCTATGCCATAAGAGATAACATATTGCTCTGGTTGATTTAAATGAACATAGATGAGGTCCCGAATATCTTGATTGTGCTTTTTCAAAACAAAACTCCTCCAGTCAAAAAGAAAAGCGCAAGCGCCTTTGGTCCTGTAAAATCATACTCCCTGAAGACTTGTAGCTTCAATATAAAAATATTTTTTCCCGAAAAGCAAGTCCTTTACCATTTTACCAAATAAACAACAAAATATCTTATTTCAATTCTTTTACATTTTCATTTCTCATCTTGCCGTTTGTTACCATCGATTGCGTTTTGAAATGACATTCTTTGTGGAATAATATACCTAGTCCTGAGATTTCCTGGCATAAACAAATTTCTTTTGTACTTAGTTTGCCCTTTGGCATTTCAAATTCTTCATTATTTTCATATAATGAATCATGATTATTTGTAACGCACCGCAGAAAGGAGCGTGAGAGCATGGTAAAGAATATGACTGAAGATCAAATCACCCTTTATGTCATTAAAACCTTAAAAGAAAATAAGAAAAAAGATTTTGAAGCGATTCTCGATGAACTGCAGCCCTATGACATAGCAAAAATTTATGAGAATCTGCCTGAAAAACATCAAACAAGATTTCTTTTGTTTTTAAACATGAACCTTCTCGCCGATTTAATGGAGGAGTTAGATAAAGAAGAACAGCTTGAAGTTTTGAATAAGCTGGGCATCGAAAAATCAGCAAAGGTACTCGACCTGATGGATAATGATGATTTAGCCAGCTTTCTTGATGAATTATCCCCTGAGAAGATGGATTCATACTTATCTGGAATGAAAAGCGAAGAATCAAAAATCGTTCAGGATATGATGAACTATCCTCCCGAATCAGCCGGGAGAATGATGACTAACCGCTTTGTCTGGATACGCAATAATTACACGGTCAAGGAAGCGGTTGAGAAGATGAAAACCTTCGCCAAAATCGCGGAAACGCTTAATTATCTTTATGTCATCGATGCCAGCCGCAAGCTGGTCGGTGTTGTTTCCTACCGAGACCTTCTTTTGGCTGAACCGGATGATATTATTCAAAATATCATGTACGAGAGGGTTATAGCCGTAACTGCTGCAACAGACCAAGAAGAGGTTGCGAGAATGACGGAGAGATACGACTTCTTAGCGATTCCAGTAGTAGATGAGCAACACGTTCTTGTCGGGATTGTTACGGTCGATGACATCATTGACGTCGTCATTCAGGAAGCAAACGAGGATATTGAAAAATTATCCGCCTCAGGTAAATCAATCGATTTCGATACAAAGGCTATTGTAGCTGCTTGGCGCAGGCTTCCCTGGCTGATCCTCCTTCTGTTCATCGGACTTGTGTCAGGAAAGATTATCAGCGGCTATGAAACCACTTTACATAAGGTGGTCGCTCTCGCCTTTTTTATGCCGATGATTGCCGGGATGACAGGCAACACCGGCACTCAATCGCTAGCAGTTGTCGTAAGGGGGCTGATTTCCCATGATATCGAGAAAAAGATTGTTGTCCGTTTAATTGTACGTGAGCTTGGAGTAGGCCTTATAATTGGAATAACATGCGGCATCCTGATCTCCATCATCGCCTATATTTGGCAAGGCAGCCTTGTACTTGGGGCTGTTGTCGGCTGTTCCCTTTTCCTCACACTGATTATTGGAACGCTGGCTGGCACGACCATTCCCTTGCTATTATATAAATTAAAAATTGATCCTGCCGTTGCATGCCCGCTCATTACGACGTTAAATGATATTTTTTCACTTATCACTTACTTTGGGATTGCAACGATGTTTATAAATTATTTGACTTAAAGGAGCGAAACTGAGTTTCTGCACATTCGCCACTTTCATTCTGCTTTCCCAAATGCATGAAAATAGATTATACTGGACTAACTAAAATAATCATTCAGGAGGAATTAAAATGACTGAGAATAATCAATCTGAAGCTCCAAAAAAGAAAATAAGCCTGCAGGAAGCAATGAAACAGCAGCTTGAAAATAAAAAAAACCAGGCTTCCGCTGGTAAAGGAAATTCGGGTATGGATACATCCACCAAAAAGATGAAAAGCCAGCAAACGAAAAAGCCTAGCAATACGCGCAGGAAAATGGGCGTCTAATGAACGGACAAAACCGTAAAGACATCTCTCCGGGTATTTCTGTCGATATCGTATTAAAAGCAGATCAAAGAACCGGAAAACGGACCCGTGGGATTGTAAAGGATATTTTAACCAATTCGAGTTCCCATCCCCACGGAATAAAAGTAAGGCTTACAGATGGACAGGTTGGCAGAGTCCAGGAAATCCACTCTCGCCAATAAAAAGAATCAAGCAAAAATAATGTTAGGAATCATTTCATGTAAAAAGCATTCTTGCCCAGAATGCTTTTTTTATTGTGATTCAGCACTTTCAATTCCGCCAGAGGACTGAATATTGCGAAACTGCCTGGGTGTGACTCCGATGTATTTTTTAAAAAGAGATGTATAATAACTTTGGTTGCAATATTTAAATAGATGGGCAATATCGCTTAAAGATAATTTTGAGTGCAATAAAAAATACTTTGATTCTTCCATTCTTTTTCGGTTAATATATTCCGAAATATTTACTCCGACAGATTCCCGAAAAACCTTCGAAAGGTATGCTGGGTGTACTCCTGCAAATCCCGCAATATCCTCTAACATTAATTCATTTAGTATGCCTTCATGAATATAATTGATTGCCTTATTGACTATGTAATTATGAAAAGGGCGATTTGCTGATTTTAAAGAATCGATGAACGAAGAGATCATTTCGTATTCAAGTTCTTTTATCTGTATTATAGATTTCAGCTTCTCTATTTGCAGAATATAAACATCACTTAAACTGAAAGCATCTTCCGGAGGGACTCCTCCTTTAATAATAGAACGTGTAAATAATGTACAAGAACAAATGAGGGAGTTTTTTAGTGACCTTACTGGATCTTCGGCAAGTTTTGCCCTTTCCGTTGAATTGATTTGATCAAGTACAGCCCTTGCCTCCTCCTCGTCGCCCCGGCGAATGCTATCCATTAGCTGCTGTTCAAGTGCATATGACGGATGAGCATAGAAGTTTCGTTTGTTTTCGATCCTTGCCGTAAAATACTTCTGAATAATGGTATCTTTTAGCGAACGATTTTTATTCATCTTCTCACTTCACCTTAAAATGTTATTAAAAATACCAAAATATTAGTATAATTGTAATTTTATAGTAGTTAAAATTCAAGTATCAAATATAAAGGGGGCCATTCAATAAATGAAAAAGATAAAATGGTTTTCAAAAATGTTAGCGTTTTCACTCACCGCTAGCATCGCTTTAGCTGGCTGCAGTTCCGACACTGGCAAAGAGAAAGCAAAGCCGGCTAGCAGTGGAGGATCAAGCGATAAACAGGTGGTTTTAAAATTCGCTGCCCAAAATGATAACACACCTGCAACACAGAAACTAATCGACGCTTTCAACTCTAAACAAGATAAATATAAAGTTGAATGGACACAGATGACAAATGATTCAGCACAAATGCATGATCAGCTATTAAACTCTTTATCCAGCGGTTCAAGTGAATATGACGTTTTATCTTTGGACGTTGTTTGGGCTGGTGAGTTTGCCGGAGCAGGATACCTTGAACCAATCGACGTAAAAATGAATGAAGCGAAATATAATAAAGCAGATTTCAATGCCGGTTCAATGGCTTCAGGTAATTACAAAGGTAAACAATACACACTTCCTTTCTTTCCTGACTTAGGTCTTCTATACTTCCGTAAGGATATCGTAAGCCCAGAAGATGCTGCCAAACTTGAAGGCGGCCAATATACTTACGATGATCTTTATGCAATGGCTCAAAAATACACCGGTAAGAATAACACTAAATACGGTTTTGTGTACCAGTCAAAACAATATGAAGGTCTTACAGTTAACGTTACCGAGTTCTCTAAATCCTACCAGGATGTTAAAGGCGGACTTGAAACCATGTACAAATTCACAAAAGCTCCGTTTAGCCCGAAGGATATCCTGAATTTCACAGAAGCGGAAACTCATACAAACTTCGAGCAAGGCAATGCTGTTTTTGCACGTAACTGGCCATATGCATTGGCCGCATCAAAGGACAAGAAGATGGAGTTACAATTAAAACTGACCAGGTGGGCATCGCTCCACTTCCAAATGGAGGTTCTGTAGGCGGATGGCTTCTAAGCCTCAATAAAAACTCCAAGCATGTGGATGGAGCATGGGAATTTGTTAAATTTGCCGCTGGCGAAGAAGGACAAAAAATCATGTCCACAGAAGGCGGATACTTACCTGGCTTTAATACTCTGTTAGACAATGCTGATGTAAAATCTAAAAATGAGATGCTAACCTACCCAGGTTTCCAAAAGGCGCTTACAACTACTATCGCCCGTCCAGTTTCTCCTGAATATTCAAAGGTATCGGATACAATTCAAGTAAATGCACACAAATACTTAAGTTCTGGAACAGGACTTGATGAGGCCGTTAAAGCGGTTGAAACTGCTGGTAAAGGCGAGTAATAAATAAATGAGAAGGCTCTAATCTTCATTAGAGCCTTTTTCTATGAAACACATTGTTCTCCATTGAAATGAAACTACAGCTATGAAAGGGTGAATGTAATGTGGAAAATGGGTGTTAAAGAATGGCTGTTCATCGTTCCAACGATTGTGCTCATTGGTATTTTTTCATTGTGGCCAGTATTTCAATCCTTAACGTATACCTTCTTTGATTACCGCTTAAATGATCAGCAAAAAGCCGGTCTTTACTTCAACGAACGGTTTAATGTCAATTTATACAAAGAAACTCAGCTATATGTAACGATGTTCCTTGATGAAGATTTACCAAACGTGAAGGACCCGGCAGATCAAAAGGAAGTAAAGTCAGTAAATGCAAGGCTAAAATCTGTAGGAAAACAATTCGCTAATGAAAAAGGTGTTATTAAGATCAGCCGGGACCAAAGGGCTGACCTAGTTAGTCTTCACCGTGATGCCAAAAACCTTGTTGAATCGTTAAACGGCAAGTATACACTTATCCATAAGGATGACCTTCCTGCTCTGGTAGACGATATTCAAAACAGTATTATTCCTTCCAATTTTATTGGATTTAAAGGCTATAATAAGATTTTTCATGATGATAGGGTAGGAATCGCACTTTGGAATACTACTCTTTTTACAGTTGTATCAGTATTTATTGAACTTGTTCTTGGTATTGGATTAGCACTTATTTTAAATAAAGCAATGTTTGGTCAAGGGATCGTCAGAACTACCTCGCTAATCCCCTGGGCTATACCGACGGCTGTCGCCGCACTCATGTGGAGTTATCTTTACAATGGAAGCAGTGGAATTGTTGCCCATTTTTTTGAAAATGTAGGGCTTGTTAAACAGTCTCAGGATCTATTATTGAGCGGTCCAGGCGCAATGGCTTCTAGTATTTTATCGGATGTTTGGAAAACAACTCCATATATGGCTTTGCTTCTGCTGGCAGGTCTTCAAAATATCCCGAGTTCTCTGTATGAAGCAGGTTCTATTGATGGTGCAGGCAAAATTCAGTCTTTCTTCAAGATCACATTGCCATTGTTAAAACCGTCTATTCTGGTAGCGCTATTGTTCCGAACTCTTGATGCCTTCCGAGTATTTGATCTTATTTATGTACTTACCGGTGGCGGACCTGGAGGAGATACCGAAACATTATCCATTTATGCTTATAAGGTAATGTTTGGACAAACAAATTTCGGATATGGTTCTATTATTGTTATGATGATGTTCATATGCGTTGCCCTTATTGCGATTTTGTTTGTAAAATTCTTGGGTGCCAATCTCATGGAGAAAAATTAAAGGAGGGAAAAATATGCAAACATCTAAACGGAAATTATGGATTACCTTCGGAGTGTTCGTAGCGTTTTACTTATTCGCCATGGTATTTCCGTTTTTCTGGGTCTTCATTACCTCCTTTAAAACCTCTGGAGAAATCTTTGGAACTGGTGCCTTCCGGGTCATTCCAAAAGATCCGACCTTGAAAAACTATATAACAATCTTGTTTGAAAAAAACATCTTAAATTCTATTAAAAACAGCTTTATTGTTGCAACTACAACTACCATATATGTTGTCATTGTTGCTACTTTTTCAGCTTATGCGATTTCGCGTTTTCACTTTAAAGGGAAAAATATTCTGCTTGGCTTAATCCTTGCTGTTTCAATGTTTCCACAAATGATAATGACCGGTCCTGTATATAACCTATTCTTAAAACTAGACTGGTTAAATTCATATGCAATTGTGTTGCCTTATTCTACGATTACTCTTCCGATGGCGGTATGGATATTGGTGACACATTTCAACCAGATTCCTTTAGCACTTGAGGAATCGGCTAAAATTGATGGAGCTACCACGTTCCAGACACTTTATAAGGTAATCTTTCCTTTGGCTGCACCGGGTGTATTTACAGTTGCGATTATTACCTTCATTGCCGCATGGAATGAATTCCTGCTTTCTATAACATTGAATACTAATTCCGAATACCATACGGTTCCGGTCGCTATCTCCTTCCTAAGGACACAATTTGAGATCCTATGGGGTGAGGTATCTGCGGCTACTGCAATCGTTACCATTCCAACTCTCATTATCGTCCTCTTCTTCCAAAAGCAAATTGTTTCGGGCTTAACGAGTGGCGGAGTGAAAGAATAATAGGCAGAGGTGTTTAAAATGTCATGGAAAATCGGCTCAGAAACTTTACAGGAATCGCAGCTTTTAAATGAGGAAAGCTTATTTTTCACCGGAAATGGTTATCTCGGCGTACGCGGAAACTTCGAAGAAGGGCTGCCAAACTCCTATTCCTCTATCCGCGGTACGTATATTAACGCTTTTCACGACATTGTTCCCATTGAATATGGCGAAAAGCTTTATGGTTTCCCTGATACTCAACAAAGATTATTAAATATTATTGATACACAAACCATTTACCTTACATTTGATGATGAAAAGTTTTCGCTATTTGAGGGGGAAATCCTTTCATATAAACGGGTGCTCCATTTGGATAAAGGTTATTCAGAGCGAGCTGTTCACTGGCGTTCCCCGAAAGGAAAGGAAGTGAAAATTAGTTTCCTCCGCCTGGTTTCTTTTACGCAAAAAGAACTTTTCATCCAAAAAGTAATCATTGAGCCAGTTAACTATACGGGCCCCTCTCGATTGTTTCCACTGTTAATGGAGATGTATCCAATTTTACGGACAAAAATGATCCCAGGGTATCATCGGGCCATGCAAAATGCCTAACGATAACAAAAGCCTCACACCACAACAATTTTCCGTTTGTTGAGGTTCAAACACTTCAATCACAGCTTAAGGCGGCTTGCGGGTCAGTTTATTCTATAAATCAAGATTATAAGCGTACAGATTCAGTCATTGAGGGTGCAATTAAATCCTCTTTTGACACAGTATTAATTGATACAATTATTTTTGAAAAGAAAAGCATCTATGCGGATACACTTCGCCATGGAGAAGATTTATTTGCAACGATAGAGGTACTACATTCCCTCCTCTCCGAGACCCATTTCAATAGCGTACTAGCCCAGCAAGATAAATACTTGCAGGAATTTTGGATGGACACCGATATCGAAATCAAAGGAGACACTGCCCTTCAGGAAGGGCTTCGGTTCAACTTATACCATCTCTTACAATCAGCCGGGCGTGACCAGATATCTAATATTGCTGCGAAGGGACTTTCTGGTGAAGGATATGAAGGCCATTACTTTTGGGATACCGAAATCTATATGATTCCAGTGTTTTTAATGTCGAAACCAGACATTGCAAAGCAATTGCTAATCTACCGATATTCGATTCTGGATGGAGCAAGAAGCAGAGCTAAAGAAATGGGGCATTCAAAAGGAGCTTTATTCCCATGGCGAACCATTTCCGGGACAGAATGTTCATCCTATTTCCCTGCAGGGTCTGCCCAATACCACATAAGTGCTGATATCGCCTATAGTTTTATTCAGTATTATATGGTTACTGAGGACATGGAGTTTTTAAAAAAATACGGAGCTGAAGTTCTCTTTGAAACAGCTCGGTTATGGATTGAAGCAGGCCATTACAAAGACGGACAATTCAGGATAGATGCCGTTACCGGGCCAGACGAGTATACATGTATTGTAAATAACAATTATTATACGAACGCCATGGCAAAACACAACTTAAAATGGGCAGCAAGGGCTTATTCCATGCTCCAAACACAAACCCTTGACGAATTAATTGAATTACAGAAAAAGCTTAATCTTGACGAAAAAGAGGTTTTATCATGGGCTAAAGCTGCCCAGAATATGTACCTCCCTTATGATGAAGAACTTAAGATAAATCCACAGGATGATTCCTTTTTAAACAAAGATATTTGGGATCTTGATGCTACACCTAAGGAAAAATTCCCTTTGCTGCTTCATTACCATCCATTGACACTCTACCGGTATCAGGTATGCAAGCAAGCTGACACAGTTTTGGCGCATTTTTTACTTGAAGATGAACAAACACTTGAAACCATAAAAAATTCATATGATTATTATGAAAAAGTGACCACACATGACTCGTCATTATCTTCCTGTGTTTTCAGCATCATGGCTGCGAAGCTGGGGTACAGGGAAAAGGCATACCACTACTTCAATGAAACGGCACGCCTCGATTTGGATAATACCCATGGGAACACCCGGGACGGGCTCCATATGGCGAACATGGGCGGAACATGGATGGCTATTATCTTTGGGTTTGCGGGGCTTCGAATAAAAGAAGAAGGTCTTTCGCTAAATCCAATATTGCCTGTCCAATGGGAGGGCTATTCTTTTCCTCTCCGTTACCAGGGCAGGAGGCTTCGAGTTATCCAAACATCCGGGCAAACACGGATAGAACTAATTGCAGGGGATAATCTTACAATTAATGTTTCAGGGAAACCCATTTTACTTACCCAAAATGAACAGATTATTATTTAATAAAACTGATATACACAAGAGGGCGGGAACCTTAGACTTTTCGCCCTCTCATTTTTGACTAATGTTTCTTTGCCCACCCTCTCACTATCCCCACTCCACGATAATAATCATCTTTCCGTCTTATTTCTCGTAAAAATATATTGCAACAGCGACAATTATTCCGGGCAGGTCAGCAATGCCAATTTGGTTGTCCATGAAAGCCGTTCCTTTCGATCTCCCTCTGTCTCTGTTGCAAAATTGGCACGTATTCGATCCCCATTCACTAGGGAGCCGGATATAATCATCGAAAGAATCAAAAAGAACAATCCTGTACCTCCGGTAACCTTAGCTACATTCTGAGATTCATCCAAAAACCAGGTACAATTGAAGTAACAAAAGCAATCAGAACCCCACAGAGTATATACTTCATTTCTGGCCCCTCTTAAAATTTATGCTTTTTCTAATAAAGGAGGAACTATTCACTGGTAAAAACGTCAAACTGGAGCAGGTGTATTTTAGATGTTTTCCTTTAGCAAATTTATTGGAAAATTTTTATCAACAATTCCCATTGAACGGGTGTGAAAGATGAGTAAAAAGGCCGTGTTTTAGACAAATTTAATTGGACTACCGGTTAAGGCTTTGGCAGAATATCGGAATGACCATTCAGGTATTACCGATTACCGGTATCCCCCTGCCCTTTATAAGCTACGGAGGAAGTTCATTAATGGGAAACATGTTTGCGATGGGAATCATTTATAGCATCCGTTACCACCATCAAAACTACATCTTCTCTTCTGGAACATACTTGAGGGGTTGAGCAGCGTTTTATCCTTTTAGAATTGGGTATCTTTACTATAAGTATCGTGGTTAATAAGGGAGGAAGTGCATTGAAAACCCAGTGGAGTTTACTTCTTGCGATTCTTTTCATTTTTTTAGTGGCCTTTTTTGCGGTGATAAATGTTGAGCCGGTTGAAGTCGATTATTTTTTGGGTAAATCACAATGGCCACTAATTTTAGTCATCTTAGGATCAGTCCTTGCAGGTGTTGTCATTATGGGATCTGTAGGGGCGAGGAAAATTTATGCTCTGAAACGCGAAATAAGGCAGCTTCGCAAGGAAAAGGATGCGCTTGAGGTTCAAAATCATCTTGCGGAGTCCGGAGATGAGCGTGAGATTAATAATGGCAAATTCGGATTGGCTGATTAAAAGAAAAGAGGCTGCCCCATCTAGGTCCTTTGCATAGTGAACGATCTGGGCAGCCTTTTTATGTGTTCCTTCCCCAAAAATCAAACGGTTCCTTTCACCCCAGAATGCCATCTGGAATAAGAACGAACGAGGAAAAATAAGATAAACATCCCCAATACGCACAAACCAGCAAGATTCAAGCCTGCCAGCTTAAAGACAACACTGCACAAGGTAATCAAATATAAATATGCCAAAAGTGTCTTCATTTCCTTTTGCTCAAAATATAAGGTGAGCTTGGCGCCCAGATGTGAGCCGATGAGTCCGCCGGCAACGAGCAGGAGAGCAGCTTTATAATTGATGGCTGTTGTCATCGCATACGAAATATAGCCAGCTCCTCCTATTAACAATACTGAAAACAGGCTTGTCCCGACCGCTTTTTTAACATCTAGCCCTAGTAGGGAAATCGAAAGCGGAACTAAAATAAATCCCCCTCCTACTCCAAGCGTTGCCGAAACAAATCCACCCATGATCCCGACAAGTGCAATTTTTACAATTGAAGTTTGAACGGATTTATTTTCTTTAGAAACAGCAGTCCCTTTAGACTTGAACATCGAAAAAGCCATATAGGCAAGGAAAAAAATATAAAGAAAAGGGATTACCTTTACATCCCAGCCCTGTTTATCCATATAAAAAACGAATCGGCGCAGCTAATGTAGAGGCAATCCCGCTTATTCCAAGAATAATTCCCTGCCTCCAGACAATATTTTTCAAACGGATATGGGCAAAAATCCCTGAAAAAGAGGTTCCGACGGTAAAAAACAGGCTCGTTATGATGGCGGATATAGGTGAGAATCCAATCAGCAATAGGACAGGCGTTAGGATAAAGCCGCCGCCTACCCCAAAAAAACCAGAGAGAATACTAATCAGACAACCTAGTAAAAAATAGAGTACAAAATCCACAAGTGATGCATCCTTTTCGTGTATGGCTTTTCCTATATTATATGCCTATTTTTATGCTGATAAAAGAAAAGCCTTCAGCACTTATTGGCCATTAAGAGCTTTCAGCATCCTAAAATGGCCAGGAAGCACCTCGATTTCCAAAGGTGTCTGCAGATAAACTTCGCCATCCGTATCTGCATCCCGAGGTTTATCCGTCTCAATCGTTATTTTTCTACCGCTGTAATGGAGTATTTCATTCGCTCGGCTTTCATCTTCTGCTGAAACATCTGTCGTTAATAAGTCTTTCAATAAGGCAAGATTCGTATTTTTCATGATAAATACATTGGCCAGCCCATCATCATATTGAATTCCATTAAACGGAAGTGCATTCGTCCCGATATGGTTCCCATTCGCAACCAAAATCATGACTGCTTCTCCCTCGGCATGTTCGCCGTCATACTGAAGGGAAAAGGAAAAGGGATCCATCTGCCTGATTGTCCGGAAGGCACTTAAATAATAGCTGATCTTTCCAAACAGCGCCTTCTCCCTTTCGTCAATATTATTGGAGGTTTCGGTTACGAGCCCCACCCCGCAAAAATTCAAGGCGAAATTGTTATTAATCCGCATCACATCAACCGGTACCTCTTCGCCCGAAACAATAGACTCCGCCGCCGCACGTATATCCAGAGGCGTCCCTAATGTTCTGCTAAAATCATTGCAGGTTCCGCCCGGCAAAATCGCGATGGCAGGCCGTTTATTCAGCCCTCCCAGTCCATTGACACACTCATGCACAGTTCCATCTCCTCCAAGAACGATGACGAGATCAACAGCTTCACCATATTCTTCACAAAGCTGTTGGGCATGCTGTGGGCGTTCTGTTCTTAATATAAGTAAATGTCCGAATGCAGCAGAAAAGACAGGCACACAAGCGCCTAACTTTTTTTCAATATCCTTTTGCCCTGCATTGCCATTGTAGATAAGCATTGCCTTCGTATTGCGTTCCATCTATATCACCCCAAATAATTTACAGGAATCATGCGCTGGCCTTTCCAATTTGGAAAGAGCCTGTACTATTCATGCAGTTAAATTGCTTCCATTTTTTCTTTATACCCAAAAAAACTCTCCATGAAATATCAGCTGCAGATTTTTTTAAATTTTTTCTATAAAAAAATATCACTTCTTTCTATAGCGAAAAAGGGATGGAAGCACCTCTGCATTCACAGCAGTTTAGCAAGCCTTTGTATGGGTATATGTGATTTAAATATATTAAAGGAGTGAGCAATTTGATCAAAAATAATTACTGGGATGGCTGGGAGCAAATTTCCTATCGCTTACCTGACTTTTTAATTGCACTTGCTGTCCTTCTCGTTGGATGGATCGTTGCAAAAGCTATTGAAAAGGGTGTTTATAAGGCTCTAAAGCGGACGAATTTAGATAACCGTCTTTTTGCTAACACCAATAATAAAAAATTCTCTTCCGAAAAGCTTCTCAGTAAAATTATTTATTATTTACTGCTCGTCATTGTCTTTATCCTATTCTTCAATATTCTGCATTTAAATATTATTGCTGGTCCTTTAGCAGGCATGCTGGCAACGATCATGGCAGCGATTCCGAGCGTTTTGAAAGCAGCTCTCATCCTTCTATTCGCCTGGCTGATTGCTACAGCGTTAAGCTTCCTGATTCGCAAGTCCGGAAAAACATTACGTGTACACCAGGGTATTAATAAATTAAATCTTACAAAAAACAACCAGGACCCATCGGTACTAGTCGATAAAATAGCAAAAATCGTTTTCTATCTAGTACTTCTTCTATTCCTGCCGGGTGTTCTGGCTGCACTAAATATTAACGGTATTTCCGGCCATTCTCAAATATGCTCAGCAGCATGCTTGCATTCCTGCCGAAGCTTTTCGCAGCGGCTCTCATCGTTTTGGTAGGCTGGTTCGTGGCCAAGATTGTTCGGGACATTCTTACCAACTTCCTGCAAACACTCGGTTTAGAAAAACTGGTTCAAAGATTTGGGTTATCAAAATTATTTGAAGGGACAAGCCTTTCAGCTGTCATTGGCAATATTGTTTTTGTCCTTATTTTAATCCCAACTGTTATTACTGCTCTAGAAAAGCTGAATTTAAAAGGGATTTCAGCGCCTGCAATCGCGATGTTAAATGACATCATGACCATGATTCCGAATATCATTGTTGCCGTTCTCTTTATTTTAGCGGGTATATGGATCGGAAAATGGGTCAATCGATTTGTAACAGGATTACTTGACCGAATTGGCTTTAATTCATTTTTTAAAGGAATTGGTTTTGGCAAAAATACTGCTTCCACAACGGTTACATTTTCAAAATTAGTCGGTTATATCGCTCAGGCTTTTGTTGTTCTGCTGTTTGTGGTACAAGCTTTAAATGTGATTAAGCTTAATTTCCTTGTCAAGCTGGCAACGGGAGTCATCTCTTACCTGCCGAGCGTATTTGCCGCCATCATCATTCTATTAGTAGGCCTATACCTTGGCGGCCTTGTTAAAAAGCTGTTAGACAGTATGATTCAGGGGCAGCATTTCCGTCTACTGTCTTCCATTGCCAAGTATGCGATCATCGCCATTTCAATCTTTATGGCTTTAGACCAGCTCGGTGTAGCAGCATCGATTGTTAATGCAGCCTTCATCCTGATCCTTGGCGGATTGGCGCTGGCATTCGGTTTGGCCTTCGGACTTGGCGGAAAGGAATTTGCTATGAAATATTTGGCAAAACTAGATCATAAAATTGAAAACACAAGCATTAAAAGCCCTCCATCCAATCCGGGCGGACAGATGAATCCTACGGATTTGAACCAGGGACATGTGGATCCTAACCAGTTCAACCCTAATAATCAATTTATTGATCCAAACCGTCCAAACAACGACAACCCTTTCTAATTTCTAGAATCATTAAAAAAGGCTTCGGACCATCCGGAGCCTTTTTATTTCCTTTTAAAAATCTTTTGATGCTTGTATAATCTCAGCCAGTAACATACACTTCTTAATAGGAAATGAAAGATAGGACTGCTCTTTTTATTTTCATAAACAGCAAAATTGATTTAAACTAAACGTTGAATTCATAAAAAGTGAAGGTGAACCATGAAGGATTTTATTTTATCGGTTTTAACGATGTTATCTGATTTAGGTTATTTCGGTATTGCCCTTGGTTTGATGATTGAGATTATTCCAAGTGAAATCGTATTAGGCTATGGCGGATATATGATCTCACGAGGGCTTCTCAGTTATCCTGGGGCAGTCATCGCCGGAGCAATCGGAGGTACGATTGCACAGTTGTTCCTTTACTGGATGGGCTACTATGGCGGACGGCCTTTTTTAAAAAAATACGGAAAATACATTTTAATTAAAGAGAAACAGATTGACCTGTCTGAAAAATGGTTTCAAAAATATGGAGCAGGTGTCATTTTTTCTGCCCGCTTCATTCCCGTGGTCCGGCATGCAATTTCTATTCCGGCTGGGATTGCAAAAATGCCTGCAAGCAAATTCACGCTGTACACATTGGCAGCCATTATTCCATGGACGATTTTCTTCCTATATCTTGGTGAAGTATTGGGGAAAAATTGGCGCACATCAAAGAGTACGCGCAGCCATACGTGCTGCCTGCGATTGCAGTTGCCATTGTAGTCGGCATAATTTACTTCTTAATAAAAAGAAAAAGCAAATAGGAAAAGGGATTCCATCACGGAATCCCTTTTCTTATTTTTTAAAATGATATGGCATGGTTGCAACAATGACCTTCTTTTTATATAGAAGATAAGCACGGATTAATAAACTCGATTGATTGTGAAGGATGTTATGCCAGTTCTTTTTTGTTATGAACTGCGGTATAAGAACAGTCACTCCGTAGTTGGAATTGCTCGCCTTATGCTCAACAATATCAATAAATTTCCGTAAAGGCTGGACGACACTGCGGTAATGGGATTGCAGTGTGACAAGGCGAACATCAGGCCGCCAATTTTCCCACTTCTCTTCAAAGCGCTTTTCATCCTCACGATCAAAGGATACATAAACTGCAATTACTTGATCTGTAATGGATTTGGCATAATTTATGGAGTTCTCTACTACCTTGGTGATTCCGGCAAACGGAACAATGATAACATTACCTTCTATTTTCACAGCTGGATGGACAGGATCAATTCGCAGCTGCTCACCGACAGCTTCATAATGCTTCTTAATCCGGTGGAAAAATAAAACAATGATCGGCAAAAAGATTAATACAGACCATACTTGTCCAAACTTAGTAATAAAGAGAATAACCAGGACCGTTAAAGTAATCAGTGCCCCGATTAAATTGGCTGTTAGCTTTGCTATCCAGCCTGATGGCTTTTCACGTGCCCATTTAATGATCATGCCTGTCTGTGAAAGCGTAAAAGGTATAAACACCCCGACAGCATATAAAGGTATCAGCTGTTCTGTCTGCCCGCCAAAGGAGATAATCAATACAATGGACGCAATACCTAATGACACAATTCCATTAGAGTAGCCGAGACGGTCGCCTCTGATAGTAAACATCCTCGGCATGTACTTATCCTTTGCAAGATTAAAGGCAAGCAAAGGAAACGCAGAGTAGCCGGTATTCGCAGCAAGAATTAAAATAAGAGCTGTCGTTCCCTGCACAAAGAAATACAAGTAATTTGGCCAAAGGTTTCCCTGGCGATTTGCGAGACGACCGTTTCATTTACCTTAGGAGAAATTCCATAATAATAGGCTAAAAACGTAATTCCAGAGAACAATAATGCTAATAATGACCCCATTAGGATAAGTGTTTTAGCCGCATTATTAGGTGCCGGACTTTTAAAGTTTGGTATAGCATTTGAAATAGCCTCCACTCCTGTCAGTGCAGAGCAGCCCGATGCAAAAGCACGGAGGAGCAGAAATAGGGTAATCCCTCCAACATGTGTTCCGATGGACGCATGCTGCCCGGAAGGTACATAGCCTGTGGAAATTTTAAAAATCCCAACGCCAATTAAGATAAACAGTCCGATAACAAATAAATAAACAGGATAAGCTAATATTGTTGCCGATTCCGTCAATCCGCGAAGATTCAGCAGCGTGATCAAAATGACCAGAATACAGGCAATAAAAACATTATATGAATGCAGGCTGGGAAGCGCTGAGGTAATTGCATCTGTTCCTGCAGATACACTCACCGCCACGGTCAAAATATAGTCGACAAGCAGAGATCCACCCGCGAGCAATCCGGAATTCACCCCGAGATTTTCCTTGGAGACCACGTATGCGCCTCCGCCTTGCGGATATGAAAAGATGATTTGCCTATACGATAAAATAAGAGCAGCCAGCAAAAACAGCACACCTACGGCAATCGGTACTGAATACCAATAAGCTATTGCACCGACTGCTGCCAGTACAAGGAGTATTTGTTCTGTTCCATAAGCTACTGACGAAAGGGCATCGGAAGATAGAATGGCTAGAGCCTTGAAAATGTTTAATTTTTGTTCGCCTATTTCCGTGGATTTTAACGGACGGCCAATCAAAAGCCTCTTAACCGAAGAAAACATGAATTCACCTACCACAGCAAAAAGTTGAAATACCGATTGATTTTAACATAATCGGTCATAAATTATGAAGCTTTTCTTTTCTAAGATAGCAATAAAGTTGACTAGCAAAAGTTTAAAACCTATCATTATGGGTATATTTATTTTGTTAAAGTACATTTGTTTACCATGAAAGGACTGATATTTTGAAAAGAATTGGATTAGCTTGGCAAATTTTAATTGGATTAATTCTTGGTATAGCCGTTGGGGCTATTTTTTATGGGAATCCTGATATACAAAAATATTTGCAGCCGATTGGAACCATTTTCATCCGTTTAATAAAGATGATTGTCATTCCAATTGTAGTTTCCAGCATTATCGTAGGTGTTGCCGGTGTCGGCGATATCAAAAAGCTTGGAAAATTGGGCGGTAAAACCATCCTTTATTTTGAAATCATAACTACTCTCGCGATTATTATTGGTCTAAGCTCTGCAAACCTTTTTCATCCAGGTACAGGCATTAATATGGGATCGCTAAGCAAAGGCGATATTAGCAGTTATTTATCAACAACTAAAGAAGTGAAAACACATAGCTTTGCTGACACCCTTGTAAACATCGTGCCTGCCAATTTGTTTGATTCCCTCGTTCGCGGGGATATGCTTGCGATTATCTTTTTCTCCGTCTTTTTCGGTCTTGGCGTAGCAGCAATTGGTGAAAAAGGAAGACCGGTGCTAGCCTTTTTCCAGGGAACTGCTGATGCTATGTTTTATGTAACAAACCAAATTATGAAGTTCGCACCATTTGGTGTTTTTGCCTTAATCGGTGTTACGGTTTCCACTTTTGGAGTCAGCTCGCTCATTCCCTTGAGCAAATTGATTATTACTGTATATGGAACCATGATTTTCTTTGTGCTTGTCGTTCTTGGGCTTGTTGCAAGAACATTCGGTGTGAATATTTTTAGACTGTTTAAGATTTTAAAAGATGAACTAATTCTTGCCTACTCTACAGCAAGCTCGGAAACGGTGCTTCCAAAATTGATTGAAAAAATGGAACGTTTCGGCTGTCCAAAAGCGATTACATCTTTTGTTATCCCTACAGGTTACTCTTTTAACCTTGATGGCTCTACATTATATCAGGCACTTGCAGCTATTTTCATTGCCCAGATGTACGGAATCCATCTATCGATTGGCCAGCAAATTTCCTTAATGCTCGTCCTAATGGTTACATCAAAAGGGATTGCCGGTGTACCTGGTGTTTCATTCGTTGTTCTTCTCGCAACTCTTGGAACGGTTGGCATTCCATTAGAAGGCCTTGCTTTTATCGCCGGTATCGACCGTATACTTGATATGGCCCGTACAGCTGTAAACGTTGTTGGAAACTCACTTGCTGCTATCATCATGTCAAAATGGGAAAACCAATATGATGATGAAAAAGCAGATGCTTATTATAAAGAAGTAACTGGAACAGAACCAGCATTGCAAAAATAATAAAAGGCTGCGTGGGATAATCCCATGCAGCCTTTTATTTTTTATAGCATTATACCCGCAATAGCAGCGGAAAGTAGGCTGACAAGTGTAGCTCCGTATAAAAGCTTTAAGCCGAATTTGGCCACCTGGTTGCCCTTCTTTTCGTTCAAGCCTTTTACCGCACCGGTGATAATACCAATTGATGAGAAGTTGGCAAAGGATACAAGGAACACGGAGATAATGCCAACCGTGCGGCTTGATAAGGAACCAGCCACTTTGCCCAAGTCAATCATCGCGACAAATTCATTTGACACTAACTTGGTTGCCATAATTGTTCCCGCCTTAACCGCTTCAGAAACAGGCACGCCAATAATGAAAGCAAACGGAGCAAAAACATAGCCCAGTATCATCTGGAAGCTGATGCCGAAGATCATTTCAAAAACATGGTTGATTGCACTGATCAAGGCAACAAAACCAATCAGCATGGCACCGACGATAATGGCTACCTTGAAACCATCCATAATGTACTCTCCAAGCATTTCAAAAAAGGTTTGTTTCTCTTCCTGGATCTCAATAATATCTTCTTCATCTTTCACTTCATAAGGATTTATGATGTTTGCAATGATGAACCCGCCGAATAAATTCAGAACTAGAGCAGTAATAACGTATTTCGGATCGATCATGGTCATATAGGCACCAAGAATCGATGCCGATACGGTTGACATGGCCGAAGTACATAATGTGTACAGACGGCGTTCAGGCAGAAAACCAAGCTGCTTTTTAACTGAAATGAACACTTCAGATTGTCCAAAAACAGCTGAAGCCACGGCATTGTAAGATTCTAGTTTACCAAGGCCATTTACCTTGCTCAATAGGAGGCCCAGATAACGAATGATAAATGGAAGAATTCTAATATGCTGTGCAATTCCGATCAGTACTGAAATAAAGACAATTGGCAAAAGGACATTTAGGAAAAAAGACATTTCCCCTTTATTCGCTAGGCCGCCAAATACGAAATTAATTCCATCTGCAGCATATTGAAGCAGATGTTCAAACATTCCCGAAATTCCCCTGATAACAATTAACCCAATTTCCGTATTAAGCAGCAAAAAGGTTAACAGCAGCTGCAGGACGAGCATAATGCTAACCGGCTTAATTTTAATTTGTTTCTTATTGTTGCTTGCGATATATGCAAACAGAAAAATGATAACCAATGCGGCTATAAAAAGAATATATTTCATTTTTCCTTCTCCTTTTCTTGATGTATTTACAGCGATGTGTAAGAAAATGAATCGAAATAGTGCTAAGGAAAGCGCAAACATAAATCGACAAAGTTCGACAGCGCTTTCAAACATAGTCTTGATTATAAAGTGGGAGGTAGATGCTGTCAATAAAATGGCAGGAAGTAATAATATTCAGGTTATTCCCACGTTTCCCTTCATATTTTTAATTCTCCCCTAAAATTAGCCCGGTTATTTTTAAAATAATTTTAGATCAGCAAAAAGCCATGCCCCGAGGGCATGGCGCACATTTCATTTTAGCTCTATGTCTTTTAGTGGTATCCATTTTGTTTTTTTAGCTAATTTATAACCAAACCAAAGCAGCAGGAAGATCGGGATGCCAATATACGTTACCGTAATTCCCTGCCAGTCGATGTTGTCACCAAGGAATGCCTGGTAATTTTGGCCAAGGATAATGAAGATACAAAGTGCTGTTGCCAGAATTGGCCCTAGCGGGAACCACTTAGCTTTATACACGAGATTATTTAAATCAAATCCTTGATATAAATACGCTTTTCTAAAGCGGTAATGGCTCAATGCGATACCTGCCCATGCAATAAAACCGGTCAGTCCTGCAATATTTAATAGCCACATAAACACTTTTCCTTCGCCAAACATGGAACTGAAAAAAGCGAGCAGCCCGAAAGCAGTCGTAAAAGCAAGTGCAGATATAGGTACTCCATGCTTGTTTAACTTTGACATAAAAGCTGGAGCCTGTCGTTCCTTTGCCATAACGTAAAGCATCCTTGTCGCGGCATATAAGCCGGAATTTCCTGCTGAGAAAACGGAGGTCAGGATAACTGCATTCATAACCGAAGCAGCAAAAGCGATACCGGCACGTTCAAACACCAATGTAAATGGGCTCATCGCTACTTTTTCTATATCAGAGTTCATTAATCCAGAGTCAGTGAAAGGCACGATCAGGCCGATAACCAAAATGGATAGCATATAGAATAGTAAAATCCTCCAGAAAATCTGCTTAATCGCTTTTGGGACATTCTTCTCAGGTTCCTTACTCTCACCCGCAACAATGCCGACTACTTCTGTTCCCTGGAATGAAAAACCTGCAACCATAAATATGCTTAGCAGTGCCAGGAATCCACCATGGAACGGTGCATCACCTGCAGTAAAGTTCTTAATTCCCATGGAAGCTTGTCCGCTCCCTGTCATAATTCCGAAAATCATCAAAAAGCCAAGAATAATAAAGGCTAAAATTGCGACTACCTTGATCATTGAAAACCAATACTCTGCTTCCCCATATTGTTTTACCGATAAGAAATTAATCATGAATATAAAAATTAAGAAAAGTGCACTCCAAACAAATGATGGTACACCTGGCATCCAGAACTTCATTAAAATGGCTGCTGCCGAAGTTTCAACTGCAAGGGTGGTGGCCCAGCTAAACCAATAAATCCATCCGATGGCAAAACCGAATGCCGGATCAACAAACTTTGTAGCATACGTGCTAAACGAGCCGGTAACAGGCATATACGTACTCATTTCACCTAGGCTTGTCATTAATAAGTACACCATAACGCCGATAATTCCATATGCGAGCAATGCTCCCCCTGGTCCTGCAGTATGTATGGAGGCACCACTCCCGAGGAATAATCCAGTCCCGATACTTCCTCCAATTGAAATCATCGTCAGATGCCTGGCCCCAGCCTTCTTTTTAAGCCTTCTGCGGGCACATTGTCTTTTTTTAGTTGGCCAAATGCTTGAGTCTGACTTATACTGGCTTCCTTCATTACTCTCTCCATCCTCTCATGTATCAGGCAAGTATTCTTGGTTTCTTGCTAAATACCCTAATAAGGATGCGTGCTAAACACGTACGTTAGTATTTAAGGAATACTTAGTTTTTTTAAGGAATTAGCACTGTTAACCTTGCCTGTTGATTTCCGCTCCAATCAACAAAGTGTCAAATTCACAATGAGCTTTAACCGGAATAAAAAACGCCCTGCACAGTATTGGCAGAGCGGCTTTAATCCATTTTTCTTAAATTATTTTACTTTATATCCCTCTGCTTCAAGCAATTTTCTCTGGGTTGGTGTTCTGCTTCCTGCAAATCCGACCAAGTTTCCGCTTTTGCCGATAACACGATGGCATGGAATTATAATTGGCATCTGATTTGATCTATTGGCCTGTCCCACAGCACGGACCGCTTTCGGATTGCCGATCATTTCAGCGATTTCTGCGTAGCTTCTGACTTCCCCGTAAGGGATTTCCTGAAGGGCACGCCACACGCTTTTCCTAAATTCAGTTCCTTCAACAGACAGCGGCAGATCAAATGTTTTTCGCTTACCAGCAAAGTATTCCTCTAATTGAGAAATCGCTTCACCGCACAAATCCTGGTCTTCAACCAGATCGGGATGCTGCTGCAAATAAGCTTCCCATTCTTCTTCAAAAATTTCTACCCTTTTTATTCCCTTTTCATTAGCAATGACATAAACCGGACCAATCGGAGAGTCGTATTTTGCATAGCCTGTTTTCATGGCCAGCCTCCCATCATACTTTTTAAGATTATTATAGCAAAAAGCAAGGCTAGAGGTATCGACTCCAGCCCGAGTTCTAGTTTATATAATTGATTCTTTCTATAAAGAATACTCATAATAATCCTGTGAATGATATGCCTTAAAGCCGCATGACTCATAAAGTCTTAAGGCATGGGTGTTCTTGGCTTCGACCTCAAGGAAAACAGAAAATCCTTTTTTATTTTCTTCTATCACCGCATTGGTCAACGCCTTTCTGCCAATTCCTTTTCCCTGATATTCCGGCATTACGGCAAAACCATAAATCCATGATTCTCCATTTGCTTCAGATACCCGCATTTTTCCAACTGTTTTTCCACCCATTTCGATCATCAAATATTGGTCTTTTTCATTGTTTTTAATCATCTTATTAAATTCTCTGGCTTCTTCTTCCTTATAACCAAAACACTGAATTTCCAGTTGGATCTCTGTCTCTACATCATCTTCCGTGGCAGATGGCCTTAACGTAACCGTGTCATCCAAGGAAAGTCCTGTTTCATGCCACTTCATCTGGTACTCAGCTACCTTAAATGTACAAGGCACTTGTGCCAAAAATGCCTTCGCTGACTGCGATTCCGTTGGTGCATTCAGCAAAATGGTGGTGGTATTCCGCTCGATCGCTTCCTGCAATCCTTGCATCATTAGTCTCGAAAAAATTCCATTCCTTCGGTTCTCCGGATGGATCATTCCGCAAAGCTCAACCTTATTGCCAAAGCCGTAGAGCGCTAAAAATCCTATTAGCCGTCCATTTTGATCATAATGATAAAAGTTATCCTTCTCATTTCTATCCTTGCTGTCAAGCATATCCCAATTCAATTTCAACTCGATACGATCATTTTCCTCACATATATGCTGCAGTTCCTTTATCTCTTTCAGCCGCTCTTTTGTTAACATCATTGTCACCAACCCTAACGAATACTTTAACCCTTCATTCCTATTCTTTTCAGCCAGCTGCTATTCCTTCTTTTCTTTAAAATTAATATCGATATTGTAACAGGCTTAAATAATGTCCACCTTTATGATTTCATTCAATTTATTTGGATAATATTATAAAGAGCCATTAATTTGAGGTGATGCTTTGAAAAAGAATCTTTTTGTACTTCTATCTGTGGTTTTTGTTCTTTTTATGACTGCTTTATTTATTTTCTACCTAATTAAAGGGGATCCCTCCCGCTGGCAGGTTGCATTGGGAGGAATTGCTGTAAGTGCCTTACCGCTCCTATTGTTACTTTCTAAAAGAAATCCTTTTAACATTCCTATCATAATCGCCTATTATGTTTTTGTTTTCTGTACGACATTTTTAGGGTCGATTGCCAGCTTTTATCTCCATTATAAATGGTGGGACACTTCCCTTCATTTTTATAAAGGGATATTTGTTGGCTTTATCGGGATCACTCTATATAAATTATTCATTCCTAAGAAGGCACAAAGTGATGTCTCAAAATGGATTCCCTTTTTGTTTGTTTTGTCACTGTCCGTAACTTCCAGTGTACTTTGGGAGATATATGAATTTGCGGGAGATCAATTTTTCACCCACACGATGCAAAGGGGCGGAAATAAAGATACGATGTATGACTTATTGGCAGGAACGGCAGGCGGGCTGTTAGCCGCTATCTATTCTTATATAAAAAAGGAAGAAATATAATCAGGAGGAGTTAATATGAATCGTAAACTTGTTATCCTATTAAGCTTGATGTATGTCCTGTTAATGGCCATCCTGGCGGTTTACTACTATACACATGGACTATCCTTCAAATCAATGGTCGCAATCGGCGGCATCGTCTGTGGCGCAGTTCCACTCCTGTTGGCTATTTTTACTAAGCTTCAATTTAATTTGCCGATTGTTATTTCCTATTTAATTTTTCTCGTTGGATCTCAATTATTCGGATCTATCCTCGGATGGTATGGGCTAGGCTGGTGGGATACATTCATGCACCTGATAAGCGGTGCCATTCTTGCCTTTACAGGAATTGCTCTATATGAACGATTGATTCACAGAAGTGCGGGCAATGAAATTTCGCCTTGGTTTGTTTTTCTATTTACCCTTTCCTTCGCAGTACTGGGAGGAGTCATCTGGGAAATCTACGAATTCAGCTCTGATCAATTATTTGGAATGACCTTGCAGGGCGGGGGAAATACGGACACTATGACAGATTTAATAGCCGATACTGTTGGAGGCCTTTCTTATCGGAATATGGGCTGGAGTGCGAACAAAGATGAAACTTAATAAGTAACCAAGTTTCATCCCCTATTCCCCTTACCTCCTCACTAATTCCTTAGTGCATTTGCATTTGTTTTGAACTTCTTCAAAAGGGGAAATGTTTCCTTTATGAAAGGGGAAACTGATTTTCCTTTCTTTTCTACATGAAAATTAATCAAAAGAGGATTGAGCTTCCATGATTCTACTGTTCTGCATTCTGTTATTTCTGCTGATATTCAGCAAACGTTTATTGGGTAAAAATGGCTGCTCCTCAACTGGTGATGGAGCAATTATCATGGCAGCTGGAATTATGCTTATAGGCGCATTAAAGAAGTTCCCTTTCCTTGCAAAAGTAATAGGTCCGTATCTTGTTTTAGTGCTTCTTTTGTTGGTACTTTGGTTAAGTTCTGATTATATCCTGGATTTTCTGAATGGTTCCTTTTATATTCGCCATCTTCAACACCCTATCAACAGCTTTTCTGTGGGTACATGGGTAGCAGCCTTATCCGTTACGGCTTTATCGATTATAACTTGGCTTCCGGCTGTTAAACCACTCGCACGCTTCCTTTTTACTTTGAATTGTTTTTTAGGAGTTGCCTATTTATCTCTCCTTTTCCGCAATTATTCGTATGTTTTTCAAAAGCCCGGGATAATTCGGAAAGCCAATGGTGTGGTTTTGCTTGGCTGTGTGGCAAGTCAATCAATTGTGATCGCAGGAAATAATCTGTGGGTGAAGTTCCCATCTCTTGTTTCCCTTTGCCTTATCATTCTTGGCATCCTTTTATACATTGGGGGTATTTTAATAATTGCGGGCCGTTATCAGTATGAAAAACAAGAGAAAATCCTCAAAAATTGGCCAAATACAAATACGATTATCCATGGTGCCATTTCTATAACAGCCTGGCAACAGCCTCCAGCTTTCCGGCTTATATTAATCTCATTACATCCATTTGGATCTTCTCATTTATCCTATTGGTTTGTATTGAGGTAACAGAACTGCGCCGCGCTTTTCTCCTAATTAAAATGAAAGGGTTAAAGGAAGGTATCCTCACCTATCAAACAACCCAATGGTCCCGCAATTTCACTATCGGCATGTTCTTTACATTCACAGTAAAATTAAAATTAAGTGGAAGCTTCCTTCGCCAAAATGTTTTCTTTCATAAAGTGCACCATTTTATTATGAGTTGGGGCAGGTATGCTGTTATTGTTCTTTTCCTAATAGAATTAGGTATAGCCTTCATTCAACACATAAACTCAAATAAAAAATTAATCAGTAAATAACCGCCTGGAGGAGCCAGGCGGTTTATTTATGGCTTCAAAACAACCTTGATACACTCGTCTTCATGGTCATTGAAGGTTTTATACATTTCACCAGCCTGATCGAGAGGCACACGGTGTGTAATGATTTCAGTAGGGTCAAACTGGCGCCACAATTTTTTCATACAGCATTGGCATGTAGTGGATGACCGGTGCCTGTCCCATTTTTAATGTAATGTTTCTTTCGAAAATATTACCAAGAGGGAACATATTGTATTTAGCCCCATACACTCCTGTCAGCTGGATGGTCCCGAATTTCCTGACGGAGTTCATAGCGATTTCAATGGCGCTTAGCGTTCCGCCCTGAAGCTTTAGCTTTTGCTCAACCGCTTCAACTACTGACTTTTTCCCGTCCATACCGACGCAGTCTATGACTACATCCGCTCCACCTTTTGTTATTTCTTTTAAGTATGAACCCATATCATCATATTCTTCAAAATTGAAAACCTCAGAGTCGTTCATCTTTTTTGCATGGTTTAGCCTGTAGGTAAGGTTATCAATGGCAATAACCCGTTTTGCCCCTTTCATCCAGGCAAACTTTTGCGCCATTAAACCGACTGGCCGCATCCGAGCACAACAGCAGTATCACCTGGCTTCAGGCGGAATTTTCCACACTCCAATAAGCAGTGGGCAGTACATCAGACATAAAGAGCAATGCTTCATCTTCAAGCTCGCATGATTCGGGAATGACAAACGGCATAAAATTCCCGTATGGAACACGCAGCAGCTCTGCCTGCCCGCCTTGGTAGTTTCCATATCGTTCGGTAAAACCAAAGTAGCCGCCCGTATCAACTGGAGGAGTTGGATCAGGATTGGAATTATCACATTGGCTCTCCATGTCGTGCTCACAATAATAGCAATGGCCGCATGAAACATTGAAGGGCAGGACCACCCTATCACCCTTCTTCACCTTGGTTACTTCCGGACCCACTTCCTCCACAATTCCCATCGGTTCGTGTCCGACTACATAACCAGGTGTAGTTGGCAGGGCGCCTTGATAAATATGAAGATCAGATCCGCAAATGGCTGTCGATGTAATCCTGACAATAATATCATCTTTCTTTTGAAGCCTTGGATCCTCTACCTGCTTAACTTGCATATCTTTTGCTCCTTGAAAAGTAACTGCCTTCATAATCAACCTCCTAGATATGGAATACATTTGAAATATACCCTTTACCACCATTAATATGTTTAACCATACCAACCTTTTTTAAAATGGTAATTTCGTTGTATTTCACAAAACGAAAAAGGGTGAAAAGAGCATTCCCCCTTTTCACCCTTATATCAACTTTGACCCTAATGGCTCAATTCATTATCGAAGAGTAAAATCTCCTGAATTGGTGCGGGCTTTCAGCTTATACTCTCCTAAACCAATTGTCCCTATCAGTTCGTTTTCTTTTTTCTCCTCATATTTTACCCCGCCAAATTCCACCTTTCCTTCACCTGAGTTCCCTCTAAAATCGAATGCCAGGGATGATGGGTTTTTATCAAATTCAATCGTAATATCGCCGCTCGACGACTCCGCATTAAAGTCTCCAGTTATTTCTTTGTTTTTAATAAATATGTCCCCTGATGAAGAATCAGCCGCGAGATTCCCGCTAATGTTTCTAAGCCTTATTTCACCTGAAGAACTTTGAATGACCGCTTCTCTGCTCTCCTGATCTTTTACGTTAATATCACCGCTGCTAGCTTTCATATCCAGCTTCTCGCCTGAATTTTTCATGGAGCTTATGTCTCCGCTCGAGGTTTGTATTGCAAATAAATCTTCCGCTTTTGAATTCTCAACAGCAATATCACCTGAGCTGGACTGCAGAGAAATTTCCTTAGCTGTCAGTCCTTCTGCCGCAATGTCCCCAGATGATGTTTCCAATCTTATAGATTCAAACATCTCCTTAGGCATATATATATCCACATTCGTATCAACAATCAACACACCGATATTAAATTTTATTTGATTTTCATTTTTCAACGAAACTTCAGCTGTATCGCCATTTTCCCTCACAGCCAATTTGATTTTTTTCTTTAATTTCTTGCTGATTTTACCACTTAATTCAACGGTTATTTCCTTATCTGTTGTAGGATGAATCGATACATCAGAGGATGATAAATCCACTTTCAGTTTTTTAATCCCATCATTATCAATTACCGCTTTATCACTCACATTGTTTGTGTCAAACGAAAATCCTCCGTTTGCATTTACCGTAACCAGCGTCCCAGCCAGCCCTATCACAAATAAAATCAATAGAATATATACAAATTTTTTCATGCCGCCTTTTCTCCTTTATCCCCTTTAATTATGTTCAGATTGAACTTGATATACCGAAGAATGATGTTGTAAAAAAACCTGCCTACATAAATCATTCCTATACTCATCAGCAAGCCCAGGCTGCATAGTGATAAAGAAACAAAAAAGTTTGTAGCAAAGGACTCATAGCTATAGCCAAAGATGAATGAAGAGAATATTGCCAGTGGTGAAATGGTAAAAGCAAAGGAAACTGCGCATAAAGCAACATAGGCTCCAAAGATACCCGCTACCTGCCCTATAATGAAAATAAGGTTAAAAAAGCTTAAGCTGATCGTTGCTATTATTGCATGAAAAATATTTGAAGCCGATTTATCCGTTTCTGCCTTTCCAATCCTGTAATCAGCAAGCAAATCACGTGCAATGACCTGAGGATCACCCAGTTCTTCTATCAATTCAGTTTTAGATTTTCCGGAATCCAAACCAATTTCAAAATGCTCCTCATAATCATAAAGCATTTCCTTCCGGTCCGGTTCAGGGACTTTTTTTAATAAAGCCTCCAGTTTCGAGATAAATTCATTATTCGCCATCCTTTGTTCCCTCCTCGATAAATTGATTGACCGCAAATGAAAACTGCTTCCATTCATTAATTAAAGCATTCATATATCCTTTTCCTTCTTCTGTTAACGAGTAGTATTTTCGTGGAGGTCCCTCGGTCGATTCTGCCAGGTAAGTTGTTAAGTATTCCTCTTTCGTCAACCTTCTTAGCAGCGGATACAGTGTTCCTTCCGCCACCTCTATTTTATTGGATATATTCTGGCCAATTCATAACCATACTGATCTTTTTTTGATATGAGAATTAATACACATAATTCCAGGACACCTTTTTTAAATTGTACATTCAAGGAAACTACCTTCTTTCTTGTTGCTGTTACTGCTATCTGTCCACTACTGAACAATGTACAGTAGATTAATAAAATTATGTAAAATACTTCCTTAATATCTATAATAATACATACTAGTGAACAATGCAAGGTACTGATTTAAATTTTATAATAATTTTCCAAAAAAAGAAGACCCTCCAATTGAAAGGCCTTCTTTCTTTATTGTTTCTATCCTTACCAGCGATGGGCTTTCGCATTTGATTTCAACTTAATGTTCGTTTGCGTTATTTGAGTATGCCCATTCACTTGCGAGCTTGACCGTTTCGGTCTCGTCCAATTGTGGTGAAAAAGCTGAGAATGCGGATCAAGCTGATCTTTGATACTCATCGAATCACCTCGTAGGTAAGAATAAAAGATGATATTCATCTGGGGAATATCATCTATAGCTTGTGTTAAGCTGCATTTAATTATTAGAGAAATTCCATGAAAGTTCTTGGAGATTAACTGGCTTTCGTTTTTAATATTTGATGCTCATGGCTAAAAAAACGATTCCTGATTTTAAAAAAAGAGCCTTAGCTAAGCTAAGACCCTGTTCGCAGACATTAATGTTGGTAACCAAAGAATCCTTTAACACCAAGGATTAATGGGTTCTCGGATATAAATTTAAATTACATTAATGTTGGTAACCAACTTTTCCACGCATTTATGTAACTTAAACTAATGTTGGTAACTAATATTAATTCACGGAAGAGAGCTGGCTCTTAATTAGCTTACAAACGGCTCAATTGATAGCGTTTGAACCAACTTAAATCTTCCTGCATGTTTTTTTTGGTAACTCATTGCAGATGTAAAATAGATAAAAGATCCTCTAGGCATATCCTTTTGTATATTTTTTTCATATCCAAATTGCAGTAAAATAAATTTAATCATAGTTCCAACGCACTGTTTAACAAATCCATCTAAGAAATCAAAGTCACTTTTTCCACCAAACCTGGATTCTAAATCATTTAAGACTCCATATAAAGCATTTTTCCCATTATTATTTGCTGTAATCATCCTATAAATATTGTTTATATGACTTAAAAACCCATATACATCCCTTGCAATTAAGCTATTACTAAATTTTTGATATTTTGGATAAGCATCAATAAAATCATTAAAAGTTGGAAACATCTTTAACACACCCCTTTTTCAGATATGGAATTTTCCATCTGTCTATACAATATGCAATTTAAAGAGAAGCTATGCATAAAAGAAAAAAATTATTTGTTCCGTTTAACTACTCCTAAGAGAGGTTAACAATTTACTTAACAATAAAAGCCAAAAACAACAATAGGATTGAAACGCCTTATCCAAAAGTTAAGCCTATAAGCAATTTGTTAATTAGTCCTTCTCTCTTCAAATCGGTATCAATCGCAGCCTGCCATTTATTATCCCATTTATCTATAATTCCTTTTGCAACAAACCTGTATTTGGCAATTAAAAAATGCTATGAATGGCAGTATCTTTTATGAATGTAAAAAGAGCCAAAATACGCAAGTAGTGCATAAAAACTTGCATATTTTAGGCTCTTTATAATTATTTTTTATTGTGTTAAAGCACCCGTTACTTTAAGTGTAATGTTTCACAATCCTATTTAAAAAGAGAATGGGACTTCACTCTAAGGTTGCAACATAAAAACTTTGCACTGCAACTAAAATTATTAATACTGATAAGATAAAGAAAGAAATTGCCCATCGTTTCTTTTTTAAAATATATTGTTCTATCCCATATAAAAGCATAGATATTGCAAGAATAATTCCCATAAATCCAGAGTAGAAAAAATTTACGGGATATGTCGTAAAAGATAAAAATAAAAATACAAACATCGGAATAATCAATATAAATTGAGTAATTACAATCTGCTTTATTCTGTTCTTAAAAAAACGTTCATTAAATTTCATTTCAGTAACTCCTATAAGTAAAATCTAATTCCTATTTACAGGGAATCTTATCATAAAACCGTAACTGTATTCATCATGGAAAATTTTACAAACCCTATTACAGTAACCTCCCTTTTAGTCAAAAAAGAAAAGATCCGATCAATAGTAGCCGCATCATATGCTCTTGCCCCCGTAAGGTTATTTAATGAATAATGTCTGATTCATTTTCATCTAAATCTTCATATTCTTCGTATTTATAGAAAAATGCAGAAATCCCCTCTCTCATTGCCTTATCAAAGCTTTCAAGTAATTCCTCATCTTCTTCAGTCTCTCCTAAGTACATATCTCGACTCGCTATAAATTGGTCTTCAATGCTTATTACTTCCCAACCTTGATTATTGACGTACTTTTTGGCTTTATTCAATGCTAATTTTGTATTTGTTGATTTAACCCAACAGTTTACAAATGCACCCACACATTCTTCACTTTCTGGATTATCAGTATGCGGTATTGCCTCAAACTGAATTAAATAAATTGTCATAATGCCCACCTTTACTGATTCATTCTAAATTCAGCAAAAATCATTACACTTCCTTCTTGAACTAAGCTCCCCGTTAGCGCAATAAGAAAAAGCCACTAAGACTGGCAGATGGATATCTTCAATTCAAGCACCCGTTACGCGAATAACCATTTTACTTTTTCTTTGATTCGTACGCTTTAACAAATCGGGCTAACCAATATAACACAATTAGTGGTAAGACATATATTTCAATTTGTACAAGAGTATAAAGAACTGGCGAGATTGACATTTTTTCATGCCTCCAAATATGGTCGGTTTATTAAAATTAATTATTCGACAAAACCCTATTTTTTCCTTTTTAATTATTTTGCCTTTTCACAAAACCTGTGCACTTAACACAACAAAAAAGGGATCGCTGCTGCAATCCCATTTTCTAAACATAAGCACCCGTTAACTTAATAACGTTAGTAATTTTTTATAAGTTTCTTCATATTCCATTTCATAAAATTCGTCATCTAATTCACTGAGTTCATCAAGTTTATCATCCTCAGATTTGTTACTTAGATAAATCGTATTTGCTCTATTTCCTAAATCAGCTAAAAGTTCTAACCCTAATTTCTCCAAAATATTAACGGTTTCTCTCCAAGACTCACCCGTACTATTTAAGTATTGGTCAAATCCTCCATTATTCAGTTCCATCAATAACCTATCAACTAAATAAAATTGTCTTTCGTCGCTATTTAAACCTTTTAACCCTACTTCACTTTCCTTCTCATGAACCTTTTCGGAAATCTCTAAGTATTTTTCGTCTATTTCGCTAAAGTAAAAACCTCCACATACTCTTTTAATTTCATCGATATCCTTGTTATTAACTAAATCTTGAATTTCCGTAATATCCTCATCGTCCATTTCAGAAATCAAACTGTTTGTTTGGTTTTCTACAAAGAAATCATTAAAATACTTATCAAATCCAAAGGTTCTTTGTACCAATGGGTCTTTCATTAATTCGGGATGATTGGTTGACAAATATTCTCGAAGTTGAAAGATAAAATCTTCAATAGCCTGTTTAAATTCATTTGCATTAACCACAAAACAAGATTTTTCTGGAACTTGTCTTGTGAAAACTATTTTATTACCGTCATACCATAATCCTTTATATTTAAGATGGAAAAATATATGAATTTCTTCTCCATGACTATTAAATACCAATTCTGATTGATATGCATCATGGGTCATTACAAATACTTCATAAGGACCAATGTGTTTTAAACCAAAATTCATATCCATAACCATACTAAACAATGGAAAAGTACCATTTTCGTGATGATAAGTAAATGCATTGCCTTCCCATTCTTGATCATGTATATATTTTGCCATTTCGCTATCTTTTGTTATTGAAACAAAATTTCCGAAAAAAGATTTATTGTTATAGATAAAGTTGATGGTTGTATCATACGATTCATAGATGTCGATGTCTTCTACTTTTTTAATAGGCATAATCTTTTTGTAACCTACTTCTATTTTAATTGTCATTTAAAAACCACCTTTTATGAAACCATCTCTGAATTAGTATTTATTTGTTATTCCTCGCACAAGAAAATTCATATAAGTACAGTTTAACTTTTTGGATCAATTATGCATATTAATCAAAATGTGGGAATTGACTCATTTAAAAGAAAAGACCGTCAAATTTACGGCCTACCTTAATGAACTAACGCACCCGTTAGTTGAAGAAGAACTGGTATTTACTTAGTTACCCTCTTTCCTGTTCTTGTTGAGGTTAGAGTAATTCATTCTCAGCTTTTTTGAAAACGATTTAGGCACCTTATAATGTCTAAATGAAAACATTGTCCAATCCATTACTACATTGTCTTCAACTGGAACCCAGGAATCAAGAATTGGTAATGAATTTATGTTTATATCCTTATCAGAAGCAATTATAGCTATTTCGTAATTTCTATCTGCCCATATTCCCCATTTTTTAGATGGAGAGAACAACGCAATAATAAACGAATTAATAATAATCGCATCTGCTTCGTAGTTTGGTGGACCCTCATTCAAAATATTTAAGAATTCATCACTACTGGTATCGATAGGCAACTTCAGCCAGTTAAAATAACCAAATTCCTTGTAATAATATTCCATTGGGTGTGGGTTTAAAACAGCCAATACTACAAAATCATCATTTGATTTTTCTGCTAAATCACGGATTGTAGTCCAAAATTCTTCACTCATAATATAATCGAACTGTTCAAAAAGGTAATTGTTAAACCCTCTTTGAAAAACTTGTTCAGGAATCTCTTTGTTTAAATGGAATAATTCCTCTAGAATCTTCTTTAATTTAATGTATTCTTTAACGTCTTTTATAAAAAAAGATTTCCAATCCAAGTTCCCTACACCCCTGTACTAATTGTGTTTCGTTATATATTCCCTTTAAGTAAGAAATTTCCTTCTTGAACTATACTGCCCTTTAGCTTAATAAGAAAAAAAACTGCCGAGACAACTCCTGTATGTAGCCTAAGCTTATTTTAATTGAACAATATTTCATTTCATTGCGTAAAGGATATAGGAAATATTTGCAGAATATTAAACTGTAATAGCGGATGTATTCAATATAAGAGGGGGGGAATTGGAATGGATATTGTAGTACGCAGAGCAAAGTTAATTGACGTAAAGCAAATGGCAAATGTTTATGTTTCAAGTTGGAAGTCCACATATAGAGGGATTTTTTCAGATAAGTTTTTAGATTCGTTAACTCCAGAAAGTAGATATGAGCAATGGAGAAAGAATATCGAGGAAAAAGACAATATTGTGTTAGTTCTTGAAAAAGATAATGAATTAGTGGGTTTGGCAGTAGGAGCAGGTGTGAAGGTTGGAGAATATCCTGGGTATGACGGTGATGTTACTGCGATTTATTTTGAAAAACATAATCAAGGTAAAGGCTATGGAAAACAATTATTAAATGGTTTATTTGAAATGTTTAAGGAAGAGCGAGGATACACAAATTCTATTGTAAAAGTTGTGGCCGATAATGAAAGTCGATATTTTTATGAGAAAATGGGGGCTAAGTTAATTGATGAACAACCTTTAGAAGAAGGAAAAACAACAATGTTATTAACTTACGCTTGGAATAAAATTTAGGGACAGAAATTTACTTATTATATTAGATATTACATTCATATTCCGAACATCGTATAAAAATTAGAGTTTACCTATAAATTATAAATTAGGTACAACTCTATTTTTGAGGTGAATTTTCCCTTTCTTTTTAAACTAACCTGCCCCGTTAGTGGAACAAGAAAAGCTGCCAAAATGACAGCTCCAATCTTTAACTCTTGCACCCGTTACTTTAAGTGAATTGTTTCACGAACTTGAATTTTCACTGTCCTTTAATCTATCCATAAGTTTGTCTAACTTTTTTGAAATTCTTAAAAGTAATACAATAATATGAATAAAAAAACCTACTACAATTCCAACTAATGGTGCGAAAAATCCAACGAAAAAAATTGCTATTATGGTTGGTACTATATATCCAAGAGCTACCATATTATCTCTCTCCCTTTATTCAGCGAAACTTAAACTCAACTGCCCCGTTAGGACAAAAAGAAAAGCTCACAATTGTCAGCTCTGAACTTTCGCTAAAGCCCCCATTAGTTGAACAAGGTTGATTAAAAAACGTTCTACCCATAAAAGGCAACAACACCTTTTCCCGTTACTTATGTTCGTAATCTAATACTTCTACACTAAAGCCGTGACTACATCCAATTTTAGGACTATCACAAGAAGGCGAAACTCTCACTTTAACTAAGTCTTCTCTATACCCAATTGGTCCATTGTTTTGTCCTGGAACTTGAATTTTTAAGGAAATATCATAAGAATGATTGTTGTTATAAACAATATTAACAATCCTCCGTTGCTGCCAGCCAAAACCAGAAGCTTCTTTTCCTCCATACTCTTTTATTACCCTTTTATCAATAGCTGGGAATATAATATCCAGAATAATATCCTCTGGTGTAACATACCAGTCTTCTGCATATGGTTTAATTTCATTTGGTTCTAGAGGTTTAGCATAAACCAAGTTACCTGTGGCAAACATTAATATAATTGCAAAGAAAACAATAACTTTTTTCACAATGCTCACTCCTGTAAATTCGTTACCGTTAGACTTTGCATTTCCAGGTAATATTATCTACGACAACCAATCCGCATATCCAAACCAAGCGGTTCGCTCGTTCAAATGAAACATTATTAAACCAAATTAATGTTTAACTAACCTGCCCCGTTAGCTGAATAAGCCTAAAGATGCTGCCGCAGCAACACCTTGTTTAACTCTTGCCCCCGTTAGTTGAAGAACATTATTTGTTTAAAATAGGATAGTGTGTGATTGATTTTCCAAGAATCTTTTCTAAATCCTTTTCAAATTTTGTATCTGACCCGATATAGCTAACAATGAATTCCCCTTTTTGGTAAAAATGAGGAATATCTATCGGTTCCACTATTACACCTCCGATATGTGTGCCATCTTCAGATATTGTTTTTGATTCCTTTTTAGCTTCTTTTTCATTTTGAAATTCATAAATAGCTAAATGTTTACCATCAACTTTATAGTAAGTGGGATAAACTGAAAAAAGATGGGGACCAGAACTATTTCCAACTCCCATATTAATAACTGTATGTCCTTCTTCTTGTAGCTTCTGTATCAAATTTTCAGATTGGCTAGATTTTTTATCAATAGTACCTGTACATCCTGATAAAAATAAGACGATTAAAAAAAAGTGAATTTTTTCATAGTACAACCCCCCATATTATAAATAGTTTTCTTTAGGAAGATTATTACATTTTTTAACTAACCTGCCCGTTTGTTCAATAAGACTTCTACAAAAAAGGGCGGCGATCCTTCCTGGATCACCGCTACCATTTAGTTTAATAAGCACATACCTTATTCAGAAAAGGTAATAATACAATAAATAGTCTAAAGAGGTGTGTTTAAAAGAATGAAAAAGGTGATAATAGCTTTTACACTATCAATTCTTCTTATTACTTCTCATACAACAACAGTAACAGCAGATAAACCAACTCAAGATACTGAAGAACTTCGGTTACAGGATATGCTAATGAATATGCTTACTCCTTATATCAGAGAGGATTTGAATAAATTCTATTATCCGAAGATTTTAAAGGATTTTTCACCTCAAGTCTCCCCCTGGTTAATTGAAGTAATTGAAACGAGAAGAGTAAACGGCTTTCGTGGCTTAGTATTAGAGATTACATTTGAAATTGAACCAGATGATGGTGGACATCACGTTGCAGTTGGTAAAGATAAGATGACTTATCAGATCTCTTATGGACCAGAAGTGAAGTTAGTAAATCATACGCACATAAAGACCTATAACTACCCTACCAACTCCCAGTCACCGTTTGATTATAATAAGTTACCACGTTTATATAAAAATGTGCTAAAGAGACAATTTTAGGTCCCTTCTGTTCCGTACAAGTGTTAATCGCTTTATACTATTCAATGGTCCTTTATTATATTAAATCTCATCTTTTCGTTATTCAACTATCCTGCCCTTTAGTTCAACAAGAAAAAGGAATCCCCCCAACCTTCCCTCATAAACTCAAGAAACGGTTAGTTCAATAAAAGCCAAATTAGGTTTTTCCCTTTTGTTTTCTTTCAATATATATCCAAGTGTAATAAATTATCCAAAAAACAATAGGAACTAAAAACACATATGGTCTCTGATTTGCTGGAAGAAAATATGATAAAAATATCCCGATTATTAACATAGGTGGCATAAGAATAAAATACTTCTTTTTATGCACGTTCATCCCCTCCCTTTTGGTTTATTCTACCATAAAAACCCATCTTCTTGTTCAACTAACCTGCCCCGTTACTTGAATAAGAAAAAAGGATTACCGCTGCAACCCTTCTGAAATTCAAGCACCCGTTAGTTCATCTTAAAGTTTTTATGAAAGTTTGTTTATTTATTTTTGAAAAATCGATTCATCTAATGAGAATAACATTTCACTTAGAGAATAATAGTCACTGAAACCATTAATTTCAGGTTGAGACGGATCTTTTTCTCTTATTAAGGAATCAAGCCAATCATTTTCTAATTGGGGCAAGCCTTTTCCGTAAACCATTGATAGATTTTCCTCAAGTTTCCTCTTATTAAACACCTTTTCAAATCTTTTTATTCCATAATTTTCAATTAGATAACTTACAAAGGAACCCGATTCCAAATAACTTAACCATTGAATTGTATAACCCTCACTTGTATCTGCGGAGGCACGAAAAAACGATCGTTCTGTCTTCTGATCTATCAATTTATGTAATGGAATATTTTTATTAGACTCTACTACGGTTTTCATTAACCTTTGTATAGGAACTGTCTCGTTTGGAAAGTATGGTTTTCCTAACTTATTTTGAAGATATATTGCAAATCCTTCCTGTGTAAAATAGCCGCAATTTGTATCGAAATCATTTCCATAACCTAAAAGAGTATGGGATAATTCGTGAACCAAAGGATAATTACCAGTTTTTACAGAGTATAATTTAACTTCATTTCGATAACCAGTCGATATTCCTTTTCCTTTTTCAATTTCAATAACGATTTTCTTTGCTGGTTGAAATTTAGTATTAAATTTCATAATTTCATCATACGTCGATAACGTCTCTTTCCTGATCTTATCTAATCTGACATTTGATACATTTGCCTTATTATTAAATTGGAATGTAATCCGTCTATCTTTAGTTTGGAATTGGTTTTCATTTAAATCGCATCCCATTAAAATAATAAAAATAAAAAACATAACCTTACTCGCCTTCATTAGTTCCTCCTTAAGTAAAAGAACTAGCCCCCTCAACGTAGACGATAGTCTTATTATCAAGTTCCTTCTTCCACTAATCTGCCTGTTAGCACAATATGAGTAAAGCCGACAACAATTACAGCCCAGTATTCAACTCAAGCACCCTTTAGCTTAAGTATAATCCTTCACAAACGTTTCATAGCCCACCTCGCTAGTTTTAAATATAGGAAAATTAATTAAATTGCACCTCATTCGAATACCATTCCCAGTAGGCATTTCCCTGTGCAATAATCATTCTCTCTAACCAGGTTGTTATATCACAATGAAAACTTATAGTCTCAATACTTCTCAACAGGATATTTACTTTTTTAGTTCTTACAAAGTTAGAAAAGTCAAGAGAACTTCGCACATGACTTGAATCGGAAACATTTCTTTTTGATCATTGATCAAATTCGTTAGCTCGTTGTCGGTTACTTTCGGGCGAATATGGCCATAGCCTTTTTTAATATTTCTATCTCATGTTTCATCCTTAGATTTTCTTTTTGGAGGCCTCAATGTCCTGAGGTGTTAGACTATCCATTTCCCCATTTATCGGAGTTAAGGCTTTAGCCCATTTATAAATTGTTACTTCTGATACGCCATATTCGCTCCTTAACTTACTCACCGAGCTACCAGTGTGATAAAGTTCAACCACCGTTTTCTTGAAATCGTCGTTATAGATTTTTTTATTCTTTTTCGGATCCATTCCGGACACACCCTCTCATATTTCAATCATAGAGAGTTAACTAAATGGTGTCCATGAAACTATACTAACTCCAAATAAACAGTTTCCCCTTTACTTAATTCGGATACTATCTGGTTAATAAGAAAATTATCATCAAAAGTTCGACAGTGGAATTTGTCAAAACGTCAGTATAAAAATTCTATATTCAAAATTTTTTCAAAAAGCTATTTTGCCTCTATTTTAATCTTTTCCCATTCATTTTTTAAATGTTTTTTCAAATCACTACTTAATGACTTTGCATTCTGAATCAACAACTCATTTAATATTTCTTCAATTTTTTTCTTTTCATTGTTATTAGGATCACCTAGATAATCAATAAGTGCTAACTTGATAAAATCATTTTCTTTTAAAACTTGTTCAATATCAACGATTTTTGGTTCTGTAATATGTATCAATATCCTAACAATTTTATTAATCATGTTAAGATCTTCAATAATATTAGACTCAAATTCATTTTTTTCATTTAATTGAAAAATAATTCTAGATTGTCTATATTCTAAGTCTTTCAAATAATTCAGAAGTTCTTCTTCTTTTACTAGACTTGTAGAATAGTTAAAAATCACAGCTAGATATTGTGCTGCTTGTTCTTTAAGTTCTCCTAAAGAATCAATTCTCTCTTTTGTAATAGAATTAATATAAGCACTCTTCTTACTAATCCTTAAAGTACTGATTAAGGTTAGTAAACTTACAACTGTTGTTAGAAGTAACCCAACAAAAGTAAACTTGTGCTCTGCCTTTAATGATAGGAAAGCATCAATAATATCCATAAATATAATTCCTCCAACATAATAAAATCTTATATTTCTTCATTTATTAAATATAATAGAAATCTAGCACTAGAATAAGCAGCAAACTCCTGATATTGATCACCCTTTAGTTCGTCACCAAAATCACTAATCGATTTACAAATAATTACTTCTGGCTTGGGACTGTATGCATTTTCTGCTGCATATAACACTCCATAGGACTCCATATCAATCCCTTTTATTTTCCGATTAAAAGGTGCTATGAATTCTTCAATCAATTTTTGATTTTGGACTACTATTGACCCACAGGCCATCGGACCACGAATGGTACTCAATTTAGTATCCGGCTTTTTATTTGGCCAACTATCTTTAATTTCATCTAATATTGATGAAAAGTTTCTATTTAGCAATTCTTTTACTTTTGAAGAAATAGATAAGTATTTGGGGTCTGGTTGGAAAGCATATCCTTCTTGGGAAGTTAATGACCCTTGTTTACTAGGTGTTATTTTGCCACTAGTGTAATCCCAAATTTCTGTAGGCAAAATAATATCTCCATAGTTTCCTTCACCCTTAACACCTGCAGCTATTCCTACCATAGCGATAACTTTAGGTTTGAAGTTTTTGATTATCTTTGTTGCCAACACTCCTGCAGCAGTCATACCCATTTGATGCTGGGTTGCAAAGACAATTTTTTTATCACATGATTCATCTATAGAACCAGTAAAATAATAGGTGTTGTCGCCATTTATTTTCATTTCTCGTACGTTAATGAATAAATTAGTTAATTGAGTATGTTCAACTTGAACTGCTGTAATAATTGCTATGTCATAATCGTATTCTTTAAGCGATGTTTCGTTAGCATCTGCTGTAGATATTAATTGATACTGAATTCTATTGAATAACTTTTCTCCCCATTCATTTGAAAGTGAATCAAATTTTATTATTGTAAATAAACCTAACTCTATTTCTGATTTATATTTTTCTATCAAGTCATCATACGATGATAAAATAATAATTTCTCTAGGTTTTTTTAATATTTTTCCCCGTTGTATTTCTTTATATAAATTATACCCCGCATAATCTTCAGGATGCTCCCCCTTATCAAAAGGTAAATTTATATCCAAAACTAATAAATCAAAAGTATATTTAGCTAATTTTTCCTTACCTTCGAATATATTATTGCATGAACTGATTTCTATTTCTGGATATACACCAATCACTTTGATTATCAACTCTAGTTTAATTGGATCATCCTCAATTATTAAAACTTTCATTTAATTACCTCTTACTAATCTGATTTTGTCATATAGCTCGTCCTTCCAAGACATTTGAGAGGAGTTGAAAAAGATCATTCCATTATAAAAGTTTTTAAATTCTTTATTCAAAGTATCGTCAAGTGAAAATCTGTCCATCATACCTTCACCAAAATGATCAAATGATGTTACTATACTGGTAGGTATCATTAATTTACGTCTATTCATTTCCTTAAGAATATCCCACCCTGCAAAAGTTTCAAATTCTTCATTTACATCTCCTATATCTGGATCATACCTTGGCATACTCATATCGAGAATGATCATTTCAAAATAATCTTTTTTTCCAATAATTTCAATAAGTCCACTTTGCCAAGAGTGCCTCCTAGTGAATTCAAACTCTATTGGTAGTTCATTTAAATAATCGAGTATTGTATTCGCTTTTATATCATCATCTTCAATAAATAATATTTTCAAGTGTGGCCTCTCCTTTCTCTGCTTTAATATTTAGAATATTCAGGTAAATATCAACATTAAAATAATTATCATCATTAATGTAATATTCTTGATAACTACTCACTTTTAAATTGTGTTTTAGAATATAGTAAATCTTAGTTAATCCAGTACCTCCTTCTTCCGAAATCAGGCTATTAGATCGTTTTGTATCTAGAGCAGCCTCTAACTTTTCATCAATAATCATTCTAATTTCCTCATTATTTTTTTCTGATGATAAAGAATTTTTAATTGAAACTTTTAAATATTCACCTCTGTCAGTAAAAAATAATTCTTTGAAATTCTTATCATAAAGACTTGCTTCTAGAGAATCAGCGTTTAATTTTTCTTCAATATATTGTTGTTCAATATGAGAAATCTCTGTAGAAATAGTAAGTTCTTCTAAAGAGTTATGCCCACAATGCTCATTTGCGTTTGAATATAACATATTAAATATGTCAACTAGATAATTAAAATATTCGCCTTTGAGGATTAAATTTACATCAATCTTTTCTATAAAGTTAATCTTTTCACAGTCCTTGTTGGATTTCTTGATAATTTCTAAATTAGTATCAATTAGTTCTTGGAATGAAAAATCATGAAATTCATTAGTTCTTCTTACCACAAACCAATTGCTAATTTCATTTAAGTCTGTTTTTATCCCAACCTTACTTAGGTTAATATCTTTATGTAAAATGCTTATGAGAATATCTAGTTCATCATTTTCACCTCTTATTTCCTCTAATTTACGTCCTAGTAATTCTAGATTTTCAACAAAGAATTCAAACACTTCATTCATCAATTTTTTTTGAATTATAGACAAATTATTCTCTGTAATCTCCCAAAAATAGTCAGTCAATACCCTATAAAAGCTATCATAATCTGTTATATCTTTAAATTCACTATACAGATATAATAGAGCATCTCCCTCTAATAAATCGTAACTAAACATGCCTGTGGGATGTTTCCTATCTTTTATTCTAAGCCAGTCCTTAATTTCATCAAGTTTAGTTACAATATTATGAGAAAAATCATTTAATAATTTCCTAATTTTATTGATATCATCCCGATTCTCAAAATTGGTATGTGTAACCAAGTCTTTTTCTCTATCTTTATGAATAATATACTCTTTTGCCTCATTATTTTGTTTTAAAGATAATAATTTATAATTCTTAAAAGTTTTGGTGATTGTATTTTCTAATAAACCATGTCTAATTCTAGAACTTAGGAACTTCCCAAGACCATATTTTGAATTAAAAAGAACTTCATTACGAAAATCATCAACAATATCCTTAAAAATTAAATATCTATACTTTCGTTCAGGATTAGATTTAAATTCTGATATTACTTCTTCATTGAATTGACTTGAGATTGCATGAATTTCTTGTTTTAAATCATAAAATTTCAAATTTGCATCTAAACCTTCTAATAACATGTATTTTAAGAATCTCTCTAAATAAATTAGACGAAATTCTTTTAAAATACTTTCTATATCTACATAAATTTTTGTTTCATCAATAGATTTGATTCTCTTCTGTATACTTTGAATTTTATTTATTTCTTTAATTTCTTTTATGTAAATCGGACTTTTTTTATAACCACTATTAATTAAATAATCCAGGGCAAATACTCTTTCTTTACTCCTAGCTTCAGGGTTTAAATAAATAAAATGTTTCATAACAGATTTAGTATATATTTCAGATAGAATAAATTTTAATAATTCTCTTTCTTCATCTTCCAGGTCTAATACTACGATTTCAGATAATAAATTTTTGCCTTTACTTTCAATATAAGAGATTAGAGCACTGTAAATTCCAAATGAATTATTTTCATCCACAAGATAAACAAAAATAACAAATTTCAAATCTATTAATTCTATATCTTGGAGTTTATTAAATAATGTCTTTTTGTCCATACGTATAATCAAATTTTTATTTATCATACAGGAGTCAACTAACAATCCCATTGCTTCTAAGTACCTATCTTCCATCATTAACTCTTTAAATAATTGTAATGCTAACTTTTCATAATTGTAGAAAAATGAATTATTATAGTCGCCATTTTGGATTAAATTCTCTATGAGACCTTTGAAAGATGTTATGCGATCATTATTCTGTTTATTTTTTGATTGATAGTATTTTAACCTTAGATTTGGAATTGAGGAATGTGAATTATCTTCAATTAAGCTTAATGTATTAATATATCCTAACTTCTTATATATAGTTTTCTTCACTTTACTCTGAATATCATCTTCGATAAAAAAACGAATTGGAGAAAAAATATGTGTATATAAATCAGCAACTTTAATAGAAAAATTATATAAATCTTCTTGAAATTGAAACATATATTCTAAATAAAAATGTTCTATTTCGTACCTTAACGGTATATCTCCAAAAGCTTTAGAAATAGTTAAGAGATTTAATAAGTTTTTTTGTGTTTCATTACAAGAAAAGATTTCAATTAATGGCTTAATAATACTGTCCACGACAATGTGGTTTTTAAAAGACAGTTCATTAAAATCACTATTTGATAAAATGACTGATTTAGCCACAATTTTCATTAGAGGAAAATTCAATCCGAAATTTCCTTCATATTTTTCTATTTTATTTATGCATCCTACATAATCTCCCAGTGTGTAATCTTCTATTATTTCCTCAAAAAAAATATTTTCATCCATATTTTGAATATAGATTTCAGTTTTCTCTTCCGTTTCAGCCAATATTTTTGAGATTCTATAGTCGGAAATATTTAATTTTTTCACTAGTGTTACAACAGTATCTCTTAAATACGTTTCAAAATTATTAGAAGAAATAACAATTATGCAAGATTTTATAAAATTTTCGTATAAATCTATTACTGGTAAAGTCGCTGATAATGAAAGGGCTTGTTTTAAATTATCTTCAGTGAATTTACCCAGATTATTAAAAAGTTTAAATTCTATAAAGTTTTTATAAATTCTTCCTTGAAAATTTTGAGGCAAAGCATTTATGTAGCTATTTATCTTATGTTCAAAACTTGTAAAACTGGTTGATAGCTCAGTTTTAATGTTGTAAAAATCTCCAAATAAAGCAACTAGGTAACTTTCAGTATTCTCAAAAAACTCCGCAAGCTTCTTTGTCTTATCTTCTAAACCAGACATAAGCTCTGTACATAATAATGTTTGTTCCATTCCCCAAAGAGAATATGTAATTTGGTCAATATTATTTAAAATATCCAAAGACTTTTGATAATCGCCCTTCATTTGATGTTGAATATATGAGTTTTTCATAGAAATATAATCATTAATTTCCTGCTGATAAAACTCCAAAATTATGGTAATCCATTCTAAATGATTAACCAAGGAGCTTTCATCATGATATGGTATATATTTAGTTGTATTTACTTTAGAAAAATCCTTTGCAATCATTCCTTTAAATAAAAATGAATATCCTGGAATATACTTATTTTTTATTCGGCTAATAATTCTGGATTTTTCGATATATGTTTCTCCGAAATATTTTACGTTACCTAAGGCAATTCCAGGTTTTCTGTATTGTTTAAGCAATTCTTTTTCAAAACTAGAGTTTTGTTTATTTTTTTTCATATGTAATTTATCTTCCTATTCTAATAAATTTAAATACTTCTTTAGCTTTTCGTTTTGCAAGCTCCTTAACTACTTCAACTGGTGTCTTTTCTGCATCCAAACTTTAAAAAGACGAAAAACCTTATTTTTACTAATACTTCTTTGTTAGATCTATTTCCAGATTAATTATTTAAAATCGAGCATTTTTACATTCTATTAGCTTAAAAATGGAAGGTTATTCAAATTTATTATGGAGTATCTAGTAAAATTTGTGAACTGTAATATAGTATTTAATAGTAAAACTTTTTATCTAACAAATTTTTAATAACTTATATTTACGGTATCCATCACTTAAGGTTATCTTTAAAATTCACTATCTATTAAAATGAAATATTAAGAAAAAGTATTTAAAAAGCATCCTACATAAGTATTTTGGATGCCTTTAATAGATATGAAAGTATTTATAAGGTCATGATGTAACTCAATAAAAAAAAGTATCCCCAGACTAACGGCAAAGTTTCTCTAAAAGAGTTCCCACGTTTAAGTATTTAGCGACTATGAGTCTTGGCGTGAACTAATGAAGAAAATGAAATCAATTATGAAATTAATTTAAAACCCGCAAGAGTATTAGTAGGAATGGCCAGAAAGAATGATACCTATCGTCCTGAGAAGATACAACCAATTAAGTTGATGGATGTCTAGTGTTAAATTAAAATTAAAAAATCACTTTAAGATTAATACCTTTCGAATATTGGCTTATTCGTAGATTTCAAAAAAAGTGTGAGAACCGGATTTATTGAGTACAAGGGCTTTGACATGTTCCTTTAGAAAGATCGGCCTCTTACCACTTGGATAGGTATGACGAAGGAATGAGAGAGCAATTGACCCGTTGAGACATGGGAGCGAAAACCTCCAGGGGTAGCGTGGAGAATACGTACATTATCTGGAAACCAATGGAGTAATTATAGATTCCTTTATTTAAGGACACCTTCATTCAGCCTTCATGTCTAAATCTCACGCAATCAATCTCTTATAGTTCTTTCAAGTGTTTTGAAATCCTGCGAATTAGTGAGTATTCGTGAGATAATTATATTTTACTGAGGGAGCACAATAAGAAAACGGGATCGCCGCAGCCATCCCATCTTTAACATAAGCACCCGTTAGTGTAAGTGAATTGATTCACAAGATAAGCTTTAAGGTATTCGTTAAGTTATTACAAAGTATCAAATGATTTAGCCTTACTAATTCGATCAGCAATTAAATAAATAATAATATATATTGGAAAGGAATAAAAAACACTCCATTTTACAGTAGTATAAAATCCAATCCATTCAAATACGGGTTCACTTATAAAAGAAGTAAGTGAGGAATAAATAACAGCCTTAAAAAAGGGATTTAAAGTTGGTTTAAATTGTAGCCAAAGCATAAGAGTTACAGGTATTAAAGTAAAGTCCCAAGGTAAAAACGCTGGAATGGTAGGCAATACTCTCCCAGAATAATGCCAAAGCCCAAATACTAGTCCTAAAAAATCAAGCCAAGGAATGATTGATAAGGCTACTGAAAGCCAAAATTCCCAGTGCCATAACGTATGCTCTTTCCAATGGTTGACATAGTCTACTTCTACTTGATGAATTCTTTGAAAAAATTTATCTGAACTTATTATTTCTTTTTTACTGATTAATGTTCACTTTTCCCTATACTGCCTAACAATTTTAAAAAACTTACTTTATTTCCGTCAGTTCATCCCATACACTTCAACTTCCCTGTAAACCCTTTATTATCCAATCTACTTTCATTTTATCACGTACTTCTTCAGTACAAAGGTCCTTGTGGAGTGCATACACAAAAAGATGTGTAACCCTACTAATTGCTACATATAATAAATTATGATCTGTGTATTGATAACTAATATCACTAAGAATCCCGTATCTATGAAAAAGTATGTCCGTGAGAGGACCATCATCAAAATTAACAAGTAGGGCTGAACGTAAGGTTTCACCCTTTACAGAATGTATAGTAAAAACATCATCTTCTGTAAGTTCAATTCCATTTACTCCTCTACTATCCGAACAATTTAATATATTGTCAATTTCACGAAATATTGAGTTTGTAATATTAATTCTTGCTACTCCTTTTTCTTGTAGTAGATCATTTATAAACACCTTTAGTCGTTGCTTTCTTTCATCAGCAATCCCTAATTTTAAGAAGTCTAATAATAGTTTGTTTAACTCCATGATTCTCTCATGGTTTTTAACCCATTTTTTCAATTCAGAAAAGCTTTCATCGTCGTTTCTAATTTTTTTACACACAAATTCGATTACTAAACGTTTTAACTGAACACTAATCGTTTCTAGCTCCTTAGATCTTTTATTACCATACGTTATTCCTGGCTTTATTCTAGGCGTCCATCTCTTATTCCAAACTAATACTTTATCGCTCTTTTTATTGTCTTTAAAAGTCTGAGACTGAAGTTCATACTCTTTAATAATCCTTTTATATGCTGTATATATTTGATTCTCCTCTTCATACAATAGAATAATTGGAGCAAAAGAAACTTTATCTTCAGGTGTTTGAATATCTACGGTAGGCATTATTATATTCAAAGGTTTTGAGATTTCTTTCCCAAAGCGATTTGTTAAATTTAATTTAAAAACCTGATTCTCAACAATTTCAGGCATAGGTTGGCCATACATGATTGTTTGATAAGGATCTCCAATTATTTGCAATATATTATTTTCTGAATCAAATATTCTTCTCAATAATTCAATTCCTATAGGGGTTGTATCTTGAAATTCGTCGATAAATATATATTTAAACCGATTCCTTAGCATCTCGCTATAATGGGAATTAGTTAAAAATAAATTGGAAAACATAAACGTGTCATCGTACTGTAAAAAACCTTGCTTTTTACGGGAATGTTTTGCTTGTAAAGCATCAGCCCTATATCTTTCAAACTTATCCCATCCACTAGTATTTTCTATATCTATACAGCCCCGCGAACTATCGAAGAAAAGAGTGCTTTCTTGAATTTTCTCTGCAATAAATGCCCTTGCACCATCCTGCATAAAAGAATATCTTCTCATTAGGAATTTTTTATAAAACTCTAAATCATTAGAGGATTCTTCATCAAAAAATAAAGTATTATGATTGTACTCTTTTTTAAAAAATGGCAGCACACAATACCTATTAAAAAACTCATGTAATGTACCAATAAAATGTGGATGGGAGATACTTGCGATACCCGCTTTTTGAAGTGTAGTATGGATCTCATTAATAGCTACATTTGTATATGTAATAATACAAACGCCTTCTTTACTCCCAATTTTTTTTAGATATCTTAGTAGCAATACTATTTTTGCAGCTAATGCAGTTGTTTTTCCTGCACCTGGCCCCGCTACAATCGTTTTTGTCTCGAACAATTCAATAAACTCTCTTTGCAAACTATTAAATCTTCCATCACCCAATAAAATTTTCTCAATTAGTTCATATTCTACATCATCAAACTGCAACGTTCTCTCCTCCTGTTACATGTTTGATTGCATCTATTAGATGCTTCAACACTTGATCTTGTAATAACCTTTCTTTTAAACTTTGTTTATTATCTATGAGGAATTTTGCAAATTGTTGAGCTACTATAGACTTAGAAACTTCCTTTTTCAATAAAAAAGAGTAAACATTTGTGGCTCTTTCAACTGGACCTACTATCGCTTCCCAAATTTTCTTTTGTTCCTGTCTGTTTGATGCTTGAATGTAGTGACACTTTAATAAAGTATCTTCAAATTCTTCCCTTAAACTACTATGTGCTATAGAGTGCTCTAAAGTCCATGGTTGAGATATATATACTTTTGTTTCTTCCATATTGTTGAAGTATCTTTCTTTAATTTCATTCTCTTTTACTATTTTACATTCATTAAAATTTGGGTCTACAGATTGCAACAATGATTCTATACTTTTAGCTATTTCTTCAAACATTTTTTTCTGTTCAACCCCTGAAAATTCCTCTCTTACTTTTTCACCATAAATTGTTTTAGATTTACTTATTAAATCCTTCATTTGAACATATATGTTTTCTTCTAATTGACTTTTTAATTGTTCACTTTCATAAATGTCAGCGATTTTCCTATTTAATCCGCTATCCACTTTTAAATAACAAGGTTCTTCATAATACTCGACTGGTTTTAAATCTAAATCGGTTATTATAGAAACTGGAAAATTCATTGGCTTATTAACATCATCTCTAATAAAGATGGATGAATATCGTTTAAATGCCAAATTGCCAACGTTTATAATTGAAACACCATATTTATGTAAGGGTCGGTCAATGATCTCTGCAATGGAAGGTAATAATAAGTTCTCTGCATCACCTTCTACAAAGATAACGCCTCTAGCAAAAAATAAATTAGCTTTAGTTGCATCTAAAAACCTTTCTAAAAATTCATAGTCATCTGCTTCCAATTTTGTTTGGCCTTTATTCATTGGAAAAGCTTGTTGATTGAAAATAAGAATAATATTTTCTAAGGATATCGAAGCTACTAACACTGGGCTATGGGATGTGAAAATATATTGCATACCTGTTTCATCAGCATTCTTTTCAAAGTGTTTAATAACTCGAAGTTGTGCTTGTGGATGTATATGTGCCTCTATCTCTTCTATCAAAGCAATTTTGGGTCCCACTTCTGTTTCACTTAGCAATAATAATTCAACAGCCATAAATAATAGGTTGGAGCTTCCTAAGCCTGTTCCAATCTCTCCTAAGTTCAATTCTAGTTTTCTTAAAATCTCTGAGAAACTCATTTCCCTATTTTTTATTTCAGGTTCCTTTTTATTATTTTCCTCAAAGAATTCATTAACAGTTAGTCTAATTTTACTCAACACCGGTTCATTTAGTACTCTCTTTAATTCATCAAAAGCGTTTGTAAAACTATCAACAATCTGTTGCTTTTCTGTGCTATCATCTGTAAAATCACTTAAGCTTTTTACTACTTGAGCTACACGAGAACGTGTACCTGGGCTTAATTCAGTTGTAGCATCTCGTAATGGCTTAAGATATGTCACTGCTAATAATTGTCGAACAGTATCTTCCATACCAACTTCTAAATTTTCCGGACCTGCTTTTACACTTCTTTTAATTTTCTTCTGTTTATTAATATCTTCATAAATCTCTGCTTCCAATACAATGCGAAGTTCAGAAGTTTGTGATTGAAGCGATAACCATTCATAAAAATATGCTTCTTCTAGTGGACTTAACTTTTTAAATATACATTCAATTTTTAATGAGGTATTATCTTTATTAAAATCTTGTTCTGTCACCCAATTAATATCGTGACTGTTTGTTCCAAGAATTATTTTGATGGCATCGATAATTGCAGTTTTTCCTGAATCATTTTCACCAACTAAAATATTTAACCCTTCCTTAAATTCAACTTCAATCCCAGGATTTCCATCTTCACCAACAGAAAATTTTCTCCAGTTCCATAATTTCAAACTATGTAGATACATCTCTTATCCCTTCTTACTACTAAAGAATTTGTATTTAATACTATTTTCCTAGATAATAATTAACAATTTTTTGAACCTTGTAATAAGATATTAAAATTTCATTTTATGTGTCCGAAACTTATGAGGAATCCCTTTTTGTTTTTTCACCTTCCAAAGAAAATCACCATTTACAAGCACATTTCCTTGTTCTATTGTTGTTGAGTATTGGTTTCCACGTGCATCAAATAGTAAAAGTTCAAATCGGCAGTTATAGTTTCCAACACCGTATTCATCAATATCTAATCGTAAAGGATCAGATGAACTGAAACCAACAAATAATTTACCAACTATTTCTGATTTGGGCTGTATTCCTATTTTAAAATCAGCTCCAACCACTCTATCTATACCAAATACGGGATGGTGAGATAATTTTTTACCATCCTTATTGTGTATGTTCATATAACCTGCAGTGATTGTAATTGGGTTCTCGGTGGTATTTGCTAATAGTACGTCTATCGATGCACAACCATCCAAATCATGTACAGCATAAAGGGTTTGTTCAAGAAATTTAACTTCAATTAACCCATTATTCTGATACATAAAATCAAAATCACTCCGTTTTGCTACAGAGTTTGAACTCCCCTTACGAATTAAGCATAGACCTTCATTTAATTTATTGTATTTTCGTTTAAGCATATAAGGTTTATTATTTGTATTATAAATTCTAAAAACCCCGAGAAGAGTCCCTTCATATTCATATTTGAAATAATCAAACTGTATATCGGGCTCAATATTACTCAAAATAACCTGGATATAATTTGATGAATCAACAAATTCCTCAAGAGTAATCCCCTTTATTTCTTTTCCTTCCGGCCTATCCTTAACCCCAGTGATAATGAATTTGTCTCCTTCATGACGTGAATTTGCCATTGCCATAATGTCAGCAATTAGATCCATATGCTTGTCTTTCGAATATTGTTTTTCTTTAAAGTCTAGATAGTCACATTCATATCCATGCTTTATCAATTCTTCAATCTTTTCCATAAATTTTCTCCTTAAGCAGATTGACATAAATTATTAATTCGACAAATCTCACCATTTTCCTATATTTACCTTAGAAAATTTAGTGAATTCTTAATGCAATATTAAACTCAGTTTTAAATGTAAATGCAAAAAGGACCCATACTGGTCCTTTCCTACCTCAAAAAATAATGTTTTCATTTTTACAATCTTTATAAATCTCTTCATGAATATGAGTTCTAAGCTTTTCTGCAGAATGCGTTTTTAAACCCGCTGCACGAACTACTTCCCATTCTTTTATAGATGATTTTGTTTTGTTAAACCCTCTAATGACATTCTTTATCCTTCTTATTTGAAATTGCTCAACTGATTCAATGCTTTGATTAAGTAATTCCTTTGTTTTTGGAAGTTGTTCCAACCCTTTACTTAGTGAGGCCAGCTTACCTAACCTACGGCCAATTTCATTTTTGGTTACTCTAATTAACTTATATTTTTCAGATAAAATGCTTGTAACAATTAATTCTACCTGTTTGGCCATTTCCTGATCTCTTTTCTCCCAGTTAATCCTTGTGATACCCTTATCAGAAGTGACTTTTTTAGTAGAAGGAGTATTATTTTTAAACCATTCTTTGTCATTCCGATATAGCCAGATATACACTTTTGAATTTATAGAGCGTAATTCAGTAATGGATTTATCTTTACTGTTTTTAAGGAGTAAGACCCATTCCTCTCTATATTTTTGCTTTTTCTCGATATTTACAGAAGAAGATATTTTTTGGGGTCTTCAACATTTGATATCATCATCCTCTTTACTGTCATAGGGTCTACTCCAAGTATTTCAGCCATCTTTCGTAAAGATAATCCCTTTTGTGAAAGGTCGGCTAACTTTTCTTTCCATACACAACCAAACTCTTTGATCCTCCCAATTTTGAATTGGTCTTCATTTGTTTTGTCTGGCCCTTTTCTAGAAAAAACAAATCCACACGAACATGAAAATGTTCCAATAGGTAGACCCGTTTTATAATCCCTTGTTATAACACAAGAAGTCAGGATAGGTTTATGAAAATGGTCCGCAGCTTTATTTAGACAAATCCAAGGTCCGTTCCCAAAGGGCTTATAAGATGTCGAACCGATTTGACTAACCATTGTTGAGATATTTTCTCCTAGAAATTCCAAAAACAAAATGTGTCTTAAGGGATGGCAACTTACCCTTGGCTTTCTAAGTAACTTATGTAACCATGTATCATTTTCATCAGGATAGATATAACTTTCTAGAGTATCTAATAACTGTTTTCCATAGTACTCATTAAACTTTGGAATCAACTGCTTCCATCGGATTCTGCCTTCTAAAGTTACTAATTGTTGCTTATTCAATTTAGATATATAAAAATTTTTTAAGTTCTCCAAACCTAGTGGCTGAATACTATTGTTGAGCAAGTAATCCGTTTGTTCTGCTACATACAGAAAATGCTTAAACTCAATCTTAAGATTGGTATCTAGACTGATTAAATCAGAATCCCTTATACTATCTTCTAAAGATATATATTCATGTTTATGCTTTCTTTCAGTGAATGGATTCGATGACTCAATAAGCCATGTATTATGAATTGGACAAACTTTTACTCCTTCAATCTGATGTGTCCTATGCCAGTAACATTCACCTTGGGTTTGTTTTTCTTCATCAACACACAATATGCAATATTTTAATTTTTTTTCATTTTTAACAGTACTTGCGGTTCTACCAGAGCTCATAAATATGTTTGTTCCGTCTTCATTTTTCATAATTAATCTGAGTTTATTTTCACGATCATTAGTTATAAAAGGGGAATAGTAAGGAAGCAGGGTATGATTGTTTATAAAATAATCGGAGGAATATGCATTGGGGGATGGTAGGCTTTCACATAGTTTTTCTAGATTTGTAGGAAATATTGTCGATGCACAAGTTGTAGAAGAATCAAATAAATCGAACATAAAGTGTTTTTTGTTTACATCACCTGAATATTGGTAAAATCTTGCTAACACGCTAAATAGTAATTCATCTTTGTAAAGATTAGGGAAGAAAATCATTGCTGTTACTCCATTCTTTTTCTCCCCATTATTACCCATTTAGTTAATTATCAATCAATCACAAAAGCCCATTTCTTTTAAATACTCTTTAATTTTTATTTTTGTATCAGGGTCACACTTACTATAATTCCTTACATTACTTTCTAAACTTTTTAGGGTAATGTTTTTATAACCATACTTTAACAAACTAGCTATTACAAAAGGTAACCTCCTAATGAGATAATCATTCAATGACTCAATGTTTTTATTTAACATGACAGTACTCAACGGAAGACGTCTGGACATAGAATTAAGTCGGTTCATTTCAATCTTAGAAAGTGTTTTTAAAATCGTTGTTTTTTTTATTTGGTAAGGGGATGTATTATATAATTCCTCGCTAACTTTTTGGATTTTTACTGTTAATTGCTCATCAAAGTGTTTTAAGTTTTCAGGTACTTTTTTATTAGTCTCTTTTGGAGGTAAGGCCGATTCTAGCCATTCTATATCATTCATTCTCAGCCATTGATAAACATAGGGAATCTTTTTGGATAAGTCCGTTCTACTTATGGATTTGCAAGAATTTAGTATATTGATAATAACATTACGAAACTCTTCTTTTTTTGTATCTATCTCACTAGTACCAGTCGTTTCCCAATATGCTTGAATAATTTGCTTTGCAGCTTCTCTATTCTTTTCTGTTAAAATAGTTGATCTGCCAACAATTCTATTCAAATTATTTGTTACTCCGAATTCTGAACACTCGAGTTTTCGAGCTATTACATAAGCTGAATTTCCACTCAGGTATAATTGCAGAACGTGATTAATCCATTTTTTTCCCATTGTTTTAAACATCACTTTTTCCTTTTTATCCTTATTTGGATGCCACCTTCTCACATAGATTTGTCCACAAATGGGACATTCAAACTCTGAAGAGATAACCATACCCCCAGAACTTTTTGTGATACGCTTGCTTTTACTTATCACATAATTATTAAATCCATCACAAATTTTATTTAAGCATTTCCATGGTCCTTGTCCGAAGGGTATTGGATTTGCAATATCAATATGATAACTCACAAATTCTTCCTTCGAACGAAACAAATAGAGGATTAATAAACAATAAAAAATAATATCTTGGTTAAGTTCCTTACTCAATACTCTTGCTACATAAGATCTATGTATGATCTGTCCTGGACTTAATGAAATAGCTTGTAATTGAAAGTTACCATACTCGGAGATAATAGAAGAAATCAACTCCTTTTTTAAAATCCTCCCTTTATACTGAATAAATTTTTTTTGCCATAATCCCATAAGAATTTTATGAGTGATTTTCTCTGAATTAAAAGTCTGATAATTTTCATTTAAAAAACAAATTAGATTAAATACATCAATTTTTAGTTGCTCTAATTCACTAATCAAAACCGTTTTGATAAGTCTCGTCAGGTCATGTCCATTTTTACAACACGGACGATTTTTCAACCTATCATAAGAAATACTGGTTAAATCCACATCACAACAACTACATTTATCGATTAATAGAACAAAATGCTTATGACAAAAATCCATAAACGTTATTTGATGTTTTCTATGAATGTAAGATTCACCATATAACTCTAAATCTTCCTTCAAACACAATGGACAATATCGAGTCGTATGAGAAAACAAATTATTAGGAACGTTAGAAGAAATATAAAATGAGTTTTCACCCCCATATTTAATTACTTCTGTAAGTTCTTTCCTCTTCCCCTCTTTCATGAATGCAAAAATTAAACCATACCATGTATGGTTTAAAATAAAGTAATCTAAACTATATGAATGTCCAATTGGTAATTTCATCAAAAATGTTATTAGTTTGCTTGGAAATATAGAGTACTTCCCAGAATTTTTTTCAAATAAATCCATATTAGTTTCGGCCAGTGTCCCATTCGATGACCTAATATGAGAACGATAAACCAAGCTCCTAAAGTCTTCATCAGGATAAGGTTCTGGAAAAGAAATTAAAGGTGTCATTTTTTCTCCACGAGTGATTATTTTTTCTTAAATGATTTTAGGCAGTTCATCATATTCTTTTACTAAACCTGCTTCAAACAAGGATTCTTCTGTGGACAATCCTTTTTTTAATCCTTCATTGACAATAAAACGAATATCACTTTGTTCTAGTAACGGCTTTATTTTTTTTGGTTTTGTTGACTTTGGTAAACCACTCTCTTCGTTCACGTATTCGGTTACAGAACTTGGCAACTTATTAGCTAATGAGAGTTGTGCTAAATGAGCGAACATTGTGGTCTTATCCCCCATTCCCTCACTCGCTTGAAAAACAGTTAGTGCAAGTGATTCTGCTAATTCAGTACTTGAAACTATATTTAATGCAAACTGCACAAGTTCATTAAAGATTGAATCTTTATTTTTTTGTTGGTTAACACGAGAATGATCTTTAGCTGCTTTACCATAAAGATTTACACGGTGGGATGCTTGTTTAAAATAATCGTTAAACGAATCCCATTCTAAGTGAACATCATCTAATTCGTCTAACAACGAAATACTGCTCCCCCTTCTTATCTTTTCAAAAATAGGTTGAAGAAGGCGTAAACTCTTTGACGCCACATCATTTAAAAGTGATACCGTAATTTTTTCTTCTTCTCCATTTAATATCGCTTTTGCCTGCACATGCATAAATAACTTCACAGCTATATCCGGTATGCCTAACGTTTGGTAATACATAGCCATTTTTAAGTCGTCTGTTAACGGCGTATATTTTGCAGTGTATTGCAAATCCCATAGATTCTGAATAAATTCATTCCATCCCCAACTATCTTCCAGCATTAAACTTGTAACATTTTCATTGTACATATCTGGAATGCCTCTACGTGAAACAGCTAATGATTTTTTGTACAGATACATTGCTTTGAAAGTTCCAATCACAATTACGGGAATTCCTATAGTATTAACCAATTCAGTTATGAAATTAATCATTCTCTCATCACCACCAGAATGTGCCTTATGAACATTCTGTATCTCATCAATAATTAATACTCCAAGATTAATTTGCGCTGCCACCTTAACCATTCTTTTCGCCAAATCATCAATTGTCCCACCTTTTTCCCGTGTTTTTCATAAAACTTACTTCCCAGCAAATCATCAACAGCTGCATAAAAATTTTTACATAATGCACCTACTGATTTACCGCTTGGGCACTCAATTTTAAGCCAAACCACTTGTGTGGTAAGTAACTTTCTTCCTTTGTACTCACTATGATGGATAACTTGTGGAAATAATAGTTTTAGTATTCGTTCGTAAACTTTGCTTTTCCCCATGCCACTTAAACCAATTTCAGTTGAACTTTGTGCCGTTTGAATGTTACCAGCAATATTTGCACCATTTTCATCTAATCCTGTTTCAAGGATTTTATCCCAGCCTATAGCAAACTGTCTGTTATATATAGCCGTAACGGGATTTCTTGACTGATAACCTATTTTTAGCATATTGTATAGACTCCTATATTTATCATAATGGCTAGGAAGGGGTAACCAAAAGCTAGGTTTTATTTGCTGTACAAGTTCCAAACGGTCTTCAATTCCTAGTTCCAAGTGTTCAGTTTTAAACATGGGAACGGAATATAATTTATCGTAAAAGATTTCGATATCTAATCGGTTTGGTATCGCTTCAATAAATGGATTTCCTTGATTTCGCTCTACAATTTGTTCTTTATATTCAGCCTTGCAATGAACACCTTTTAACAGTTCTTGCCCTTCATTCCATAGATTCATGCTCCCTTCTCCTTTCTTTATTCTTAGCTCCAAAAAGTTGCTGTATTCTGGACTCCTCATTTTGGGGTGTTATGTTAATTTTGTTTGGAAAAATAATAACTTCAGCGGTTTCTATCTGTTCTCCATTTGTTCTTAACGGTTCTTTTGCGGTGAATGCATTTTGACTACCAGCAGTCCTACTTTCCGACTTTTTTGTATCCCTCGTGTTTTTTTGCCTTTGTGCTAGACTCATGCATTCAGTTGCATCCTTTGTTTTTCTGATCGCTTCATTGGCGAGATTTTCTGCAAAGGCATGTAATACTGCTTTGTGTTGTTTTTCTTCTTTCTCCTGATTCCTTATTTCATCTTTTTTGTATTTCATGATTGCCTTAACATCCTCTAAATGTAAGCCATCATATTCTTTATACTTTTCTGTAAGCAAACATTTTTCTATCTTTCCATTGTTCATACGTAAAAAAATACTGCTAACGTTACGAGGATCATATCTGATTTCAATTTCTTTCTTTCCATCAATCCTCTCATCCACAAACCAGCCGGATTTCAGCCCTAAATCGCTTGTATAGTACATATCCGAAAACTTAATTCCTCTTCTAGTTACTGTCGATTGTTCCTTCGGTAAAAGATTATATATAAGCACATCAAACTGCTCCTCATGTAAGACTGATTTACTTTCTCCCCATTCCCATATTCCCTTTGGTGTTAATTCCACTTTTTCCTCAAACATTTCTTTAGTTACCAAAAATCCATCTGGAAGGGCGCTTTTATTATAGGTAAGAATTTGTAATATCATAAATTGGGTGAATTCATATATGGTTAACGCAGCCTTACCTGTGGGATCTTCATCGCCTCGTTCTATCATTTTAGGAGGTTTTGCCCCTGCCTTATAAAATAGCTCACGAATTTCTTTATTAATTAACCTAAAATGTTGTTCTACAAAGGGCTTTAAATCGCCACGATAAGATGGTGCATTATCAACGTCAACCTTAAGGCTCACAAGATTTTCAGCCCACTTACTTTTCAATTCTCCTCGGTCACCTGCCAAATAAACCGGTAGATTTTTACACGGCCAGTCACTTTCTTTTATCTCAATTCCGTATTGCCTGCAAAACTCTACTTTGTCTGATGCTGCATTAATCATTGCAACCATAAGTTCAATTTTGGAGGCAGGACTTAAACTGGCATGAAAACCTGCAATTATACGACTATAAACATCTTTAACAATATATAAAGTTGGCGTTCCAATTATCGTTTCCCTGTCTTCTGCAACCAGGATTATATCTGCCGGTGTTGAATCAATTTCATATAAATGTCCTATACCTATTGCCCTTGCCGTTGGATCTCCCTGAATCGGTCTTACATTCATTTCTGCTTTTCGTTTGCCTCTTCGATTTGAATACCTTTGCATAGAGGAGAACTCATTATAATACCAATATGTAAATTGACGTAGAGTAGGAGCATTTTCAGTCTCGATTATGGGCACCATTACACCATGTTCACGATAAAACCCAGAGTGATACCATTCTTCACACATATGTTGATGTGTTGCTGTAAGGTCCATTTTTTCTTTTATATGAAATTTCTTTATAGCCTTTCTGAAAATTTCTTTATCCTTTTCGGTAACAATCCAACCATTACCACCCTTTGGCTTTGGTCCAGGTTTCTTTGAATATTCCCTTGGTTTTGAACTGCGACCACAATCGAAGTAGTTTTTCAGAAGAGCATTTTTTGTTTTGCCATAAAACCAATACTTCTTCAGAAATTTATATATTTCTTTTTTAGATTTCCCGGTCTTCTCTTTCGTTTCCTCGACCATTGCTCCTCGGAACTCTGATATGTATATTTCTGGTTCTCGGCAAACAATATCATTAATGATATTCCAGTTAGTGTCCCGATCTTTTTTGTACTTTTCCAAATACGCTGGATCTGGTGAAATCAATCGTAGGTCCGGGTCTACCTTTACTATTCGCGCTCTATCATCTTCCAACTCACTTAATAACTCCTTATAATTAATGGCAAAAGGGAAAGTCATCTTTTTATGATCATTTATTTCCACTACGTAAATATCTTCTTGACTAGGTGATATCCAAAGAACTCGAATAATTTTGTCAGTTTTTAAATCTAAATTTAGCAATTCAATTATACAATTTTGATAAATAACCATTGTTTTTCTACTCCATTCATCCTACGTCTTTATTACGAGAAATTTCGTGTTCTTCACAATTGACTATTATTAATGGATTTGAATTTTTTATCTTTGTATTCATGTCGGTCCTCCATTTTTTTGTTGCAAGCATGTGCTTCAGGATAAACATACTTGTACCATTTTCTATGCCAAATGTATTGTCACATCTGAGGCATAACTTACTTATGGATGTATTACCTTGATCATGAAATATCACTTTAAAAAGGGCCTTTTAATGAGTAAAACGAGCTCTTCATCTACATTAGGCCTAGTATCCAAGTATCTTGCTTCATACATCCACTCTACATTTGATATACATATATCTGGCATTCGTCGTTCCGTTACAATTCCCCAATCAATTCCCTGTTCCAAAAAGAACCTCCTTTCGATTTCAAATAACTCTAAAGTCCGTTTAGTTAATTTTGAGGCAGGCTTCACTGTTCGAACTATATCAATTAATCCTTGAGAAGTTCGTAATGTTATCAAAAAGTCAGTAGTCATCACAACCGGCACTCCATCTACGTTTGCATGTTTTATACCAAGCTGCTTGGCTATTTCCTCTGTCCGGCTTAATGGAAGTAAAGGAAACTGTTCTCTAATGTCAACCACTACATCAAGCCATTCCAAAAAATACAGGTATTTTCTTTCATGATTAGACAGTGTATGGTGAATTCTTTGCGTTTTCCAGCCAAGGTGCCTGGTTACCCAGCCTTCTGATGCAACCTTATTGTCATGTGCATGTATAAAGGGTTTATAATCTTTTCCAGAACCCTGTCCTCTTCCGTCCCTAATTTGGTTTTGTTGTCGTTTTTGTTTTGATCCATTCGACATATATGACTTCCTCCATAAAAATTAATAAAAAATAGCAAAAATAAAAGCACCAATTAACATCCACTTTGAAAAAAGCAAAATTAAATAAGCATTAGTTTTTAACTAATTTTTTACTAATGCTTATTTAATTTTTAAGCTTTTCTTAAAGTTTTTTGTTAATTGGTGCTTAAGGTTTAGAATCAACCATTTGCAACAATTTAGCCCTTGGTAATGCTTTAATCGTTTTATTGCTGTTTAGCCCTATAAAACAATATTTCCAAATTCTCTTTAATTAATTCTAAAAACTACATGTTTGAGTAACCTACTTTTTTGTTTAGTTACCAACTACAATAAATAGTTACCAACATTAATGTCTAGTTACCAACAATAATGTCTGTGAACAACCCTTTTTTCTCTTATATATTGATTATTCAACTGTAACTGATTTTGCCAGGTTTCTCGGCTTATCTACATCACAGTCGCGGTGCAGCGCTGCATAGTACGCAATTAGCTGCAATGGAATTACAGAGATAAGTGGTGTTAATAACTCATGAACTTCTGGAATGACGAAGCTGTCTTCGTCTGTTTCCAGCCCCTTCATTGAGATGATGCATGGATTTGCACCGCGGGCAACGACTTCTTTCACATTTCCGCGAATGCTTAAGTTTACTGGCTCTTGAGTTGCCAAAGCAATGACAGGTGTACCGTCTTCAATTAAAGCAATTGTGCCGTGCTTTAATTCTCCGCCGGCAAAACCTTCAGCTTGGATATAAGAAATCTCCTTCAGCTTTAAAGCACCCTCAAGGCTACATAATAGTCAACAGAACGGCCGATGAAGAAGCAGTTGCGTGTTGTTGATAAAAACTTGCGGGAAATATCTTCAATTTGTTCCTTTGATTCACAAAGGACTATCATCGCATTTGCAACCAACCCAAGTTCCTTCACAAGATTGAAGTCCAAGCTGATTCCACGGCTTTTCGCTGTTACTTCAGCAAGAATCGCCAAGACAGCAAGCTGAGCTGTATAAGCCTTAGTAGATGCCACCGCAATTTCCGGCCTGCATGGAGCAATAATGTATAGTTTGCTTCACGTGATAGGGTTGAGCCTGGAACATTGGTAATGGTTAGGGCACGATAACCCAATTCTTTAATGGAAACAAGTACTGCACGGCTGTCTGCTGTTTCTCCACTTTGTGAAATAAAGATAAATAGCGGCTTTTCAGATAAAAGCGGCATATTGTAGCTGAATTCACTCGCAACATGAACTTCAACCGGAATTTTCGCCATTTTTTCAATGAACTGCTTTCCAACAAGGCCTGCATGGTAAGACGTACCACAAGCAATGATATAAACGCGGTCTGTATCATTCATGGCTTCAAGAATTTCAGGAGCGATCGTTAATGTCCCCTGTGCATCCTGATATTTTTGGATGATTTTACGAAGCACAAGCGGCTGCTCATCAATCTCTTTTAACATATAGTGTGGATAAGTGCCTTTTTCGATATCGCTCTCATCAAGCTCAGCTGTATATGGACTGCGGCTGATTGTTTCTCCGTCCAGGTTTTGTATCGTTACGCGATCCTTTTTAACGATTACGACTTCTTTGTCCATTAATTCCACATATTGGTTTGTAACTTGAATCATCGCCATGGCATCACTTGCCACAACATTGAAGCCTTCTCCTAAACCGACAAGCAGAGGGCTTTTATTTTTTGCAACAAAGATGGTTTCATTATTCTGTCCGTCTAAAAGCGCCAACGCATAAGAGCCTTTCAGCAGCTTCAATGTTTTGCGGAACGCTTCTGTCACTTCAAGACCTTCGCTTACAAAACGCTCGATTAACTGAACGATGACTTCTGTATCTGTGTCGCTTACAAGCGTTACATCTTTAAGATACTCACGCTTCAATAAGTCATAGTTCTCAATAACCCCATTGTGCACTAATGTAAAGCGGCCCGCGCTACTTTGGTGTGGATGCGCGTTTCTTTTGCTTGGCACGCCGTGAGTCGCCCAGCGGGTATGTCCAATACCCGTGTTTGCTTGAACATTATTGTCCACGATGCTGCGAAGGTCTGCAATCCTGCCTTTTTCTTTAAAGACATGTACACCGCTCTCGTTCATTACTGCGATGCCGGCAGAATCATAACCTCTATATTCAAGCTTTTCCAAGCCTTTTAACAAGATTTCTTTCGAATCATTTGTTCCGATATATCCTACAATTCCACACATTTTCCGTATCCTCCCTAATATTAGGGGGCAAGAAACCTCTGGAGGCAATTCTCGCCCCCTTATCTCCGTTATTTCGGTTTTACATACATTTGCGTATGATTAGTATGCGCATTTTCCTCTCTTTGTGCACCTGGTTGCCCAAGTGTTTTAAAGAAGAATTTTCGGTTGTGCGTCTTCAACCGGGAGGCATCCGCCGAACCTTCGATAAACCTCCACCTCGTCAACTAATCGCTCGTCTCTGGATTAGTCCTGGCGCTTGTGTTACTTTTTTTGCCAACTGCCCACCTTTCCATCTCAAAATAAAAAGAAACTGCAAAACACGATTATCTTACATCAAAATAGGCAATTCGTCAAATCATCCACTAAAAAACAATTAAGGATATTTGTTCCAAAATAAAAAACTATCCATTTTAAAGCCATAATAAAAAATATGCATATGGGAACAAAACGGTTCCCCATGCATATTTTATTTATCTACCCATTTTTATAGGATTCCAAACAATATTTTATTACTCCGTTAATCCCATTTCTTCCTTTACAACAGCTGCAATCCTGTTCACATAATCATTACACTGTTCTTCCGTAGGTGCCTCGGCCATTACACGGACAAGTGGTTCTGTTCCGGATGGGCGGACAAGGATTCGGCCGTTACCTGCCATTTCCGCTTCTGCCTCTTCAATGACTTGTTTAACCTTTTCATTATCTGTGACATGGTGCTTGTCCGTAACTCGAATATTCACAAGCTTTTGCGGGAATTTTTTCATTTCACCAGCAAGCTCTGATAATGGTTTCTGGGTCATTTTCATAATGTTGACTAATTGCAGCCCCGTTAGAAGGCCGTCACCTGTCGTATTATAGTCAAGGAAGATAATATGCCCTGATTGTTCACCACCAAGATTATATCCGTTCTTTTTCATTTCTTCTACTACATAGCGGTCTCCAACAGCTGTTGGGATGCTTTTGATTCCATGGCTTTCAAGGCCTTTATAGAAGCCTAGATTGCTCATTACGGTTGAAACAACGGTTCCATGCTTCAAACGGCCCTGTTCCTTCATATACTTACCGCATATGTACATGATTTGGTCTCCGTCGACAGTTTGGCCATGTTCATCGATTGCAATCAGGCGGTCTCCATCCCCGTCAAATGCGAGTCCTACATCCGCACCCTTTTCTTTAAGGTAAGAAGCAAGGGCTTCGGGATGGGTTGAACCAACACCTTCATTGATGTTTAAGCCATTTGGAGAAGCTCCCATTGTCGAGAGATCCGCATCAAGGTCTGCAAATAAATGCGCAGCAAGAGATGATGTAGCTCCATGTGCGCAATCAAGCGCAATATGGATTCCTGAAAAGTCTTCATCAACAGTCTGCTTTAAGTATTGAAGATATTTTTGTCCACCTTCAAAATAGTCGACAACCTGTCCAAGATTTGCTCCGGTCGGACGAGGAAGCTGATCTGCTTCCAAATCCATCAGCTGTTCGATTTCAAGCTCCTGTTCATCTGAAAGCTTAAAGCCATCCGGTCCAAAAAACTTAATACCATTATCGGCAACTGGATTATGGGAAGCTGATATCATAACTCCTGCCTGTGCGCCCAGGGCTTTCGTCAGATAGGATACTCCCGGTGTTGAAATAACTCCTAATCTCATTACTTCTGCTCCAATGGACAGCAAGCCCGCTACCAGGGCACCTTCAAGCATATGTCCAGAGATACGTGTATCGCGTCCGATAATCACCTTGGGACGTTCTTTATCCTTGGTTAGGACATAACCGCCGAATCTTCCCAGTTTAAAAGCCAGTTCTGGAGTTAACTCACTATTAGCCACTCCTCGTACTCCATCGGTGCCGAAATATTTACCCATTGCAAAATCGCTCCTTCTATACTGCTGACCTTTATGCGCCAGTCTGAGTAATATTAACTTTCGCTACTGCCTTATCCAATTTCCAGTTCACTTCTGGCGGGCCATCAACTTGTATCTTCACATCGTGGTCACCTTCATTTAAATTGGATAAATCAACAAATAGTTTAAAATCATCAGGTTTTATATTGTTCACCACATCACTTGGCCCATTAACGATTAAGTTAATGCTGCCATCTGACGGATCCATGAAATCTGCTTTGTACTGGCTTGGTAAGCCCTCAGTATTAATTTTTATTCCACTCAGCGTTTTGGCATCTTCTTTCTTCACTTTTACAGATGCCTTTACTAATTGTGGTGTTACCTTTGACACACCATTTGGAATGATTACTGGCAATGTGAGTGTTGTATCATCTGTAATTTTGCTTACATCCACTTCCACCCTCACATTATCCGTTGCCTTTAATATGTCTTCGTCACCTATTATGGTGGCTTCATTCACATCAAGTTTTATCGACTGTATCGTTATACCTGAAGCGGCTGTCCCTTTTTGGACGATGTTAATCGGGACGGTTTTGCTCACACTTTTAATCGGTATTGTGACCTTGACTGTTTCAGGTTCTACTATTACTTCCAGCTTATTCAGATCTCTATCCAGAACTCGAACCCTTGCTTCTCTTGTTGTCGTATCGTGGATCTGATTTTTTATATCAGGAGTTGCTTTTACATAAGAGATGCGGTCGATTACATCCTTTGCACCTGTAATTTTCACTTTGTTCGGATCGACAATCGGCACACCGGCTGCAAAGCCTTCTTCGATTAAACTCCGGTTTAACTCTGCATCCACCTTAAATTCTTTCGTCACTTTCTCCTGTACCGAAACATTGGCAAAAGCCGGCTCAAGTGTGGCTTTTAATCGGGATGATAAATCCTTAATCTGCAATTTCACTGTCTGGTTTCCTATTTTTGCATCTGTCAAATCAACAAATACTTCAAAGTTTTTCAGCATTTTTGCAGACTGTACAAGGTTTTTTGCGCCACTGACCGTTACTTGGATGGTATCCGGTATTCCTGAAACCACCAGGTTTTCCGTATCATAATAAGCTTTTACTGGAACGTCAGTGATGGTTTCTGAATTTTGGTCTCCTGTTACATTTACCTCAGTTAATTTATTTGTTGTTTGCGGTACTGAGGAATAAAGCAAAAAGGCAAGAAGAAGGGCAAGGATTTTTATAAACCAGGGGTTATCCATCAGTTTATCCATTGTTTTTCCCCCTCCAGTTCCAACGAGCTGAAGTCGCCTGTTTTGTCTTGTTCTTTACATACAGTTCGTTAGAAAGCATTTCCTTGAAAGCATCTGCATTCAAGTCACGATGCAGCTCACCGTTTTTAGTCAGGGAAATGCTTCCGGTTTCCTCTGATACGATCACCGTAATACTGTCTGTTACTTCGCTGATTCCAAGTGCTGCCCGATGCCTTGTACCTAATTCTTTTGAGATAAAAGGGCTTTCTGACAGGGGCAAATAACATGCAGCAGCAGCAACACTATTTTTTTGTACAATAACGGCTCCATCATGCAGAGGCGTATTCGGGATAAATATATTAATCAGTAATTCTGAAGAGATTTTGGAATGAAGCTGAATACCGGTTTCAATGTAATCACTCATGCCTGTTTCTCTTTCAATTGAGATTAATGCTCCAATTCGGCGTTTCGCCATATAGTCAGTAGCTTTAATAATAGCTGTAATTGTTTTCTCCTGCTCTTCTTCCTCTCGCCACTGCTTCTGGAAAAGAATTTCCCCCGTCCCAATTGCTCCAGGGCTCTCCTAAGCTCAGGCTGAAAAATAATGATGATTGCAAGAAATCCCCAAGTTATGGCTTGCTCCATCATCCAGCTTAATGTTTTCAAGCCGAAAAACTCACTGACCACTCTGACAAGAAGGATAACAAAAATCCCTTTTAAAAGCTGTACGGCTTTTGTTCCTCTTATAACCATGATCAGTTTGTAGATGACATACCAAACAAGGAGAATATCAACAATACTGGCCAAATATTTCAATAACGTGAAATCTGCAAACGGCATTGTTATTCCTCCGTATGTTTTATGTAAATGCTATAAGCTAATATGTAAATTTAACTTTACCATTATATCATAATTTCTGCTCTTACCAATTATATATACCTTCAGTTCCTTTTCCCAACCAAAACAAGCCACTTTAATCAAGTGGCTTGTTTTATTTATTATTGTCTGGCTCAACAACATTAATGATATCTTTTGCTGTCTTTTTAATGTAGAACCATAGCCAGTCGAACACTGCGTTCACTTCTTTTATTTCACCGGTTACATGCCCTGCTGAGGCAAGATATTTTTCTCCATTAATAACGGTAACGTCACCTTGGACTTCACCTTCAATTTTCAGCTTTCCGTTCTTGACGATGACATCTCCCTTTACCACTTTTCCTTTTGGCACAATAACAGTATCATTTTTCACGACCAGATTATTCTGCTTTGAGACGGAGAACTCATGATCCTGATTCCATGTAGAAAGAAGACTTCCCATCATTAAAATGATAAATACAGAAGCGGCCGCTAAAACAGGATGGTGGCGCAGCCACCGCTGGAAACCAACCTTTTTCTTTTCTTTAGGCAGCCTGGACAGCACGTTTTGTGTAAAATCAGAGGGTGCCTCCATTCGGGAAATGCCTTGTACCAATGTCTCCGTCTTCTTCATTTCATTGAATAGGATTTCACATTCTTTACAGCTTTGAAGGTGCTGTCTTAATATCACTTCATTTTCTGGAGCGATTTCTTCATCTAAGTAGTCATGCATAAATTCAATGATTTGTTCCGAACAGTTCAATTTTTTCACCTCTTATCAGACATAGCGTAGCTGCTTCCGCAATGCTTCCCTTCCTCTATGAATTCTGGTTTTCACCGTGCCCAGCGGCAGGTCTAGAATTTCACTGATTTCATTCAGGGATCGCTCCTCAATATATTTTAAAACGATAACAGACCGATATTTTTCTGGCAGATTTAGTATTTCTTTTTGAATCGTATCCTGTAACTCAAGGCTTTCCAATTCCTTTTCTGGCAGAGGTGCTTCGGATGCAATCTGTGAATACATCGTTAACCCCTCAGTGCCGGAAACTTCCGCATCCAAATAATAATCGGGCTTTTTTTTCCTGATTCGATCGATGCAAAGATTGGTCGCAATCCGGAAAAGCCAGGTCGAGAACTTCAGGTCCTGATTAAAGCTATTAATATTTATATATGCGCGGATAAAAGCCTCCTGTGCGGCGTCCTCCGCCTCATGACGATTGCCAAGCATCCGGTAGCAAACATGGTATACCCTGTCCTTAAACAGCTCCACAATTTCACCAAATGCATTCTGATCGCCTTTTTTGACCTGTTTGATCCTATTTTTGACGATTGCTTCCATTAATTTACCTCCGCTCCAAATGCGGCTATTCGATATACGAATCGATAGCGGAAAAGGTTTCATTTTACTAGTGAATTCTCATACCTTATATATTAACAAAATTTTACTATAATTTGTAAAACAAGTTTATGATGTGGAACTTTTGGGGATAAAAATAATAAACCATGAATTAAGGGAATGATATAAATGAATTCGCAAATAAATAAATTAATGATAGATATTGAAAAATGCCGAACAGAAATGGTCCGGCTAGCAACTCATACCTCTTTGTCGGACAAGCATGTAATCGAAACCAGCACCCGGCTTGATTCACTCTTAAACAAATATTATCTCTTAACAAATAAAAAGAATTCCTACATTAATTCATAAAACAGCAGCAGCTTATATTAAAGGCTGCTGCTGTTTTTTTTTGGGGGGATACGTTTTAAGGTGCAGTAGACTTCACCCTGTTTAGTATAACAATTGAATATGAAACACAGAAATCCCAGCTTTTTTGGTAACGGAGTCACTTGTGAGGTGCAAAACGGTAACTCGCAGACCAATTCAAATAGCAAATCACATAAACTTCACAGCATAATCCACAGTATATTTCACAGTCAAAAAGGCTTAGAGATGCAAATACTCTAAGCCTTTTTTTGAATTTTCTTTTTTTCAATAAACCCCCGTAAGTTATACAAGTTCATTAGACGCTAAAGCGAGTTTGATAAATAAGCGGAGAATTTCCTTTTAATTAGGAAATAGCACTGAAAATAGCTTAAATAGACGGAGAGATTCCGACTATTGATTCGAAAAACGTGAAAATGGTTAATTTTGCTTTGCTTAATCGGAAAACCTCCGCTTATATACTCCGAACCGAGCTCTATTCTGCAGTCTAACGGAAAAATCTCCGCTTATTTTAAATATCACTGGTTACTCAATTAAGGATAAGTAGAGTTTCCTTGAAAAGATCTCTAATCATGGCATGAATATCGTCGACTGTTTCACATTGACCAGCTAATTCTTTAATTGTCATTTCCCCATAATTTTGCATAAATGATCATCTCCTTAATTGGAAAGTTTGGAAAGTATAACCATTTACACAAAATTTTAGACGCTCTCAGATTTTTTCCTTAAGAGGGCTTATTGAAGACTGTTTCACGATTTATCTAGGAGATTTTGTCCTTCATCGGACTTATGAAGGACAGTTCTCCTCTTCACAAGGGAGATTTTGTCCTTCAAAGGTCAATTGTTTTTTATAGAAGTTTTTCCCCGAATAGTGATGCCATAAGCTCAACTGCCACCATGGCTGTTTTATTCTTTTCATCTAAAATCGGATTTACTTCTACGAATTCTGCTGAGGTAATAATTTGTGCTTCTGCCAGCATTTCCATTGCCAAATGGCTTTCCCGGTAGCTGATGCCTCCAATTACCGGTGTACCTACTCCAGGAGCATCACTTGGATCAAGTCCATCCAAATCCAGTGAAAGGTGTACCCCGTCCGTCTTTTCCTTTAAGTATGTAATTGTTTCTTCCATTACCTTTGCCATACCCAGGCGGTCAATTTCATGCATAGTGTAAACCTTTATACCTTTTTCCTTAATTAGAGCTCTCTCTCCATCATCTAACGAGCGGGCACCAATGATGACGACATGTTCCGGTTTTACCTTTGGGCTATATCCTCCCAGGTCAATAAGCGCATTGTGCCCCAATCCAAGGCTAACAGCAAGCGGCATGCCGTGAATATTACCTGTAGGGCTGGTTTCTGCCGTATTTAAATCGCCATGAGCATCATACCAGATTACACCAAGGTTTTTATAATGCTTTGATACACCTGTTAGTGTTCCAATCGCGATACTGTGATCTCCCCCTAGAACAAGCGGAAAGGAACCATTGCTGATGACTTCATCCACTTGTTCTGCTAGCTTCACACTTTTTTCAGCTATCAGTTCCAAATTGCGCAACTTTGAGTCCGGATCTATAACAACAGCTGGCCTACCAATTTGAATATCTCCCAAATCATCTATCTGATCAAAAAAATCATTCAATTTTTCATTTATGCCCGCATACCGTATTGCACTTGGTCCCATATCTACTCCGCGCCTCATTTGGCCTAAATCCATTGGCATTCCAATTATCGAAAGCTTTCTCATCACTATTCCTCCTAGACCTTATTCTAATACTATTTTAACCGCTTTCATGGAATTGACTCAACTCGACAAGTTCATGTATATATATGCGGCAATACACAATTGAACGGGCTCTATCCTGCAACTTTTAAAAAAACAAAAAAGCCTTAAATCCTTTATAGGATTTAAGGCAAGGTATGTAGTGTGATGGTGGAGCCTAGCGGGATCGAACCGCTGACCTCCTGCGTGCAAAGCAGGCGCTCTCCCAGCTGAGCTAAGGCCCATATGGAGCGGAAGACGGGATTCGAACCCGCGACCCCCACCTTGGCAAGGTGGTGTTCTACCACTGAACTACTTCCGCATATTAACAGAATAAACAAAGACTCTGGAATTATTAATTCAAGAGTCAAGTTTTTAATTATGAGCCATGAAGGACTCGAACCTTCGACCCTCTGATTAAAAGTCAGATGCTCTACCAACTGAGCTAATGGCTCACTAATGGCTGGGCTAGCTGGATTCGAACCAACGCATGTCGCAGTCAAAGTGCGATGCCTTACCGCTTGGCTATAGCCCAATGTGAAAAACATTCTAAAAAATAGTCGACAATATTTAATATGTCTTTTTTCAGCTATTTCATTCAAAAAAAAGATGCTTATGAAGCAAATAAATGGTGGAGGGGGACAGATTCGAACTGCCGAACCCGAAGGAGCGGATTTACAGTCCGCCGCGTTTAGCCACTTCGCTACCCCTCCGTATAAAATTAAAAGAAATGGTGCCGGCAAGAGGACTTGAACCCCCAACCTACTGATTACAAGTCAGTTGCTCTACCAATTGAGCTACACCGGCATAGGTATAATTAACATGAAAATTTTAACTCCGCTTGCTTATTATCGTCATTTCGATCTCAGAAAGCTGAATCAAGCAGCAGCTCGATCGTTATGCTGAAGTATTATCAGGGAGCTTATTCGGTCGTGCTCTACCAATTGAGCTACACCGGCATAGGTATAAAAAATATGGTGGAGGATGACGGGATCGAACCGCCGACCCTCTGCTTGTAAGGCAGATGCTCTCCCAGCTGAGCTAATCCTCCGAAAATGGTGACCCCTACGGGATTCGAACCCGTGTTACCGCCGTGAAAGGGCGGTGTCTTAACCGCTTGACCAAGGGCCATATTATAAAATAGGTAAGCTTCCAAGCGGGCTCGAACCGCTGACCTCTTCCTTACCATGGAAGTGCTCTACCTGCTGAGCTATGGAAGCATAGCTGCGTATTTTTCAAAGATGGCTCCGCAGGTAGGATTCGAACCTACGACCACTCGGTTAACAGCCGAGTGCTCTACCACTGAGCTACTGCGGAATAATAAAATTTCTTGATAGATCCTAGTTTCAATCAAATGAAAATCCTAGCCTGGCAACGTCCTACTCTCACAGGGACAAGGTCCCAACTACCATCGGCGCTGAGAAGCTTAACTTCCGTGTTCGGTATGGGAACGGGTGTGGCCTTCTCGCCATTGCTGCCAGACTATTGATAAGACATATTTAATTATAATGTCTTTTTCATTTTTTTCAAGAGAAAAATGAATTTTTTTTCATTCCCTCAAAACTAGATAATGTAAGAAGAAGAAGTAAGTCGAGTTCGCTTTGTCATAAATGACTTGGTTAAGTCCTCGATCGATTAGTATCAGTCAGCTCCACACGTCGCCGCGCTTCCACCTCTGACCTATCAACCTGATCATCTTTCAGGGATCTTACTAGCTTGCGCTATGGGAAATCTCATCTTGAGGGGGGCTTCATGCTTAGATGCTTTCAGCACTTATCCCGTCCGCACATAGCTACCCAGCGATGCCTTTGGCAAGACAACTGGTACACCAGCGGTGCGTCCATCCCGGTCCTCTCGTACTAAGGACAGCTCCTCTCAAATTTCCTGCGCCCACGACGGATAGGGACCGAACTGTCTCACGACGTTCTGAACCCAGCTCGCGTACCGCTTTAATGGGCGAACAGCCCAACCCTTGGGACCGACTACAGCCCCAGGATGCGATGAGCCGACATCGAGGTGCCAAACCTCCCCGTCGATGTGGACTCTTGGGGGAGATAAGCCTGTTATCCCCGGGGTAGCTTTTATCCGTTGAGCGATGGCCCTTCCATGCGGAACCACCGGATCACTAAGCCCGACTTTCGTCCCTGCTCGACTTGTAGGTCTCGCAGTCAAGCTCCCTTGTGCCTTTACACTCTGCGAATGATTTCCAACCATTCTGAGGGAACCTTTGGGCGCCTCCGTTACTTTTTAGGAGGCGACCGCCCCAGTCAAACTGCCCACCTGACACTGTCTCCCACCCCGATAAGGGGTGCGGGTTAGAATTTCAATACAGCCAGGGTAGTATCCCACCGACGCCTCCACCGAAGCTGGCGCTCCGGTTTCTCAGGCTCCTACCTATCCTGTACAAGCTGTACCAAAATTCAATATCAGGCTGCAGTAAAGCTCCACGGGGTCTTTCCGTCCTGTCGCGGGTAACCTGCATCTTCACAGGTACTATAATTTCACCGAGTCTCTCGTTGAGACAGTGCCCAGATCGTTACGCCTTTCGTGCGGGTCGGAACTTACCCGACAAGGAATTTCGCTACCTTAGGACCGTTATAGTTATGGCTGCTGTTTACTGGGGCTTCGATTCAGAGCTTCGCTTGCGCTAACCCCTCCTCTTAACCTTCCAGCACCGGGCAGGCGTCAGCCCCTATACTTCGCCTTGCGGCTTCGCAGAGACCTGTGTTTTTGCTAAACAGTCGCCTGGCGTATTCACTGCGGCTCTTCGAGGCTATGAACCCCAAAGAGCACCCCTTCTCCCGAAGTTACGGGGTCATTTTGCCGAGTTCCTTAACGAGAGTTCTCTCGCTCACCTTAGGATTCTCTCCTCGCCTACCTGTGTCGGTTTGCGGTACGGGCACCATTTATCTCGCTAGAGGCTTTTCTTGGCAGTGTGGAATCAGGAACTTCGGTACTAAATTTCCCTCGCCATCACAGCTCAGCCTTCACGCCAGTGGGATTTGCCTCACTGACAGCCTAACTGCTTGGACGCGCATATCCAACAGCGCGCTTACCCTATCCTCCTGCGTCCCCCCATTGCTCAAACGATAAAAAGGTGGTACAGGAATATCAACCTGTTGTCCATCGCCTACGCCTTTCGGCCTCTGGCTTAGGTCCCGACTAACCCTGAGCGGACGAGCCTTCCTCAGGAAACCTTAGGCATTCGGTGGACGGGATTCTCACCCGTCTTTCGCTACTCATACCGGCATTCTCACTTCTAAGCGCTCCACCAGTCCTTACGGTCTAGCTTCAACGCCCTTAGAACGCTCTCCTACCACGGACACCATACGGTGTCCATCCACAGCTTCGGTGATACGTTTAGCCCCGGTACATTTTCGGCGCAGAGTCATTCGACCAGTGAGCTATTACGCACTCTTTAAATGGTGGCTGCTTCTAAGCCAACATCCTGGTTGTCTAAACAACTCCACATCCTTTTCCACTTAACGTATACTTTGGGACCTTAGCTGGTGGTCTGGGCTGTTTCCCTTTTGACTACGGATCTTATCACTCGCAGTCTGACTCCCACGGATAAGTCTTTGGCATTCGGAGTTTGTCTGAATTCGGTAACCCGATGAGGCCCCTAGTCCAAACAGTGCTCTACCTCCAAGACTCTCACTACGTGAGGCTAGCCCTAAAGCTATTTCGGAGAGAACCAGCTATCTCCAGGTTCGATTGGAATTTCTCCGCTACCCACACCTCATCCCCGCACTTTTCAACGTGCGTGGGTTCGGGCCTTCAGTAGGTGTTACCCTACCTTCACCCTGGACATGGGTAGATCACCTGGTTTCGGGTCTACGACCACATACTCAATCGCCCTATTCAGACTCGCTTTCGCTGCGGCTCCGTCTTCTCAACTTAACCTTGCATGTAATCGTAACTCGCCGGTTCATTCTACAAAAGGCACGCCATTACCCATTAACGGGCTCTGACTACTTGTAGGCACACGGTTTCAGGATCTCTTTCACTCCCCTTCCGGGGTGCTTTTCACCTTTCCCTCACGGTACTGGTTCACTATCGGTCACTAGGGAGTATTTAGCCTTGGGAGATGGTCCTCCCTGCTTCCGACCGGATTTCACGTGTCCGGCCGTACTCAGGATCCACTCAGGAGGGAACGAAGTTTCAACTACAGGGTTTTTACCTTCTATGACGGACCTTTCCAGGTCACTTCATCTACCCCGTTCCTTTGTAACTCCATGTTGAGTGTCCTACAACCCCAAGAGGCAAGCCTCTTGGTTTGGGCTATGTCCCGTTTCGCTCGCCGCTACTCAGGGAATCGCGTTTGCTTTCTCTTCCTCCGGGTACTTAGATGTTTCAGTTCCCCGGGTATGCCTTCAATACCCTATGTATTCAGGTAAAGATACTGTTCCATTACGAACAGTGGGTTTCCCCATTCGGAAATCTCCGGATCAAAGCTTACTTACAGCTCCCCGAAGCATATCGGTGTTAGTCCCGTCCTTCATCGGCTCCTAGTGCCAAGGCATTCACCGTGCGCCCTTTCTAACTTAACCTAAAAGGTTTTTTTCTCTTACTAATAAGAGAGAAAACTAAAATGGCGATTACTCGGTTCTTACTTGGTTTTCTTCTTTACGATTATCTAGTTTTCAAGGAACAAGGCTACTGATTTCAATCACAGCGTGATTAAGCATCAGAGCATTACTTCTTGCTGCCTTGCGACGAGCTGAAGAATACTTCTTCGAACTACTGTGGCGCAGGAGCAAAAAAATAAGTTCTGAGGAATTGCTCCCTCAAAACTAAACAAACAAAAAGTGGTCAACACTGTAATGTCCATAAGGACAGTTTCCTTAGAAAGGAGGTGATCCAGCCGCACCTTCCGATACGGCTACCTTGTTACGACTTCACCCCAATCATCTGTCCCACCTTAGGCGGCTGGCTCCTTGCGGTTACCCCACCGACTTCGGGTGTTACAAACTCTCGTGGTGTGACGGGCGGTGTGTACAAGGCCCGGGAACGTATTCACCGCGGCATGCTGATCCGCGATTACTAGCGATTCCGGCTTCATGCAGGCGAGTTGCAGCCTGCAATCCGAACTGAGAATGGTTTTATGGGATTGGCTCAACCTCGCGGTTTTGCAGCCCTTTGTACCATCCATTGTAGCACGTGTGTAGCCCAGGTCATAAGGGGCATGATGATTTGACGTCATCCCCACCTTCCTCCGGTTTGTCACCGGCAGTCACCTTAGAGTGCCCAACTGAATGCTGGCAACTAAGATCAAGGGTTGCGCTCGTTGCGGGACTTAACCCAACATCTCACGACACGAGCTGACGACAACCATGCACCACCTGTCACTCTGTCCCCCGAAGGGGAACGTCCTGTCTCCAGGATTGTCAGAGGATGTCAAGACCTGGTAAGGTTCTTCGCGTTGCTTCGAATTAAACCACATGCTCCACCGCTTGTGCGGGCCCCGTCAATTCCTTTGAGTTTCAGCCTTGCGGCCGTACTCCCCAGGCGGAGTGCTTAATGCGTTAGCTGCAGCACTAAAGGGCGGAAACCCTCTAACACTTAGCACTCATCGTTTACGGCGTGGACTACCAGGGTATCTAATCCTGTTTGCTCCCCACGCTTTCGCGCCTCAGCGTCAGTTACAGACCAGAAAGTCGCCTTCGCCACTGGTGTTCCTCCACATCTCTACGCATTTCACCGCTACACGTGGAATTCCACTTTCCTCTTCTGTACTCAAGTCCCCCAGTTTCCAATGACCCTCCACGGTTGAGCCGTGGGCTTTCACATCAGACTTAAAGGACCGCCTGCGCGCGCTTTACGCCCAATAATTCCGGACAACGCTTGCCACCTACGTATTACCGCGGCTGCTGGCACGTAGTTAGCCGTGGCTTTCTGGTTAGGTACCGTCAAGGTACCGGCAGTTACTCCGATACTTGTTCTTCCCTAACAACAGAGCTTTACGACCCGAAGGCCTTCATCGCTCACGCGGCGTTGCTCCGTCAGACTTTCGTCCATTGCGGAAGATTCCCTACTGCTGCCTCCCGTAGGAGTCTGGCCGTGTCTCAGTCCCAGTGTGGCCGATCACCCTCTCAGGTCGGCTACGCATCGTCGCCTTGGTGAGCCGTTACCTCACCAACTAGCTAATGCGCCGCGGGCCCATCTGTAAGTGACAGCCGAAACCGTCTTTCAGCTTTTCCTCATGAAAGGAAAAGGATTATCCGGTATTAGCTCCGGTTTCCCGAAGTTATCCCAGTCTTACAGGCAGGTTGCCCACGTGTTACTCACCCGTCCGCCGCTGATCACCGAAGTGATCCGCTCGACTTGCATGTATTAGGCACGCCGCCAGCGTTCGTCCTGAGCCAGGATCAAACTCTCCAATAAAGAGTGAGTGATTAGCTCATAAAGTTACGTTGGCTGATGCTGCATCCCGAAGGCTTGCATACATCAAAATTTGTTCTTGTTGACGTTTTTGTTTGTTTAGTTTTCAAGGATCAATTCTTGTTCATCGCTCAGAAGCGACTTTGTTAATATATCATCGTTTCAACGTTGATGTCAACACCTTTTTTGGTGAAACATTTAACGACATCAGCGACGCTTATTAATATACCAAGATAGCAAAAAGAAGTCAACGGGTTTCTAAAATAAAATTCATTTCTTTTTAAAAACTTAAATTGATTTGTCTTTGACGGTTTGAAGCCAATTCAAAATTAACCTTTCCTGCTCGTTTTCTTTCGGCGCATATACATCAAGCAATCACGTGGAGATGCAACTCTTCTGAATAATGAAAAGAGTATTTTATAACGCTCCTCCATTGCTCTTTTTACTATGTGGTCAATGCGCTCATCTTTTAAATCAAACAAAATTTCATCCATTTCTCTTTTAATCAGATATTGAATTTCCTTTGTCTCGATTTCATTAATAAGAAAACCCAGCATATATGCACGCTCCTTATTTTTCCAGTTTATAGTATTCTTTTCCAATTAAATCATTTTTATAATTAAAACAATCATCATATTTTTTAAATTCCTGAATAGGTATGAGACTAGGAATGCATTGGACGAGGTGGTTAAGATGAGTTTTTTTTACACAGTAAAAGGAAAGTCAATTAAGCAATTATCATTAATTGTTGTTGTCGCTTTTTTTACATCATGGTTTTTGTACATGGAAAACATAGCCCAGCTACCGGTTTTTTCAACTAAAGATGGTGCCTAAGGCTGTTTATAAAGGAGAAAAGGATCTTGCACTTACCTTTAATATTGGCTGGGGTGATGAAAAGGCAGAACCTATTCTGGAAATTTTAAAAAAGGAAAACGTAAAGTCAGCTACATTTTTTCTGGCAGGCTCCTGGGCAGAAAGGCATCCGGATATTGTAAATCGGATTGTTAAAGAGGGATATGAAATTGGTATATTGGGCTATAATTATGAGGACTATACAGAGATCGAGGATCAAAAAATAAGAAAAGATCTTTCCAAAGCCTTAACGGCTTTTCAGAAATTGAATATTAAAAACATAAAGCTAATGAGGGCACCAACCGGCCATTTTGATAAAAGAACACTGACAGCAGCTGACAGGTTTGGATTAACCGTTGTCCATTGGAGCATCAACTCTAAGGATTGGCAAAATCCAGGTGTGAAGCTCATCATTAAAAATGTTGCTGCAGCTGGGAAAGGTGATATTGTCCTCCTGCACGCTTCTGATTCTGCATTACAGACTGCTCAAGCCCTTCCATTTATCATCAAGGAAATTCGCAGCAAAGGTTTAAAGCCCGTTTCTGTATCTGAAATGATTGCGAACGGCAACGCAAGTACTAATGAAATTAGGTGAATTGACTGTAATTCAATGTACAGTCTTTAAGATAAAACGAAAGCCGCCCTTAAATGGACGGCTTCTTTTTTTCCTTTTTTCGATTATCTCCGATTGTTTTAGATGCAAGTGCCTGTCTTTGCTGATCGGACTTAACATTTAACTTATGAAGAATTAATAATTGATATGCATTACAGACGAGCAATGCAAAAAGCATTAGATAAAACCAGCTTTGTTCATTAACACGCAGTACTGGCACCCATTCAATTACCGTTACGACAACCATAAAAAATAATGCTGGGATAAATGCATCCTTATTCGTTTGCCTGGATTTCATCCACGCCACCAACAGCTGGCAACTAGGAGAAATAATGCAGGTCCTAAATATGGAATGACGCTTTCGCCTTCTTTCGAAAAAGCCTGATATCGTAAATAAACCAGGTCAAACAAAACGAATAGAACGACCACTGCCTGGACTGCATTCCATAATGATAAGGATTTAAAAATTCCAAGTCCAAATCGATGAACCGTTAAATAAGCAAAGAAGCCCATTTGGCTGATGACACTAAACAAAAAGCCCATTACTATCAACCAAATAAGAACTGAAAGAATTTCCACTATTTTAAAATGAACAAAGATTGGCTGGAACTCATCCCAGCGTACGATTAAACCCACCAAGGCTGTTGTTAGCCCGCCTATTAAGGATGTGGTCATAAACAATCTAACCCAATTACGGCTTGTCACCTTTTTTTCCCCCATACACAAAGTCAATTACCTTTATGATTGTATCAATCAGGATATAAAAAATCCAGGCATTACAGATTTTAAAGGAATAATAATTGCGGATTTTCTTCATCCTAAAATTAAGGATGGATATGTGAAAGGAGCTTTTTTGATGAAAGCGAAAAATATTCTGCTCCTCCTGCTCTCAATTGTGTTCCTTAGCAGCTGTTCCTCAAGTCAAGGCGGCGGGGGCGGACAAGTCGATTATGAACAAACCAAGAAAATGGTTGTGGATATACTCAAAACAGATGATGGCAAGAAAGCCATTCAAGATGTGATGTCAGATGATAAAATGAAAGAAAAATTAGTGATGGACCAAAAGGTTGTCGCTGAAACCATTCAACAGACTCTGACCTCAGAAAAAGGTACTGAATTTTGGAAGAAAACCTTTAGCGATCCAAAATTTGCTGAAGGCGTAGCAAAAAACATGAAAACAGAAAACGAAAAATTACTAAAGGATTTAATGAAGGATCCCGAGTATCGCGGAATGATGATTGAAGTATTTAAAGAACCCGAAATTCAAAAGGAAGTTGCAGACTCATTAAAAAGTAAGGATTACCGCGAGCATTTGCAAAAGGTTATTACCGAAACCATGGAAAGCCCTCTTTTTAAAGCTAAAATGCAAGAAATGCTCATAAAAGGGGCAGAGGAAATGCAAAAAGGCAAATCCAGCGGTAAAGAAAGTAAAAGCGGTGGCGAAAGTTCACAAAGCGGGCAGAGCGGCCAGGGAGGCAGCCAGTCCGGAGGTTAATACATTGTCCGCACGTTAAAAAGCCTCTTCCTAAATGGAAGAGGCTTTTTCTATAGATCCAATATTACTTTTTTTCAATCAGATTTACCACTTTTTCAGCAATGCTGAGATAAATTTTTCCGGTCTCATGATCTTCCTGATAGATGGATGGTGCGAAGTCATAATCATTCCAGTCCGGCTGAGCAAGCGGCAGGCGGCCTAACACCTCAGTCGTAAGTTCATCAGCCAGTTTATCGCCGCCACCTTTACCAAACACATATTCTTTTTCGCCTGTTGATTTGCTTTCAAAATAAGACATGTTCTCGATAATTCCAAGAATTTCATGCTCTGTCCTTAATGCCATAGCCCCTGCCCTTGCTGCAACAAATGCCGCAGTTGGATGAGGTGTCGTAACGATGATTTCCTTACATGCAGGAAGCATCGTATGAACATCTAAAGCCACGTCCCCTGTTCCAGGCGGCAAGTCTAATAATAGATAGTCGAGTTCGCCCCATTCCACTTCATTAAAGAAGCTATTTAACATTTTGCCAAGCATTGGCCTACGCCAGATAATCGGAGCATTATCTTCCACAAAGAAGCCCATGGAGATGACTTTTACTCCAAAACGTTCAACAGGGATAATTCTTTCTCCCCTTACTTGCGGCCTTTTGTAATACCCATCATATCCGGCACACTAAAGCCATAAATGTCAGCATCAATCAATCCAACTTTTTTGCCTAATCGTGCCAGGGAGACAGCAAGATTGACAGAAACGGTTGATTTGCCCACGCCCCCCTTGCCGCTCGCAATCGCAATAAAGGTTGTTTTGCTAGTAGGAGAGAGCAAGCTCTTATCTTCCTTTTCCGGAGCCACAGCACGATGCTTTTGTAATTCCTCTTCAGGAAGATCAGTAAAGCGCAACCCGACTGTTTCAGCGCCTTCCTGCTTTAAAAGGTTGACAATCTGGGTTTGCAGCTGAAGCTGTTCTGCAGTGCCTGTTTTGGCAATCGCAATTTTTACACTTACATGATTTTTTTCTTCTTTAATTTTAATTTCTTGAATCGCATTTATTTCACCAAGTGTTTTATGTAAAAATGGTTCCTTTAATTCACTTAGAATCTCCTGTACTCTTGCTTCTGTTAACATTACAAACACCCGCCTTTTGAATTCGTTTCCATCATAATTATACCATATTCCCGCTGACAGACAGTTAAATGAATCACAGGTCTGCGATTGCTGCAGCGGCCGATTGAATCTTGAATCATTTATTTTAAAGATAAGATTATTATACAAAAAAAGAGAAGGCGTTTTCCACCTTCCTACTCTGGCTCCTTTAATTCCTTCTCCTTCGTATAATAGCGCATGATCCCTTTATAAATCGAAGCTGCAACCTTTTCCTGATAATTTTCGTTCTTTAATTTTGCCCTTTCCTGCGGATTGGACAGGAATCCTATTTCTACCAGAACTCCGGGTTTTTCAGCATTTTTAAGGATATAGACCTGATTTAATGACTTGGCTCTCCGGGTTGTGTTTTCCAGGTTACGGCGAAGCTCATCCTGAATAAACCGCGCTGCCTTTTGATTCTCCTTGAAATGAGGTGCATAAAAAGTCTGGGCACCACTCCATTGAGCGGAAGGAATCGCATTTAAATGAATGCTGACAAAAAAGTCAGTCTCCGAATGGTTGATCATTTTTAATCTCTTTTTCAAATCTTCCACCTTACGCCTGCTGTACCCCTTCATGCCCTGAGGTGCCAAATCCTTATCCGTTTCTCTCGTCATAATGACTAGAGCCCCCTGCTGCTGTAAATAATCGCGCACCATCAGAGAAACATTTAAAGCTATGTCCTTTTCCAATGCATTTTCATCTCCTGCACCGCCATCAGGTCCACCATGTCCAGGATCAAGCAGGATGATTTTGCCTGCCAAGGGCAGATTCCAAGAATTCCACGATTTATTTTCCATAAAGTCGTATTGCAAAATTAAAAATAACACGATTACGCCAGCAGCAAACGCGGCAATTTTCCACTTTTTCTTCAACAAACCGATCATTCCTCCTGCTCGTCCCTATTCACTTCACTATATGGCGCGAAGTGATAGTTTAGAACAGCAGATACAAAGGAATAGTTAGTGCAGGCGCAGTTTATGCCGCTTTTGGCCTTTTTGATAGCCCTCCATCCACCAAACATGGACATATTGCTCACAAAGGTAGTATAGGGATTCACTTAATACTCCCTCATCACCAGATCCCCAATACAGAAAAAAATTATATAGAGTATCAATTAAATGCTTTTCTTCGCGGTAGCAGCGTTTCTTCACATCATCGGGCGATTCACCATGGTAACCGAATTTGCTTAAATTCGCTCCTAGCAAATAAGCTTCAAGGGCAACATCATAGCAAGCTTCCTCAATCCCAGCATTCATGAGAAGCCCGGAAGTCAAACGGAACGAACCAAAATATGTCTGTACCCTTTCCTTCAGCTGGGTTACCGACAAGTCCTTTAAGACGGAACGCTCGTATTTCATCTGTTTTTGCTGTCTTTTTTCTTTAAAGGTTGTTATTACATTCACTAATCTTCACCTCTTACACGGTAGTCTTTATCCCATGTTGATTAGAAATGCAATTAACCCTCCCATTTCCTTTTCCAGATTTACATTTCTTTGCACAAAATGCATATTTAGTTTTCAAATACCGAAATTTGTTTTGCCGAATCAATTAATGAAATGGATTAAACTGGGATGAGCAATTTCGGACGCATTTTGGAATTAGAGCAAAATCCTCTTTTTTTGATGAATCGGGCACCCTAAACAATAATTAAAAGATGAGGTGATTTTCTATGTATGATTGGATTTACAGTCATTTTATAAACACTTATTGGTTTCTATTGCTAAGTTTCTCCTTTCCTGCATTTGTATTAGTTTACTTGCTCTACTCGAGTACTAAGAACCAAGATAACGAAACTAATGAAAGCAAACAAAAAAAACCATTAAGCGAGGAATAAATAGTCAAATTATTTTCGAAGTCAATCTGCGATCAAAAAGCACTTTTTCACATGAAAAAAGACCCCCAACCAAAATGGTTGAGAGCCTTTGAAGCGTCAAAAATTAACGCTTTGAGAACTGAGGAGCACGACGCGCACCTTTGTCGTTCACATCTTCTCGTTGATAAAGTTGTGATAACATTCATTTCTTCCAAATGGTTATCTTCATTTCACCCGGATGATGCATGGGACTTCAGCCGAAATTCATAAGTACGAAATATTCTCCCATATAAATATGCAAAACTAATTTGTAAACCGGAGGCTATGTAAAAAGGCATGGCAAGTGAACCTAAACCAAAAAGATAACCGCTGATATACGGGCCAACTGACATTGGAAAACGCATGGACAGGGAATTAATACTTGACGCAAAACCGCGTCTTCTGTCGCGTGTCAAGCTCACGCTAAGTGCTTGCTGCGCTCCTTGTGTACCACGGTTTAGCGCTGTTCGTATCATATAAAGGATGGATGCAAGTATATAACTCGATAATAATGGCATCAGTATCAAGAGCATGCTTGCAATAAATCGAACTACCACAATTGATCGAATGGTTCCATGTTTTCGGGATAATTTTGCCTGAAAAAGCGAGGTGACACCTGTAGCGAAAAAGGTTAAAGCTAACGTGCCCCCGATTTGAGTAGTGCTTGCTCCAAATTTAGCTGCAAACCAATAAGACATCATTGGTCCCGTCAATCCAATAGCAATCCCGTTCAAGACATTAATGGCCGCAAGTTTGAAAACCGCTGAATTTTCTTTATTCAATATTTCTTTTTCTAAAATTCCGGTTACTTCTTTCCTACTATATAAAGCCTCTCCTTCATCAATAGTAAAAATAATAAGGGCGGTGACAAGATATAAAATAAAAACAATAAAGAAAGAGAACCGATAGGATGTTGCTCCGAATTCAAACCCCTTCCATAATGCAGCTGATCCAGCCATAACCGCACCTGCCGCCATTCCAAAAAAGCTTAGAGCATTATTCAAACTATATACCTTACCCCGATTTTCTGTAAGAATGAAAGTTGCAAGCCATGCTTGCTCTGCAGGTGCACACGGACTCGGAGAACCAGCATCGGCTTTCCCAAAACCTGAAAATGTAATCGCTAAAAATAATAAAAGAAAGTCTGTAGAAAACACTCCGACTAAGGCACATCCTGAGGTTAAAAATTCATAAAAAAGAATAAACGGCTTTCTTCCAAATCGGTCGCTATATATGCCTATAACAGGTGATAGCACGACACCAAGCAACCCCCCCGCTGCAAGGACACTGCCAATTGCTGCAGTACTCCATCCCAATGCATGGAGATAAAGTGCCAAATCAACTACTAGCATACCTTGTCCAATGCTTCGCAAGGTATTAACAAGCATTAACTTTTTAGCCTGCATAGGGATTTGTGCATCTGAAGCATGACTCTTAGTAAGTTTCCTTTTCAATATTTATCACACTCTTTCATAGTACATTATTATAAGGAATTCCATTACTTCCAGGTATTCCTAGATGTTTTTTATAGTTCCAATTCCCAAGCTATTTATGCATTGCAGCCTATGCGTTAAGCCCCATGGATTTTATTCCTGAACAAAAAAAGTGCCAAAATAGGCAGAATCCTAAATGGCACAAAAATTAAAAGCTTATTTTTATTTCTTTATCATGCTTTTAGATGAAGGTTTTTCTAGAAGAAATTTTCGATAGATCAAAGGTGCGATTATTTCTTTGGCAGGTTTATTGTTTATATCCTGTATGGCCGCTTCAATTAGATGATGATCCGGTGACCACTCACAAACTGGATCCGTAGCAGATGCATTTCTGGTTAAAGCAAAAGCCTGGCAACGGCAGCCCCCTCCATCTTCATGACGGAGATCACAAGAACTGCAAGGTTCTGGCATCCATTCTTCGCCACGAAAGTTGTTAAAGGAATTCGATTCGTACCAAATTTGTTTCAGTGAAGACTTACGGACATTCTCAAAGGTAAGATCCTCAATGATTCCTGCTGTAGGACAAGGCAGAACATCCCCATTTGGGGCTACTGTAAATCCAATTGTACCCCAGCCGCCCATACAAGGCTTTGGAGTAGATGCATAATAATCAGGTATAACCCAAATAATTTCCATTTCTCTTTGAAGCCGCTCTTTAGCAGCCATATAGATGTCATTTGCCCTTTTGATTTGGTCTCGGCTTGGCAATAACCGCTCTCGATTGAGCAATGCCCAGTTATAATATTGTGCATTTGCCAGTTCCAATCGTTCAGCTCCCAATTCCTCTGCAAGCTGAATAATCTCCTGTATTTGATCAATATTCATTCGATGTATTACAACATTTAATGATAAATGCAATTCAGCTTTTTTTACCGTTTTAGCAGCTTCTATTTTCTTCTCAAACGCTTTATATCCTCCAATTACATTGGAAAGTCTTGCTTCGGCTGCCTGGAAGCTTATCTGTACATTTGCTAACCCGGCCATCTTTAGTTGATCCATCTTTTTCTCCGATAATCCAATACCGCTTGTAATAAGATTCGTGTACATCTCTAAAGCATTGGCATGACGGATTAACGTTTCCAAGTCGTCACGTAAAAGGGGCTCCCCTCCAGAAAAGTGAACTTCTACTACTCCCAATTCGGCAGCCTCCGTTAAAACGCGACACCAATCTTCCGTTGCCAACTCCTCTTTCTCAAGTGTTAACTCTAAGGGGTTTGAACAATATGGACAATGCAAAGGACAACGATGTGTCAACTCTGCAAGAATCGAATATGGAGCTCCGATGCGATTGCTGCTAATTCGCTTCGATTGAGTCATGACTATGGATCACCACCCATCCTTGATCCACCATTTCATGCAGAAATTCTAAAATATCCCCCTCCATTGTTTTCAAATCAGGCAATGGCTCTGCTTCTATTGATTCTGTGCCAGCCTGCAAAGAATCTCTAATTTTTCCAACTATGTTATGCACCGCTAGGCTTCCATCACATAGAATAAGGATAGAGGCGGCGGTTTCGTTCATAACCACAACCTTTTCCGGTAACAGAAGGAGATGCTTTCCTCTGACTTTATCAAATTTAAGTCGTGCTTTTGCAGCAAGCTTTGGGTAGCTAGTAACTAAAATTTGCTCCACCACCAATCCCTTTTTTCTTATAAGTAAGGAACCATCGATTACGCATTTAGCGGGAAAGCTTTTTCAATAGCATCAAGCTGCACCCATAACACATCACATTTAAAACGTAATGCTTCTACCGCTTTTTGTTGATCCCGAGGAGTTTGACAATAAGACAATACAAGTTTTAAAGCAGTAGTCGAATCACGGGGGGCTTGAGTCAAACGGTTTTGAAAATATTCAAAACCAGTGCTGTCAATCCAAGGATACAATCGCTCCATTACTTTCATTCTCTTAAAAATAAGGTCTGGGGAAAACAACTCTGTTAACGAAGAGGCAACTGCCTCGATCCACGGTTTTGTCCGCGCAAAGTTTACATAAGCATCTACCGCAAACCGAACACCTGGTACAACTCTTTCCTCCTGTACAATTTCTTCCCTAGTTAACCCCACAGCTTCTCCCAGTTTGAGCCACGCCTCAATACCGCCATCTTGACCACGCGTGCCGTCATGGTCGATAATACGCCCGATCCATTCACGCCGTAATTCTCGGGATGGCAAGTTTGATAAGATAGCCGCATCTTTAATTGGAACTGACTTTTGATAGTAGTATCGGTTCGCAACCCAGCCTTGAATTTGTTCCCGACTTAAGGCTCCCTCATGCATTTTTATATGAAAGGGATGTTTATCATGATAATAGGACCTGCCAACATCCTTTAAACGTTCAGTAAATTCAACTGGTGACCAAATCTCTTTCTGATGCTCTTCTTCACTGACTGACACACCTTTCCCCCGCATGATCACACCTCCACTTCCATGCCATCAAAAGCAACTTCAAATCCCATTCCCTCTAATGCGTTTCTTTCATTGGAACCTATTTTCAAAACAGGATTGCTATTGTTAATGTGTATCAAGATTTTCCGCTCAGCTGGAAATGCCGCTAACTTTTCCGCTGTCCCTCCACTTCCGCCGATTGGCAAATGTCCCATATTTCGCGCATCACGTTCCGTTGCACCCATCTGTACCAATTCATCCTCTGCCCAAAAAGTACCATCTATCATTAAAATATCTGCTTTCATTAAACTTTCTTCTACAGAAGTGGTTATCTCTTCCAGAGTAGGGAAGTATGCAAGACACTTACCGGTTTTCTTATTATGGAAAACCAACCCGACTTCCCATATATCCGTCAGAGTAAACTCCTCGTTTTTCCATTTTGTATATAGTGGTGGTTTCCTTGAAACAGGGACTGTCTCAACGATTATCGTCTCCTCGTTATTTTCACCAGAAGGCCCTATCTGTTGCAAACATTCAGGGTCAAGAGACTTCCATTGCCAAGAACAATAGCTTTGTAACATAGGAAATACTGGAAAGGAGGAATGCAAGGTTTTTCGTACATTTTCTGTTCCATAAATGGTTAAACAAGAGCCTTCTCTTAGTGATAATAACCCAATTGTATGATCAAGCTCAGCATCCGTTAAAATAACTCCTGCTATAGGGGTTTCTCTTATGCCAGGGCCAGCATGCAGTGCAGGATAGGACTCAATTTGTTGGTGCACATCTGGACCAGCATTTATAAGGTACCAATCCCTTTCATTTGCACTTATTGCAAGAGAAGATTGTAAAAGTGGTCGGAAAGCTTCATTACCTTTGCGAGCCTCTCTACAATTTATACATGCACAGTTCCATTGTGGAAATCCTCCTCCCGCCGCTGTTCCTAAGACTCTAATTCGAATATGGACTCATTCCTTTCGCCGTTGCCTTCGTTTGGCTAACTTCTCGAGATTTCCCCACAAGCCTTCCAACTTGCCATCCAATTACCACATTGGAGATACCCATTAAGGAAAATAATAAATAATCTCCGATTGGTTCAGGGGTTAGTAGATCCACGCCTAACCATATGCCTGTTGTAGCAGCCCCAATAACCGCACCCAGCACGGATATTAAATAGCGATTCATTCTATTGCACCACCTCTTGGTTTGTTAAACTGCTTTTAACATGTGAAACCAGTGCTATTTACCAATATAGGCGTACATTGTTACCTCAGAAGATGTATTAATCACTTTATATTCAGGCTTCTTCCACATATAAGTCACCACCCTTCATGACACTAACAATTGTGGAGTGTCTGATTTTCCCTTTCAAAATAATCTTATGTAGATGGTTTCCTCGAAATAACCGGAAATTTGACCAGAAGTTGTCCTAAGTGTACGGATTATTGCAATGATTAACAAAGATAGACAAGCTTTTTGCATCTGTCACTCCTTGCTTTGCCTGTGACTGAATTAAAAATAACCTGAGCTTATCAAAACTCAGGTTGAAAACATCCATTTATTCACAAATTCGTCAACTGATAGCAGTCATTTATAAAGATTTATCCCGTACCATTAAAAAATTTACGGGATATTTTTAGTTTTTCAACATCTACCTTAGTACTGACTACTCTTTAACATAAAATTAACTGTCCATTTACCCTTTTGATTCAATATTCCACGTGTATGAAATGACATTTCAGAATTATCGGTTCGGTAATGATGCATCTGTGCTATTATCGTACCTCTATACTCATTATTATTTACTTTCTTAAACGATTCTGATTCCTCACGGACTAACGTATTCCCAATCCAAATATACGGGTTTTCAATCAAACTTTTAGTATTCGAACTAACTTGTATATTTGAATTTGAGTTTATCGTATAATGCAGCTGAATGTCTTGGCCGTGGTTTATTATTGAATAGTCATTGATGGTTAACCTTATTCCGTTATCCTCGGATGAACCTAAGCCTTTACTTGATTGAGCATTAGTCAAAGTTGGGCAGGCAAATCCAAAGACTAAGGAAATACATAAGGCGGCACCAATGGATCGCGCGATATAATTCAGTAATTTCCTCACTTTACCACCATCCTTATTTTTCGTGAATATCTGTTGTTTCGCCAATCTCTATTCATCCTTTTAAGAAATAATCTGAGTCCGTTAAAGGATCAGATTCGGACTGCTTCTAGCGAAAAATCATTTCTGTTTGGATAGCCAATCCGCTAATGCTTCAGCCTCTGCACCTTTAGCCAAGCCTGCTGGCATGCGGTCGCCACCATTAAGAATTTGATTCAATATTTCCTCTTTAGACATCGTTTTACCTATGTGTTGAAGATTTGGAGCTGTTGCGCCTTGAAGATTCTCCCCGTGGCAGGAAATACAACTTCTTTTGTAAACCTTTTCCGGATTGATAACAACGTCTGCTTCCCCTTGTAATTTTGCTTTTTTATTTATAGCTCCAGGTTTCAACTTACCTCCGAGACCATAAACAACAACCTTCGTACCACCAGTAATAACTGCAACATATTCATGGCCGTCAACGGTATATATGGAAGGTGCCATTTTGATTTGTTTTCCTCCACTTTGCATACTCCATAATACTTTACCTGTTTTAATGTCAAGAGCATTTACGTTTCCACCCAGTTCCCCGTAAAAAGCAAGACCGGCAGCAGTACTTGTGAATCCGCCATACATGGGATCGTCCGTTTTCTTTTGATATACTTTTTTCCCTGTATTCATATCAATAGCTGTAATGGTACCAGAAACATCAACATCTTTTGGCAAAGGAAGTATCTTTGTACCTGGAAAGGTATTATTATCTTTTGCAATCTCTTTTGCATCTTTAGCTGCCACCATTAAATTAGGGCTATTAATACCTGGAATAAGCACATAGTTAGTTTCAGGGTCATAAGTCTGTGGAGCATAGCTTTCTCCGCCTGGCGTTCCTGGCCATTGAAGTACAGCCTTACTCTCATCGCTTGGTACGCTCGAATGTTGAATTTTCACAAAAGGTACCCCATCATAAATGGTCTTCCCCGTTTTTGCGTCCCACGCATACCACTTTCCATTCTTACCGCCTTCAACCACAACCTTTTGCTTTTTCCCACCGACCTTTGCATTGAGAATCATCGGTGTTGCGGCAGCGTCATAATCCCATATATCATGATCAACTTGACCAGATGACCACTTAAACTTCCCTGTTTTACTATCTAAAGCAGTTATAGAATCGGTATATGGATTTTTTCCTTTTCTATCTGCATCGTAAAAGTCTGGAGCTGGATTCCCTACTGCAAAATACATCATATCAGTATCTGGATCAAACGACATCGGTGTCCATACGGAACCTCCGCCCGTATATTTACCTTTCGCCCAGCCCGTTCCTCTTTCAGGAACAGTCCAAAACGGCTCTTTCCATAGCGGTTCCAGGGTATCTGCTTTAAACGCCCAGACAAAACCTCTTGTACCATTATCACCGCCGCTGCTTCCAACGTAAACATTGCCATCATAATACATCGGAGCTGTAGATTCATAATATCTGTTTTCCAACTTGATAGAAGGTTCATGATCCCAAAAGTTGACCATCTTTAACAGTTTTCCGTTCTTCGCATCAAGTTTTGCCAGCCGATTATCTATCATCAAGACAAATACATTTCCATTTGCCACAGCGACACCCCTGCTTGCCACATTGGACTGCCATGGCAAACCATTAATATGATCAAGTACGTCCTTGGGCGGTGTCCATGTCCAAAGTTTTTTTCCACTTGCGGCATCAATCGCAAACACATGATTTTTCGCACTAGTCACATACATGACCCCGTCATGGACGACAGGGAAATCTTCTTGTAAATTTGGAACATCCTTATTCCAATCTAAGATATCCTGCTGCCATGCAATCCCCATTTTTTTTACATTATCTTTTGTAATCTGTTTATAGGGCACATGTCGGGTATGTTGAAAGTCATATCCCCAATTTGGGAATCCAATCTCGTCTTCCTTCTTTGCCTGGCTGGATTCCTTGGTTTCCCCTTTGTTATCTACATTTTTCTTGTTATTATTCGGCTGACAGCCAACTATAACCATGCTAGCCAGCAAAACTAACCCTAATGACCTTATAAATTGCATCACGGAAATACCCTCCTGACATTATGAAAAAATATAGTGGTTTTTTACTGATTGCTTTTTCACATTTCTAACCTTTAAACCTCCTTAAGACATTCTAATTTTTATAAGAACATTGGTATATTTGCCTAAGGAACAATAAATTATGCAAATTATGACTAATCCTTCCTTTCCACTTCGAGTGGTAAGTTTTCGATGAGTTCCACTTTGCCTCATAAACATTCCCTTAATGTTCAAATGGTTCTTTTATCAAAAGTATAATTCTACTGTTGAACGACCTATTACCCATTTTAAACATAAAAAGACCCCCAACCAAAATGGTTGAGAGCCTTTGATACGTTGATAATTAACGTTTTGAGAACTGAGGAGCACGACGCGCACCTTTAAGACCGTATTTCTTACGCTCTTTCATACGTGCGTCACGAGTTAATAGTCCTGCGCGCTTTAATGTTGGACGGAATTCTGGATCAGCTTGAAGTAACGCACGAGCGATACCGTGGCGGATTGCGCCAGCTTGACCAGTGTAACCACCGCCGCCTACGTTTACAAGCACATCATAGCTTCCAAGTGTTTCAGTAGCTACTAATGGTTGTTTAACAACTTCACGTAATGCTTCGAATGGGATATAGCTTTCAATTTCACGATCGTTAATTACGATTTTTCCATTGCCCGGAACTAAACGTACACGTGCAACAGAGCTCTTACGACGGCCTGTGCCGATATATTGAACTTGTGCCAAGTTAATACCCTCCCTTAAAAATTATCCGCGAAGTTCGTATACTTCCGGTTGTTGTGCTTGGTGCGGATGCTCGCTGCCAGCATAAACGTGTAACTTTTTGAACATTTGACGGCCAAGAGAATTCTTTGGAAGCATACCTTTGATAGCAAGCTCCAGCATTCTTTCAGCATAGTTAGTACGCATTTCAAGAGCAGTTCTTTGTTTCAAACCGCCTGGGTGTAAGCTGTGTCTGTAGTAGATTTTGTCAGTCAGCTTTTTACCAGTAAGGTGAATTTTAGAAGCATTAAGAATGATAACATTGTCACCAGTGTCAACATGTGGTGTGAATGTTGGTTTGTTTTTACCACGTAAGATTGATGCTACTTCAGAAGCAAGACGTCCAAGAGTTTTGCCCTCAGCATCAATAACGTACCATTTACGCTCAATATTGTTTGCATTTGCCATAAACGTTGTACGCATGAGTTTCCCTCCTAATTAAATCCGTTAAAGATTGTTATTTTCCGCGCCTGTATTAAGCGATCTATTTTCATTCTGTTCCGGGAATGAACGTTAAATGCCTTTGTGCGCTAAGGTTTCTGATCATATATTTTCAATCACGATGAAGTCTTTCCGGGGCTTTATCGTGGGGTTAAAATACATACATATGCTATATTATATCCTTCATGGACATATGTCAAGAAAATGTTACACCAGGTTTAGTTGTTTTAGATATTTTTTTATAATTACTGCTAATAAAATACCTTCCACAAATATAAGCCGTGGCCAGGAGCTGTTTTTCCCGCAAAGCGGCGGTCCTTTTTCTCCAGCAAAACAGCCATATCCTCCGGTTTTCTTTCGCCAGTGCCTACTTCCAGCAAGGTCCCTGTCAGGATGCGGACCATATTGTATAAAAATCCATTCCCCACGAAACGGAGAACCAGTAAATCTTCATTGAGCGTATAATCAATCTGTTCAATCGTCCGAATCTTATCTTCAACCTCTGTTTTCGCTGAACAAAAGCTTGTAAAGTCATGCGTTCCTTTTAAAAAGACAAACGCTTCCTCCATTGCTTTCAGGTCTAGCGAAAATGGATACCGAAAGGCGTAATTACGCATAAACGGATCCCGCTGAGGCGATAAATAAATGTTGTACCGGTATTCCTTCCCTTTGGCTTCAAAGCGTGCATGGAAGCCTGCCGGTGCTTTTTCCACATTTAAAACAGAGATATCGGCTGGCAATAATGAATTTAACGCCATTACCCACTTATCCTCCGGTATGGCAAGTGGAGAATCAAAGTGGATAACCTGGCCCTTTGCGTGGACCCCTGCGTCTGTACGGCCGATCCTGAAACTTTTACTAGCTGGCCCTTATGCAATTTTGTTAAAACACTCTCCAGTTCACCCTGGATTGTACTGCGATTTAGCTGGATCTGATATCCCGCGTATGCAGTTCCATCATACGATATTATACATTTATACCTTTGCATCGTCCCGCTCCATTTATGTTCGGTATAGGAAAAGTAAAGCTGTCAATACGATCAATATAGCCAACAATAGAGTATCTGCTATTTTCCAGTTTAATTGGCGGTATTTTGTCCGTCCTTCGCCGCCTCTGTAGCCTCTGGCCTTCATGGCAATCGCAAGCTCCTCAGCACGTTTAAAGGAACTTACGAACAACGGTATCAAAAGAGGAACAACAGCTTTGATCCGGTCTTTAATAGGGCCGCTTCCAAATTCAACTCCGCGTGCAATTTGCGCCTTCATGATTTTATCAGTTTCCTGCATAAGAGTAGGAATGAATCTTAAGGAAATGGACATCATTAATGCCATTTCATGCACTGGAAAGCGAATCTTTTTTAACGGATTCAGAAGTGTCTCCAGCCCGTCTGTTATTTCAATTGGGGTTGTAGTAAGAGTAAGCAGTGATGTCATTAATATCAGGAAGAAAAAACGCATGGATATAAAAATCCCCTGTCTGATACCCTCATCAAAAATCTTAATCGGCCCATATTCAAAGACTAGATTGCCTTGTCTATTAAAAAATAATTGCAGAAACAAAGTAAATAGAACAAGCCATAAAACGGGCTTTAACCCGGCATATAAAAAGCGAAAGGGAATTCGGGATAGTCCCAGCATCAAAAAGGTATAAATCCCAATCAGCACATAGGTCAGCCAATTATTTGCAAGAAACACCACACAAACAAACAAAAAGACGAGAATTAATTTAGCCCTTGGATCCATACGGTGTATGGGAGAATCCGCCGGAACATACCTGCCAAAAATCATTTTCTCCATCATTTCTTTTTACCTGTGCCCAAGTTCTTAACAATTGCCGACGACAATTCATCAATCGTTAAATAGGTCTTTCCTAAAGTAATTCCCAGCTTTTTTTCAAGCTTCAACTGAAACCTTACTACCTCCGGTACATCAAGCCCTAACTCCACAAGTCCTTCAGGCGAAGAAAAGATTTCATCAGGTGTGCCTTTTCTGACGATATTTCCCTGATGCATGATGACAATTTGATCTGCATAATGTGCAGCATCTTCCATGCTGTGGGTTACTAGGATAGTTGATAAATTCCGTTCCTGATGAAGCTGATAAAACATATCCATGATTTCTTTTCGTCCCCTTGGGTCCAAACCAGCTGTAGGCTCGTCCAGCACAATTACATCAGGATCCATGGCCAGCACTCCTGCAATCGCAACACGGCGCATTTGCCCACCAGATAAATCAAAGGGTGACTTGTCCAGAATCTCCTCATCCAGTCCAACCTGCTTAATAGCAAATCGTGCCCGTTCCTTTGCTTCCTGTTCGGAAACCCCAAAATTAAGAGGACCAAAGCAAATGTCCTTTTCAACCGTTTCCTCAAATAACTGATGCTCAGGGAATTGGAATACAATTCCGACCTTTTGCCGAACCTCTTTTAAATTTTTTTCTTTTTTATTGGCCTTTATTTCTCTGCTGCCAATCTTGACGGTCCCTTTAGTGGGAAGCAAAAGGGCATTTAAATGCTGGAGTACAGTTGATTTCCCAGAACCGGTATGGCCAATGACAGCTAAATATGTTCCTGAGGGTATCATAAGAGAAACGTCCTGAATCGCAAGCCTTTCAAACGGTGTATTAGCCTGGTAACGGTATTCTACTTGCTGAAGCGAGATGTCCATAGCTCATTCACCAACTCTTCTTCTGTTAAATAGTATTTGGATAATTCCAGCCCTTTTTCACGGAAAGACTTGCCCAACTTAACGGAAAACGGAATATCCAACCCTAATTGAATCAATTCTTCATCCAATTTAAAAATTTCCTCAGGAGTCCCTTCCCTGTAAAGCTGCCCTTTATTCATCACAATCATGCGGTCGGCCTTTGACGCTTCCTCAAGGTCATGGGTGATGGATATAACGGTCATTTCTGTTTCTTCTTTTAATTTTCGTACAGTTTCTAATACTTCATCTCTTCCGCGAGGGTCGAGCATGGAGGTAGCTTCGTCCAAAATAATGATGGCAGGCTTAGAGCGAGTATGCCAGCAATGGCCACACGCTGCTTTTGCCCGCCTGATAGATGGTGCGGCTCTTGATCAAGAAACTGTTCCATCTTGACTTTACTTAATGACTCTTCCACCCGGCGGACCATTTCCGCAGGAGGTATTCCGTTATTTTCTAAACCAAAAGCCACATCATCCTGCACGGTCGTCCCAACAAACTGATTATCTGGATTTTGAAATACCATACCAATTTGCCTTCTAATATCCCAAACGGTTTCTTCGTTCAGACTTATTCCACACACCGTAATACTGCCTTCCTTAGGGAATTGCAAGCCATTTAACAACTTGGCCATTGTTGATTTCCCCGAACCGTTATGACCTACTATCGCAAGCCATTCACCTTCATAAACTTCATATGAGACGTTCTGAAGGGCATATCTCTCCTGGGAATCATATTGAAAAGAAACATTGCTTAATGTCACTACAGGCTTTTTCAAAGGATTATTCCCCTCTCATCTAAGCTGGTCTGTCTAATCTATGCTAGGCGTTTTTCTTTTTTTTGAATACAAAAAAAGCCTGCACCTCACTCCCTGGCAGAAAAACTCTGAATCTGCACAAATAAGGAATTTCATTAAGAAATGGGAGGAGGTGCATGAGCTAGACGAGACGCAATCAGAAGTTTTGCTGCACGGGAATATTCCCTTGTTGTTCAGCCTTCTGTAAAGATATCACGCTCATCATAACGCTCTTTTTGGCTTGGTTCATGAATATTCAATTACATCGGATACAGAAAAAGGGCAGAGAACAAGTTTGTTCTAAACTGTCCACGCCCTTGTTGTCTGTAAAAGGTATTAAACTAACTCGATGATAACCATTGGCGCACCGTCACCGCGGCGTGGTCCAAGTTTCATAATACGAGTGTATCCACCTTGGCGCTCTTGGTAACGTGGAGCGATATCAGTGAATAGTTTCTGTAGTGCAGAAACGTTAGTCTCAGCATCAGCTACTTCATTACGAACGTAAGATGCAGCTTGACGGCGAGCATGAAGGTCTCCGCGCTTTCCAAGAGTGATCATTTTCTCAACAGTACCGCGAATTTCTTTCGCACGAGTTTCTGTTGTTTCGATACGCTCATTGATAATTAAGTCTGTTGTTAAATCACGCAGCATTGCTTTACGTTGCGCAGAAGTGCGTCCTAACTTTCTATATGCCATGAAGGGTTCCCTCCTTTGTTGAAGTCATTAATCGGCTTTCTTTGGCTTTCATCAAGAACAGTATGGTTAATCAATGATTAGCCAATCAGTCATCCTTGCGTAGGCTTAGTCCAAGCTCTTCTAGTTTCGCTTTCACTTCTTCGAGTGACTTGCGTCCTAAGTTACGAACCTTCATCATATCTTCTTCAGTCTTATTAGCTAATTCCTGAACAGTGTTGATTCCAGCACGCTTTAAGCAATTGTAAGAACGAACAGAAAGATCTAGTTCTTCAATAGTCATTTCAAGAACTTTTTCTTTTTGATCCTCTTCTTTTTCAATCATGATTTCAGCATTTTGAGCTTCATCAGTTAAACCAACAAAGATATTCAAATGCTCGGTCAAAATTTTCGAACCATATGCAATCGCTTCTTTTGGACCGCTGCTTCCATCTGTCCAAACATCAAGCGTAAGCTTATCATAGTTTGTCATTTGACCTACACGTGTATTTTCCACCTGATAAGATACACGAGAAACCGGTGTGTAAATAGAGTCGATTGGAATTACGCCGATTGGCTGGTCTTCCCGCTTGTTATGATCAGCAGGAGTATAACCGCGGCCGCGTTTTGCAGTTAAACGCATACGAAGATGACCGTTTGTTCCTAAAGTGGCAATATGAAGATCCGGATTTAAGATTTCAACATCACTATCGTGTGTTACGTTTGCTGCTTTTACTGCGCCTTCGCCCTGCACATCAATTTCTAGCGTCTTCTCTTCATCAGAGTAGATTTTTAACGCTAATTTTTTAATGTTTAAAATGATGGATGTTACATCCTCTACGACGCCTTCAATTGTTGAGAACTCATGAAGTACCCCATCGATTTGAATCGATGTAACAGCGGCACCTGGGAGTGAAGATAATAGGATACGACGTAAGGAGTTACCCAAAGTGGTACCATATCCACGCTCAAGTGGCTCTACGACAAATTTACCGAACTTGGCATCATCGCTGATCTCAACCGTTTCAATTTTTGGTTTTTCTATTTCGATCATCAAATATACCCTCCTTCAAAACGTCGAAACCCCGCCGGATAATTGCACCGTACCGAAATTCCCCCATGTATACGTTCCCTTTGTGCACAACAACTGGAATAAAGTCTCTGTACGAACGTAAAAAAATAGTATCATATCCCATTATAGACAGGGATACAAATTCTATACAGAAAAATTAAACACGGCGGCGTTTTGGTGGGCGGCATCCATTATGTGGAACAGGTGTTACGTCTTTAATAGCTGTAACTTCAAGTCCAGCTGCTTGAAGAGCACGAATAGCTGCTTCGCGTCCTGCACCAGGTCCTTTAACAGTTACTTCTAAAGTTTTCAAACCATGCTCCATAGATGTCTTAGCTGCTGTTTCAGCCGCCATTTGCGCTGCGAATGGAGTAGATTTACGAGAACCTTTAAATCCAAGCGCACCAGCACTTGACCAAGAAATAGCATTACCGTGAACATCAGTGATCGTCACGATTGTGTTGTTGAATGTAGAACGAATATGTGCAATACCTGCTTCAATATTTTTTTTCACACGGCGTTTGCGTGTATTAGTTTTACGTGCCATTTAAATGAGTACCTCCTTTACCGATTATTTCTTCTTGTTCGCTACAGTCTTACGAGGACCTTTGCGTGTACGAGCGTTGTTTTTCGTATTTTGTCCGCGAACCGGTAAACCACGGCGATGACGCAAACCACGATAGCAGCCGATTTCCATTAGACGTTTGATGTTAAGGGAAATTTCACGGCGAAGGTCACCTTCTACCTTTAATTTGTCGATTATCTCACGGATTTTGTTTAACTCGTCTTCAGTTAAATCACGTACACGTGTATCTTCAGAAACACCAGCTTCTGCTAAGATTTTTTGTGCCGTATTTTTACCAATACCATAAATGTATGTTAAAGAGATTACTACACGTTTTTCACGTGGAATATCTACACCAGCAATACGTGCCATTGAAATAGCGCACCTCCTTCAATATTAACCTTGTTTTTGTTTGTGTTTAGGGTTTTCACAGATAACCATAACTTTTCCGCGTCTACGGATAACTTTACATTTTTCGCAGATCGGCTTGACTGATGGTCTTACTTTCATTATCCTTACCTCCTTAGTAGTACGGAGTGCGATGTAATTATTTAAAGCGGTACGTGATTCTTCCGCGTGTTAAGTCATATGGAGAAAGCTCAACAGTGACTTTGTCACCTGGAAGGATCCGAATGAAGTGCATTCGAATTTTACCGGAAACATGAGCAAGCACAGTATGACCATTTTCTAATTCTACCTTAAACATTGCATTTGGCAAAGTTTCAGTTACTTTACCTTCAATCTCAATTACATCATCTTTCGCCATCGAACTGGTCTCCCTTCTCTTTTTCAGATAGGCGTTTATTCAAAAAAATCGTAAGTGCAAAGCGAATTTTTCCATTCGTTACACGTCCTGTTTCGATAATACTGTTATGAACTTCAGGAGATACTTGATCAAATAAGCGAAGGTGTTGAATGTTCTTTTTCTTAGGCTGGTCAAACTTTCGTTTAACACCATCCGCAAGAAAAACAAACCTCTCATCAATCAACCTTACTATTATAGCATATTGACCTGCATCCCGTCCTCTGGAAACTAAAACAAATTGTCCTAGCTTCGGACCTGAATCGACAACGGCCATGAAATCACCAGCTTTTAGGCTTTTGTTAAAATCTCAAAACCCGTTTCAGTGATTGCAATTGTATGTTCAAAATGAGCACACACCTTGCCGTCAACTGTTACAACTGTCCAGTCATCAGCCAACGTTTTTACATAACGACTGCCTGCATTCACCATCGGTTCGATTGCAAGTACCATACCAGGCTTAAGACGCGGACCTTTATTAGGGGGTCCATAATGAGGAATATCTGGGTCCTCATGTAAGTCTTGCCCTACTCCGTGCCCGACATACTCGCGTACGACAGAAAATCCATTTGCTTCCACATACTTTTGAATCGCATGGGAGATGTTTGAAAGACGCTCGCCTGGTTTCGCTTCATTCAGGCCTTGATAAAGTGATTCCTCCGTTACATCTAAAAGACGCTGGGATTCCTCATCTATTTTCCCAACAGCATAGGTCCAGGCAGAATCGCCATGGTAGCCGTTAAATTTTGCTCCAATATCAATACTGATAATGTCACCTTCATTTAAGACCCGGTCACCAGGTATTCCATGAACAAGTTCATTGTTCACTGAAGCACAGATGCTGCCGCGAAAACCATTATACCCTTTAAACGAAGGAATTGCATCATGATCATGGATAAACTCTTCCGCAACACGATCAAGTTCCCCGGTCGTGATCCCCGGAACAATATGTTTCTTTAGCTCCTGATGGGTAAGGGCAACAATGCGGCCAGCTTCGCGCATGATGTCAATTTCGCGAGGGGTTTTGCAGATAATCATTACTTTAAGCTCCCAAGCAATTGATCCACGTCAGAAAATACTTTATTAATATCCTGCTGACCATCAATATTGCGTAAATAGCCTTTTGTTTCGTAGAAGTCCAATAATGGCTTCGATTGTTTGATGTTTACGTTTAAACGGTTTTCAACTGTTTCAGCATTGTCATCCGCTCTTTGGTAAAGTTCACCGCCACAGCGATCACATACTCCCTCATTGGCAGGAGGATTGAAAACGAGATGATAGGTAGCACCGCAATTTTTGCAAATCCGTCTGCCTGTCAAACGTTCCATTAAAATATCCTGATCTACATCAATATTAATGACGTAATCGATTTTTTTATCTAAACCAATCAGCATATCCTCTAATGCCTCAGCCTGAGGAACAGTTCTTGGAAAACCATCAAGTAGGAAACCATTCTGGCAATCTTCCTTGCTTAAACGTTCCCTTACAATACCAATCGTTACCTCATCAGGGACAAGTGCACCTTGATCCATGAAAGATTTAGCTTTTAAACCAAGTTCCGTTCCTTCTTTCATAGCTGCACGGAACATATCACCAGTAGAGATATGAGGGATGCCGTATTTATCGACAATTTTTTGGCCTGCGTGCCTTTACCAGCACCCGGAAGCCCCATTAAAACTAAATTCACACGTTTTCCCCCTCAGGGTTTAAAATTGGTTTTAGGGGGACATCCCCCAAAACCAGTTTATTTTATGAAACCTTTATAATGGCGTTTAACGAGCTGAGCTTCAAGCTGTTTCATTGTGTCAAGGGCAACACCCACGACGATCAATAGGCTTGTTCCACCGATTTGAGCCGACGGAGGCAAGTTAGCAATCTTAATGAAAATAACCGGAAGGACAGCAATCGCTGCCAGGAATAAAGATCCCACGAATGTTAAGCGATATAATACGCGTGTCAGATATTCCTGAGTGCTTTTTCCAGGACGGATGCCCGGGATATAGCCGCTTTGCTTCTGCAAGTTTTCCGCTGCTTGTTCAGGGTTAACTTGAATGAAAGCATAGAAATAAGAGAACGCAATAATTAACGCCGCATATAGGACCATCCCAATTGGATGGGAATAATCAAAGATTTTTTGAATCCAAAGTGTCACATCATTTGTTGGGAAGAATGATGCAATTGTCTTTGGCGTAATGATAAATGATACCGCAAAGATTACAGGAATTACACCAGCAGCGTTTACTTTCAACGGCATGTGGGTAGATTGTCCTCCAACAGGGTTTCTTCCTGCAACTACACGTTTTGCATATTGGATCGGAATTTTACGGTTTGCCTGCTGGATAAAAATAACACCAACAACAATCGCAATTACAGCCAGTGCAATTAACACCACTGTCAAAATACGTAGGAATAATTGCTCTCCCGCATTTTCAAACTGCTGTACATAAATCTGATTGATCGTACTAGGAATACCAGCAACGATACCGGCAAAGATGATAATGGAAATACCATTACCTACCCCTTTAGAGGTAATTTGCTCACCCAGCCACATTAGAAATGATGTTCCCGCAGTTAAAACGGTCGCGATTAAAAGATACGTACCAATTCCCGGGTTCTCAATAAGCTGGCCACCAGCTAAATTATTAAATCCGTATGACATGCCGAATGCCTGGATAAATCCCAGCACAACAGTGAAATAACGGGTAAATTGAGCCAGTTTGCGGCGTCCTGCATCTCCTTGCTTAGACCATTCCGTAAATTTAGGCACAACATCCATCTGCAAAAGCTGAATGATGATTGATGCTGTAATGTACGGCATGATACCCATAGCAAAAATGGAGAATTTCTTAAGAGCGCCACCACCAAAGGTATTAAGAATACCGAATACACTTAGTTTATCTTGTGCACCAAGTATATCGGCATTTACGTTAGGCACTGGAATAAATGTACCAAGACGGAATACTACTAACATTAAAAGGGTGAATACAATCTTACGTCTTATATCACCCACGCGCATAAAATTGGAGATTGTCTGGAACATTAGATCACCTCAGTTTTTCCACCGGCAGCTTCGATTGCTTCCTTGGCAGCAGAGGAGAATTTATGAGCTTTTACAGTCAATTTTTTCTCTACGTTCCCTTTTGCAAGAACTTTAATTCCTGCTTTCTCGTTGCTGATAACGCCTGTTTCGATAAGAAGTTCTGGAGTAACTTCTGTACCGTCTTCAAAGCGGTTAAGCACGTCGAGATTTACAATAGCGTAGTCTTTACGGTTGATGTTTGTAAAACCGCGTTTCGGTAAACGACGGAATAAAGGTGTTTGACCACCCTCGAATCCAATACGGACACCGCCGCCGGAACGAGCATTTTGACCTTTATGACCTTTACCGGCAGTTTTACCTTGACCAGATCCGATACCGCGTCCTAAACGTTTACGTTCTTTACGTGAACCTTCCGCAGGCTTTAACTCATGAAGTTTCATTTGGGCACCTCCTTATGAAAGAGAAGAATCAAATTATTGTTCTTTAACCGTTACAAGGTGAGCAACTTTATTGATCATACCGCGAATAGCAGCATTATCTTGTTGTTCAACTGTTTGGTTAACTTTGCGTAATCCTAGAGCTTTAACTGTTTCGCGTTGGTCCTGAGGACGACCAATCACACTGCGAGTGAGGGTAATTTCAAGTTTATTCGCCATTTGATTTCCCTCCCTTATCCTAACAGTTCTTCTACTGATTTACCGCGTAATTTTGCTACGTCTTCAGCACGTTTTAATTGTTTAAGTCCGTCTAATGTAGCGCGAACCATGTTAATTGGTGTGTTTGTTCCTAATGATTTAGATAGGATATCAGCAACACCAGCTAGTTCAAGTACCGCACGAACTGGTCCGCCGGCGATAACTCCTGTACCTTCTGAAGCAGGCTTAAGAAGGATTTCACCAGCACCGAAACGACCGATAACTAGGTGAGGAACAGTAGTTCCAACCATAGGTACTTCGATTAAGTTTTTCTTTGCATCTTCGATAGCTTTACGGATAGCATCAGGTACTTCCTGGGCTTTACCAGTACCGAAACCGACATGACCGTTTTTATCTCCAACTACTACAAGAGCGGAGAAACGGAAACGACGTCCACCTTTAACAACCTTCGCTACACGATTAATTGTAACTACGCGTTCTTCTAGTTCAAGTTTGTTTGGATCAATACGACGCATCTTTTTGTGTCCCTCCTTTGTCTATTAAAATTGTAAGCCGTTCTCACGTGCTGAATCAGCTAACGCTTGAACACGTCCATGATACAGGTATCCTCCACGGTCAAATACGACTGCTGAAATACCTTTTTCTACCGCACGCTTAGCAACTAATTCTCCGACCTTTTGCGCAGCTTCAATATTGCTTGTAGAATCAAGAGTAAAATCTTTATCTAATGTAGAAGCACTTGCTAAAGTAACTCCTTTGATATCATCGATTAATTGAGCATAAATATGTTTGCTGGAACGAAACACATTTAGACGTGGACGAGCTGAAGTTCCGCTAAGTTTCGCACGAACGCGAGCATGTCTTTTCTTGCGAGTAGCGCTTTTATCAAGCTTCGTAATCATTTACGTCACTCCTTTCGTTTACCTATGCGGCATTACTTACCTGTTTTACCTTCTTTACGACGCACAAATTCGCCTTCATAACGGATTCCTTTGCCTTTATACGGCTCTGGAGGACGTACTCCGCGAATATTGGCAGCTAACGCACCAACACGTTCTTTGTCAGTACCTTTAATGATGATCTTTGTATTTGCAGGTACTTCGATTTCAATACCTTCTTCAGGTGTGATTTCAACTGGATGAGAGTAACCAACGTTTAATACAAGCTTGTTCCCTTGCTTTGAAGCACGGTAACCAACCCCGATTAATTCAAGGCCTTTTTCAAATCCTTTAGAAACACCTTCAACCATGTTAGCGAGAACCGCACGAGTTGTACCGTGCAATGCGCGGTGTTCCTTCGCATCAGATGGACGAGAAATGTTTACCACGTTTTCTTCAATGTTAATTTCCATGTCAGGATTAAATGAACGAACAAGTTCGCCTTTAGGTCCTTTTACAGAAACAGTACTATTATCTAATGTAACCGTAACTCCTGCTGGAATTTCGATTGGTTTTTTACCTACGCGAGACATTTAGTGCACCTCCATTCATTCAGAAACTCTATTACCAAACGTAACCGAGAACTTCTCCACCGATTTGTTTTGAACGAGCTTCTTTGTCAGTTATAACACCTTGTGAAGTTGAAACTAGTGCGATACCAAGACCGTTAAGTACGCGAGGTACTTCAGTTGACTTAGCGTAAACACGAAGTCCAGGCTTGCTGATGCGTTTAAGACCAGTGATAACACGTTCGTTATTTGCACCGTATTTTAAGAAGATACGGATAATACCTTGTTTGTTGTCTTCGATAAATTCAACATCACGAACGAAACCTTCACGCTTTAAAATCTCAGCGATTTCTTTTTTCATGTTAGAAGCAGGCACTTCTAACTTTTCGTGACGAACCATGTTCGCATTTCGAATGCGTGTGAGCATATCCGCAATTGGATCTGTCATGACCATTATTTTTACCTCCTTCCCAGACTTGGGGTTTACCAGCTAGCTTTTTTCACACCAGGAAGTTGTCCCTTGTGTGCTAATTCACGGAAACATATACGGCAAAGCTTAAATTTACGGTATACAGAGTGTGGACGTCCGCAGCGTTCGCAGCGAGTGTACTCTTGAACAGCGTATTTAGGCGTGCGTTTTTGTTTGGCAATCATTGACTTTTTAGCCACGTTTTCGCCTCCATTCTATTTAGCGATTACTTTTGGAAAGGCATACCGATTTGAGTCAGAAGTTCACGAGCTTCTTCATCAGTATTTGCAGTAGTAACAATAACGATATCCATTCCGCGAATTTTGCTTACTTTATCGTAATCAATTTCAGGGAAAATTAATTGTTCTTTAATACCAAGTGTGTAGTTACCACGACCGTCAAATGCTTTTTTAGAAACACCACGGAAGTCACGTACACGTGGAAGTGAAACAGAAACTAATTTATCTAGGAATTCGTACATGCGCTCACCACGAAGGGTAACCTTCGCACCGATTGGCATACCTTCACGAAGGCGGAAGCCCGCGATCGATTTTTTTGCGCGTGTAACAACAGGTTTTTGTCCTGTAATGGTCGCAAGTTCTTCAACTGCGTTGTCGAGAGCCTTTGCATTAGCAACAGCATCACCAACACCCATATTAATAACGATCTTGTCAATCTTAGGGACTTGCATCACAGACTGATAACTGAACTTGCTCACAAGAGCAGGAGAAATCTCATTTACGAATCTTTCTTTGAGGCGATTCATCATAGTACCTCCCTTCTTCTATGAACTATTTATCTAAATACTCACCGGATTTTGCTACGCGTACTTTTTTGCCATCAACCGTTGTAGATCCAACACGAGTTGGGTTGCCTGACTTTGGATCGATAGGCATAACGTTTGATACATGAACAGGTGCCTCTTGGCTATTGATTCCGCCTTGCGGATTCGCTTGAGATGGCTTAGAGTGTTTTTTCACGATGTTTACGCCTTCTACTAGTACACGGCTTTGTTTAGGATAAGCAGCCAGGATAGTTCCTGTTTTGCCTTTATCCTTACCAGAGATGACCATTACTTTGTCACCTTTTTTAACATGCATCTGTGCGCACCTCCTTAAAGGCCATTAAATTTAAATTATAGTACTTCTGGAGCTAAAGAAACGATTTTCATAAAATTGTTGTCGCGAAGTTCGCGGGCAACAGGGCCAAAAATACGAGTTCCACGTGGGCTCTTATCATCACGAATAATCACACAGGCGTTTTCATCGAAACGGATGTAAGTACCATCCGCACGACGTGCACCGCTCTTTGTACGAACAATAACAGCTTTAACCACATCGCTCTTTTTAACAACGCCACCTGGTGTTGCTTGTTTCACTGTGCAAACGATAATATCGCCAATCCCAGCTGTTTTGCGGCCTGAACCACCTAAAACTTTGATTGTAAGTACTTCGCGGGCACCAGAGTTATCAGCAACTTTTAAACGAGATTCTTGTTGAATCATGCGTGTAACCTCCCTTCGGAATAAAGCTTAATCCGAACAATTAAATAATAACTGCTTTTTCTATTACTTCTACTAGTCGGAAACGCTTTGTAGCCGATAACGGACGAGTTTCCATAATGCGTACTACATCACCAGTTTTAGCTTCGTTAAGCTCATCATGAGCCTTGAACTTTTTAGAGTACTTTACGCGTTTACCATATAGAGAATGTTTTTTGTATGTTTCTATAAGAACAGTAACGGTTTTATCCATTTTGTCTGAAACAACGCGTCCAGTATAAACTTTGCGTTGATTGCGTTCACTCATTGGGAGAACCTCCTCTCAATTATCGATTATTGACGCCGATTTCTCTTTCACGAATCACAGTTCTCATGCGAGCAATCGCTTTGCGCACTTCACGAATGCGAGCTGTATTTTCAAGTTGTCCAGTCGCCAATTGAAAGCGAAGGTTGAAAAGCTCTTCTTTTAAGGATTTAACTTTTTGTTCAATTTCAGCAGTGGTAAGGTCACGAATGTCATTAGCTTTCATTTGATTCACCACCAATTTCTTCTCGTTTTACAAACTTACACTTGATTGGAAGTTTGTGCATTGCAAGACGAAGAGCTTCACGAGCTACTTCTTCAGAAACACCTGCAATTTCAAACATAATTTTGCCTGGTTTAACAACAGCTACCCAGCCTTCTGGTGCACCTTTACCGGAACCCATTCGAACTTCTAGAGGCTTTGCCGTATAAGGCTTATGAGGGAAAATTTGAATCCAAACTTTTCCGCCACGTTTCATGTAACGAGTCATTGCAATACGTGCAGCCTCAATTTGACGGTTAGTAATCCAAGATGCTTCTAAAGCTTGAAGACCGAATTCTCCAAAGTTGATCTCAGTGCCGCCTTTTGAAAGACCACGCATTTTCCCACGATGTTGACGGCGATATTTAACGCGCTTTGGCAATAACATGATTATTTGCCTCCTTCCACAGATGTCTTCTTAGTAGGAAGGACTTCTCCACGGTAGATCCATACTTTTACGCCAAGCTTACCATAAGTAGTATCTGCTTCAGCTGTTGCATAGTCGATGTCAGCACGAAGTGTATGAAGTGGAACTGTTCCTTCGCTGTAATGTTCTGAACGAGCAATATCTGCACCGCCTAAACGACCGGATACCATTGTTTTAATACCCTTTGCTCCTGCACGCATAGCACGTTGAATAACTTGTTTTTGCGCACGACGGAAAGATACACGATTTTCTAATTGACGAGCAATATTCTCAGCTACTAATTTCGCATCGATATCCGCTCTTTTGATTTCAAGAATGTTGATATGAACACGTTTGCCAGTTAGTTGGTTTAGCGCTTTACGAAGTGCTTCAACTTCAGTACCGCCCTTACCGATAACCATACCAGGCTTCGCAGTGTGTACAGTAACATTCAAACGGTTTGCAGCGCGCTCAATTTCAACTTTAGAAACAGAAGCGTCTTTCAAACGTTTAAAAATGTATTCACGGACTTTGATGTCTTCGTGTAAAAGATCAGCATAGTCTTTGCCAGCGTACCACTTTGATTCCCAATCACGAATGATGCCAACTCGAAGACCAACTGGATTTATTTTCTGACCCACTGATTATCCCTCCTTCTTTTCTGATAATACGATAGTGATGTGGCTTGTGCGTTTGTTGATTGCACTTGCACGACCCATTGCACGAGGACGGAAACGTTTTAACGTTGGTCCTTCATCAACAAATGCTTGTGTAATAACAAGGCTATTTACATCCATTTCATAATTGTGCTCAGCGTTCGCGATAGCGGATTTTAAAACCTTCTCCACCACTGGTGATGATGTTTTAGGAGTTAAGTTTAAAATTGCTATAGCTTCACCAACTTGCTTACCTCGAATTAAATCTACGACTAAACGAACTTTACGAGGAGCAATACGAACTGTTCTTGCAACAGCTTTAGCTTGCATTGAAATGCCCTCCTCTCATTAACGTCTTGTTTTCTTGTCATCATTACCATGGCCTTTGTAAGCACGTGTTGGAGCGAATTCTCCAAGCTTGTGGCCTACCATGTCTTCAGTAACATATACAGGCACATGTTTACGACCATCGTACACTGCAACAGTGTGGCCGATGAATTGTGGGAAGATCGTAGAACGGCGTGACCAAGTTTTAACTACTTGCTTGCCTTCAGTTTCATTTAACTTTTCGATCTTTGTGATTAAATGCTCATCAACAAAAGGTCCTTTTTTCAAGCTGCGACCCATGTTTGAACCTCCCTTCGTGACTGTTCTACGGCCGTTTTGTGAACCGTAGTTCAATCGCGTTATTTTTTACGGCGACGCACGATAAATTTATCGGATTTGCTCTTTTTCTTACGTGTTTTGAATCCAAGAGTTGGTTTACCCCATGGAGACATAGGTGATTTACGTCCGATTGGTGAACGTCCTTCACCACCACCGTGTGGGTGATCGTTAGGGTTCATTACAGATCCACGAACTGTTGGGCGTTTGCCTAACCAGCGTGAACGACCTGCTTTACCAATGTTGATTAGTTCGTGCTGCTCATTACCAACTTGGCCGATTGTTGCGCGGCAAGTTGCAAGGATCATGCGAACTTCTCCGGAATTTAAGCGAACTAGAACGTATTTGCCTTCCTTACCTAAAACTTGTGCGGAAGTACCAGCAGAACGGACTAATTGTCCACCTTTACCAGGCTTTAATTCGATATTGTGTACTACAGTACCCATAGGGATGTTTGAAAGTGGTAATGCATTACCCACCTTAATATCCGCTTCAGGACCAGACATTACTTCCAAGCCAACCTCTAAATTCTTAGGAGCTAGGATATAACGCTTTTCTCCATCTACATAATTGATTAATGCAATATTTGCAGAACGGTTTGGATCGTATTCGATAGTGGCAACGCGTCCTGGAATGCCATCTTTATCACGTTTAAAATCGATAATACGGTATTGACGCTTGTGACCGCCACCTTGATGACGAACAGTTAACTTACCTTGGTTGTTACGGCCGCCTTTTCTCTTTAATGGTGCTAAAAGAGATTTTTCTGGAGTACTAGTTGTGATTTCAGCGAAATCTGAAACTGTCATGCCGCGACGACCATTGGAGGTAGGTTTGTACTTTTTAATCGCCATTTCATTTCCCTCCTCTTCGTGTCAATTTTTTATGCTTCAAAGAATTCGATTTCTTTGCTGTCAGTTGTTAATTTAACGATTGCTTTACGGCGTTTATTTGTGTAACCGCCGAATTTGCCCATGCGCTTAAATTTACCTTTGTAGTTCATGATGTTAACTTTCTCAACATTAACGCCGAAGATCTCTTGAACCGCGTCTTTAACTTGAGTTTTGTTAGCTCTAACATCAACTTCAAATGTATATTTCTTTTCAGCCATTAGGTCAGTAGAACGTTCAGTGATAACGGGGCGCTTAATGATATCGCGTGCATCCATTATGCAAGCACCTCCTCTACTTTTTCAACTGCTGCTTTCGTCATGATCAACTTATCATGATTTAGGACATCTAAAACATTGATGCCATTTGCTGTTACAACTGTTACACCAGGAATATTACGAGCAGATAATGCTACGTTTTCATCAAGATCAGCAGTAACGATAAGTGCTTTTTTCTCAACTGCAAGACCACTTAAAAGGCCCTTGAAGTCTTTAGTTTTTGGTGCTTCAAAAGCAAGACCTTCTAACACTAAAATGTTTTCTTCTAAAACTTTAGAAGAAAGAGCAGATTTAATTGCTAAACGGCGTACTTTCTTAGGCAGTTTATAGCTATAGCTACGTGGAGTTGGACCAAACACGGTACCACCACCGCGCCACTGAGGAGAACGGATGGATCCTTGACGTGCGCGCTGTGCCTTTTTGGCGCCAAGGCTTACGTCCACCACCGGCTACTTCAGAACGAACTTTTGTTTTATGAGTTCCTTGTCTTAGGGAAGCTCTTTGCATTAGGACTGTTTCAAATAGTACATGCTCATTAGGTGCAATACCAAAAACGGAATCGTTAAGTTCGATTTCTCCAACTTGAGAACCGCTTTGATTAAATAATGCTACTTTAGGCATTCCTTATTTCCTCCTTTCTTAAAAAGTTATTATGCTTTAATCGCACTTTTAACTTTAATTAATGCTTTTCTTGGACCAGGTACACTACCTTTAATTAATAGCAGGTTGCGTTCAACATCAACTTTTACAATTTCAAGGTTTTGTACAGTGATTTGCTCTCCGCCCATGCGTCCAGCAAGTTTTTTACCTTTGAAAACACGGTTTGGAGCAACAGGTCCCATTGAACCTGGACGACGGTGATAACGTGAACCGTGAGCCATTGGGCCGCGTGATTGTCCGTGGCGTTTAATAACACCTTGGAAACCTTTACCCTTTGAGATTGCGATCACATCTACGATATCGCCTTCAGCGAAAACATTAACTTTGACTTCTTGACCAACTTCGTACCCAGCCAAATCAACTCCGCGTAATTCGCGAATGAAGCGCTTAGGAGTAGTGCTAGCTTTTGCAACATGTCCTTTTTCAGGTTTGTTTGAAAGCTTTTCACGTTTGTCTTCAAAACCTAATTGAATCGCTTCGTAACCATCGATTTCAATTGTTTTCTTTTGAAGAACTACGTTTGCAGCTGCCTCAATTACTGTTACCGGGATAAGGTTGCCATTTTCAGCAAACACTTGAGTCATACCAATCTTTCTTCCTAAGATTCCTTTGGTCATATCAGTCACACCTCCTATTTATTATCATTTATAATTTAAAGTTTAATTTCAATGTCAACGCCTGATGGTAAGTCTAAACGCATTAATGAATCGACTGTTTGTGGCGTTGGGTTGATGATGTCGATTAGACGTTTATGAGTACGCATTTCGAACTGCTCACGAGAATCTTTGTATTTATGCACCGCGCGAAGAACCGTGTAGATTGACTTCTCTGTCGGAAGCGGAATCGGACCAGATACAGCAGCACCCGAACGCTTAGCAGTTTCAACAATTTTCTCAGCAGATTGATCAAGGATCCTGTGATCATACGCCTTTAAACGAATACGAATTTTTTGTTTTGCCATTATTTTCCCTCCTTTTCGCCTATTTTCTAAAATAGACATTCTCCGTGAAAATTTCCCACACACTCGCCATGGCAAAGCGGCCGGGTGTGTCAGCAACCTTTCACTTCATCGCAGTCAAAGACCAACATTGTCTATTATACATAAAACACAAACTAAACGCAACATGTTTTCGTTTCTTTTTATGTTTAGCACACTTTTATTATTATAACGACTAGATTTGTATTTTTCAAGGGCTTTTATACATCTCCAAAAACACCCATTTTATTATCCGAGGTATGTGTTTATATACTATAGAAGAAACTAGTTTTAAAAAGCTTAATCGTATTATCAATTGGCTGTTTTCTAAATGATTGTTGTTTTTAGTAGTAGTTGATTTCCGCTTCAGGATGCTTGCCTTCTGCGGGGTCTCAGCTGTACCACTGCTCCCGCAGGACGTTGAATCAGCTTCCTAGTAAAACACCGCACGAAGAAAATGCGAGAGCATTTTCGAGGAGCTCGCACCTTCCGCTCCATTCTGATTTTCTCTAAATAGCAATAAAGTTTACGAAAACAGCCTTTTAATTAATCGGAATAACAAGTCTTTAAAACAACAGCTCTTTTAAAGTTTAATGTTGATTAGTATGAAGTAAATGCAGGGAATCGTTTAACATAACCAAAACAAAAAAAAGGCGGATCGTCATCCGCCTTTTCATTAACAATTATTATTCAGTGATGCTAGCTACTACGCCAGCGCCTACAGTACGTCCGCCTTCACGGATAGAGAACTTTGTACCTTCTTCGATCGCAACTGGAGCGATAAGCTCAACAGTCATTTCGATGTTGTCGCCAGGCATAACCATTTCTACGCCTTCAGGAAGATTACAGATACCTGTAATATCAGAAGTACGGAAATAGAATTGTGGACGATAGTTTGTGAAGAATGGAGTATGACGTCCACCTTCTTCTTTTGATAGAACATAAACTTCAGCTTTGAACTTTGTGTGTGGAGTGATTGATTTCGGCTTAGCCAAAACTTGGCCGCGCTCGATTTCTTCACGTGCTACACCACGAAGTAGTGCACCGATGTTGTCTCCAGCTTCAGCATAATCAAGAAGCTTACGGAACATTTCTACACCTGTTACAGTAGTAGATTTTGGCTCTTCAGTGAAACCTACGATTTCGATAACGTCACCAACTTTTACTACTCCACGCTCAACACGTCCAGTAGCAACAGTTCCACGACCTGTGATTGAGAATACATCCTCAACAGGCATCATGAATGGCTTTTCAGTATCACGAGCTGGTGTTGGGATATACTCATCAACTGCAGCCATAAGTTCGATTACTTTTTCTTCCCAAGCAGCATCGCCTTCTAATGCTTTAAGAGCAGAACCTTTGATAACAGGAACATCATCACCAGGGAATTCGTATTCAGAAAGAAGATCACGGATTTCCATTTCTACTAATTCAAGTAGTTCTTCGTCGTCTACCATGTCACACTTGTTCATGAATACTACAAGGTGAGGTACACCTACCTGACGAGATAAAAGGATGTGCTCACGAGTTTGTGGCATTGGGCCGTCAGTTGCAGAAACAACTAGGATACCGCCATCCATTTGTGCAGCACCAGTGATCATGTTTTTAACATAGTCAGCATGTCCTGGGCAGTCAACGTGTGCATAGTGACGAGTTGCAGTTTCGTACTCAACGTGTGCAGTTGAGATTGTGATTCCGCGCTCGCGCTCTTCTGGAGCAGCATCGATTTGGTCGTATGCACGCGCTTCAGCTCCACCTGCTTTAGCAAGTACAGTTGTGATAGCAGCAGTTAAAGTAGTTTTACCATGGTCAACGTGACCAATTGTTCCGATGTTAACATGGGGCTTTGAACGGTCGAATTTAGCTTTTCCCATTAGAGAAATCCTCCTTTAAATTATAAGTTAAGTATTATAGATGGAACTGTGAAAAAGGTCGACTCAGTTTCACAGTTTCCATGCTTACATAAGTAGTTATACTTGATATAAAGGTGAAAATCAATTATTCACCTTTATTTTTTTTGATGATTTCTTCAGAAACTGATTTTGGTACTTCTTCGTAGTGATCGAAGTGCATGGAGAATACTCCACGTCCTTGAGTGCTTGAACGAAGTGCAGTAGCATAACCAAACATTTCTGAAAGTGGTACCATAGCACGAACTACTTGAGCGTTACCGCGAGCGTCCATACCTTCTACACGTCCACGACGAGCAGTGATTTGACCCATGATATCTCCTAGATATTCCTCTGGGATAATAACTTCAACCCTCATAATAGGTTCAAGAATTACCGGGCTACATTTAGAAGCTGCATTTTTAAGAGCCATAGAAGCGGCAATCTTAAATGCCATTTCAGATGAGTCAACATCATGGTATGATCCATCAAATAGTCTTGCTTTAATATCTACTAATGGATAGCCAGCAAGAACACCACGGTCTAGTGAATCTTCAAGTCCAGCTTGTACCGCTGGGATGTATTCACGTGGAACAACACCACCGACGATTCCATTTTCGAATTCAAACCCTTTTCCTTCTTCGTTTGGAGAGAACTCGATCCAAACGTGTCCGAATTGTCCGCGACCACCTGATTGACGTGCAAATTTACCTTCAACTTGAGCAGAACCACGGAAAGTTTCGCGGTAGGCAACCTGAGGAGCACCTACGTTAGCTTCAACTTTAAATTCACGGCGCATACGGTCAACGATGATATCAAGGTGAAGTTCACCCATACCAGCGATGATTGTTTGTCCAGTTTCCTGGTCAGTATGTGCGCGGAAAGATGGATCTTCCTCTTGAAGTTTTTGCAATGCAGTTGACATTTTGTCTTGGTCTGCTTTTGACTTCGGTTCAACAGAAAGCTGGATAACTGGCTCTGGGAATACCATTGATTCTAAGATAACAAGATTTTTGTCATCACACAGAGTGTCACCAGTAGTTGTATCTTTTAGTCCTACAGCAGCAGCAATGTCACCAGCATAAACCTTAGAGATTTCCTGACGGCTATTTGCATGCATTTGTAGAATACGTCCTACACGCTCACGCTTACCTTTTGTAGAGTTTTGGACATATGATCCAGACTCTAACGTACCAGAGTAAACACGGAAGAACGTTAATTTACCAACATAAGGGTCAGTCATAACTTTGAATGCTAGAGCTGAGAATGGCTCTTCGTCACTTGAATGACGCTCAACTTCTTCATCTGAATCAGGTAGAATACCTTTAATTGCAGGTACATCTAATGGAGATGGAAGATAGTCGATTACTGCATCAAGCATTAATTGAACACCTTTGTTTTTGAATGCTGATCCACAAATTACTGGGTAGAATTCAACGTTAGTAGTACCTTTACGAATCCCTGCTTTTAGTTCTTCGATAGTGATTTCTTCTCCACCAAGGTACTTTTCCATTAATTCTTCATCTAATTCTGCAACAGCTTCAACTAACTTTTCGCGCCATTCTTGTGCTAGTTCCATATGTTCAGCAGGAATGTCACGAACTTCAATATCAGTTCCTAAGTCGTTTGCATAGAAAGTAGCTTTCATTTCTACCAAGTCAATGATAGCTTCAAACTCATCTTCTGCACCGATTGGTAACTGAATTGGGTGAGCATTTGCTTGTAAACGGTCATGAATTGTTCTAACAGAATACAAGAAATCTGCACCGATTTTATCCATTTTGTTAACGAAAACTACACGTGGTACACCGTATGTTGTTGCTTGGCGCCAAACTGTTTCTGTTTGAGGCTCAACACCAGACTGCGCATCTAGTACAGCTACTGCACCATCAAGTACACGCAGGGAACGTTCAACTTCAATTGTGAAGTCTACGTGTCCTGGTGTATCGATGATGTTAACGCGATGGCCACTTCCATGAAGCAGTAGTCGCAGCAGAAGTAATTGTGATTCCGCGCTCTTGTTCCTGCTCCATCCAGTCCATTTGGGAAGCACCTTCATGTGTTTCACCAATTTTATGGATTTTACCTGTGTAATAAAGTACACGCTCAGTCGTAGTCGTTTTACCGGCATCGATGTGAGCCATGATACCAATATTACGAGTGTTATCTAAGGAGAACTCTCTTGCCATTTGGTCTTTCTCCTTCCTAGTATGAAAATTTTTATATTGAAGGTTAGATTACCAACGATAGTGAGCAAACGCTTTGTTTGCTTCAGCCATTTTGTGTGTATCTTCACGCTTTTTCACTGAAGCTCCAGTGTTGTTAGCTGCGTCAAGAATTTCGTTAGCTAAACGCTCTTCCATTGTTTTCTCACCACGAAGACGAGAATAGTTAACCAACCAGCGAAGACCAAGAGTAGTACGACGGTCAGGGCGCACCTCAACTGGTACTTGGTAGTTAGCTCCACCTACACGGCGTGCTTTTACTTCAAGAACAGGCATGATGTTTTTCAGCGCTGCATCGAATACTTCCATTGGCTCTTTTCCAGCACGTTCACGAATAATATCGAACGCGTTGTAAAGAATAGCCTGGGACTTACCTCTTTTTCCGTCTTCCATCATTTTGTTGATTAGACGAGAAACTAACTTTGAATTATAAAGTGGATCTGGCAATACGTCTCTTTTTGCTACAGGACCTTTACGAGGCATGTAATTTCCTCCTTTCAAAAAAGCTTATATTTGTTAGATTGGTTTATTTCTTTGGTGCTTTCGGACGCTTAGTACCGTATTTAGAACGGCCTTGCATACGATTGTTAACGCCAGCTGTATCAAGCGCACCACGAACGATGTGGTAACGTACCCCTGGTAAATCCTTTACACGTCCTCCACGGATAAGAACAACACTGTGCTCTTGAAGGTTGTGGCCGATACCAGGAATGTATGCAGTCACCTCGATACCGTTTGTCAAACGTACACGTGCATATTTACGTAACGCTGAGTTCGGTTTCTTTGGAGTCATTGTACCAACACGAGTACATACTCCGCGTTTTTGTGGTGAAGATACATTTGTTTGTGATTTTTTAAAGCTGTTGTAACCTTTGTTAAGTGCTGGTGATTTTGATTTTTCCTCTTTTGTTTGGCGAGGTTTACGCACTAATTGGTTAATAGTAGGCATGTTTTTTTCCTCCTTTCACTTCTTTGTTGACCCACACATCCAGGTGGTTCATTTTTTTGCAAAAACAAAGTTTTTGCAGATTCATCTATCTACAAAAACAGTTTTTAACGGATAATAGCAACAGCTGCCGCTCCAACTTTAATCCCGCATGCTTTTCCGAGTTTTTTCATCGAATCCGCATTAAGGACTGGTACGTTCATTTTAAGAGCAAGGTTTATAATCGGAGATGTAATTTCCGGATCAGCATCTTCCGCTACAACAATCTCTCTGACCATACCTTCATTTAGTGCTTTCGCTGTCTGTTTTGTTCCTATAATGACTTCTTTAGCCTGTAATACTTTTTCATAAGACATTAATCATATCCTCCAAAGTATCAGGTGAATAGGAGCACCTTTGATATAGTAACATCTATAGTTAATGATGTCAACTAAACTTTGAATTTTTGATTTCATAAAATTGACTTCCATTTTTAACATCAGAGTTTTTCCTTAAAATGCGGCACCTGCTGTCTAAGCAAGTGCCGCTTTTAATATACTACTCGATTAATGCTTCTTCAGAGCTAAGCACAGGTTCTGCCTTCCGGTAGCGCTGCATTCCTGTACCAGCTGGAACAAGCTTACCGATGATAACATTTTCCTTCAGGCCAAGAAGCTCATCACGCTTGCCTTTAATCGCTGCATCTGTAAGGACTCTTGTAGTTTCCTGGAAGGAAGCAGCGGACAAGAATGAATCCGTTTCAAGGGAAGCTTTAGTGATACCGAGCAATACAGGACGACCTGTAGCTGGCATTTTTCCAGTCAATAATGCCTTTTCGTTCGCATCAGTAAATTGGTGGATATCAAGAAGTGTACCTGGAAGTACATCTGTTTCACCAGCATCAATAACACGGACTTTACGAAGCATTTGACGGACCATTACTTCAATATGTTTATCGCCGATTTCTACCCCTTGCATACGGTAAACCTTTTGAACTTCACGCAGCAAGTACTCTTGGACGGCGCCAACATCTTTTACTTTAATTAATTCCTTCGGATCGATTGAACCTTCTGTCAGTTCCTGACCGCGAAGGACTTTATCATTGACGGCCACTTTTAATCTTGCAGTGTAAGGAGCATTGTATGTCCGTGATTCAACTTCACCTTGGACAACAATTTCATGCTGGCGGTCTTTGCCCTCATTAATTCCCACAATAACACCATCAAGTTCAGATATGACTGCCTGGCCCTTAGGATTACGTGCTTCAAAAATTTCTTGGATACGCGGTAAACCTTGAGTGATATCGTCTCCCGCAACACCGCCGGTATGGAAAGTACGCATTGTTAACTGTGTTCCTGGCTCACCGATTGACTGGGCAGCAATGATACCAACTGCTTCGCCAACTTCGACCTCCTGGCCAGTTGCCAAGTTACGGCCATAACACTTCTTACATACACCATGGCGTGTATTACATGTAAATGCAGAACGGATATTTACCTCTTCGATTCCTGCTCCAACAATAATTTCAGATAAGTCTTCAGTAATCAGCCCATTTTCCGGAACGAGGACTTCCTTCGTTTCGGGATGTTTGATCGCACGGCGAGCATAGCGCCCGATTAAGCGTTCATCCAATGCCTCAATTACTTCAGTACCATCTTTTAGCGCCTGAATTAATAGTCCTCGGTCAGTTCCGCAATCATCTTCACGGACAATAACATCCTGGGCTACATCAACAAGACGGCGTGTCAGGTAACCAGAGTCAGCCGTTTTTAGGGCTGTATCCGCAAGACCTTTACGCGCACCGTGAGTAGAAATGAAGTATTCCAATACTGTCAGACCTTCACGGAAACTTGATTTGATCGGTAGTTCAATGATACGTCCAGCCGGGTTGGCCATCAGACCACGCATACCGGCAAGCTGTGTAAAGTTAGATGCGTTACCACGGGCTCCGGAGTCACTCATCATAAAGATTGGGTTGGTCTTATTCAGGGATTGCATCAGCTTTCCTTGAATCGTATCCTTCGCCTGGCTCCAGATCGAGATAACACGGTCGTAACGCTCATCCTCGGTAATTAAACCGCGGCGGAATTGTTTTAATACGTTATCCACTTTACTTTGTGCTTCCTGTAAAATTACCTGTTTCTCAGGAAGTACGACGATATCTGCCACACCAACAGTTATGCCGGCTTTGGTAGAAAACCTGAATCCAAGGTCTTTCATGCGGTCAAGCATTTTTGACGTTTCAGTGATTTTGAAACGCTTGAATACTTCAGCGATGATATTACCAAGAATTTTCTTCTTGAATGGATCAACAATTGGAAATTCCTTAATTCTTGCTTTGACGTCCGTACCTTTTTCAACAAAGTATTTCTCAGGTGTTTTAACCTCAAGATTGTCTCTTGTCGGTTCATTTATATAAGGGAACGACTTAGGAAGAATTTCATTGAATACAAGCTTACCTACTGTTGTAAGTAGAAGCTGTTTGTTTTGTTCTTCCGTAAATGTCTCGTTATTTAAAGACCCTGCATGTACGGCTACTCTTGTATGAAGATGGACAAAGCCATTTTGATATGCAAGCAGTGCTTCGTTTGTATCATTAAAGACCATGCCCTCGCCTACTGCCCCTTCTCGTTCAAGAGTCAGGTAGTAGTTACCAAGAACCATATCCTGGGACGGTGTAACAACCGGTTTTCCATCCTTAGGGTTAAGGATGTTTTGTGCAGCAAGCATTAACAGGCGTGCTTCTGCCTGAGCTTCTGCTGAAAGAGGAACGTGGACAGCCATTTGGTCTCCGTCAAAGTCTGCGTTGTAAGCAGTACATACAAGCGGATGAAGGCGGATAGCACGACCTTCTACAAGTGTAGGTTCGAATGCCTGGATTCCAAGTCTGTGAAGAGTCGGGGCACGGTTTAATAGTACCGGATGCTCTTTAATGACATCTTCAAGTACATCCCAAACATCTGGCGAAAGTCTTTCAATTTTCCGTTTAGCCGACTTAATATTATGGGCTAAACCTTTTTCAACTAGCTCTTTCATCACAAATGGTTTGAATAATTCAATAGCCATTTCTTTAGGAAGGCCGCATTGATACATTTTCAGGTTTGGACCAACAACGATTACGGAACGGCCTGAATAGTCAACACGTTTACCAAGCAAGTTTTGACGGAAACGTCCTTGTTTACCCTTTAACATGTGTGACAGTGATTTCAATGGACGGTTACCAGGGCGGTTACAGGACGACCGCGTCTGCCATTATCTATTAATGCATCTACAGCTTCCTGAAGCATACGCTTCTCATTCTGAACGATGATGCTAGGAGCACCAAGATCCAATAAACGCTTTAGGCGATTATTCCGGTTAATAACACGGCGATACAAATCATTTAAGTCAGATGTAGCAAACCTTCCGCCATCCAACTGAACCATCGGACGCAGCTCAGGAGGGATAACGGGAAGTACATCCAGAATCATCCATGATGGTTCATTGCCTGAACCACGAAATGCTTCAAGTACTTCAAGGCGTTTTATAGCGCGTGTACGGCGCTGTCCTTGGGCAGTTTTTAATTCCTCTTTAAGGAACTCAACATCCTTGTTTAAATCGATATCTGAAAGCAATTTCTTAATTGCTTCAGCACCCATTGAAGCCTGGAATTTATTACCGTACTTTTCACGGTATGCGCGGTATTCTTTTTCAGATAAAAGTTGTTTCTTTTCAAGAGCAGTATCTCCAGATTCAGTTACCACATAAGAAGCAAAGTAAATTACTTCTTCGAGTGCACGAGGTGACATGTCAAGAACAAGTCCCATGCGGCTTGGAATTCCTTTGAAATACCATATATGGGATACAGGAGCAGCAAGCTCGATATGGCCCATGCGTTCACGGCGAACTTTTGCACGCGTTACTTCGACACCACATCGGTCACAAACTACACCCTTGTAACGAACACGCTTGTACTTTCCGCAATGACATTCCCAGTCCTTCGTAGGACCGAAAATTCGCTCACAGAACAAGCCATCTTTTTCAGGTTTTAATGTACGATAGTTGATGGTTTCTGGTTTTTTGACTTCTCCGAAGGACCATGAACGGATTTTATCGGGTGAAGCAAGACCAATTTTCATATACTCAAAATTATTAACATCCAGCAAGGGCATACCTCCCTTTTGATCTCCAGGTTTTACCCTTAATGAACGGATAAGGCCAAACAACTACAGCTATTTGGCCTTCATTCCGTCGAATTACTCTTTGGAGCCTACTTTTTCTGATTCTAAGTTAAGTGGTTCCGCAGCAATGTTCAATGTATCTGATTGATTTAAATCTTCATCATCATCTGTGTCACGCAATTCTATTTCTTTTTCATCACTGGATAGCATCTTAACATCCATTCCTAAACTTTGAAGTTCTTTGATTAGAACTTTAAACGATTCTGGAATGCCTGGTTCAGGAACGTTTTCACCTTTAACGATCGCTTCGTATGTTTTCACACGGCCAACGACATCATCGGATTTAACAGTTAGGATTTCTTGAAGTGTATAAGCTGCGCCATATGCTTCAAGAGCCCAAACTTCCATCTCCCCGAAACGCTGTCCACCAAATTGCGCTTTACCGCCAAGAGGCTGCTGCGTAACTAGTGAGTATGGTCCAGTTGAACGAGCGTGAAGTTTGTCATCAACCATGTGGGCTAGTTTGATCATATACATAACACCAACAGACACACGGTTATCAAACGGCTCACCGCTACGGCCATCATATAGAACTGTTTTGGCATCTCTTGCCATTCCAGCTTCTTCAATAGTGCCCCAAACATCTTCTTCACGCGCACCGTCAAATACAGGAGATGCTACGTGGATTCCAAGTGCCCTTGCAGCCATACCAAGGTGAAGCTCAAGCACCTGTCCAATATTCATACGAGAAGGAACCCCTAATGGATTTAACATGATATCTACTGGAGTGCCATCCGGCATGTAAGGCATATCTTCTTCCGGTAAAATTCGAGAGATAACCCCTTTATTTCCGTGGCGTCCTGCCATTTTATCGCCCTCAGAAATCTTACGTTTCTGAACGATATAAACGCGGACAAGCTGATTTACACCCGGTGGTAATTCGTCGCCATCTTCACGGTTGAAGACTTTAACATCAAGGACAATACCGCCACCGCCGTGAGGAACACGAAGAGATGTGTCACGAACTTCACGGGCTTTTTCGCCGAAAATTGCATGAAGAAGGCGTTCTTCTGCAGTCAATTCTGTTACTCCTTTAGGAGTTACTTTACCAACAAGAAGGTCTCCGTCTTTTACTTCGGCACCTGTACGAATGATTCCGCGCTCATCCAAATTGCGAAGAGCATCTTCACCGACATTTGGAATATCGCGAGTGATTTCTTCTGGTCCAAGTTTTGTATCACGGGACTCAGATTCGTACTCTTCAATATGGATAGATGTATATACGTCGTCTTTCACAAGACGTTCGCTCATGATAATAGCATCTTCGTAGTTATAACCATCCCAGTTGATGAAGGCAACAAGGACATTCCTGCGTAGAGCCAGCTCGCCAAGCTCCATGGAAGGTCCGTCAGCAAGGATTTCTCCTTTAGTAACACGGTTTCCAACAGCAACGATTGGACGCTGGTTATAACATGTTCCCTGGTTGGAACGGATGAATTTCTGTAAACGGTATTTATCGAGGTCACCTTTTACTTCCTGGCCATCTACCTCTTTAATGCGACGCACCCATACTTCTCGTGCTTCCACATGTTCAACAATACCTTCATATTTACAAATGACAGCTGCACCTGAATCTTTACCAGATACATACTCCATGCCAGTTCCTACTCTTGGAGCTTCCGGCTGCATTAACGGAACAGCCTGACGTTGCATGTTCGCTCCCATAAGGGCACGGTTAGAGTCATCGTTTTCAAGGAAAGGGATACATGCTGTTGCAGCAGATACTACCTGCTTTGGAGAAACGTCCATATAGTCAACACGGTCTCTTGGTACTACTGTGTTTTCACCACGGAAACGGGCTACTACTTCCTCATTAAGGAAGGAACCATCTTCTCCTAAACGAGAATTTGCCTGGGCAACTACATAGTTATCTTCTTCATCCGCCGTTAAATAGTCAATATGACTTGTAACTTTCCCAGTATCAGGGTCGATACGGCGATATGGCGTTTCAATAAATCCGAAACGGTTCACCTTCGCAAAAGATGATAAGGAGTTGATCAAACCGATGTTAGGCCTTCCGGCGTTTCAATCGGACACATACGGCCATAGTGGGAATAGTGAACGTCACGCACTTCGAAGCCTGCGCGTTCACGTGTCAAACCACCAGGTCCCAATGCTGATAAACGGCGCTTATGCGTCAATTCTGCAAGCGGGTTCGTTTGGTCCATGAACTGTGATAACTGAGAGCTACCAAAGAACTCTTTAATTGATGCTATAACCGGACGTATGTTAATCAATTGCTGCGGCGTGATTGTCGCTGTATCCTGGATGGACATTCTCTCACGGACCACACGCTCCATACGGGATAAGCCAATACGGAACTGATTTTGAAGCAATTCGCCCACGGAACGAAGGCGTCTGTTTCCAAGGTGGTCAATATCATCCGTATCGCCTACTCCATGCAGTAAGTTAAAGAAATAACTAATAGAAGCAATGATATCGGCTGGAGAAATGTTCTTAACAGCTTCCTCAACATACGCGTTGCCAAGAACATTAATTACCTTCTCGTTTTCATCATTTGGAGCGTAAATCTTAATGGCTTGAAGAAGAATCTCCTCTTCAACCACTCCGCCCGCCGGATGGAAATTAGCAAAGTTAATATTCTTTTCAAGGGCAGGGATGATCTTGTCTAAATGGCGACGGTCAAGTAGTGTACCTTTATCTGCAATGATCTCGCCAGTATCCGGATCAACAAGTGCCTCAGCAAGGCGCTGCCCAAACAGACGATTTTTAATATGCAGCTTTTTATTAATCTTATAGCGGCCTACATTCGCAAGGTCATAACGTTTTGGGTCAAAGAATCTTGAAACTAATAGACTCTTTGCGTTATCCACTGTCGGCGGCTCGCCTGGACGAAGACGCTCATAGATTTCCAAAAGCGCTTTGTCAACACTTTCGGTGTTATCCTTTTCCAGCGTATTGCGGATATATTCGTTATCCCCAATCAATTCGATGATTTCTTGATCAGAGCCGAACCCAAGAGCACGCAAAAGAACCGTAACGGGCAACTTCCGAGTACGATCTATTCTGACATATACGACGTCTTTGGCATCTGTTTCATATTCAAGCCAAGCGCCGCGGTTCGGAATGACAGTTGCTGTAAAACCTTTTTTACCGTTTTTATCAACTTTTCCGCTGTAATATACACTTGGAGAACGAACAAGCTGTGAAACGATAACACGTTCTGCGCCATTAATGACGAACGTACCTGTTTCAGTCATAAGTGGGAAATCACCCATGAACACATCCTGGTCTTTTACTTCTCCTGTTTCTTTGTTTACAAGACGCACTTTCACTCTTAATGGAGCAGAATAAGTAACATCTCTCTCTTTTGATTCCGGAACGGAATACTTTGGTTCGCCAAGGCTGTAATCAATAAATTCTAGTGATAGGTTACCAGTAAAGTCTTCAATTGGCGAAATATCCTGGAACATTTCACGCAAACCCTCATCAAGAAACCATTGATAAGAAGAGGTTTGGATTTCAATAAGATTTGGTAATTCTAAAACTTCACTGATTCGCGCGTAACTTCTTCGTTGGCGGTGTCGTCCATACTGAACTAGTTGACCTGTCAACTGATTCACCCCTCAAATCAAGCGTTATAATTTAAATCTATTTGCGTCTTTTGGAAAGAAAAAGAAAACTCCCATAAGACAAAAAGAAAAAGGGTTTTTTTACTCAAAAACCACATTTTCACATTTTTGACTATTATTTTGTCATCTTTTCCGTCTTTCCCCACTTTTATACAAGAAAAAAGGTTAAAAAAGGGAATAAACAGGAAAATATTATGTTGGCATTTTACAATGTTAACATAGCGACATTTCACAGTCAATCTTTTTTAGCTTTAATGATAAAATAGCCCTTCTCTTTATCAACAATTTCCACTTCAGCAAACATCTCTGATAGTTTTTCTACAGCAGAAGGAGCTCCCTGCTTTTTTTGAATAACCACCCACAGTTCCCCGCCTGGTAAAAGGTGCTCATAGCTTTGTTCAAATATTTCATGGACTACCTTCTTTCCTGCACGGATGGGGGGATTTGTCAGGATTGCAGCAAAATCCTTTTCCTTCACTCCGAAAAGCCGGTCACTTTCATAAATCACCACATTGGAAATGTGGTTGATCCCTGCGTTTTCCTTCGCCAGTTCCATGGCACGCTCATTTACATCTACCATATGTACAACACGCGGCACATAGTGTTTTGCAAGTGAAAGTCCAATTGGCCCGTAGCCGCAGCCTACATCTAAAATCTTTCCATCAATGTCAGGCAGCTGAAACGTTTCTATCAGAAGTCGGGAACCAAAATCTACTTCTTTTTTCGAGAAAACCCCATTGTCCGTTTTGAAACGGAATTGAGAATTCAATAGAGTATAGTCCCAGTATTTCGGGTCACTATCTACTTTTTGCGTACGGGAATAGTAATGTTCAGACAATACGCCTCACCTCCGGTGGAGAGTATATTTGAAGGTACAATTGAGGATAAACATTTGAATCGAATTATATTCGAAACACCTGTGAAAAGCAAAAATTTGATTTTTCAGGCAAAAAAAGCCCGCTTATGCAGCGAGCTTTTTTACAGTTAGATTACTTAACTTCAACGTTAGCTCCAACTTCTTCAAGTTTACCTTTGATTTCTTCAGCTTCTTCTTTAGAAACGCCTTCTTTAACAGCTTTTGGAGTGTTGTCAACAAGGTCTTTTGCTTCTTTAAGTCCAAGACCAGTGATTTCACGTACAACTTTGATAACTTTGATTTTTTGGTCGCCTGCAGAAGCAAGAACAACGTCAAATTCAGTTTTTTCTTCAACAGCAGCGCCGCCAGCAGCAGCCATTGCTACAGGAGCAGCAGCAGTTACGCCAAATTCTTCTTCGATTGCTTTTACTAGGTCATTAAGTTCTAAAACAGTCATGCTTTTAACTGCTTCAATGATTTGTTCTTTAGTCATGATTAAGTTCCTCCTTGAAATTTAGGTTAGTTTTTTTTATTTTTTAGGCCGTTAAAATTAACTTACGCGCCTTGTTCTTCTTTTTGTTCTGCAACTGCTTTTGTAACAAGAGCAAGGTTGCGGATTGGAGCTTGAAGTACGCTGAGTAGCATAGAAAGTAAACCTTCGCGAGATGGAAGTTCCGCAAGAGCCTTAACTTCTTCTACAGTAGCGATATTTCCTTCAATCACACCTGCTTTAATTTCAAGAGCTTCATGCTTCTTAGCGAAGTCATTAAGAATTTTAGCTGGTGCTACTACGTCGTCGTTACTGAATGCAATTGCATTAGGACCTGTTAAAGCTTCATTTAAACCTGAAAGCTCAGCAGCATCAGCAGCACGGCGAGACATAGAGTTTTTGTAAACTTTGAAATCGATGCCCGCTTCACGAAGCTGTTTACGAAGTTCAGTAACTTCAGAAACTGTAAGGCCGCGGTAATCAACAACGATAGTTGATTTGCTTGCTTTTAGCTTTTCAGCGATTTCATCAACGATTTGCTTTTTGATTTCAATTACTTTGCTCATCTTTACACCTCCTGTAGTTAGTGCATTCATACCAGGCAAACAAAAACCTCCACATCATAAAGACACGGAGGCAGCATACAATTGAATTGCTTCTATCGTATTACCTCGGCAGGATAATTAAGCCTGAAGGCGCCTGCTGTCTACGGTACAAATGTTATTTTATTTTAAACAACAAAACATATATTACTAAATATAGATTCAGTTGTCAAATGGAATTATTTTACAGAAACAGATGAAGGATCTACTTTAACTCCAGGGCCCATTGTTGAAGTAACTGTAACGTTCTTCATGTAAGTACCTTTTGCAGCAGCAGGCTTCACTTTAAGCATTGTGTCGAAGATAGTGTTGAAGTTTTCAACAAGCTTTTGGTCTTCGAAAGATGCTTTTCCGATAGGAACGTGAATGTTACCAGCTTTATCAACGCGGTATTCTACTTTACCAGCTTTGATTTCATTTACTGCTCTGGTTACGTCAAAAGTAACTGTGCCTGTTTTAGGGTTTGGCATTAAGCCTTTTGGTCCTAATGTACGGCGAAGCTTACCAACTTCACCCATCATGTCAGGAGTAGCAACGATTACATCAAATTCGAACCAGCCTTGCTGGATTTTGTTGATGTATTCTGCATCGCCAACATAATCAGCGCCAGCAGCTTCTGCTTCCTTCACTTTTTCACCCTTCGCGAATACTAAAACGCGTTGAGTTTTACCAGTTCCGTTTGGAAGAACTACTGCTCCACGGATTTGCTGGTCAGCTTTCTTTGGATCTACTCCAAGACGGAAAGCTACTTCTAAAGTTGCGTCAAATTTTGCAAAGTTTGTTTTCTTTGCAAGTTCGATCGCTTCTGCAACAGGATAAGCTTTTGAACTGTCTACAAGCTTTGCAGCTTCTAAAAACTTTTTACCTTTTTTAGCCATTGTTAATTTCCTCCTAGATTGTGGTTTTAGCGGAATAACCTCCCACGAATAAAGGTTGCGAGTGAACAAATCAGCATCGCAACCCCAATCATACAAAAAACAGTTTCGCCTGGATTAGTCTTCGATAACAATACCCATGCTGCGAGCAGTACCTTCAACCATACGCATAGCTGCTTCTACACTTGCTGCGTTAAGGTCAGGCATTTTCTGTTCAGCAATCTCGCGTACCGTACCACGTTTAACTGTTGCTACTTTATTACGGTTAGGCTGGCCTGAACCAGACTGGATTCCAGCTGCTACTTTCAGAAGAACTGCAGCAGGAGGAGTTTTTGTAATAAATGTAAATGAACGGTCTTCAAATACCGTAATTTCAACAGGAATGATTAAACCAGCTTGGTCTGCTGTACGAGCGTTAAACTCTTTACAGAATCCCATGATGTTAACACCTGCTTGACCCAATGCAGGACCAACCGGTGGCGCTGGATTAGCTTTACCAGCAGGGATTTGCAATTTAACAACCTTAATTACTTTTTTAGCCACGAGACACACCTCCTTAAAGTCCGTGATGTGGTAATAGGGGTTTCCCCTCCCACTCAACAAAAGTCTTTATATTAAATAAAGAACTTGATTACAAAAGTTCAGAGCCTCTTTGTCCGAGACATACTGACCTATGAAATATTAACATTTTTTAAAATTGATTTCAAGTTTTTTTACAATATCATTATTTTTTTCTTTAAAACTTGATAACTGCCTAGTCCAAATTCCCAGCGGCCAGTTATTCTAAAACAGCCTTTTATAATTTATCGATTTGTGTGAAATCCAGCTCCACCGGTGTATCACGGCCGAACATATTTACAAGAACCTTGAGCTTTGCTTTGTCCTTGTCCATTTCTTCTATAGAACCGGTAAAATTAGCAAATGGACCTTCCTTGACTTTAACCGTTTCACCGATTTCGAAATTGACGTCAATGCGTCTTTCTTCTACTCCCATGCGCTTGAGGATCATATTAACTTCTTCTGGAAGTAGCGCGGTCGGTTTGGAACCTGATCCTGCGGAGCCGACAAATCCCGTTACACCCGGAGTATTTCGGACTACATACCAGGAATCATCCGTCATTACGATTTCAACTAATACATAGCCAGGAAATACTTTTCGTTTCACAACTTTTTTCTTGCCGTTTTTGATATCAGTTTCTTCTTCTTCCGGAACGACCACACGGAAGATTTTGTCTGACATACCCATTGATTCAACACGTTTTTCTAAGTTGGCTTTTACTTTATTTTCATAACCCGAGTACGTATGAACAACATACCAATTTTTTTCCATTCAAGAGGACTAGTTCGTCCGTCCCTCCCTGTTTTCATCTTATTATTTTTTAAAAGTAAATCTATTTGACTTAAGTGATGTCTAGATTTCGCTTTTCTTGGACAAATGAAAAAACCCGTTATCCGGGCTTTTAAAAGAAATTCCTGTAATATTCTCCATTATACCATGAAACACCTTAGGTTATTCAAGAATTAAACGAATCAATTTTGAAATACCCAAATCTATGACTGCAAAGAAAATGGCAGTAAACGCAACCGTTGTCAAAACTGTAAGCGTATAGCGGGTCAATTCGCGGCGTCTTGGCCAGCTGACCTTTCTCATTTCACGGGCTACATCACTGAAAAACTTGCTTATGCGCTGCATCTTGTGACCTCCATCTATGGGAATACATATTCGAAAAGCATAAGCGCCTTGGCTGGCGCTGTACTAGACAGCTTTCAATGTTGAAAGTTTACTATTCTTTAATTACTAGTTTCATTACTTTGTTTCACGGTGGTTTGTATGTGTGCCGCAGGTCTTGCAGAATTTATTTAACTCCAGCCGATCAGGGTTTTCCTGTTTATTGCTGGTTGATGTATAATTCCGCGAGCTGCAAACAGAACATGCAAGAGTGATTTTCTTACCCATTTTAACACCTGCTTGGCCCATCTTTAATATCTTTCAAAACTGTAACATGCTCCCTATTTATTGTCAATAACACATAGGGACGGACCTTCGGTTTAAAGAGAAAATTCTCTTATTTCCAAATACCTCTCCAGCTTTCTTTTCACTCGCTGCAGGGCATTATCAATCGACTTCACATGGCGGTTTAGCTCTTCAGAAATTTCCTGGTACGATTGGCCGTCCAGATAGAGTGATAATACCTTTCTTTCTAAATCGCTCAATAATTCTGTCATTTTTACTTCTATTTGGTCAAATTCTTCCTGGTTAATGATTAATTCCTCAGGATCCATTACTTTCGCGCCAGACAAAACATCCATCAGGGTTCGATCTGATTCTTCATCATAAATAGGCTTGTCCAATGAAATATAAGAGTTAAGGGGAATATGTTTTTGCCTTGTAGCGGTTTTGATAGCCGTGATTATTTGCCTGGTAATGCACAGCTCGGCAAATGCTTTAAAGGATGTAAGCTTGTCTTCTTTAAAATCACGAATAGCTTTGTACAGGCCGATCATGCCCTCCTGTACAATGTCTTCCTTATCTGCTCCGATTAAAAAATAGGATCTTGCTTTTGCACGTACAAAATTTCGGTATTTATGGATTAAATAATCGAGTGCTTCACTTTCGCCTTTGTGCACCAAATCTACAATTTCTTCGTCTTCGAGCAGCATCAGCTTTTCGTTGATTCTTACTTTGAAGTCCAGACTCACTAAGATCCCCTCCGACCGTACACGCATAGATAGAAATATTATACAGCAGTTCAATTTTTAGCGTCAATGCTCATTTCTGACCTCTGCGCCACTTTTCAAAAATTTCTGCCACTTCATCACTAAGAGGAATTTTGGAGACGGGTTTCTTTTCTTGTATTTTTTTTACATTTTTATTTATTCCCTTTTCAACTAAACTCATTTCATTGTACAATTCCCGCGCCGATATCCGTAGGGCTCCCTGGCAAAAATCGCCCATTGTTCCGTATAATCGGAGGTAGCTACGTGGATCTGTGTCCGTCTATTATTTAAACTGATCGCGAGCTTTTCGATTCGCTCATCGGCTGATTCATTTTCTTTTGTAAAAATAACTTCGACCTGATGATTTTTATATTTTTTTTCGGTTCCCTGTACATAATGGGCATCGAATATTATGATGACACGATAGCCTGAATAGCCCTGATATTCCGCCATCTTCTCCACTAATCGGTCCCTGGCTGCCGCAAGATCCTTATCTTTTAATACTCGCAGCTCCTGCGAGGCACCGATAATGTTGTATCCATCAACGAGGAGGATGTCCATTTTTATCCCTCAAGTGGATGCCGTTTCCGATATACCTCATACATTAACAGGGCTGCTGCAACAGATGCATTTAAAGATGTAACCTTTCCAGCCATTGGCAGGTTAATGAGGAAATCACATTTATCCCTAATCAGCCTGCCCATTCCTTTTCCTTCACTTCCAATCACAAGCCCAAGTGGAAGTGTGCCATCAAAATGGCGGTAATCCTGGCTGCCGCTCGCATCCGTTCCTGCAATCCAAATACCGCGTTCTTTCAGCTCGTCTATCGTTCGTGCCATGTTGGTTACTCTTGCGACGGGCACATATTCAATTGCACCTGTCGAGGATTTAGCGACAGTAGCTGTCAGCCCGACTGCCCTCCGTTTCGGTATAATGATGCCATGGGCTCCCACAGCATCTGCAGTTCTCATAATCGACCCCAAATTATGCGGATCCTCGATTTCATCCAGCAATAAGAAAAATGGTGTCTCATTTTTCTTTTCAGCCGCATTAAATAAATCATCCAGTTCCGCATATTGATAGGCTGCCACATAGGCTAGGACACCCTGATGGTTGGTATCGGTCAGCTGATCTATTTTTTTCTTTGGCACAAATTGCACAATTACATTCGATTCCTTTGCCAGCTGTGTAATCTGCTGCATTTGGCCTCTCTGTGAACCTTCTGCAATAAGGATTTTATTGATGTCACGATTCGATTTTAATGCTTCGATTACTGGATTTTTGCCAACGATATATTCTTCGCTCATCCTTTCGCTCCTCCTTTTTGTATTTCCACATGAGAAAAGGCTGTTAAGATTAATTCCTCTAACCGCTCCTGCTTGCCTGTTAAATGTAAATGGCCGAGCAAGGCTTCAAATGCTGTGCTGTAACGATAGGTTTGGACATCCGTGTTTTTCGGTACCGTCCCTGATTTTGCATTCCTCCCCCTCATTACAACTGCCAATTCATCTTCGCTTAATATGCCGTCATCCATCATTTGAAAAAGAATTTGACATTGCGCTTTAGCAGATACATACTTTGTTCCTTCACGGTGCAGGTGATTTGGTTTTACTTTCCCGCTTTGCAGCAGGTGACGCCTTACATATACTTCAAAAACGGCGTCACCCATGTAAGCAAGGGCCAGGCTATTCAACTGTTTCGCATCGACTTTTTCTTCATAATGGAGCATGGATTAGCCTCTTTTCCATCTTGTTCCTTGCGGCGTATCTTCCAAAATGATATTCATTTCTTTTAACTGGTCCCTTATTTCATCTGACAATTGGAAGTTTCGATCTTTACGGCTGGATACGCTTTTGAATCAGTGCTTCAATTTCCTCGTCAAGCAGATCTTCCTTTCCAATTGACAGGCCGAGCACATGGAATAACTCCTCAAATTCCTTCAAGAAAGCATCAATGACAGCAACAGCTGTATTTTTTTCCAGCAAATAATAATTTGCCAGCTTTGATAAATCGAAAAGGACAGATATTGCTTTAGCTGTATTAAAATCATCATCCATGGCTTCGATAAACTGTTCCCTTAAAGCAGAAATTTTATCAAACCATTCCTGGTTATTATCTGTCAGGTCAGTGCTTGCTGCTTTCCGGTGTTTAAGGTTCTGGAAGGAAGTAGTCAGCCTATCGAACGCGGCTTTTGTATTTTCCAGCAATTCCTCACTATAATTGATGGGGTTGCGGTAATGTACGGACAGCATGAAAAATCTCAATACCTGCGGGCTGTGTACTTTAATAATGTCGTGGACAAGGACAAAATTCCCCAGCGATTTAGACATCTTTTCATTATCGATATTGATATAGCCATTATGCATCCAGTAGCGGGAAAATAATTTACCTGAAAGCGCTTCTGACTGGGCAATCTCATTTTCATGATGAGGGAACGTTAAATCCTGTCCGCCAGCATGAATGTCAATGGTTTCCCCAAGGTACTTTTTCGCCATTGCCGAGCACTCAATATGCCAGCCTGGACGGCCAATTCCCCATGGGCTTTCCCAGTAAATTTCTCCTTCTTTTGCTGCCTTCCATAGTGCAAAATCAAGAGAATCCTGCTTCTTCTCCCCTACTTCAATCCTTGCCCCTACTCTAAGTTCATCGATTGACTGATGAGAAAGCTTTCCATACCCATCAAACTTTCTGGTACGGAAATATACATCACCATTTGATTCATAAGCGAAGCCTTTTTCAATCAGACTGCTGATAAATTCAATAATAATATCCATATTTTCCATTACGCGCGGATGTACATCTGCTTTTTTGCAGCCTAAAGCTGAAACGTCCTCAAAATAAGCATTTATGAAACGCTGGGCAATGGATGGGACATCCTCTCCCAATTCATTTGCAGCGCGGATTAATTTGTCATCTACATCTGTAAAGTTAGATACATACTGAACCTCGTATCCCCGGTATTCCATATATCTTCGTACCGTGTCAAATACAATCGCAGGACGTGCATTCCCTATATGAATATAATTATAGACGGTAGGTCCGCAAACATACATTTTTACTTTTCCCTCTTCAAGCGGAGAGAAAATTTCCTTTTTACGAGTAAGTGTATTATAGAGTTGTATGGCCATTTACTTTGCTCCTTTCATCTTTTAGCTCTATTATTTCCTGTCTTAATTTTGATAACTCGATTTCAAGCTCTTTAAAACGGTCCCCCGTAGGATCGGGCAAGTCGCAATGATTTAAATCCTTTTTTATCTTAATACCATCCCTGACGACTACCTTGCCAGGAACACCGACAACTGTAGAATTAGGAGGTACTTCCTTTAACACAACAGATCCTGCTCCAATTTTGGAATTCTCTCCAATGGTAATCGAACCCAACACTTTGGCTCCAGTCGCTATCAAGGCATTATCCTTAATCGTCGGATGGCGTTTTCCTTTTTCTTTTCCTGTTCCTCCAAGAGTGACGCCCTGAAAGACCGTTACATTATCTCCTATTTCGCATGTTTCCCCGATGACTACTCCCATGCCATGGTCGATAAAAAATCTTCGGCCAATCTTAGCCCCCGGATGGATTTCAATTCCGGTAAAGAACCTGCTTGCCTGGGAAATAATCCGGGCGGGGAAATAGAATTTTCGTTTATACAAGGCATGCGCTAATCGGTGAGCCCAGATGGCGTGCAGGCCTGAATAGGTTAAAATCACTTCCAGATAGGTCCTGGCAGCTGGATCCTGTTCAAAGACCACTTCAATATCTTCTTTTAACTTTTTAAACACGACTGGTTCCTCCTTTGCTTTTATTTTGATTTCTCTTGTTTTTCGTTTTTTATAGAAAATAAAAAGCGCCCCTGTCATATAGACAGAGACGCTGAAGGCGCGGTTCCACTCTGTTTAGATTGCCATATTTAATGACAATCCCAACTTAACCTTTTAACGGAGGGCTCCGCCCATATTTACTTGGATATACTCATCCTTTTAAAATGGGGCTCAGAGGTGCACTTCAAAAAATGATAATCTTAAACCACTTTCAGCCGGTGGTGGTTCTCTCTAAAAAGCATCATTTTTCTACTTTTCCTCATCAACACTTTACATTTATGAATATCTTACCTTTTAATATATTACATTTTCTCGAAAATGTTAACTGATAATATTCTTCAGGCGTGTTTGAATTTTTGATTCCCCTAATAATTCAATCGCCATAGGAAGATCGGGGCCATGCGTTCTGCCAGTGACTGCCGCACGAATTGGCATGAAAAGATTTTTCCCTTTTTGTCCTGTCGACTTTTGGACAGCCTTCATTGCAGCTTTAATTCCATCCGCTTTAAATTCACTTAGCTGGTCGAGCTCAACTGAAAAGGCTTTAAGAACCTCTGGCACCTGCTCACCAGATAGAACCTCTTTTGCATCTTCTTCATAGTCTGCTTCCTCTTTGAAGAACATATCCGTCAGTTCAACGATTTCGGCACCAAAGCTCATTTTTTCCTGGAAAAGGGCAATTAGGCTGCGTGACCATTCCATTTCTGTTTCACTCATATCAGCAGAAACACGTCCAGCTTTAATTAAATGCGGCAATGAAATGCCTACAAGACGGTCAATATCCGCTTTTTTAATATACTGGTTATTCATCCAGGCAAGCTTTTGTTTATCAAATAACGCCGGTGATTTTGACAGACGCTCTGCATTAAAAATCTCAATGAATTCTTCCTTTGAGAAGATTTCTTCCTCGCCAGACGGAGACCAGCCAAGCAAAGTGATAAAATTAAACAATGCTTCGGGCAGATACCCTAATTCTTCATATTGCTCGATAAATTGGATAATCGATTCATCCCGTTTGCTTAACTTTTTACGGCTTTCATTTACAATCAGTGTCATATGCCCGAATGTCGGCGGCTCCCATCCTAATGCTTCATAAACAACAAGCTGTTTCGGAGTATTGGAAATATGGTCGTCACCCCTTAATACATGGGAGATTTCCATCAGATAGTCATCAATGGCAACCGCAAAATTATAGGTAGGAGTGCCATCCTTTTTGACCATGACCCAGTCGCCCATTCCTTCAGACTCAAAGCTGACTTCACCTTTGACCATGTCATTGAAGGAGTAAACCTTTCCTGTAGGCACCTTAATGCGGATGCTTGGCTTTCGCCCTTCTGCTTCAAGCTTCGCACGTTCTTCCTCATTTAAGTGGCGGCATTTGCCTGAATACTGTGGAGTTTCACCGCGCTCAGTCTGGCGCGTCACGTTCTGCTTCAAGCTCCTCTTCAGTACAATAGCATTTATAGGCATGGCCTTTCTTCTAACATTTGAAGATAATATTTTTCATATATTTCATTTCTTTCAGACTGGCGGTACGGCCCATATTCGCCGCCAACATCTACGCTTTCATCCCAGTCCATGCCAAGCCATTTCAAATACTTCAGCTGGCTCTGTTCGCCGCCTTCAATATTACGCTTTTTGTCTGTATCTTCAATCCTGATAATGAACTTCCCGCCCAGGTTCCGGGCAAATAAGTAATTAAATAACGCCGTACGGGCGTTACCAATATGTAAATGTCCAGTGGGACTTGGAGCATACCTTACGCGAACTTCTTTTGACATAATAATGCCTCCTGTAACTTAGGAATCTGTCTAATTATTGTATTAGTGTATCATGGTATTTTTGAAAAAACTATTCATGAAGGCTAGTCTTTTTTAAAAGGACGACCGCTTGAGAGGCAATACCCTCTCCCCTGCCGGCAAAGCCAAGCTTTTCTGTCGTCGTTGCCTTTACGTTAACTTGCTCCGAATCTGCTTCAAGCAATCCGGCGATCCGTTCCTGCATTTGTCCAATATAAGGTGCCATCTTTGGCTTTTGGGCAATGATGGTGCAGTCTGCATTTACAAGCTCGTACCCTTTTTCCTTAACAAGCTTCCAGACATGCTCCAACAATTTAGCCGAGTCAGCATCTTTAAAATCGGGGTCTGTATCAGGAAAATGCTTTCCGATGTCCCCTGCGCCAATTGCACCGAGGCACGCATCTGCCACTGTATGCAAAAGGACATCCGCGTCAGAGTGGCCTAACAGCCCTTTTTCATAAGGGATGGCAATGCCTCCAATGATGAGAGGGCGGCCTTCCGTTAATTGATGAACATCAAAGCCCTGTCCTATCCGAAACATATATAATCCTCCTTTATTACCTAATAATTGCCGATACTGCTTCGTTTATTTAAAATTGCCTCGGCGAAAAATAAATCCTCAGGTGTTGTCAGTTTGATATTATCATAATCGCCTTCAATGACGGATACTGGATACCTTAACCGTTCCACCAGACTGGAATCATCTGTCCCCAGAAAATTTTCCTGTTCAGCCTTTTCATAAGCCTCTCTGAGTATCGAAATGCGAAAAGCTTGTGGGGTTTGTACAGCCCACAAGCTTGAGCGATCAATTGTTTCGGTCACATTTCCATCTGCAGCTTTTTTTATGGTGTCTTTAACAGGTACGGCAAGGATAGCCGCACCGGTTGTTTTGGCTGATTCGGTTAGACGGCGGATACTGTCTTTTTGAATGAACGGTCTTGCTGCATCATGGACAAGGATAACTTCCCCGTCCTCTATTGTTTTGAGGGCATTATGGATGCTTTGCTGGCGTTCCCTTCCACCCTCAACGAGGCGGTCCACTTTTTTAAGATTGTATTGTTTAATAAGTTCTTTAAACACCAATTCATCCTGTGGATTAATCGCCAGGATGATTTTCCCGCACGCTTCATCCTCTTCAAACACTTTTAAAGTATGGACAAATACGGGTATTCCGTTAAGCTCTAACAGAAGTTTATTCTTTCCCGCTCCCATTCTTTTTCCCTGGCCTGCAGCCGGAATGATCACCTGGTAAACCATCATCATGCCCCTATCTATTACAACGCCTTCTCTAATAATTTAGGTTTTGCAAATATCATCCTGCCTGCAGAAGTTTGAAGAACACTCGTTACAAGAACATCAATTCTCTTGCCGATGTATTCCCTGCCTTCCTCAACGACGATCATCGTGCCGTCATCCAAATAGGCAACGCCCTGATGATGATCCTTGCCCTCTTTAATAACCTGTACATTCATTTCCTCTCCTGGAAGAACGACCGGCTTTACCGCGTTGGCTAAATCATTAATATTTAAAACGGGTACATTCTGAAATTCGCACACCTTATTTAAATTAAAATCATTGGTTACAAGAATTCCATTTGTCAGTTTTGCCAGCTTTACGAGCTTGCTGTCTACTTCCTGTATTTCTTCAAAATCCCCCTCGTACATTTCCACTGTTATCGAGAGTTCCTTTTGAATCCTATTTAAAATATCAAGACCCCTCCGCCCGCGATTCCGTTTTAACACATCCGAAGAATCAGCTATATGCTGCAATTCCTCCAGCACAAACTGCGGGATCACAATCGTTCCTTCCAAAAAACCAGTCTGGCATATGTCAGCAATCCGGCCGTCAATGATTACACTCGTGTCTAATATTTTCCAGGATTTGCTCTCCGGTTTATCAGTTTCTTCCTCGCCGGATTTTTTCTTCTTATTGGTAAAAAGGCTCAACAGTTCGTCCCTCTTTTTGAACCCAACCTGAAAGCCCAGATAGCCGAAAAGCAATGTCAATAGAATAGGAGCTACCGTATTGACGACGGGCACCTGCACCGCATTTAAGGCATATCCTACTAAAAAGGCAATAAACAAGCCAATAATTAGACCGACGCTTCCAAAAAGAACATCCGTTACAGGGATTTTAACTAATGAATCTTCCAGCCATTTAATAAAGTCTGTAACATAGTCTACTGCCCAAAAAGTAATAAGATAAAAAATAATGGCACCAAGAATAGCCGTGACATATGAATTACTGATGATAGAATTGTGATCTATTTTCATTATATTTAATAATTCCGGAATTAAGAAGATTCCAAGCGTTCCCCCGATAATCAGGAAACAGGCTTGAACAATACGTCTTAGCATTCCACCACCTCCTTCTACTCATTATAAACAAAATACTTAAATTGAAACCTGAATAATTAACATTTTCTTTGAAATAAAATAGACTGGAAAGTTGTCTTTTCCCTATCACTTCCTAGGGTAGCACCGCAAAAAAATAGTGTCAAACATAATAAATTTTCCCATACGGGCATTTACCTTTCTGTTGGAGCCCTGGGCAACAGCTTCCTTTGGCTGCCCGGCTATTCAATCCAGTTTTAAAGCAGACGGCCAGTAAACAGCCTTTCTTTTATCAGCTTAAAGCCTTCCTTAATTTTTCTCGCCCTAACCTCACCGATTCCCTCTACATCATCCAGCTCATCTACAGATGCTGAGAAAATATTCGGAAGCTCTTCAAAACGGCTGATCAAATTTTCGATGATGACGGCCGGCAGGCGGGGAATTCTATTTAACATTCTGTATCCTCGCGGGCATTTGAATTCATCTAAGTGGACATACCCTTGATATCCAAGCAATTTTAAAATGGCCTGGTCCTCTATCAATTCACTATTGGACATCGACTGGAAGCGCCGCAGGAGCTCTGTTGCCTTAATATCACGATCATGTGCATAATCCTTAATCATGAAAATCGCTTCATCTTCCAAATCTGTTAATATCTCATCCATTTGAAGACGAATTAATCTTCCTTCCGTTCCCATTTCACTTAAATATGCCAATAACTCATTTTTAATTTTAAAAATCATTTCAAACCTGTGAAGTACCTGCAGAATATCGTTGTATGTAACGGATTCCTCGAATTCCAAAATACTTAAGTATGAAATGCTCTGCTCGAGAACGGCTTTATATTTTTCAAGTGTTTGAATGGCCTGATTGGCTTTGGCAAGAATGACACCGATATCCTTTAAGGCATAGCGGAAATTCCCCTGGTAGAGGGTTATGACATTCCTTCTCTGGGAAATGGCGATAACCAATGACTTCGTTTGCCTTGCCACCCGTTCAGCTGTCCTATGCCGCATCCCGGTCTCCGATGAGGGAACACCTGGATCCGGGGCAAGCTGTGCGTTTGCATACAGGATTTTATTTCCGGTCTCATTTAAGATGATTGCCCCGTCCATCTTTGCCAGTTCATATAAAAAGCTTGGAGAAAAAGAGCAATTTATTTGAAAACCGCCATCGACTATAGTTCTCATTTTTTCATTATAGCCAACAACAATTAAGCCGCCGGTATTCGCGCGAAGCACATTATCAACGCCTTCACGAAGAGGTGTTCCCGGGGCAATAAATTTCAAGATCTCACTTGCGTTTTGGTCGCCCAGCTTTTTATATTCCATCCATTACCCTCCTAATGCAGCTTTTAACGCCTCACTTACAGATGATACCCCAATGAGGTCAATCCCTTTATGCCCATTCCATCCACCAAGATTGTTGGCAGGCAAAATTACTCTTTCAAACCCCAGCTTTGCGGCTTCCTGCACCCTCTGCTCAATACGTGAAACCCTTCTGACTTCTCCCGTGAGGCCGACCTCACCAATAATGCAGTCCGTTGCCCTAGTCGGCTTATCCCTAAAGCTTGACGCGATGCTGACCGCAATGGCTAAATCGATAGCTGGTTCATCCAGCTTAACCCCGCCTGCCACCTTTAAATATGCATCCTGATTAGCAAGCAGCATCCCAACCCGTTTTTCCAATACGGCCATGAGCAAGGGGACCCTGTTATGGTCAATGCCTGTTGCCATTCTTCTTGGATTTCCAAAGCTTGATGGAGAAATAAGTGCCTGTATTTCTACCAGGACTGGCCGTGTTCCTTCCATTGATGCTACTACCGTTGACCCTGCAGCACCCTGTGAGCGTTCCTCAAGGAAAATTTCAGATGGATTTTCTACTTCCTCCAAACCAAGTTCTTTCATTTCAAAAATACCCATTTCATTCGTCGAACCAAAACGGTTCTTTACCGCTCTTAAAATACGGTACGTATGATGCCGTTCACCCTCAAAATACAGCACTGTATCCACCATATGCTCCAAAATCCTTGGACCCGCGATAGAGCCTTCCTTCGTCACATGCCCAACGATAAAAATGGCAATTCCCTTCGTCTTTCCAATCCGCATCAATTCTGCCGTACATTCGCGTACCTGGGAGACACTCCCCGGCGCTGAGGTCACCTCAGGATGGAAAACAGTCTGAATGGAGTCAATAATGACAAAACCAGGGTTGGTGCTTTCAATCGTGCGGCTGATTTCTTCCAAATTGGTTTCCGAATAAACGAGCAGATTTTCTGACGAAATGCCAAGACGGTCTGCGCGCAGCTTTGTCTGGCGAAGTGATTCTTCCCCAGAAATATATAAAACGGAATGCCCTTTCTGAGCCAGCTGGGATGATACCTGCAAAAGGAGGGTTGATTTACCGATACCCGGATCCCCGCCAATCAACACCAAGGAACCTTTTACTACCCCACCGCCTAATACCCTGTTCATTTCATTAAGGTCTGTGTAGATCCTTGGTTCACTTAAAGTTTCAATAGCAGTAATGGGAGAAGGCTTCGAGAGAATGGCTGCACCGCCTTCTGAATGGGCAAACGCTCCCCGGCGTTTCATCCCTGTCACTTCGACTTCCTCAACCATCTTATTCCAGGCACCGCAGCCAGGGCATTTCCCCATCCACTTGGCAGACTCATAGCCGCACTCCTGACACATAAACTTTGTTTTTCTCTTTGCCATATTGTTCTCCCTCTCTTTAACATACCTTCCCAAAAGCGAACTTATGAAAAAAAACCTTATTTTTAGGTATGAATTCCCGACAACAGATTCATTTTTAAAACCATCATCCAAGTACTTATAAAAAGAAAGGAGGTACACGAGTTTCCCTGTTGTGTACCTCCCCCGTTAGTTATCTTAATCTGTACAAAATTGAAGCTTATTTCGCAATTTCTGCCGTCTTTACAACAAATTCACTATTGTCTACATCTATTATAACATGATGGCCAGTCAATAGATTGCCTTTAAGCAATTCCTCAGAAAGCCTATCCTCAATGTGTTTCTGAATTGCTCTGCGCAATGGACGGCCCCATATTCAGGGTCATAGCCCTCTTGTGAGATTTTTTCCTTAGCCGCATCCGTCAGCTCAAGAGAAATATCCTGCTCCTTTAACCTCTTAACAAGTGAATCAGACATTAAGGAGACGATTTCCTGCAAATGCTTCTTCTCTAGAGCATGGAAGACAATAATTTCATCAATTCGGTTTAAAAACTCTGGGCGGAAAGCCTTCTTCAATTCCTCCATTACTTTGCCCTTCATGTCTTTATAATCCTGTTCTCCGTCCTGGATATTAAAGCCCACATATTTGTTGCGTTTCAAAGCTTCCGCACCAACATTGGAGGTCATGATTAAAACCGTATTGCGGAAATCAACTGTACGGCCTTTCGAATCCGTTAATCTTCCATCTTCAAGTACCTGCAGCAGAATGTTAAAAACATCCGGGTGTGCCTTTTCGATTTCATCAAGAAGAATAACAGAATACGGCTTTCGACGAACCTTTTCAGTCAATTGGCCGCCTTCTTCATAACCGACATAGCCTGGAGGGGAGCCAACAAGCCTAGATGTAGAATGCTTCTCCATGTACTCAGACATGTCAATTCGGATCATCGCATCTTCATCACCAAACATCGCTTCAGCAAGCGCACGGGCCAGCTCTGTTTTACCTACACCAGTCGGTCCGAGGAATACGAATGAGCCAATAGGACGCTTCGGATCCTTAAGCCCTGCACGCGCACGGCGGACTGCCTTTGATACAGCCTTGACCGCTTCCTCCTGGCCAATGACGCGGGAATGCAGGATTTCTTCAAGGTTAAGCAGCTTTTCTGTCTCCGTCTGAGCAAGCTTGGAAACGGGTATTCCAGTCCAGCTGGAAACGACGCTTGCTATATCTTCAACGGTTACCTCACTATTTTCTTTACCCTGCTTTTCTTTCCAGCTCTTCTTCGTCTCTTCAAGCTGCTCACGAAGGCGCTGTTCCGTATCTCTTAAGGAAGCAGCTTTTTCAAATTCCTGGCTTTGAACTGATGAATCCTTCTCTTTTCTTACTTCCTCCAGCTTAAGTTCCAATTCCTTCAGGTTTGGCGGTGTTGTGTAGGAACGAAGGCGTACCTTTGAACCTGCTTCATCAATCAAATCAATCGCTTTATCTGGCAGGAATCGGTCAGAAATATAGCGGTCAGATAATTTAACAGCTGCTTCGATGACATCATCACCGATAGAGACACGGTGGTGGGCTCATAGCGGTCGCGTAATCCTTTTAAAATTTGAACCGATTCATCCGCTGTTGGCTCATCGACGCGAATCGGCTGAAATCTGCGCTCTAATGCCGCATCTTTTTCGATATACTTACGATACTCATCGAGAGTAGTAGCACCGATACATTGAAGCTCTCCACGGGCAAGAGACGGCTTTAAAATGTTGGAAGCATCAATGGCGCCTTCCGCACCTCCTGCCCCAATGAGCGTATGAAGTTCATCGATAAATAATATGATATTGCCGCCTGGCGAATTTCATCCATAACCTTCTTAAGGCGGTCTTCAAATTCGCCACGATATTTGGTTCCAGCAACTACTGTTCCCATATCAAGTGTCATCACACGTTTATCACGGAGGATTTCCGGAACCTCGTTATTAACAATTTGCTGGGCAAGCGCCTTCCGCAATAGCTGTCTTACCTACCCCTGGTTCTCCAATTAAGACAGGGTTATTTTTTGTCCGGCGGCTCAACACCTCGATAACACGCTGGATTTCTTTACTGCGGCCAATAACAGGATCAAGGCTGCCTTCGCGTGCGATTGCAGTAAGGTCTCTTGCAAGGCTATCCAAAGTTGGCGTGTTGGCACTCGCAGATGAATTGCCTTGATGCCCGCCGGATTCATTGCTGCCTAATAATTGAAGAACCTGCTGTCGTGCCTTATTAAGACTCACTCCAAGATTATTCAATACCCTGGCAGCTACTCCCTCACCTTCACGAATCAAACCAAGCAAAATATGCTCAGTCCCTACATACGAATGGCCAAGCTTTCTCGCCTCATCCATTGAAAGCTCGATTACCTTTTTAGCACGTGGAGTATAGTGGATCGATTGTGAGCTATCCTGCCCCTTGCCAATTAAATTCTCAACCTCTTTTTGGATCTTCTCCGCTCCAAGGCCAAGTCCGAATAAAGCCTTTGCGGCTATACCATCTCCCTCGCGAACCAAACCTAATAAAATATGCTCTGTACCTATATTATTATGTCCCAGGCGAATTGCTTCTTCCTGTGCCAATGCCAACACCTTCTGCGCTCTTTCCGTAAACCTGCCGAACATCATAATATTTTCCTCCTCAGTCTTTTTCTTGTTCCATGTTCAGGCGTCCCCTAATAAAAGCTGCCCTTCGAATATCCCTTTCATGCGGCCTCAATGGCCTCCGGCATACTGTTGCAAAAAGCCAGGCTGAGTCAGTATCATTAATTCATTAAAAATGCATTTAGGCATATCTTTGATAAAACCAATATCTATACCAAGCCGGACATCTGATAAACATCTTGCCGCTTCCTTTGATTCGATAATCCGGCTGTTTGTTAGCACCCCGTATGAGCGAAACACTCTGTCTTCTAATTGTATGTTTGAAGTTTTTACTAATGCTTCACGGGCTGACCTTTCCTGCGATATTAGTTGGCTGACAACGCTCTTTAAATCTTCAACAATATCTTCTTCAGACTTGCCAAGGGTAATTTGGTTGGAGATTTGAAAAATATTTCCTAATGCTTCGCTTCCTTCTCCATAAATACCTCTTACCACAAGTCCCAGTTGATTAATCGCGGGAATGATCCTATTTATTTGCTGGGTAAGAATCAGCCCCGGCAAATGCATCATCACAGAGGCTCTTAAACCTGTTCCCACATTGGTCGGACAGCTTGTTAAATAACCTTGCTTTTCGTTAAAAGCATAATGGATGTGCTCTTCCAGCCAATCGTCAATCTCACTCGCCGCTTCAAGTGCCTCTGATAATTGAAACCCTGGGAACAGGCATTGAATACGGATATGGTCCTCTTCATTCAGCATAATACTGATTTCTTCATTTTCACTCAGTATGCATGCCCCATGGGTGGAATCCTCTGTTAGATTTGGACTGATTAAGTGTTTCTCCATTAAGACCCTTTTCTGCAAAGGCTGGAGTCCATCCATTTTCAGTAATTCCATTTGTCCATATTTTTCAAACGGATACTTACTTAAAATCTCTTCCATTTTTACAATAATCATTTTAGCTTCTTCATGTGAAAACAAAGTTGGAAATTTATATTCTTGAAGATTGCGGGCTAACCGGATACGGGAACTGAGGACAATATCTGAATCAGGCCTTCCACACTCATCCAGGAGCTTACCGCTTGACTAATGAACTTTTCCAGCGACACGCTTATTCCCCTCCCTCTCGATTAACTTTCAATCTTTTTTCCAGGGAACGAATTTCATCACGAATTTCGGCCGCTTGCTCAAATTTTTCATTTGAAATTAATTCCTTTAATTGTTGTTTCAATTCATCAACCTGTTTGCGGAGATGAATTGTTCCGCCAATCCTCTTCGGAATTTTCCCATTATGATTCCAATTCCCGCTATGCAGACGGCGCAAAATTGGCTTCAGCTGATCTTTAAATGTCTCATAACAATGCGCACATCCAAACCTGCCGATTTTAACAAATTGGTCGAACGTCATTGAACATTGGTCACACTGTAGAATCTCTTCCTTATCAAATGTATTTTGCGTGGTATGGTGAAAGGAAGGATCAATATTTAAAAGTCCCGCCAGCAAATTATTAATGGAAAAACCAGAAGCAGCATTAATCATAAACATATCGCCTTTTTCCTGCGCACACTTTTCACATAGATGCACTTCTGTTTTTTCCCCATTCACTATTTTCGTGAAA